>JAPLXQ010000010.1 GCA_026395995.1 Candidatus Nomurabacteria bacterium | reverse complement strand
CATACCAATGTCAGAAGTATCAATTGTGCATTGAAGAAATATTTGCAATACTACAACTACGAACGATTACATTTAAGTTTAAATTTAAAAACGCCTAATCAAATTATATCAAAGTGATTCCAAGCTATTGGTTAGAATACGTAAAAATCCCCCTGGTTTCCCAAGGGGTTTTAAATTAATAAAAACTGTTTAGATACCTCATAGCATCTATAGCTCCATAAGAACTATTCTCATCTTCCATAAGTTCAAATAGAAAACTGGTGTCATCACCTAATGTGACGATTGGTGGCTCCCATGAGTCCCCCAATCCAGCTGTTGATAATAGACCATTACAAAGGCAACCTCTGCCAATAGTATCTCCCACCTCTCCACCTTTAGAAAGATATTTTTCAACGGGTTCAGAAGGACATCTATAACCAATAGAACCATTTTCCTTTTCATAAAGAACAATAAGTCCTCCTTGAGAACAAATGCGTTCTCTAGAACTGTAAACATTTTCTTCTGAAAGAGTCTCATTTAACTGAGCCACTTTGAATGGATAGTCCGTTGGAGAAACTTTGAAATCAGTTTTAATATCTAATTGACCGTTAAAACCAAATTTTCGAAGTTGTTTCCGAATTTTAGGATTCATTCCAGACTCTTCACAAAGAGCAAAAATAGATCCACATTGAATTCCTTTTGCACCCATAGAAAGTGACCATTGTAACCTTTCTGGAGAAGCGTAACCTCCAGCAATCCAGAATGGCAAACCAAGTTCAGCCAACTTTTCATAATTCACAAAATCTTTTTCACCGTACTCAACCTTATTTCTCGGAGGAGCATTGTGTCCTCCGGCTGTCGGCTCCTCTACCACAAAACCATAAACACTACCCTGAGGTAATTTTGTAGTGAATAGTGTAGCTAAAAGATTTGATGAAATGATTGGAATAAACCCTGGTTTATTGATTTCATATGGTTTTTCTCCTAAAAAAGTTTGAGGATTAAAACTCATTACATAATCAAATTTTTTCCCATCTTTACCAAGAACTGGAATAGGATAAGAGGCTGTTTCCCAATTTTGTACTGCAGTTATAACAGCTGGAATTTTTATTGGAATTCCAGCACCCATTGTAATAAAATCTACATCAGCCAACATTGCACCAGTAATAGCATAAATATGTGGCATTGAAACTTTTTCCAAATAGTTAATACTAATTGGACTGGTGTGACCTTCTTTTGCTAACCACACATACACAAAATTTGCAGCGATGATTAACTCGATAAGACTTGCCGGTGGATTAATACTCAAAAATGGAACTCCTTTATAGGATATACCTTTTTGTATTCCTCCTTCAACAAAATAATTTTTCAATATTTTTTCACTGATTTCTTTAAAAGGCAAATGTCTAAGAGCTCTTCGAACGTCTCCATTCAAATCACCATTTTGCAATGTACGTGTCATTACCCTTTCTAGAGTAACACCAGAAATTGTTCCTTGACCACCTAGTCTAGAAACAGTATTGGATAAGGTGTATTTGGAAACATCAATTCCCATACCACCCTGAATAATTTGAGGATGTTTTACCATTTTAATTTATTATTAAAGAATTAATTTTAATTACAATATCATAAAATACTTTTTTTATCAAGTATAAAAATAACTTGAAATTTAATGCTATTTTAGTATATAATCAGATCATGCAAAGTTAGAAGTTTTGCGCGGTTAGCTCAGTTGGTAGAGCGCGTCATTGACGTTGACGATGTCACAGGTTCGAATCCTGTATCGCGCACATGCGTATTTTAAGTATTGAAACGAGCTGTGATGACACTGGAATAGCTATCTTGGAAGTGAAAGGTGGAGAAAAAAATCCTACTTTTAAAGTATTAGCTGAAGGCATATCTTCTCAAATAAAAATTCATGCACCGTATGGAGGTGTCTTCCCTGCGCTCGCAAAAAGAGAACATATAAAAAATTTACCAATACTTTTAGAAAAGGTTTTGAAGAAAGCTAAAATTAGACCCCTCCGACCTACGGGCACCTCCCCTTCTAAAGGGCAGGAAAAAATTGATATAGACATTATTGCTGTCACCTATGGCCCAGGACTCGAGCCAGCACTTTGGACTGGAATAGTCTTTGCAAAAGAACTTTCAAAAAAATGGGATGTACCACTTCTGCCAGTAAACCACATGGAAGGTCATATTCTCTCAGTATTTGGGAAAAATTCTGGAAGTTTTAAAATGCCAAAAATTGAATTCCCTATTCTTTCACTATTAGTTTCTGGTGGACATACAGAATTAGTTCTCGCAAAAGATTGGATGAAATATAAAACTATAGGTGAAACTGTCGACGATGCTGTCGGTGAAGCTTTTGACAAAGTCGCACGCATGATGGGATTACCATACCCTGGTGGACCAGAGATTTCGAGATTGGCAGAAAAAAGTAGAAAGCACCCCCTCCCAACCTCCCCCTTGGCGAATGGGGAGGAGTTGAAACTCCCTCGTCCGATGATGTATACAAAAAATTATGATTTTTCTTTTTCTGGTTTAAAAACTGCAGTATTATATTTAATAAGAGACTTACAAAAAGAACATCCTGACAAACTCCAGTTTGTAGGGATGAAAGAAGCAATCGCATGCGAATTCGAAGACGCTGTAGTCGATGTACTCACACACAAAACACTCAAGGCTATAAAAGAACATAAAGTAAAAACAATAGTCGTCGGTGGTGGTGTTTCAGCGAACAAAAGACTGAAAAAAATATTAACTCAAAAAATAAAAGCTGAAAATCCAAAAATTAAAGTATTATTCCCTGGCAAAAAACTCTCGATGGATAATGCAGTCATGATCGCTCTAGTCGGCTACTTCCGCCGAAATAAAGCAAAAAAAACAGGCTTTGATAAAATCAAGGCAGTTGGCGGATTAAGCTTATAAATGCTATATTATAAGCATGGAAATCAATGAAAAGTTCTTAAAGCCGTACGATCCGGCGAATACTGAAAGTAGAGTATATAAGCTCTGGGAAGAGTCTGGTTTTTTTAATCCCGACAATTTACCTGGTGATCGTAAAGAAAACTACACAATAATGATGCCTCCACCAAACGTGACAGGTGTTTTACATATGGGTCACGCTCTAATGATCACACTCGAAGATATAATGATCCGTTACAAGAGAATGCAAGGATACAAAACTCTATGGCTTCCAGGAACAGACCACGCTGCTATCGCAACTCAATCAAAAGTTGAAAAAGAAATTCAAAAGAAAGAAGGAAAATCTCGTCATGATTTAGGACGTGAAGAAATGCTAAAAAAAATTAAAGAATTTGCTCAACAAAGTCATGATACTATCGTTTCTCAAGTCCGCGTAATGGGAGCCTCTTGTGATTGGTCTCGTGAAGCATTCACTCTCGATGAAAAGAGAAATCTCGCTGTTAATACAACATTCAAAAAAATGTATGATGACGGTCTTATTTATCGTGGCAACAGAATTGTGAACTGGGACCCAAAAGGCCAAACAACAATTTCTGATGATGAAATAGTTTATGAAGAAAGAACTTCAAAATTATATACTTTTAAATATAGTAAAGACTTCCCTATTTCTATTTCTACAAGTCGCCCTGAAACAAAAGTCGGAGACGTAGCTGTAGCTGTGCATCCTGACGATACTCGCTACACAGAATATATTGATAAAGAATATGACTTAGAATTCTGTGGTGTTCCAATACATATAAAAATAATCGCTGATAAAGAAGTTGACCCTGTTTTCGGTACAGGAGCCCTCGGTGTGACTCCTGCACACTCTATGATCGACTGGGAAATGGCAGATAGACACGACCTTCCTCGACCACAAGTTATCAATGAATATGCAAAAATGACTGTCGGTGGAGAAAACTTACTCGGTAAAAAAGTCACTGATGCGCGAGAAGTGATAGTGTCTTGGCTTCGTGAAAATAATCTTTTAGAAAAAGAAGAAGATATAAAACAAAATGTAGCTACCGCAGAAAGAACTGGTGGAATCGTAGAGCCACTTCCAAAATTACAATGGTTCATAAATGTAAACAAACCAATACCAGAAAGAGACAACAAAACTCTCAAAGATTTAATGCGTGTACCTTTTGAAAATAAAGAAATTGAAATTATTCCTGATTATTTTTCAAAAACATATTTCCACTGGATTGAAAATCTTCGTGACTGGTGTATCTCACGCCAAATTTGGTATGGGCACCGTGTACCTGTGTGGTACCGTTCGACTTCGCTCACGGAAGGCAAAGAAGAAATTTATTGCGGAATAGAAGCTCCACAAGGTGAAGATTGGAAACAAGACGAAGATACACTTGATACTTGGTTCTCTTCTGGGCTTTGGACTTTTTCTACCCTCGGCTGGCCTGAAAAAACAAAAGATTTGGCCGATTTTCATCCGACAGACGTACTAGAAACTGGATATGAAATCCTTTTCTTCTGGGTAGCCAGAATGGTTTTAATGACAGAATATATTATTGGAGAAGTTCCATTTAAAAAAGTATTCCTTCATGGTACTGTTCGAGATGGACAAGGAAGAAAAATGTCCAAGTCTCTTGGTAATGGTATCGATCCACTCGACATAGCAGCAAAATTTGGTGCTGATGCAGGACGTATGGCTCTCATAGTAGGTACTGCTCCTGGTACTGATAGTAAGGTTTCAGAAGACAAAATAAAAGGTTACAAAAATTTTGCAAATAAAATCTGGAATATTACTCGTTTTGTTCTAGACAATGTTGACGAAAAAAACTTTCACCTCCTCCCAGCCTCCCCCTTGGCTAATGGGGAGGAGAATTCACTTGTAGAAGAATTTAAAAAAACAATTGAAGATATTACCAGTGACATGGATAATTATCGTTTTCATTTAGCATCAGAAAAAATATATCATTACATTTGGCACAGATTTGCTGATGAAATTATTGAAGAAAGTAAAAAAATAATTTTAGAAGGCGGAGAAAAAGCTGAAGAAAGAAAAACTGCACTTGTTTCCATTTGGACTAATTGTTTGAAAGTCCTCCACCCTTTTATGCCTTTCGTCACAGAAGAAATTTGGTCTATGCTACCTATACCAAACAAAAATCTTTTAATAGTTGAAAACTGGCCCTTCGACTACGCTCAGGGTAAACCCAAATAATGATTAATAACCCAAAAACATTTGGAATCGCCATTTTAGCAGGTATTTTACCTGCTTTAGTTTGGCTATGGTTTTGGTTACGTGAAGATGAGAAAAAAACAGAGCCACGAGGAGTTCTGTTTATGTGCTTTGTTATAGGAATGATTTCAGTTGTTTTTGTATTACCAATAGAACAATTTATTCAGTCTCATGTCTCTAATTCTACTTATCAAATAATTTCTTGGGCTGGAGCAGAAGAAATTATAAAATATATAGCTGTTTTACTAATTATAGGTAGAACCTCTTTAATCAAAGAACCTAAAGACTGGGCTATTTATCTCATCACAGGGGCTTTAGGATTTGCTGCCCTTGAAAATGTTCTTTTCCTTGTAAAACCATTATCCCTAGATCATGCTACTGTAAACCTACTCACTACTCAATTACGATTTCTAGGATCGACTTTATTACATGCTGTTTCGAGTGGCTTGATAGGTATTTCTTTAGGTCTATGTTTCTACATGAACTATTTTGCAAAGAAAATTTATTTCATTTTTGGAATATTAATGGCTATCACCTTGCATAGTGCCTTTAATTTTTTTATAATGGATAGTAGTAATAATTTTTTAAAAGTTTTTGGTTTTCTATGGGTCGTAACTATTATAAATATTCTTCTTATTGAAAAACTAAGAAGAATGAGCGACGAATATAAATTTCGTCTTAAAAAAATAAATTAATTTATGTTTAATAAAAAAAGATCATTTTTCGAAAGGTTAACAGGTAGAGGTGTAGAAGAAGAATATGTCGAAGAAGAAAGTCCTCGAGATGTAAAAAAAATCTCTGTGCAAAGTAAAGGTGGTAAAACAGGCCAAGCTCCTGCTTGGATGGAAGAAGAAGTCGAAGAGGCTGAGCTCACTGTCGACGTGTACCAAACTCCTTCAGATATCATTGTGCAGACAATGGTGGCTGGTGTGCGCCCTGAAGATCTAGAAATCACAATTGCTCGTGATATGATCACTATTCGTGGTAAAAGAGAAGAATCTCGTACTATCAACGAAGAAAATTATTTTGCTAAAGAACTCTACTGGGGTACTTTTTCTAGAACTCTTTCCCTGCCCGCTGAAGTAGAACCAGATGATGCCGAAGCCACAGAACGCCACGGACTCCTCACTCTCAAACTTCCCAAAATAGATAAAGAAAAGAAAAAGAACGTAAAAGTAAAATCTATATAAAAAATAAAAAACCGCTCTAAGCGGTTTTTTATTTTAGTGTGCCAAGACCCAGATTTGAACTGGGGACATCTCCCTCTTCAGGGGAGCGCTCTACCAACTGAGCTATCTTGGCTTATTATTTAATTTTAAAATTCTGCGTTATTTACTAAAACAGCTATCTTGGCTTAAAAACTAATATTTAAATTTATCGCTCAAACCTTTCAAACTATCAAGCTGAGCTTGGGAAGATTTGAAAAGAGTAGCAGCTTTGTCTAAATACGGCTGTGTGTAAACATATGCACCATAAGAAATACCTATGATTATGACCCAGTAAATAACACGCATCACAGATGCCCAACGTTGATTTCTTCTCATTGTACGAAGAATAGAATTATTATCCCTAGAAAGGGTTAAGGCTTCTTGCAACATTTGTTTCTCTTCTGGATTCATAAGAATATACTATCATAAAAATTTTAAATTTCAAATAGTTCGTTTAAGGTGTCCTTATCAGGAGTCGAACCTGAATCAGCTCGTTAGGAGTGAGCTATTCTATCCATTGAACTATAAGGACAAGTCTTTAATTCTTTCTATTATAGACATAATTAGTTTAAAGTAATCTTTACTTTTTTCAACCCTTATTCTACACATACCATGTTTTAATTTACCAACTTTTTTACCTTTTAATAAATTAATACCTTTAAAACATTCTTTTGGAAGATCAATAGCCTTTGACCAAAAATTAATAATATCGTTATCTTTTAAATCTTCATAAATTCTTATTGTTGCTTTTATTTTAGAATTATCTATTCCTAATTCTTTTAAAGAAATTATAAAAACCCGAAGCATTTCTGGATCACTATTTATAATATTAAGTTCAGTTTTAGTTCCTTCTCCCCAATATAAACATGCTAGAATTAATAATTTTTCTTTACTAGAAAGAGTATTAATTATTTTTTTTGATTTTATCTCTGAATCCTTCCACTCTTTTAAAGAACGCGACTTACTACCTCCTTGTTTTTCTTTTAGAAGATATTCATACTGTGGAAGAATTTTTATATCTTTAACGTATTTTGAAACAATAGACTTACTTTTACCAACTATTTTTGATATCTCAAGAATACTATCCCCTTCAGATCTAAGTTTTTTAATTTCTTGAACTATTTTATTAGAAGTTTGTATACCTCTCATAATTTAATATTAACATAGAACCTTAAACAAATCTAGGGACATTAAGTAAGTTCTTATATGTTATATGGCTATTCCGAGCAATTCAGCTACTTTTGGTTTATTGAAACCGACAATTAAATCTTCTCCAATAATTATAACTGGCACGCCCATTTGACCACTTTTTTCAACGACTTCTTTCCTCTTTTCCATATCTGCAGCTACATCGTATTCTGTATAAGCCACGTTATTTGCCTTAAAAAAGTCCTTTGCTAAGTGACAAAAATGACATGTCGGTGTTGAATATATTGTTACATTTTTCATAAATTATTTAAAATTAATTATTAAGACTTACATTATATCATAAAGTATTTTATTTAAACCACCCTTTTATTTTAGACAAAATAGTAGTATTTGCTTGAATATTTGGATCAGTTGTTTGATCTTGAGTATCTACTACCACGATCATCCCCTCACCTTCTTTCGCCAAACCGAATTTGTCACGAATCGTTTCTTCTACACCGCTCTGTGTATTTAGATTGTTTATATCTTTTGTCAGCCTATCTTTTTCTTGTTGTAATTGTGTTATTTTGTCTGCTGATATATTTTTATTTTTAATAATTTCTTTATCTTTTCCAGCAAATCTTATGACATTCCAACTGAAAAATATAATAAAAATAGCCAAAAAAATCAGACCAAGTTTGGAATGTATAATTCTACTAAAAATATTTTGCTCTTGAAAATTCTTCATAATTTGCTAATATAAGTATATGCTTTTACACAAGAAACACAAAAAGAAAATACAAGTTATCTGGACAGTTTTATGCGTCTTTATAATCGTTAGTATGATCTTACTTTATACACCAATATTCCGTTAAGATAGAGCTTAAAGCTCTATCTTAATTTTCCCCACTTCTCATCATCTTAAGAAAAACCTCTTGAGGTATATTTACGCGTCCACGCTCTTTCATCTTCTTTTTACCTTTCTTTTGTTTTTCTCGAAGCTTCATTTTACGAGTAATATCTCCTCCATACATATGCTGTGTCACATCTTTCATAAAAGCTTGAGTGGTTTTTGAGGAGATAATTTTACCCAAGGCTTTACCTTGGATTTTTGTCGCAAACATTTGCCTTGGTAAAAGTTTATGTAATTTTTCTACGGCTTCTTCAGCATCTTCTTGAACTCTTTTTCTAGATACAACTCGAGAGAAAGCTGGGATAATTTCTTCAGCCACAAGCAAGTCTAAACGAGTCACATTGGCTTCACGCATTTCAGCAATTTCATAGGAAATAGAAGCATAACCAGAAGAGACAGATTTCAATTCATCAAAAAAGTTTCGCATCAATTCACGTAGTGGCATTTTGAGTGATATTGATGAGCGATTGTCTCCAAAACTTTCTGTCTCACCCACTTCTGCTTCATGCACAAAAAGCAATTGCATTATTGGACCAAGATAAATAGATGGGGTAATAATTTTTACAAAAACCCAAGGCTCAAAAACTTCTTTTATGTTTCCCTCTTCAGGGAAAAAATATGGTGAATATATTTTTTCTTTTTTACCATTATTTAAAGTCACTTCATAAGTAATAGATGGAGTAGTCACCACTAAGGCCAAATTAAATTCTCTTTTCAATCTTTCAATAACAATTTCCAAATGAAGCATACCAAGAAAACCACAACGAAAACCACGTCCGAGTGATCCACTAGACTCTTCTTCGTAAGAAAAAGATGAATCAGAAAGACGAAGTTTGCCGAGGGCTGCTTTCAAATCGTTAAATTGATCTGCATCTTCAGGGAAAACTGAAGCCCAGACGACAGGGCGAGGTTGCATATATCCAGGAAGTTCTGGCAATGGATTTTTCAATAATGTAATAGTATCTCCGACGCTCGCAATACCAGGCTTTTTAATACCAGTCACAATATATCCTGTCTCACCTGCTTTTAAAAATTCACAAGGAGTTTCTTCTGGAGAAAATGTTCCAACTTCGAGTGAGGTAAATTTTTCTTTAGAAACAGAAAAAAGTAAATTTTCATTTTTGGAAATTTTTCCATCAAGAACTCGCACATAAACAATCACACCCTTGTGATTTGAATATTTAAAATCAAAAATAAGTGCACGGCAACTAGTGGTGTCTATAAAAGTTTCGACTGGAGGTGGCACTCTTTTTATGACTTCATTTAAAAGATTTTCTACACCTTCGCCTGTACGTCCAGAAACGAGAAGTATCTCATCTGGATCACAATCTAAAAGCTTTATAACTTCATCTTTGACATCATCTACACGAGAAAGTGGTGAGTCTATTTTTGAGAGTACAGGGATGATTTTAAGCCCTCCCTCACGAGCCATAGCGAGTGTAGTAAGTGTTTGAGCCTGGACCCCCTGAGTTGAGTCAACGAGCAAAATAGACCCTTCTACGGCCTTTAAAGCACGAGAAACTTCATAGGAAAAGTCTATATGTCCTGGAGTATCTATAAGGTTTAAAGTGTATGTGGTGTTCTCCTCCCCCTTCGCTAAGGGGGAGGTTGGGAGGGGGTGCATCTTATATTCCATACGCACTGGTTGCATTTTGATAGTAATACCTCTTTCTCGTTCAAGCTCCATAGAATCAAGAACCTGGTCACGCATTTTACGTGTCTCAATCGTATGAGTTATTTCGAGCATTCTATCAGCCAAGGTAGATTTCCCGTGGTCAATGTGTGCTATGATACTAAAATTTCTAATTTTCTTTAAATCCATAATATAAACTCTATCTTAGCAGAAAAACAAAAAAAGCTCCATAGATTAGGAGCTTTTTATTCGTACCTCAAAGCATCTATTGGGTTTAGCATTCCAGCACGACGAGCAGGATAATATCCAAAAATTATTCCAATCAAGGCCGACACGCCGAAAGCCAACAGAACAGAAGAAAGTGAGACTTGCGTTTGCACGAGCCCTGTCGCACTCACTCCAAATGATATCAGCCACCCAAGAATTACTCCTATTACTCCTCCGGTAAATGTCAGAGCCACAGCTTCAGCTAAAAATTGCATATTTATATCTCGTCTTTTCGCCCCGATAGCTTTTCGTAAACCAATTTCTTTTGTACGTTCAGTCACAGTCGTCAGCATCATATTCATAATTCCAATTCCTCCGACAAGCAAAGAGATTGAGGCAATCGCTGCGAGAAAAATCGTAAAAGTATTTATCACTTGTGAAAGTGTCCCTAAAATATCTTCTTGAGAAATAATTGAAAAATCTGCTTCAGCCACATTATGTTTATTGAGAAGCGCAATTGTAGCAGCATCTTTTACAGCACTCATATCATCTTTATTAGTAACACTAACTGACATTGTAGAAAGATAATCTGCACCAGAAAGAATTTTTTGCATTGTCGAAAGTGGTACAAAAACCATATCATCTGGTCCAGAAAATCCTGCGCCACCTTTAGCCGCAACGACTCCAATAACAGTAAAATTTACTTTATTAATACGAATTGATTTACCAATAGGACTTTGATCAGGGAAAAGGTCTGTAGCAACAGTAGCACCTAGGACTGCTTGCCGACCAATACTTCTTTGGTTAGAATCAGAAATAAATGATCCATCACCAATCACAAGATTATGTACAGTCATATATTCAGGAGTTGCTCCAGTCACAGTCGTATTGGTATTATTCCCTGTAGCAACAATTTGAAAACGTCTTGAGACCTCTGGAGAAATAGCACCTATACCGTCGAGTGATTGAATTACAGCAATGTCTGTATTTTTTAAAGTTTGTGCTGTACCTCTTCCAGAGGAAACAATTCCTCTGCCTGGTTGCACAATCCCCGGAAGAATTGTTAAAAGATTAGAACCAAGACCTTCAATACTTGATTGAATGGAAGCCTTTGCCCCATTACCAATCGAAATCATCGCTATTACAGAAGCAATACCAATAATAATACCTAGCATCGTCAAACCAGACCGAGCCTTGTTCGCAAGAAGTGAAGAATATGTTTCATGTAATATATCTGTAGTTTTCATATTATTTTTTAGCCAATCTCTTTTGTGTTGGTTTATCATACAAAATTTGACCATCTTTAATAAAAATAATTCTATCTGCATGTTCAGCCACATCTTGCTCATGTGTAATTAAAATAATTGTGCGTCCAAGTTCTTTATTTAATTTTTCAAAAGTCCCCAGAACGATTTCTCCTGTTTTAGAATCCAAATTCCCTGTCGGTTCATCAGCTAAAATAAGTGATGGATCATTTACAAGAGCCCGAGCAATAGCCACACGTTGAATTTGTCCACCAGAAATTTGATTTGAAAGATGAAGGAAATGTTCTTCATCAAGACCAGCAGCTACGAGTGCATGTTTCGCTCGATTTTCTCTTTCTTCGACTGAAATACCATTATAAACCATTGGTAACATTACATTTCGTAAGACTGTCGTTCTAGGAAGTAAATTAAAAGATTGGAAAACGAAACCTATTTTGTCTTTGCGAATATCTGCCAACTCGTCGTCAGAAAAAGACGCAATATTTTTTCCGTCTAAAAAATAAGTTCCACTGCTAGGATTATCCAGTGCTCCTAAAATATGCATCAGTGTTGATTTACCAGATCCAGATGGACCCATAATAGCCACAAATTCTCCATCAGCAATTGTAAAACTCACGCCTTTCAAGGCTTGAAATTCTACATCACCTGTCTTGTATGTTTTTGTTAAATCTTTTACTTCAATCATCTTATTTTAATTACCACGAGGAGTGGCACCTGCAGGAGCCCTATTTCCACTTCCAGATGAAGAACCAAAAAGACTAGGGGTCGTAGTAGCTGATTTGACTGCTGAAGGTAAAATAGTACGAGAAACCACTTCATCTCCTTCTTTAATTCCTGAAATAATTTCTGTTTGTGAATCATTTGATAAACCTGCTTGAACTTGAATTTTATTTGGAGTAATTGTTGAAATCCTTCCCTGTAATCCATCAGTAGCTTTTGGTAATGGTATATTAAACATTTCTACATAACTACCATTATTATTTGATTTTACTGCGCTATTTGGCACAAGCAATACATCTTTTTTAATATCAGTAATAATCGCTGCTGACACACTCATACTAGGTTTCACTCTAGAATCTTGAGTATCGAAACTCACTTTAATATTATAAGTAACGACTCCAGAAGCAATAGCTCCGACAGAATCAACCTCTTCCACTTTTCCAGAAATACTCAAATCAGGAATTGCATCAAAAGTGAGAATAGATTTTTCACCAATTTTTATTTTAGCAACATCTACTTCATTTAAAGATATTTCAGCTAGCTGATGATTTGTAATAATAGTTGCCACTGTAGACGGTACAGTATCGCCAAGTTTTGCATTTAAAACAGTAATTACACCAGAAAAAGGTGCTCGGACAGTGTAATCTGCTAAATTATCTTTTGCATCTTGCAATGCATTTTCTTTTTGTTTGATACTTAATTCTGCTGACTGAATATCTAAATCACTATTTGAAAAAGAATCTTTACTATCTTGAATAGTCTTTTTAATCAAACTAAGACTAGAAAAATGACTATTCATTGCATCAAGATAAGACGCGAGCGTAGATTGATTAGAAATAAACGTAGTGACAGTATTAGTATCTTCAGCAATATAATCTACAAAATTTTTAGTATTTTTTATAGCATCAATTAAAACAGAAGTCGTATCGTATGTTTTATTTAAAATGTTTTCAATATCAGTTTTTGGTGAGTTATGATTAATATCAACAAAATTTATTCTACTTTTTTCAAATGAATTCTTGGCTTCATAGTATGAAGACTCTGCTTTATTTCTATAATTTAAAGCTGTAGTACCACTGACTCGTGCGACATTATCGGAAAGATTTTGTTGTGCTAAAATAGTATCCAATCCGTTTAGCTGAGATGTTAAATCAGAAAATGTCACAGCGACAGAACTAATAGCATCGTCATAAGCTTTTAATAAATCAGCACTTAAATTTTGATTTGAATTTTGTATTTTTAATTTTTCTAAAGAAATCTTTGCACCTTCGAGATTTACTTGTGCATCACGTACAGCTTTTTGTGCATTTTTGGAATCAATATTAAGAAGAGATTGGCCTTGGCTAACTGTTTGACCAGCAGAAACACCAACCCAAGTTATTTCGCCAGAAACTTTTGACTTGATATCAATTTGATCGGAAGTACTCACTTGACCTGTACCAGTAACAGAAGCAATAATAGTGCCTTTTTCAACCTTAGTAGTGATATATCTAGTATCACCGGCAGTACTAGTAACTTTTTGATAAACATAACGTCCAATAAAAATAAGTACTATTAATAAAATAACACTCAAAATTTTATGCCCAAACACGTACAATTTTATTGTATTTAAGAAATTTTTCATATTAAGCTTATTGTACCACAGAATAATGAAGTCTGTGTGAATTAATTATTTTCTACAAATATATACAAAAGCTGGAGGGAAATTTAAGACAACTTCAGATTTATTTACACTTTTAAATAAACTATTCAATGTTTTATGAAAAGCCTTTCCATCTGGTAAATTATTCAAAGGATAATAAGAGAAGGTTACAAAAAGACCACCTTCTTCTAATGAATTATAAATTTTTGTAATAATATCTTTTTGCATTTTTTCGTCAAAGGCTGTCCAAGGAAGACCAGAAATAACTCGGTCGCATTTTGTATGTCCAGACTTTACTAAACACTTATCAATATTTTGAGCACTATCATGATAGATTGTTAAATTTGGATAAGTTTTTTT
This sequence comes from Candidatus Nomurabacteria bacterium, assembly GCA_026395995.1. GTDB lineage: Bacteria > Patescibacteriota > Minisyncoccia > Phycocordibacterales > UBA9973 > UBA9973. Next base: position 272,999 of record JAPLXQ010000010.1, on the reverse strand, counting down.
AAATTGATCAACAAAAAATTTATTAATTTCAATGGCAAAATAAGGAACTTTATTATTAATTTTTTTAAAAATTTCTTTAGTAAAAACACCGTCACCAGAACCTATTTCCACAATTACTTTTGCATTATCTAGTTCAGCTTTTTGTGTAATTAAAATTGCGAGTTTTTTAGAGCTCGGAGCAATAGCACCATTTTGTTGTGGATGTTTAATCGTTTCCCTGATAAAACGGATAATGTTCGTTATTTTTGGAATCATTTTATTGTACTATAATAGCACAATAATAAAATAAAGTTGAATAATTAGCTTTTTTAAGCTACTGTTAAAGTATTGCCAGATCGTCCCCGCCCGCCATCGCAAGCTCAGGCGTTGCGGGCGGGTAATGGTAGGACATAAACAAGATGTATTACACTTATGTTTTAAAAAGTTCAAAAGATGAAAATCTTTATATAGGGTATACAGAAGATTTAAAGAATCGATTTGGAAGAAGGTTTTTAAAAGACAGAATATAAACATTGCCAGATCGTCTAATGGTAGGACATCTCCCTCTGAAGGAGACTATCTTGGTTCGAGTCCAGGTCTGGCAGCAATATTATTCAGTATCGTCAACCATTTTTCCTTGCATCATTGCGCGGAGGGTTTTGACTGATAGATATGTAGCAAAGAAAAACATCAAGGCTAAAGCTTGGTTGATCCAGAAAAATGCTACACTCATCGAGTTTAAATTTGAAATATTTTGATAAGTATTGAAAGCATAATATTCAAACATTGTCAGAGCAAGTACTGGGATAATAGATCCGGCAATAAAAATCCATTTTGATAAAGGATTGATAAGTCCACCAATAACAACAAAAAGAATAATAGTAATAATTGGTATATATATTGGTAAATTTATCAAACTACTAAAAAACGGAAAAGAAAGAAGCATTACGAGACCACCGACAATAAAAATCGAACGAATTATTTTTCCATAATAATGACCTTGGTAATTTATTTTATTTTCTTGATTAGTTTGTTCCATACTTAAATTATATTACTTCTTTTTATTAACACAAGCTTTTATAAAAGCTGTAAAAAGTGGATGGGGTGTGAGTGGACGAGCTAGAAATTCTGGATGAAATTGAACAGCTAAGAAAAATGGATGTACCTTTTTAGGTAATTCGGCTATTTCCATAAGTTTTCCATTTGGAGATTTACCAGAAAACACTAAACCTTTCTTCTCTAACTCTTCTACATAAAAATTATTCACTTCATAACGATGCCTATGGCGCTCAATTATTTCTTTCTTTCCATAAGAATTTTCTGCAATACTTCCCTTGGACAATACAGCATTGTAACTACCAAGACGCATTGAACCTCCGTAAACATTCTTTTTCAATAACTCTTTTTGATCTTCCATTACATCGACAACCAAATTTTTTGAGCTTGGATTTACTTCAGCAGTATTGGCATCCTTCAAACCTAAAATATTTCTAGAATATTCAATCACGAGAAGTTGCATACCATAACAAAGTCCAAAATATGGAATTTTATTTTCACGAGCAAATTTAATAACACTTATTATTCCTTCTATTCCACGCGAACCGAATCCTCCTGGTACAATGATTCCATCGTAGTTTTTTAATTCTTTCAATTTTACTGGTGATTTTTCAAAATCAGTAGAAATAAGCCAAGAAATAACTGGCTTTTTATTTTGAGCATAAGCTGAATATTTCACAGCCTCAATAACAGAAAGATATGAATCAGAAAGGACAAAGTCCCCTGTCTCAAAATATTTTCCAATCATCGCAATTTTCAAAGTGTCCTTATTTTTATGAACCTTCTTGGTGAAATTTTTCCAAGCAAGCCAATTTTTCTCATCTGGTTTTTTACAAGCTACACCCATTATTTCACAAAGTTTTTCAGACAATTTTTCTTTTTCAAAATTTAAAGGTATATCGTAAATACTGTCTACATCTGGTGCAGAGATTATTCGGTCCATAGGAATATTACAAAACATTGCTAGTTTTTCTTTTCTCTTTTCGTCTAGTGGTGTATCAGCACGAGCAATTAAAATATCAGCTTGAATTCCTGAACCATTAAGTAATCTTGATGCATGCTGTGTCGGCTTGGTTTTCATCTCACCCACTTTTGAAGGAGTCGGCAAATAAGAAACCATTACAAAAATAACATCATGAGGATTTTCAATTTTTAGCATTCTAGCAGCTTCTAAATATAAAATATTTTCATATTCTCCGACAGTACCACCGATTTCAATCATTACTACATCAGCCTTAGCATCAGTAGCTGCTTTTTTAATACGTCCGACTATTTCCATTGGAATATGAGGAACGACTTGGACACACTTACCCTTGTATTCCAAATTGCGTTCTTTTTCAATAACAGCCTGATATACACGGCCAGTCGTCATATAGTTTGTACGAGTCAGATTCACATCTAAAAATCTTTCATAATTACCCATATCTTGATCTGTCTCATCTCCATCTCCCAACACAAAAACTTCTCCATGCTCTGTCGGATTCATTGTTCCTGCGTCCACATTGATATATGGATCTATTTTTATCGCTGTGACATTGAGTCCACGATTTTTTAAGATAAGACCAATTGAGGAGGAAGTAATACCTTTTCCTACTCCAGAAATAACACCACCCACCACAAAAATATATTTTGTATTTTCTTTAGCCATTTTATTTTTAATTACTTATTTAAATACCTACGTACTGCAAAAGAGGAAGATATCATCCCAAGCAGAATCCCTGATAATAGCACAATAAAGAAAATTTGAAAGAAATTTGAAGTAAAATAATCATAAATATTCATTCCTAAGAATAAGGTCATATGACTACCAAACCAGACTGTCGATGGCCAAAAAATAAGCATTGTTATCACGGTGGCTATTAAACCATAAATAGCGCCTTCTACCATAAATGGACCTCGAATACGCAATTTACTTGCTCCGACTAAACGCATAACGGAAATCTCTTCACGAGACATAAAGATAGCCAAACGAATAGTGTTATAAGCAATAATTAAAGATATTAAGATGAAGATTAGAGTCACAATAAAGCCAAGTTTTTCTGCTCCGTTTATTATTGAACTCAAACGATCAATGACTAATTTATTTTGATTATAGTTTACTTTATCAATAATAGAATTTGAACCAGAAACTAAGACATTATCACTCTTCAAGAAATTGGAAATACTTTCATATTGATTTATTTCTTTTGCTTTGATATTCAAAAAGGCACCGAGTGGATTTATTCCTATTTCATCGAGAGCTTGGATAGTAGGATAATCATCTTTGTGACGATCACGGAAAGTCTGCAATGCTTCAGCTGAAGAGACAAATTCTGTACTTGCTACTTCTGGTAATTTTTCAATATTGGCTTTTAGGGCCATCATTTCAGAATCTTGTGCTCCTGTATTAAAATAAATAGTTATATCTACTTTCTCTTTCATTTGATCTAAAGAAGAATGTAATACTGCTTGCAGGAAAATAAGTGAACCGATTACTGAAAGAGTGATCGTAATGATTAAAACTGCAGACCATGAAATAATTCCATTTCTGGAAAAATTTACAAATCCGGCTTTAATTATTCGTTTTAATTCTGTCATAATTTATTTTTATTATATCACATACTTACCATCTTTATCATCTCTAATTATTTTACCTTTTTCCATTGTAATGACACGTTTGCCGATGGATTCGACTACGCCCCTATTGTGAGTAGTCAAAATAACCGTTGTACCCAGATCATTTATCTTTTTCAAAATTTGTATCACTTCAAAAGCATTCACAGGATCCAGATTACCTGTCGGTTCATCGGCAATGATTAATTCAGGCTGGTTGATAATAGCGCGAGCAATAGCAAGGCGTTGTTTTTCTCCACCAGACATTTGGTGTGGAAAATGGCTCAATCTATTGGTCAAATCGACAAGTTCTAGCACATGAGGCACATCACTAGCTATTTCTTCATCAGTTTTTCCAGAGGCTTCCATAGCAAAAGCTATGTTTTCATAAGCAGTTTTGTTTGGCAAAAGACGAAAATCCTGAAAAACAGCTCCAATTCTTCGGCGAAGCTTTGTGAGTTCTTTATTTCCTAGTTTGTGGATATCAACAGATTCAAAAAAGACTGTACCTTCTGTTGGTTTTTCATCGGCTAATACCATTTTAATTAAAGTACTCTTTCCAGCACCAGAATGTCCAACGACAGATATGAATTCACCTGCGGAGACTGAAAAATTCACATCTCGTAATGCCACAGAATCTTGACTATACACTTTTGAAACATTATTGAAATTAATCATAATAGAATATCCATCTATTATATCAGAAAACAAAAATTTAAGACAAGAAGACAAAATAAAACCCCCGAGCCCGCTATAAAAGCGAACAAGGAGGTTAATATTATTATTTAGCAAATGAATTATAATTATTCATTCTAAATATTAACTCATCAACAAATTTAGGTGACTCAAAATAACAATTTAATTTTAAATTTGGCAAATGATCATCAAAAGTTTGCTGAAAAGTATCTTTATTCCAAAATTTACATTCTTCCATTTGGTCTATTAACATAGACTTCATAGATTTTGAAAAGTTCTCATCATCTACAACAAGAAGAAATCTATCAAAAAACTTATCTATACCATATTTCAAACGAGTGAATCTTAAATATTCACCACAGAACTGTGAATTTTTATATAAATATTTAACAAGGGACTTCAAACAATAATTGTCTATATTGTTTAATATTTGTTCATTGTTTATATTGCTACGCGCCAATCTATTTAAAACTAATGATTTTAAATCATCGCTAAAGTCATCATATGGAGGCAAGATTATATCTTCGTATTCTTTTGTTAGAAATATTTCAATCAGCTCATCCACTACCAGAACTTCATTAATACAACCAGTGGCCGTCATTAATCTTTTTATGTATTCCATCTTCTTCTCTGATATTTCTTTTTTATCTTTTAATATCTCAAGCAATTTTTTAAACAAGGCTTTTTGATATTGCTCAGAAGAAATTTCTGCTGATTTAAATTGGGTAAATATATATCCAAGCCCATCAGCAATATCAGTATCAAAAGCAGGATAAACAAAATTTCCATTTAACTTATCAGAGATCCAGCTGTGCCACTGTTCTGAGGTGGTATTTTTCAAAATACTTATATTTTCTTGTGTCATTTTTTAGTTTTTAATGTAAGATTTATTTTCTTTACCTTACCACCAAAAAATATATAAGTAAAGATTATAATTAAAACACTCACCAGTCCTAGCGATAGCAGAAAGTGAGATATTTTACATCTCAGCTATAGCGTAGATTGAACTTACCCCACAGGATTATCCTGTGGGGTTTGAAAAATTAAATAAATTAAAACCCCCAAGTCGCCATAACAGCGAACAAGGGGGTTAATATATTATTTATTTTTTTGATTTTTTTCTAATTCTTTCCAGACTTCATATGGCATTGAGGTTAAATGCCAAGCACTGCATTTTTCACACTCATATGAACGTATTGGTTTTTTGTGAACCTGCTCTTCCATTTCTCTTATTCTTTTTAAATTAAATCTGGCTTCTTCTCTCGATATATAAGCAATCTTGTCACATTTTTTTCAACAACTTTTTTGCCATTTAATCTGGCTTTAATTTTTTCAATATTTTCTTTTACATAAGCTGTTAATCGTTTATCATGACTAATTCTTCCATCGTAAACATCCAATAAATATTTTACTGGAAGATTTTTAACAAGAGTAAACTTGTATTTTCCAGATATGATAATTGAATTATCACCATACTTTGGTTCCATTTCCTTTAGTTTTTAATGTATGTATATTTTCTTTACTTTACTGCTAAAAACTGGTTAAGTCAATGCGCGCAAAATAAAATCCCTTAAACTCTTTAGAGCTTAAGGGATTAAATAATAATTAATTAAACAAACATTAAACTTCTAAAGGTTTAATCTTACGGAGAAGAAAGGCTGAGCGACCACTCCAGTAGACACCACAACAGTTAAATTCAAATCTGCGTTTACCATCATAACGGTCAACACTCACGTAATTCAAGCCACGATCCTTGATAGAAAGCAAAGAATCTTCTTCTATTGGAAGAACAATCCTCACGTTACTTGGAATTCCTATTTCTCTTAACTTTGCTTCGGTAAGAACCCATATTGCATTAATCAAAAGTGACGGATGAGCTTTTTCAATAACTTCAAAACCTTTCGATTTGAAATATTTATAAATATCAGCACCACCTGGAGGAATTACCTTACCTTCGCCTTCCCAATATAATACCAACTCTTCTTCATTGGTATTTGTTACTGGGGCAAAAATTTTTTTGCGGCTAAATTCGTTCTCGACCACATGTAAATAGTAGCCATCGTTGAGTCCTCCTACCTCTATTATTTCTTCAATAGAAGAAAATTGTGTCTGTTTGATTCGTATTCTTGGTCTTCCGAATTTTTTAAAAAATTGTAAATCATCAGCTGATTCAAAAGAATCTTTAGCCAATTTTTCCATTTGATTTTCAGAGAGATCGGTGATACCGTTGATAGTCAGAAATTTTTTGAAATCTGCTATGTTGATTGTTTTTCCCATTTTAAAGTTTGTTTATTTATTTTTGATTATTTTGTTTTTATTGTTTAGTTCCAAGAATTCAAGAAAAATCAGAATTCCTAAAACTAAACAACAAGCCCAAAACGACCATATTTTCAAAGAACCTTACCTCTCATATAGTATAGCACTATACTAGTAAAAAGTCAAGATTTAAAATGAGTCTATTTTACAGATTCTTTTCCGCTTCAATGAAAATATCTAAATCACCTTCGAGGACAGCATCTACATTTGAGGTCTCAGCGTCAGTGCGATGGTCTTTGACCATTTTGTATGGATGAAGGACATAAGAACGAATCTGACTTCCCCATTCTATTTCTGTCCCTTTAGAAATTTTCATACTTTCTTCAAAAGTCTTTTTTTCTTCTTGAGCTTTCTTGAAAATCTTGGCACAAAGAATACTCATAGCTTGTTCACGATTTTGTTCTTGGCTTCGCTCTCCAGAGGCATGCACCGCGAGACCTGTCGGAGTATGGACTATGCGCACTGCTGTCTCACGCTTGTTCACATTTTGTCCTCCTGGACCACCCGCACGAGCAAATTCTATTTTTAAATCAGCTTCCGGTATGACAAAATCTTTTTCATCCATTTTTGAAAACTTTGGCAAAACTTCTACCAATGAAAAAGAAGTGTGACGCATTTTTTTTGCATTGAATGGTGAAATGCGCACGAGCCGATGTACACCCGATTCATTTTTCAATTTACCATATGCCCCCTTACCAGAAATTTCAAAAGAAACATTTCTGTATCCCCCATGATCGTTTTTATGTTCATCAATAAAGGTAATTCCAAAACCAATACGCTTGGCATACTTCATATACATTTCAAAAAGAATATTGGAAAAATCTTCAGCATCATCCCCTCCTGCTCCAGAGAAAATAGAAATAATTGCTGAACCTTTGTCGTACTTACCAAGACCTTCTTTTTTATCTTTAAGTTCCGCCAGGTGTTTTATTATAGACTGAGCTTGTACCTTGTCAGACCAAAAATCTGGAAGGATCATTTTTTCCTCCAATTCTTTTATTTTTTGCTCAATTTGATTTGTGTCTTCTAGCATAAAAGAATTCTAACATTTTAGAGCCGAAAGTGGGAATCGGACCCACGTTACTGCTTTACGAAAGCAATGTTCTACCACTGAACTATATCGGCTAACGATATTATGGTACTATATCACTATGAACGATCAAATCCAATATATGATAGAAAATATCAAAACAAGCAAAAGAGAGCTCATTGCTCAAATTTTTATTGTTTTTATTTTACCAGTTTTATTTATTGATATAGGAATAATTTCACTTAATCAAAGAATCTATATTTTAGTAATTTTAGTCAGTCTTTTATTTATAGTACTTATAGCTGAAAAATGGACTTTTATAATGCTCGGTATTAGTAATTATCGTATTAAAAAATTTATTATACCTTACACAATATTTACATTAGCCACAGTGGTATTTATATCATTCTTTGGTGAAAAAATTGGTAATGAAGAAGTCGCCAATTGGTGGCGTCATAGCCATTTTCTTTATGGATTTTTTATTGTTTCTCTTTTTCAAGAAGTCGGCTATCGTGGATACCTAATCCCCGCTCTTGGAAAATTAATTTCCAAGCCTTGGATTGTAGTCATTGTGAACGCTTTGATTTTTATGTTCTTACATTCTATTTTTCCAAATCCACTAATAGGCCTACCTCTCGCTTTTGTCGGCGGTCTTGGCTTCGCTATTATGTATATGAGATATCCGAGTTTACCACTGATTATTATCAGTCATTCAATAATAAATTTTGCTGTCGTCCTTTATGGATTTTTTGTAATTCCAGGAGTAACGTATTAATTATAAATTAATACCAAACAATTTTAAAAGAAGACCAGCTACAGGGTCAGCTGTAGAGCCATAGACTATTGCTCCACCCAAAATTCCTGTTACAAAAATAGCTACAAACCCTAAAAGAGCTAGAATTTTAGAAAAAGTCTCAGCACATAGAAATTTTTCTAATTTAACTAAAATAGTTTTTATTTTTTCTGACTTTATCTTTTGAACTAAATCTGGATACGAATTATTTAAAATAAAAAGAATTTCTCCTACTAAAAGTGCTACGTACACCCAAGTAGCGATACCAGCAAAGACAGAATGTATTTCAATCAACTGACGTTTTGAACGATATAATTTTTCACCTAGTTCACCTGTACCCAAAGCAGCAAAAGCTCCCAAGACACCAAAAAATAATAAAGCTCTTTCTATTTGTATCCAAGATATTAATGGTAGCCATTTTTTAAATGGTAGAATTTTAATAACTGAATAAATGAATAATAAAGCGATTGGAAAATGCACAAAAATTGGGTGTATATTATATATCATCTTTTTATTATAACAGATAATATTTAAAAAACTTTAAATGAGCCATCGGTGAGAATCGGACTCACGCTCTCTCCTTTACCAAGGGAGTGCTTTACCACTAAGCTACGATGGCATATCAACTACAGTAAAATACTACTCTATTTTAAAAAAAATTCAAAATAAAATTGCCCGGCGATTATATAATCGCCGGGCAATAACTCAGACTTTCCATTTCACGTAATCATTCCTATCTGGACCAGTACCTATATATGCAAGTCTGGCACCAAATTTAGAAATTTCACTGTCTATGAAATTTAAATAATTCAACAACTCAATAGGAAAAGTTTTGATATCATGTGGATCAAATTCTTTGTCTCCCCAACCGTCAAATTCTTTAGTTACTAATTCAGTAACATCATTTAAATCAAAAGGATAACTTTCCATAAGTTTTCCATCTTTATCTTTATATCCAGTAATAACCTTTATTTTTTTAGCTGGACAAATATCAACTTTATTCATGTATACCTTTGTGGTATCACTCAAAAAAATTGCATAATCTAGTGCAAACAAGTCAAAATGTCCACATTCTCTCGGTCTTCCGGTAGTAGAACCTTTTTCATTTCCTTCTTTTTGAAATGCTTTTTCAATTTCTAAATCTTCCATACGAGCAATAAATTTTCCTCCTCCTACTTTTGTTGAATAAGATTTTATTACACCTCCAACAGAAATAATAGAAGAAATAGGGACTCCGAGTCCTACAGATACACCAGAAGTATTAGTATCAGAACTAGTAACATTTGGGTAGTCACCAAAGTGAATATCAAGCATTACTGACTGAGCACCTTCAGCAAGAACATGAGAACCTTTTTCAAGTTCTTTCCGTAATAAATACGAAGTGTCACAGATGTTAAATTCTTTCATTTTTTCAAGTGACTTAAACCATTGTGCTTTTGCTATACACATATCTTCCACTGAAACTTCGTAACCAAATTGTTTATATGTTTCCAATTCGACCATTTGTTCAGATTCAAACTTTTCAAGTCTTTCTTCAAAGTTAGCTGAAAAAATATTTCCAACAAGTGGAGATTTTCTTGCACGAGCATCTTTATACCCAGGTCCGATTCCTCTACCAGTTGTTCCAATTTTATCTTTACCACAACGAACTTCTCCGGCTTTATCTAAAAAAGGATGAACCCATGTCATTAGTTTTGCACGATTAGAAATGTACAAATTATTTTTTGGATTAATACCCTGATTAAACAGATAAGTTATTTCTTCATCAAAAGCAACAGGATTAACAATAACCCCATTACCAATCACATTTTTAATTTCTGAATGAAAAATTCCAGATGGAATCAGATGCAATACATGCTTTTTACCATTTTCCTCTATTGTATGACCAGCATTATTGCCACCGTTAAAGCGAGCTATAACCTGATACTTAGAAGCTGTTGAATCAACAATTTTTCCTTTTCCTTCATCTCCATATTGAAGACCAAGAATGACTTTTACAAAGCCTTTTACTCTTTTTGTTAGTGACATAATTTTAAGTTTTGAGTTTTTAAATAATTTCCTGGTTATTTATACTAAATAGAGACAGACAAGTCAAATAAATTTTGACAATAAAAAAGCCCCGCAATTTGCGAGGCTTTTAAGTGTAGCCAATATAACTTACACTTAAGATTTCATGATCACAGCAATACAATTGCTATTCAATGATGTTTCAATATTTATGTCGTAGCTATATGCTACGCCATCATGAATATACATTGAAGGTATCCATTTATCTTTTTTTGATTGCATTTTTGAATCAAAAAACATTAAATAGATAAGTGCTTCATTACCAGTAGTTTTAAATCTTGAATCAACCAATTCAGGATTTTTCACAAGTAATTTCCGGATTTTTATTCCAGTATTTTTTTTGCCTTTCAATTCTGAAGCAAAATCAGAACCATCGATTACCGTCCTATTTTTTGTTTTTTTGAAGCAATATGTGGTTAGTTTTTCTGGTACAATGTTATATACAACATTTTTTTCTCCATAAATCACAAAGTTTCTTTTTAAACTATTGCTGAAATTACAAGACAAACTTGTTTTGTACCTGACATCGTTTTGATCACAAACACGCAGACCGCTTCTTAGTCGTGCTTTTGGTTCGATCAAGTCCAAAACTTTTTTTCTTTTTACTTTACTGAGCGAAATTGCCCTTAAAGCTAATTGTGGGTTTTTAATTGTAACCCCAATTGTTTTTAAAATACTTGGTTTTTTTTGTTCTACTACTCCTACTACTTCTTCCATAATTTTTTTAAAAAATTTAATGTTTTTATTTTTACTCTGATGTAGTAAATAAAGACGCCATGTCAATTTCACCACCAGAAGAAAACCTTCCAAAAAAGCTTTCTTCTGGTGGCAAGTTATTTATATTTCAATGAACGAGAATTATAGTCTAATACAATATAAATATAAAGTCAAGCAAAAACATAAAAACCTATATAATATAGGTTTTTATGTTTTTGCTTTAGTAAATAAGTATTATTTTTTAAACTTTTTTGCAAGAAGCTCAAGCTTTTTAATATCATTTTCAATACTTTTAATTCCTGTTTCAAAAAACTTTGGATCAGAAGTATCTATACCGATAGATTTAAAAATATCTTTAGGGCTCATTGATCGTCCAGCAGATAAAAATTGTTCTACTTTTTTAGCATATGCTGGGTCTTTTTTCCAATTCTCAAATAATGCGCGACTAATTAGCTGTCCATAAGCATATGAATAAACATAAAAAAAGCGACGTATATGTGACCAGCTCACAAAACAATACCCATCTTCATCTTCTACTTTTACAGAATCACCGAGATATGATCTTAAATTTTTTGCCATAAGACGTGATATTTCTTCTTTTGATACTTGACCCTCAGTAGCAATTTTTTGATGTAATTCACATTCAAAATTAAATAACGCTATTTGCCTAAAAATAGTAGTGATATCACCCATTATTTTATTATGAAGAAAAATTATTTTCTCTTCATCTGAAAGTAATGATTCCATACTATTGATAGCAACTTGTTCAAAAAAGGTACTAGCAACTTCAGCGGTAGAGATAGGATGCCCACGATACAAAACCGGTTGCGTTCTACTGAGCTCACCATGAATAGCATGACCCATTTCATGAGCTAATGTTTCTACTGACCTAATATTGTCTGAATGATTCAATAAAACAAATATTGGCAATGAACCCATACCCCAACAATATGCTCCCCCTCTTTTACCCTTTTTAGGGTAAACATCAAACTGTTCGTTTGAAATAAAACTATGCAACATATCTGCATATTTTTTATCAACACTAGTAAATGCCCTTGAAACAATTTCAACAGAAGTATTAAAATCAAATTTCTTTTTTATTTCTCCTATCTTCACACCACGGTCAGCCAGTGTAATTTGTTTTTCACCTAAAAGTTCTGAATGAAGTTTGTAAAAACGACGACTAACTTTAAAACCTTTTGTGACAGTACTCACAAGAGTCTCAATTGTTTTTTCATCATTTTCATAAGCAAGAATAGTAGAACTATATGGTTTTTTAAAACCACGAAGATCACTATTAACTTTTTTATAATTACAGATGGCATTCATTTCTGCTTCAGCAAAATAGCTAATTGATTTTAAAGATTTCAAAATCAATTGATGTAGATCCCTTCTATCTTTTTTAGGTAAATCTGCCAATATATTCATAGCCTGTGAAATAGGAATTTGTTTACCTTTATGTTCTACTGTTTGCTGGTTTAAAACTTTTTCTTGTCCATCAACCCACATTTCATAACTAGACTGTGAAAGTAAATCTTTTAATTGTTCTTCTTTTTCAGATAAACTATATTTTGCTGTTTCAAAAATACGCCCCAAAAAATAAGAATATTTTAAAAGAGATTTATTTGCAAGAAAAGATTTTTGTTTTTGTGCTGGAATTTTTCCTATTTCAAGAGTAAAAAAAGTTATTTTATTTGTAGCCACAGTAATTCTTTGTTGAAATTTTGTACTTGCTGATTGTGCTATTTCATCCATAGCATTTATATCTTTACGTAATGTAAAATACCACCATGGTTTACTTTTATTTAAAGATCCGCAAAGCTTTTCGTAATCATCCATAGCCTTAGAAAGTATTAATGGATTTTTTATAAAAACTAATTTTTTATATTTTTTTTCAAAATTACCGCAAAGATTTTCTATTTCTTGCATGTCTTTTTCGATTTGTGGGTCTTTTTCATTTTTATATAATAAACCAAAATTCCATGATGTTTTTTCTTTTTTCATAACAAAACTATATCATTTTTATTTTTAAAAACAAAACGATTTGACTCAAATACACAAACATGTTACTTTTAAGAAAAACAATTAAAAATACTGAGAATGAAACGAAATATTATTTACGGAAAGTCGGCATTAAATAATAATTTAATTGCACAATTATACTTTAAAAACAGAAAAAAGCAAAACTTACCATTAGTTCTAATTTTAGCCACTGTTCACGGTGACGAAATAGAAGGGCTTTGGTTGGCAGAACATTTTGAAACACCTTGGAGAATAAGGTTTCCATATGCAAATATAAATGTACTATTGGTACCAAGAACAAATCCTGATGGACTAGCTTTAGGGCAACGTACAAACGGAAAAGGGGTTGACCTTAATCGGAATCTCCCGACACTGGACTGGAATGCTGAAGCATTCAACAAGCGTTATCCTCCGGGACCTTTCGCTGGTAGTGAACCTGAAAACCAGGGATTAATTTATTTAATTAATAATTACAAACCAAAAGCAATCTTGACCCTACATTCATTTAAAGAACCACAGATCAATGCAAATGGTAAAGATGAGACAGGAGTCATAGATTTAGCAAATGCCTTGTTTGAAGTATCACCTTATAAAAAAATAACTAGGGGTGATGAAATGGGCTACCCTACTCCAGGATGCCTTGGCACATATGCAGGCTATGAAAGAGATATACCAACAATTACTTATGAGTTATTGAGAGGTTCAGATATTTATGAAATCCTTAATGGTAATATTCCTGTCGTTGAAAAATTCATAGAATTTTTCAACGAAAAAAAATTAAAAAAATAAATACTTAATCGGCCAGCTAAATAGCTGGCCGATTTTATTTATTTATTCTGCTAATTTCTTTAATTCCCTTAAAATTACTAAATGAGTTCTAACATTAAAACATGAATGGTAACTTAAAAATGGTATTTCTATTACTTCTTTCTCGAGTAGAGCAATAGCAGAATCTAACTCATACCAATCAACTTCTATCCCCTGTTCATCATTTTGAGTTGTTTCTGGTTTACCTTTTTCTCCGACAACATGCGCAAGAAAAAAATGTGTTTGTTGATGTCTTTCAATTTGTGCTCTATATTCTTCCGTGAAACCAATTTCTTTATCAATCTCTATATTACAACCGACTTCTTCACGACATTCCCTCTTAACTGCATTTACAAAAGTCTCTCCTTCTTCAACTCCACCACCAGGCAATAATCTATATTTTGTACCAACCAATGCAATCTTTCCATGTGAATCTTTAACAATAGCTTTCACAGCGGAACGAATTTTATAAACTACATCTTCTTTAGACACTTCATTGGGGAAAATATCTTTATCTTTAATAACAAGTAGTAGTTTCATAAAATGATTATACCAGTTCTCCTATCCAATCACTATACAGAAAAACACCTATACTTAAATAGGTGTTTTTCATTTGCGCGATCGACCGGGCTTGAACCGGCAACCTCCCACGTGCACTAAATCCAATATTTTCATAAAGGCGTGGACTATATCTTCACCGTGTTCATTAAAATGAATTTAGGTGCTTCGGTATCTAGTCTCTACGGCGCCCCTTCTCTTTACTTATTTATTATAAAGTAAAAATGTGGAAGGGTTCCCTCGGTATTCGCATATTCACCAAAACGGCAAACTTAGCCTTCACCGATATCCCAAAGAGTTTCAATCTGCCATTTCGACAGAAAGCTGCACGAATCTACAGGCGGGTGCTCTAACCAGTTGAGCTACGATCGCAAACATATAAACTTCTCAAAAATAGCTCTTTTTCTTTCTAAAAACAGGTTATTTTTGAGAACATTACTATTATACATTATTTTATATAAAATCAAAGAATTTTTGATACTATATTTTAAATCAAACCCTCTTTCTTTTTCTACCAAAGAACCACCTAAAATAGATTTTTTATTCAAAATACCTCTCAGGAAGATTAAAAAATCTTTACTACCTGAAGTAAAGCAAACATTAATTACATAAGATTGATTAATATTTTTTTTATTTTTTAAACCAAACCAAACTCCACCATCTCCATCAAAATAACCACGCAAAAAATCAGAAAAATATTTTTCTGGAACTTGTGGAAATATCATTGTTTTACTTTTTTGTGGAGTTAAACCTAATTTAATTAAATCTTCACACATTTCTTTGCTTCCAATCTGTAAACGATACAACTGTTTATTATTTAAAACCTTCTTTTTAAACGAAACCTTATGTGATGAATTAATTTCTTTTTTTATCTTTATTAAAATATCCTTATCGGTAATTTGTAAAGACCAAAACCAAGTATTTCTTTTTGTATGAACAATATTTCCATCAGCAAATAAAAAACCTAAAACATAAGCCATTTCAGGTGACCATTTTTTAAAAAAATCTTTATTTACCTTTTTATAGACTGGCACCTATATATTATATCATGGTGACAGTAATATATACTACCCTATATACTTCTTATAATTTGTGTCGGCGACAGGGATTGAACCTGTGACCTTAGCTTTATGAGTGCTATGCTCTACCAACTGAGCTACGCCGACATGAAAACCTATTTATATTTTTAAGCAACGTATGTTTAGTATTTAATGTTATATACCAAAACAACTACGCCGACAAACACACCAATAAACAAAGATTATCATAAATGTAATGATTTTTCAAGACTATTAACAATAAAAAGAGCCTCTAGTGGCTCTTTTTTAAATTAGCTAATTTTAGCTTAAGATTTTCTAGTCTTCTCAATAAAGCAGGATATACTATGACTTTTTCTGAATAATCAATAAATTCCTGAGTTGATACTTTCTTTTCACCTCTTTCTTCATATTCAAATGCCTTTTCAAAAGGTTGATATTTATCTACTTGATTAGCAAAAATTGAAATACGATCCTCTTTCTTTTCGAACCTCATCCATAAATCAAAAATTCTTCTGCCCCTCTCTCCAAGCGGAGTACAAATTTTAGTCATCGCTTCAAGTTCGAGTTTGAATTTTAATTCTTTCAATCTTTTCTTCTCTTCTAGATCGTATGTAACAATTACAATATCACCAACTTTTTTATCTGATTCTGGCCAGTCATGAACCTCTAACATATCTAATGTTTCATTTATTTCTTGAGGAGAAAAATCATCTAGATTTTGTATCTCTGAAATAACTAATTCTCTTACAGCAATAATATGCTCTTGGACTGTTTCAGGGTTTGTAACTTTTCTATCTACCCAGCCAGTCCTAGGTAATTCTGATAAACTTTTTATAACATCTGGCGCAAGCTCAGAGTATTTTAAATCAAAAATATATTTCATTTTTTTTAAATTTACTGTTTTCTTTAACCTTAATACTTTTACCTAAAATAATCAACTAAAATATAAATACAAAAAAGAGCCATTTAAGCTCTTTTTTGTATCATTGCGGGCAGTGTGGTTGGCTGTTGGAACCGGGTTTATTGATAAATAAGGGTTAAAATTTTGTAGATAGTATCTTTTTTATTTGAGATAGACTTTTAATCCTCGGTATACTTTTCTTAAGTTTTTTGTTCCAAGGTCTGTCAAAAACAATAACTGGCATTTCAAAATCAACACATGATTTTATGTGCTCTGGGTCGTCTTCAATTAAGGCTATTGTTTTATTTTTTCTGCAAATCATCCCTTTACTCTTTTTAACTCCCCTACTATCAAGAAATATAATTTCTTCAAAAACATTAGGCACGTATTTTTCTATCCAAGAAAAGACATTATATTGCCATTTTTTATCTCGAGCTGATATTACTATTAGACGGTAATCCTTCTTGAGTATTTGCAGTATTTCTATAAGATTTTTTGATGGAGCAGGATAGCAAAATGTTGTATCTTGAAAGAATTCGTTCCATCTTTTATCTTCTTCTTTTTCACTAATGTGTAAGTTTTTATATAATACAACTTTAGCAGTGGTATAAGGAATCGTACTTCCATATTTTTTCTTGTGAAATAGTAAAAATGCTTTGGTTGTATCGCAAAGAACATCATCAAAATCAAAAGCTAAATTTTTCTTCATAGCTGTAATTATACATCAAAAAAAAAGATGCGGGCAGTGTATTGGCTGTTGGAACCACTCTTGTTGGGAAAGTCTATTTACCTTCTAATATAGTTATAGATTTGAATATCCATTCATTTCTAAGTTTGTCTTCCATTTGTTTTATTTCCTCAAATGTAAACCATCTAGCATCAAGCATTTCATCTTTTGGAAAATTTAATTCTCCACCTATTATTTTTGCTTCAAAAGCATGTTTTACAGCCTCAGTAGGATTTGTCATAGGATGGAAAACAGCTAGCTCTTTTATCAGCTCTATATCATACCCTGTTTCTTCTTTTACTTCTCTTATTGCTGCTTGTTCGATTGATTCACCAATATCGACTCTACCTGCTGGTAAACACCAAAGACCATAAGCACTAGGCTTTTTTTCTTGCACTAAAAGATATTTGTCGTTTTGTTTAATGACGACACCTACAGCCACATTCACTTTTAGATGTTCTTTTTCCATGTAACTAGTATATCAAATTTTTGCGGGCCCACGAGGATTCGAACCCCGGTCAAACGTGTTGGAGACGTTTATTCTACCACTGAACTATAGGCCCGTGCATACTATTTATACCTTTCCATAAACTTTTTTGCAACCGCTTGAATTTTTCTACCCATTACAACATCACGATAACGAACTTGAATACATCCTTGATACCCTTCTTTTTTATAAGAACCAGTACTTTCTTTATTGAAAGTTTTTAAAAAATTTTTTGTGGGAATATTTGTAATATTAGACCAAAATTTCTTTTGCGTATTTTCATTATGATAACTATGTAAGTGCATTAAAACTCTGAATTTACTTTCATCTAAATGAAAACTTTTTCTAAAAAAGAACAAGAAATTCTTTATTAGAGCTGGATCAGAATTTGTAAAAGTAACAGAATCTTTTATGTTTTTACTACCCTCACACTGATATATCATCGAACACAATACTAATGAATTTTCAAAAGAAATATCTATTTGTTTGATAATATTTTCTGCGAAACTATCAGCTAAAATATTTTTTTCTTGAGTTTGTTTTTGTATAGTTTTTTGAGAAGCCAATTGACCTTTTGTGTAATTATTTTGAATGCGTATTTGAGCATCTTTAGAAAGTTCAATATCTCTTACCCATAAAGAAATTGTACTCTTTGATACATTTAAAATATTCTGAAGTTCTTTAATTGAATAACCCTCAGCTCTTAATTTCTTTGCTTTTTGTTGTAAATCTTTTTTCATAATAAAACCCACTCATAGGGTTACATAACTATTATACTACAACAAACAAAAAATGAAATACTAAACTATTTTACGAACTAAAATTGAGGACGACTGGAGAGTTGAACTCCAAAATTATACCGACTATAAATCGCCCACGTCCTCCGATAAAATCGGAGGAGCAGGGATAGCGCAAAATTAATAAATTACGTACCCCCTAGGACCAAATCATTACGAATTGATCCCTAAAAAATAAAGAGCAAGCAGCAAACATTTACTGCCGACCTTATTATATCACAAGAATTAAAAATTTAAAATTATTTCTATATTAAATAAATAAACCGCCTGAAGGCGGTAATATTTATAACAGTATTAGCCAGTAATTTTGGCTTCTTTGTGTTTAGTTTTCTTTCGGCAAGTTTTACAAAACTTCAAAAGCTCAATCTTTTTAGTGACGAGTTTCTTATTTTTAGTACTGTAATAATTGGCGTTCTTGCAAGTACTGCATTTTAATCTAAAAAGTCTATCGTTTGACATATGACTATCTTAATACAAAAGCCCAAAAAATGCAACTAAATATCACTTTATATCTTTGTTGCCTTTTCTATCCTTTCTAAGGCTATAATAAACGCAGATCGACGCATGTCAGTATTGAGTATTTTTGCTTTTTCATAAATCCCCAAGGCTTCAGTTTCCATGATTACCTTAAGCTTTGAAAATACTTCATCTTCGCCCCAATGTTCCCCTTTTAGATTTTGTTCCCATTCAAAAGTCGAAACAGTCACCCCACCAGCATTTGCTAAAATATCTGGTATGACAGGAATATTACGTCCAAATAAAATATCATCTGCTTCTGGAGTAGTGGGACCGTTTGCTAGCTCCATGACAAGTTTTGCTTTTATATCTTTAGCATTTTTTTCTGTAATCTGGCTTTCTAGTGCAGCTGGAATAAGTACATCACATTCTAGAGTTAATAATTCATCATTAGATATTTTTCTAGACCCAGGAAAATCTATAATTTTTCCATTTACTTTTCGATATTCATTTAAAGCTGTTATATCGATTCCATCTTCTTTAAGAATTCCACCTTCGACATCTGACAAGGCAATTATTTTATGTCCATTTTTATAAAAAATATTTGCAGCATTACCACCGACATTTCCAAATCCTTGAATAACTATATTGCATGATTCTGGTAAATTCATTTTTTGACGAAGAATATCAAATACATAAAATCCACCGAGCCCTGTAGCTGGACCTCGGCCTTCTGATCCACCATTTTCTATTGGCTTACCTGTAAATGTGGCATTTGTTTTATCTCCTGTTATTTTTGAATATTCATCAGACATCCAAGACATAATTTCTGGAGTAGTATTCATATCAGGTGCCGGTACATCGACTTTTGGACCAATATTTTGAGCCATCAATCGAACCCATCCACGTGAAAGTTTTTCAATTTCATTTTTTGATAATTCTCTTGGGTCGACAGTGACACCACCTTTACCTCCACCCATTGGAATATTTGCGACAGCACATTTCAGCGCCATCCAAAAAGCCAAAGCTTTTACTTCGTTAATTTCAGTATCTTGATGATATCTAATACCACCCTTATAAGGACCACGGGCACTATTATATTGAACCCTATAGCCTTCAAAAACTTTTAATAAGCCATCGTCCATAACTATTGGAATAGCTATTCTAATTTCTCTCTCTGGTTGAGCGAGACGTGACATAAATTCTGAGCTAAATTTTTGTACCTTTGTAGCTCTTTCGAGCTGATGCATTGCGTTTTGAAATGGATTATTCATATTTATTTAAAGTTATTAATAATAAAAATTGTTTTGTAATTTTCATAAATTAATAATACCTTAACGACAATGAAGTCTATATGAAGATAAAATGCAAAATTCCTTAACTAATTAAGGAATTTTTTTGTGCGTCGGGAAGGATTTGAACCTTCGTAGCCCGAAGGCGACAGATTTACAGTCTGTTGTAATTGACCACTCTACCACCGACGCATTCATATAAAATAACATAAAATCAAATTTTTTGCATCTTTTTTAGATTTTATTTTACTTACTTTTTTCTACTTTAGCTTTTGAGACAAAAGGACTTTTGATTTTGGATTTTTTAGTTTCAATATTAAGCTCATTGTTTTTCATTGTGACATATACTTTATCCCCTTTCTTTGTACCCTTGGAAATAATATATGAAGCTACGGGATTAAGGATTTTAGTTTGAATCAGTCTATTTATAGGGCGAGCACCGAAATGTGGATCGTAACCTTCTTTTGCCAAGTAATCCAAAGCTTGTTCAGAAATTTCAAAACCAATTTCCTTTACTTTTAATCTTTCGACGACAACCTGGATTCTCAAGTTTACAATTTCACGTATAGCTTCTGGAGAAAGAACATCAAAGACAATAGTCTCGTCTAGACGATTCAAAAATTCTGGAGAAAAATGATCTTTCAAACTTTCCATGACCTTATCTTTTGTTTGAGAATAATTTTCAATAGCAGAATTATTTGAGAAACCAATTGATTCCATTTTCTCTACAAATTGTGAGCCAATGTTTGAAGTCAAAATAATAATTGTATTTTTGAAATTTACAATTCTTCCTTTTCCATCTGTCAGGCGTCCTTCATCGAGAACTTGTAAAAGCATATTGAAAACTTCTGGATGAGCTTTTTCAATTTCATCAAAAAGAATCACAGCATAAGGGCGATGACGGACTGATTCTGTCAGCTGTCCGGCTTCTTCATAACCGACATATCCTGGTGGTGAACCAATAAGTTTTGAGACACTGTGACGTTCCATAAACTCAGACATATCGACACGAATAAGTGCGCGATCATCATTGAACATAAATTGAGCTAAAGACTTCGTAAGCTCTGTCTTTCCGACACCCGTAGGACCGAGGAATATAAATGAACCGATTGGTCTATTTGGGTCTGAAATACCAGCACGAGAACGGCGTATAACGTCTGCCACACGAGTAATAGCCTCCTTTTGACCAATAACGCGTTTAGCCAATTCTTCCTCCATTCGGGCGAGTTTTGCACGTTCTTCTTCCATCATTTTTGTAAGTGGAATTCCAGTCCAGCGAGCTACAACTTCGGCAATGTCTTCCGCTGTAATTTCTTCTTTCAAGATTCGGCGAGACTTTTGTAATTTCTTTAAACGAAGTAATTTACTTTCCAATTCCTTTTTCAATTCAGGAATTTTTCCATAACGAATTTCTGCAGCCAAGGCAAGATCGGCACGCATTTCTGCATTTTCAGCTTCCACACGAAGAGTTTCCAATTCTTTTTTAATCGAACGAATCTCTAAGACTGTAGACTTCTCATTTTTCCATTTAAGTTCGAGTTCTTTTGTTTTCTCTTGTAAATTACCAATAGCATTATCAATTTCTTTTACACGACTTTTGGCATCAGTCTCTTTTTTCAAAGCTTCTTTTTCAATTTCCAAACGCATTATTTTTCTATGTGCATCTTCGAGTTCTTTTGGTTTGTTTTCAATAGCAATTTTTAAGGACGAAGAAGCTTCGTCTATAAGATCGATAGCCTTGTCTGGTAGAAATCTATTTGTGATATATCGTGCACTTAAATTCACAGCAGACAAAATTGCATCATCGGTAATTCGGACACCATGAAAAAGCTCATAACGCTCTTTAAGTCCACGAAGAATTGTAATTGCATCTTCGATATTTGGTTCATCGACATAGACAGGCTGAAAACGACGAGCCAATGCAGGATCTTTTTCAATATGTTTTTGATATTCTTTCAAAGTTGTCGCACCGATAGCCCGAAGTTCTCCACGAGAAAGTGCAGGCTTTAGCATATTGGAAGCATCAAGAGTCCCTTCGGCTCCACCTGCTCCGACAATAGTATGTATTTCATCAATAAAAAGAATTATTTTTCCTTCAGCTCTTTCTATTTCTTTCATCAAACCATTCAAACGTTCTTCAAATTCTCCACGGTATTTTGTGCCCGCAATCATAGAGCCGAGATCTAGAGAGACAATTTCTTTATCACGAAGTGATTCAGAGACATCACCCTTGGCAATTCTATTTGCTAAACCTTCGACGACAGCTGTTTTTCCTGTACCAGCTTCACCTATTAAAATAGGATTATTTTTTGTACGACGAGAAAGTATTTGCATTATACGCATTATTTCTGTATCACGACCAATGACAGGATCAAGCTTATCTTCGCGAGCGAGCTTTGTAAGGTTGCGAGTATATTTTGTAATTAATTTATTTTTCTTTGGAGTGGAAGCATTGTCATGTCCTTGTGAACGAAGATCTTCTAATATTTTTACGACATTTTCTTTGAAGATTTTAAAACGAGTCAGCATTTCATGTGTATCACTTTGTATTTCAAGTAAAGAAATAAAAAGATGTTCTGTAGATACAAATTCATCTTTCATTGTTTCCGCAGTTTTTGCAGATTGCTCAAGTGCTGTCGCCATATCAGGAGTCAAATATATTTGATATGCAGGCGAAAGAGTCGAGCGAGTTTCAGGAATTTCAATCGCTTCTAAAACAGAGTCGGTCAAAAGCATTGTATCAATTTCCATTTTATCTAAAATGGAAAGAACAATACTTTCTTCTTGTAAAAGAAGTGCTGAAAGTAAATGCATAGCAGATACATGATTTTGCCCACGTTCAATAGCGAGTTCGTGCGCTTTTTTAATAGCTTCTTTAGCTTTAGTTGTAAATCTATTTAGTGGTGGCATATTTATACAATAACATTAAAAATTAATAAGTCAAATTACTGAACTGTAGGAATGGCTGGAGTAGTGCCAGTAGTTGTAGTATCTGGTGTAGGTGTAGCGACGACTGGGGCAAGCTCGACGACGGTGAAATCTTTATCAGCTATAATCTTTGAAATTTTTTGTTCCCCTAAAACACTTTTTACGATGTATACTTCCCCGTCTTTTGGTTGAGATATAACAGAAGAAATAACAACCTTATCATTACCTAAAAATAATCCTGTGCCCAAAATCTTGTCATCAATCTTCTTTATGGCATCTCCCTTTAAGAATAAAGAGACAGTAAGAGGTTGGATGGCTTTTAAGTTTTCAAGTAATTTTTGTTGATCAGCTGTAAGCGCATCACCTTTTGTATCAGATGGAACAATTTTTTCAACAGTTTGTCTGATTATTTTTTGTATTGGAGTAGTGATAGATGGTGGTGCTTGTTGCATCAAAGTCACAGTCGAAATACCTGTGGCGATAGACGTCACAAAAGAAATTAGCAGAGCTAATAATATAAGTTGCGATTTGTTTAATTCTTTCATTTCCATAACCTAAGTATACC
Source organism: Candidatus Nomurabacteria bacterium (assembly GCA_026395995.1). Classification (GTDB taxonomy): domain Bacteria; phylum Patescibacteriota; class Minisyncoccia; order Phycocordibacterales; family UBA9973; genus UBA9973. Next base: position 249,173 of record JAPLXQ010000010.1, on the reverse strand, counting down.
ACTTTTTTAATTTAGACAAAATTTGAGAAAGAGACTTTAAAGTATAATCAATGTCTTGTTTTGTAGTCTCACGTCCCATAGAAAAACGTATTGATCCGTCAACTTCTTTATTGAGTAAGGACTCCCCTTGCTCAGACTCACGAATGGCTTGAATAACATGTGAAGCTTTTTCATCCCCTGATTTACAGGTACTTTTCGCAGATACCATCACACCTCTAGCTGAAAGCTCTATTACGAGCAAATCACTCGGTATCTTAGGAATAGTGATATTTATGTTATTTGGTAACCTATTTTCTATATCACCGTTTAAAATAATATTTTTATCTAAAGTTTTTAATTTCTTTATAAAATATTCTTGTAATTTCTTTAATCTTTTGACCTCTTTATCTTTTATTTTTTCTGTAATTTTCAAGGCTTCAGCAAAAGCTAAAATAGCTGGTAGATTTTCTGTCCCGGCACGCATTCCATTTTCTTGATCTCCACCAAAAATTATTTTTTTAATCGGAGTACGGCGACGAATATACAAAGCCCCTATCCCCTTCGGTCCATAAATTTTCCCAGCATTGAAAGACATAAGGTCTACACCGAGTCTTTCAACATTCATATCTAAATAATTCACAGCTTGTGTCGCATCAGTATGGAATAAAATTTTTGTATTATTTGTTTTATTAAAATGACGAATTTCTTTCACTATTTCTTTTATTGGCTGTATTGTGCCGATTTCATTGTTTGCATACATTACAGAAACTAATTCTGTTTCCAAAGTCAGCGCCTTTTTTATTTTCTTCGGATTTATTAGTCCATTTGATTCAACCCCAACAAAAGTTGTATTCACCAAATGAGCGGGTTCCAGTATTGAAGCATGCTCTATGTTTGTCGTAACTATATTTTTAAAATTTTGAATTACAATATTGTTACTTTCAGTAGATCCACTCGTAAAAAAGATTTCATTACTATGAGCATCAAAAAAACGTGCCACATCCTTACGGGCATTATCAAGAACTTTCTTATTTTCGACAGCCATATCATGAATAGCACTAGCATTAGCAAAATTTTCCTTCAAGGCTTTAGTGAGTACTTTTAAAACATTTATATCCATAGGGGTAGCTGAAGCGTAATCTAAGTATATTTTATTAAGTTTTTTGGTTGATTTTAACACTTATATAGTATATATTAAATTATATGAATATAAAGCTCGAAATCGCTTTTTTTGTTTTAGCTGGACTTGGCCTATTGGCGATGCTCTTTTGGATAGTCAAAACAGAAAAGCGTTTAGCTCATTTTTTTATGGGTAAAAAGGCTAAAGATTTAGAAGATACTATCTATCTTTTATCAGAAGATATAAAAAAATTAAAAGAAGCTAAAGTAAATACAGAAGAAGAAATAGCAGTAATAAACAAAAAACTAAAACAAAGTATCCGTGGGCTTGAAACAGTTCGCTTTAACCCATTCCCCGACCAAGGTTCAAACCAAAGTTTTGCTATTGGATTATTAAATGAAGAAAATGACGGTGTCGTTATATCTAGTTTATATTCACGTGAAAGAATGAGTGTCTTTGCAAAACCAATTAAAAATGGAAAATCAGAATATGAATTGAGTACTGAAGAAAAAGAAGCTTTAATGAAAGCTGAAATAAAATAACCTTATTATGGAAAATAAAAAAAACAATCTAATAGAGAGACCTCCAGTGGTCGCAGTGATGGGTCATATCGACCACGGTAAATCAACCTTGCTAGATTATATTCGCAAGACAAATATTGTCGACCGTGAAGCTGGAGGTATAACTCAACACATTTCTGCTTATGAAGTAATTCATAAAGACGAAAATGGGAAAGATAAAAAAATAACTTTTCTCGATACTCCTGGACATGAAGCTTTTTCTAAAATGCGTGAACGTGGGGCTAAAATCGCAGACATTGCAATTCTTATGGTTTCAGCTGAAGACGGAGTAAAACCTCAAACCATCGAAGCTTATAAAACAATCGTAGAAAGTAATACACCTTGTATCGTCGCTATCAATAAAATTGATAAACCAGGAGCTGATATTGAACGTACAAAAATAAACTTAGCTGAACACGAAATATATCTTGAAAACTTTGGAGGACAAACTCCATTTGTATTGGTATCTGCAAAAGTCGGCACTGGTGTCGATGAATTGCTTTCTTTGATTTTAGTCTTAGCTGAAATGGAAAGCTTTACCGGAGACACGTCTCTACCTGCTAGTGGCTTTGTACTTGAAGCAAATTTGGATTCTAAAAGAGGTATTCAAGCGACTTTGATAATTAAAAACGGAAGTCTGAAAAAAGGAATGATAGTAGCAGTAGAAGATGCTTCTTGTGGTACACGTATTATGGAAAACTTTTTAGGAAAAGTAATAGGTGAATCGACCTTTTCATCCCCTGTCCGCCTCGTAGGCTTCGACAAAGTACCAAAAGTCGGTAGTGAATTTATGGCTTTTGAGAACAAAAAAGATTTAGAAAAAAATTCAGAAAGAACCTCACCCCAGCCCTCTCCTTATAAAGGAGAGGGGGTAAAATCAGATAAAAAAATGATTCCTATTATCTTAAAAGCTGATGCTGGTGGATCACTCGAAGCTATTGAAAAAGAAATAAGTAAAATAAACAGTGAAAGTGCTGAATTTAGAATAGTCCAAAGAGGTATCGGACCAATCTCTGAATCTGATGTGAAAAATGCAATTGCTGGAGAGAATGCTATCATTATCGCTTTTAATATGAAAGCTGATAAAAATGCCATCGACCTAGCAGACAAATTAAATATTACACTTTCTACTTTTGATATTATATACAAAATGACTGATTGGCTAAAAGAAGAGATGGAGAAGAGACGCCCAAGAATAGAGACAGTAGAGACTATTGGTAAATTGAAAATAATAAAAGCTTTTTCTCGTACAAAAGAAAAACAAATAGTCGGAGGAAAAGTAACAGAAGGTAAAATAATTTTAGACCAAGTAGTCAAAATAATAAGAAGAGATTTTGAAATTGGTCGTGGAAAAATAGTAAACTTGGAAAAAGGCAAGACAAAGACGAGTGCTGCTCTCGAAGGTGACGAGTGTGGTATGATGATTGAATCAAAAATAGAAATTGTCGCCGGAGATATTATCGAGTGTTTCGCTGTCGTCCAAAAATAAAATTATGTCACAAAGAACTGAAAAGGTGGAAAAATTAATAAAAGAACTGACAGCTAATTTCTTAAACAAAGAAAGTACTTCTGCTTCTTTGATATCTGTGACCAGCATCAGTGTCTCCCCTGATTTAAAAAAGGCTACAATTTTTATCAGTGTGCTTCCTGACTCTCAAGAAAAGACAGCTTTACTCTTCGCAAAAAGAAAAAGACCAGAAATGCGTGAGTTCTTGAAAAAGAATATGGAAACCAAACATATTCCTTTTTTAGAAGTCGAGATAGATAAAGGAGAAAAGAATAGACAAAAGATTGACGAATTGCTTAGAGAAAAGTAAGATAAATAAGCACCTCACCCGCCTTAGTAAAGGAGAGGGATAGGTGGAAAACAAGGTTTACGGTATTCGGGCCTGGTAGCCAAGTGGTAAGGCATTCCTCTGCAAAAGGAATATACGACGGTTCAATTCCGTCCCAGGCCTCAAAAAATTAAATAGTTTTAATTTTTTGCCGGTTCAGAATGAAATCGCTGATGTGAAGCGAAGCTGAACCAGCGATAGGTTGTTAATTAATATTTTTAATTTATAATTAAATACATTGCCCGGATGGCGGAATTGGTATACGCGCACGACTTAAAATCGTGTCTCGCAAGGGATGTGGGTTCGACCCCCACTCCGGGCACAGCACGGAAGAAAGCAAACTGCTTTGCTTTCGTGTGGGGAGTCGAAAGGCTTTTCATTATTTACGTAGTAAATTGAAAAGCACCTGGCTATGTAATAGCCGACCCCCACTCCGGGCACCAGAAATCAAATTTTTGATTTTTTGAAAAGCACCCATAACTGTTTTGGTAGGACGAGAAAAATAGTAATTTGTAAGTTGAAAGAAAGATAGAAGTAATATATGCACCCATAACTCAGCTGGTAGAGTAGCTCCCTCTTAAGGAGAATGTCGCAGGTTCGATCCCTGCTGGGTGCACATTGCTGGAGTGGCGGAATTGGTATACGCGCTAGTCTTAGGAACTAGTACCGCAAGGTTTGAGGGTTCGAGTCCCTCCTCCAGCACAAATTTGTTATAATAAATAAATGAAAAAATTTCTTTCTATATTTCCGATAGAAGTATATGTGATTCTTTTACCTTCAATTATTTTTTTTATAATGATTGGAATAAAATATTTTAACTGTTATTTATATCAAACAATACAATGTATTAATCATTCTTCAGCTCAAGATTTTATTTCTGCCTTTTTGGAAAATAACATTATTTCAGTAATACTTATTTTTGTTTTTATATATTTATTATTCTCTATAATACTTATAATTTATAAGAAAGATAATCATCAAAATAAAACATCCTTTAATATTAGAAGTTTTTTATTTATATTTGGAATACTATATATTAGCGCAGTAGCAATGGCGTTTGAAATAAAAACAATCTTTATTTCAGCAGACCCTATACACACAGCACAAGTCTCTGAGTTTTTGATGCACACTGATAAGGTTTTATTTGGCTCATATTTACCTTTTTCCTTTTACCATATAATACATTCAAATATTTTAAGTCAAATATTTTATAATTCTTATATATACTTATTCCCTATTATTCTTGTAATTATTTTTATTAGCTTATTTTCAAACAAAGAAATTTATAGAAAATTTCTAATTGCTTATTTTTTAGCATTTTTAATTAGTTTACCTATTTGGATAAAATTTCCAGCAATTTCACCAGATTCAATGTATTTAAAAAATATTTTAAATACTAAGATATCAGTAGAGATACAAAATGTAATCAACATTACGCAAATATCACCAAGAATGCAAAAAAATATTTCAGCAATTGGAAATCACTGGATTGATCCAGCAGGTGGATCATTGGCAATAAGTACTTTCCCTAGCATGCATGCGGCTTGGGGTATAATCTCAGTTGTTAGTATTATAGAACTTTGGCCACCTGTTGCTATTATTGCAATACCTTGGGTAGTTGCTGAATTAATAGGAACAATGTATACACTGGAACATTATGGTGTCGATGTATTATTTGGAATAATAATTGGTTTTTTTGCTTTATGGATAACAAAAAGACTTTTAAAATTTGAAAAAAGATACTTTGTAGACAGTTATCATCTATTTTTAATTTTTGACCATTTAAAACAACTCTACAAGAGCATAAACAACAAACTAGGAAATCAAATAGAAAAAATAACAAAAATAAGCCATAAATAAAGGGTTTTAATAATTTATTAATAGGACTTGACTTTTAAATTCATATATGCTATACTTGTAGTATGATGAATAAAATAAACAACACAAATAAATATAGTTTACTTTCAACATTAATAATAACTTTAGTTTTCGTGGCGGTGGTATTTATACCTGCAAAGGCTAGTGCTTATGTTTATTATTGGTCTGGACCAGGTAGTTCTAATTCAGGAAATTCAAACTCAAATAATAATAACAACGGTAATAGCAATAATAATTCTAGTTCTTATGCTGTACCAGCGATTTATTCTATAAGTCCTGATTCAATGGTTTATGGAAGTACTGCTGTAAAGACTATCGATATCACAGGAGTAAATTTCTCACAAGATTCTGTAGCTAGATTTAATAGTTATGACAGACCTACTACTTATATAAACTCTACTCACTTACGTATGAATATTTATCCAGCAGATATGGGCACAGTAGGTACTTACATTGTTTCTATTTACAACCCAAACAATGGATATATCTCAAACGCTGCTTATTTAAATCTAACCAATAATACTTCAGCCGTAGGAACAGTAGCCTCATCTGGAAACCCTGTCGGAGATTATCCACCAGCAAATACTGCTACGACTGCAAAAAAAGCTACTACTAGCAAAACTGCAGTTTCAAATACAAACAGTAATCTGACAGCGAATGCCCTAGGATCAGGATTTATGCCTTCTACTTTCCTTCAATGGATCTTACTCGGTATATTAATCTTATTCTTCGTCTTCTTCTGGAGAATGCTCTTTATAGCTAAGAAAGATAAAAATTTAGCTTTAAAGAAAGCCTAACTAATACAACCCCCTTTGTCCCCCTTATCAGGGGGATTTTAGGTAAAAATACCCTTATAAATAAGCCTAAAAAGTCAAGCCAAAAGCTTGACTTTTTAGTTTGTATATGCTATACTTAACACAAGAAAAGTTTTTAAACAAATAATTAATTAATTTAATTCATACAAGAAATGGTACAAGTAAATGGCAATTCAGCCAAAACAACAGAAAGGGATTTAACTATTCCCTCAACAGTGGTACCGCCTAAGGTGTACCTCTGGAATATAGTTTATTTTGTTTTATTGTGGATAATAATTTGGAAGCTCGGTGATAAATATGTAACACCTGAACTATTCAAAATATTTCACTATTTATCATTTGTAATCGCTGGGGTACTTTTTGGATTGTCATATTATGCAGGCATAAATTCTGTAAGTGTAGATGATTTTCGAGGGGCTCTCGGTTTTGATTCAATTGGTAAAGAACGTAGAGTTTTTTTTCCTGGTTTACATTGGACAATTCCATTTTTTGAAAGTATTGAAAAAAGGAAAAATCTTAAAGGAATCAAAGAAGAAAAATTTTGGGAGCTTCATAGGGCTATCTCTGTGGATATTACTGAAAAATGGGGTACTATTGTTCAGACATTAAACATGGACGCAAGGTTCATCTTAATAATGTATCCTGACACTTCCGGAACACCACATGAAGCCTCTGAAAAATTCAAACGCTTTTCTTCTTATGAAGATGGGGCGATTGGAAGAGCTGCTGAGTTTAAAGTAGGTTCAATTTTTTCTACTTACTACTCTAAAAACACAATCAATGTTTTAAACAAAGAAGCAGATGTTGTAGAACAAGTTTTTGCTGACCAAGCTGAAGGAATTGCAAACAAGAATAAACAAATTTTTATAGACTTTCAAAGACAGCACGGTGTTGTCCTGGAAATGATCTTAAAAAATAGCTCTCCCGATGCTGAAACCAGAAGAATTATGCTTCCAGTAGTAACAGCTGAACAAGACGGATTAGCTTTTAAAGAATACCTGAAAGCTGGTGTACCAAAAAATGCAATTATTCCTTTTATGAAATTTGGTAAACCTGGCTACACAGAAATGAAAATTGATGTTCCAAAAGGATCAGATGTTTACATGGTTGGAGGTGTCGGTATGGGTGGAGGTTTTGCCCCCACAACAAAAAAAGGCAAGAAAAAAGAATAAGTGAAACTTAAAAAAACTAGAGAATGAAACAGAATCAAAAAGCAGGAATTGGAATTGTTGCTGCGTTTGTAATATTTTGGCTCATATTCGGAAACGATTTTGATGCCAGTAAAGCTACAAATACAAACAATACTAATCCGCCAACCACTGGAGACACGAATGTTTCCAGTGGCAATCAAACAACGACAACAACAGGACCTTGTCTTGTAAGGATGCCGGACCAATTTATTGGTCCAAATGGTGAAGTATTTATAAAAATAAATTACGTGTTCGATGTTGATACCGAAGGTGTGCCGGTGAATTTTTATCCTCCTGGAAGTCGTACTCCAATTCCCTACATAGGAAAAGGAGATATCAACATCATAGGTGGAAATATTCACACTGGTACCTGGAGAGTAACAGGGCCTCCAGGAACCCTAATAAGGCTACTTAAGCACTGTTAAATTAAAGCCCAATATTGGGCAAGTAAAAACAAAGTCCCCTCGCACATCGCGAGGGGACTTTTTATTTTTATATTTTATTTAATATAACTTATTGCAATAATCCAGTCGGTGTAGAAGGAGTGTAATCATTTAAATGCACTGTCCCCTGTTGTGGATTTATTTCATTTGGACTGATATTTAAAGTATTCAAAAGAATACTTAAAAGAGTCCACACTGCCATCATAATAGTGATACCAATAATCCCAAATAACATATGCTTTTTACCCTTACTACGTTCATCTTCTTTTTCAGTATTAGCAATAAATTGAAATACTCCCCAAAGAAAAATCGCGATAGCTAAAGCAAAAATCAATATAATAAGTGGATTAATGATAAGTTTATCCACATTCTTTATGAATTGATCTAAACTTTCACCAGCATAAGCTACATTAATTAAAGACATAATTTTATTTCAAACTTAACAAGTAGATCCTGGGCCAGCAATACAAGGCACATCTTGGAATGAAGTAGCTTGATCTACTCCTGTAGCATTTTGCAAAATACCAACTAATCCCCAGATTGAAACGATAACAAGAAGAGCGATAAGACCATTAATGATTCTTCCACGTCCTTCTTTTTTAGCTTCTTCATCCTTTCCAATAGCATAAGAAATAACTCCCCAGATAAAGTAAACAACACCCAATGATATTAAAACAGGTATTATTGAGTTAATAAGTTGACCTGCTTTACAAAGAATAAACTCAATATTTCCACCAGTACCACAGTTTGTTACTTGGGCAAAGGCAAATAAAGGTGCCAATGCTGAAAGACTAACTAAACCAACAATTTTTTTCTTCATATTTATATTTTTTCTCGATTTTATCGAGACTATTAATAATTAATAAACGAAACGACCTCTTAATAATAATGTCCTAAGTGATTAGGTTAGGTTAATTATACCATAAAGACAAAAACAAATGCTACTAGACAACAGTCTGAATACTGGGATTAGCATTGTTTAATTGAAAGGTTCCAATGACAATATTTACAAAGCCCCAAATAGAGATAATCACTGTCAAAGCAAATAAACCCCAAAGCATAAAACTCCTACCTTCTGCCTTTTTTTTTACATCTTGTGGGTTTAAAGCATACTGCAAGACACCCCATATGAAGACTACAATAGAGGATGAGAGTAAAATAGGCCAAATACCTTTAGCAATAATACAAGTAATATAATCTAGGACACTTGAAATTTTAGGACTTGAACCTACTGTGCAAATAGCAAACATATTTTTATAAACATTTATTTTTACATTATTTTTCATATTTTATATAGAAGTATTTTGAACCTGGGGAATGACATTTTGAACACCAATAGTGCTACCAAAAACCCGTACGAGGCCCCATACAGAAATCATTACCATTAAGCCGATAATCCCCCATAACATAAAGTATTTACCTTTTTCTCTTTTTACTTCTTCGTTGGCACCAACCAAATATTGAATAATACCCCAGACAAACATAGTAACCGCTAGAGAAATAATCAGAGGTATGACAGATTTATTAATATTACAAATAATATATTCTACAAAACTTTTAAAAGTATTCGGAGGAGTCAAAACACAAGCAGCAAAAAGATTTTTAATATTATTTTTCATAATTTTATTATAAAGCTAAAACAGTCTCTGATATAAGCTGAGCTAAAGCCCAAGCTCCGAGTAATAAAGCAGCACCGAGCAAGGTATACATAATTGCATTTTTCGCGGTTTTTAAATCTTCTGGTTTACCTTGAGCTTTTACAAAAAGAAAACCAGAATAAATAATAGCTAAAGCAATGATAGGTATGCCGATCTTTATCGCACCTTCAAGAATAGCTTTTATAAAATCATTAATATTATTTGCACTTATAGGATTACAGACTGCACCAGAAACTTCACAAGGAGTAATCGTCGCAGTAGCAAAAGAAATAACTGGAAATAATACTATATAAGTAGCTAAAGAAATTTTTGAGATATTTTTTTGAATGATATTTTTCATAGATATATTATAACTTAAATTAGAATCCAATCCAAGACCCATCATAGCCTAAAGTAGTCAAAACGACATTAATGATAAGCCAAGCAGCTGCAGCTAAAACAATACCCATAAAAACAGAACCGAAAACACCTTTAGCCTTAGTCAATTCGCTAGGATTACCACCAGAAGTTATTAATTTAAAACCAGCATACATAAACATAATAGCAGCAATAGGTATACCTAAGGCAAAAAGAATAAATTTTACTACCTTATTCACAAGACTTAATAATTCTTTCCATTGGCAACCTTTTGTACTAGTACACTCAGGCACAAGGCCACCAGCAGGGCTAGAAAGACTAGTAGCAGAAGTTACATTTCCCCCACTAGTATTACTGCCATTACCACCGACAACGATTGGGTCTGTAGCTAAGGTTGAAAAAGTGACCGGTGTTACTAAGTTTGTTCCACTACTATCTGAAACATAGGCCTTATATGAACCACTTGGAGCTAAACCATTAAAATAATCTTCTGCCCCACCAAATCCATCTTGAGAAATAGAATGTGTTTGATAATAAGAATTTGTGCCTGGTTCATTATAAACACTTAAATCAAAAGTAGAATAATTATTAGGAATTCCACTTATAGTCAAAGTCACCATAGCTGAAGTAGGATCATTCGCCACTAAAAGTCCGGAAGTTGTCGGACCACCAGAAGGTGGTGGAGGTGGATTACCTCCTCCTGAAGTATTTATAGTATAAGTCAAAGAAGAAACAGGAGAAGCTACTCCATGGGAATCACAAGCAATAGCTCGAATTGTAGTTGTTGATTGAATATTTACTGGATTTGTCGTAAGACCCATAGAACAATTAGGTGTAGATGAATCTAAAACATATCTAAAAGTCGCTCCACTAGTAGCACTAGAAAGTGTTACATTTTGAGTTCCAGTAAAAGTACCAGGTAAAGGATTTGCAGTAGGAGCAGAGACTGAGCCTCCACCAGCAGAGACTGTTATATGTGCTTGTGCCTGTCCTACGACATTTCCTGATGAATTAGTACAAGTAAGAGTAAAATTATTAGAAGCTACGACAGTAACTTGCTGTGTTCCAGAAAGTGCTTTATGCGCGTTATCCCAAACAGCAATTATATTAGGATTACTAGCAGCAATACAACTACCTGTAACATTTGTCGCACTCCAAGCTAATGTCGTTACTGTTGATTGTCCTGTTATAAGAGTCGAAGGAGTCGCAGTAAGTGTGACAACTGTCGGAGCGGCTATGGTTGAAAAATTGGTAATACCACTAGCTGGTGTACCGTTTGATTGTAAAGTGGCCATAATATCATAGCTATGACTAGGGGTTAGATTAGAGAAAGTAACTCCGAAAGATCCATTGTTACCGGTTGCTGTAGCAAATGTATGATTAATGTTTGATGAAGTTAAATGATCGTACAAAGTGATTTGGTATGAAACACCACTAGTAAATCCACTACCACCTACAGATACAGTTGTAGCTGTAGGTATAGTAGCAAGAACTCCACTAGCAAAAACTTTTTTAGACAATCCAAAAGAGATTAAAATTAAAAATACTACTAATATAAGACGTGTGCAAAAAATTTTCATAAATATTTTCATGATTGATTAGTGTAATAATAAATCTAATTTGGCAGAAGCATCTAAGACAGCTTCTTTGGCTGGTAAAGTATTTGATAAAACATTATCTACCATTCCACTAAAAATAGAATCTGTATCAACAGCAGAAGGATCAAGCCAACTTTTAGCATACAAAGCAGAACTATAAAAAATAGGAAAATATGCATCTGTTGGTTTTACTGCCAATAAATCACGCCTAGCTGGTGCAACTAACAAAGAGTCAGAAAATTGTTTTGCAAAATCACCAGAAGCCAAAAGCCCAGCAACAGAAAAAGCTGAAGCTTTATTTTTTGAAAAAGTTGAGACAGCAATACCTTGAGTTTTACCAAATGTAACTTTTAGGCTAGAGTTTTTAATTTGTGGAATTGAAGTAATATAAAAATTTAAATTAGGATTCTTATTAGTTAAATATGGAAGTTCACTAGCAAAACCAAAATAAAAAGTTAAATTATTGGCACTAAATGAATCTTTGGAATTAGGAAGAGATCTGTTCCAAGAATAAAAAGGACTAAGAGGATCGGCAAATTGAGTATAAAAACTTAAAATAGTTCCTGGATTAGCTGAGTTACTCAAAGCACTTAAAGTTGAATTTAAAAATCCACCTTTTTCTTGAACGATAGTACTACCAGCCTGCATAAAAAGTGTCGAGATAATATCTTTAGCATGTTCAATATTTGTAAATTGACCTAATGCTACTCCACTATTTATTATTTTTCCAGATATATCTTTCTTTGTAACTAAGGGAACAATATTTTGCAAATCATCCCAATAGGCTGGTGGATTGGTTATATTATTAGCATCTAAAACAGTACGATTGTAATACATAATCAAAGGATCTACAGATAATGGTAAAGCTAAAATACCTTTTGAACTAAGATAAATTTCTCCAGCTCCAGCAAAAGTGTTTTTAAAAGTTGCTTCAGAATAAGAAGCATACGGTATAAGTGCTATCTTATCTTTATAATGCAAAATCAAATCGTCAGGTAGTATAAAAAGGTCTGGACCAACACCAGAAGCTAAAGCTTCTAATAAATCATGATCAAAAGTTAAGGGATTTTTTTCTACATATTTTAAATTAACATTGGTACTGATGTGGCCAAAATCAGCTAAAGCTCTTCCTAAAGAAGACTGCTTCACAGTACCCCAAAGGACGACGGTACCGACGGGTCCTGTCTTTGCTGGTTGACCAAATGGAACAAGGCCAGCAAAAACTAAAATACCAAAAACAGCTCCGACAATAAATATTATTAAAAGTATTAGTTGAAAATTATTTCCTTTCATTGTTTTTTAAACATTATACCATAATGATGTTCTCCTGCTGATATGTCTCGCTCAAAAGTAAAACCTTCAGCTAAAAACATTTCTTTTGCTTTTATTGGATTAAATACAAAACCAGCACGTGGCCCTAAAGCCGAAGAAGCATCTGACCATTCAATGAGTAAAACACGTCCTTCATATTTTAAAATTCTTTTAGCTTCTTCAATAATCTTTTTTTTATTTTCAGCTAAAAATAAAACATTGGAAATAATGACAACGTCAGCTACTCTATCAGCAATTTTTGTGCCTCCTATTTTTTCAATATCTCCCCAAATATATTCCAAATTTCTAAGGTGCTCTGTTTCTGCTTTTGTTTTGACTGTTGTCAAAAAATCTTTTTGAACTTCTACAACATAAACCTTACCATTCGGAACCATTTTTGCAGCCGCAATAGAATAAAAACCTGAACCTGCTCCGAGGTCAGCTACGATCATACTATCCCCTAAACCAAAACTTTGTAAAATTTTTACTGGATCAGCAAACATAGTTTAATTATACCAAGAATATTGATTAAACAATAGCCTTATAGTCTTTTCCAATAAATCTAGAACCGAGTTTTATATTTAATTCTGGAAAAGCGTTGAGAACCCATTGTAAATAAGTATTACTATTTGGACCAGTGAGCACATATTTATCTAAGTGAGGATAACTGTGTCTAGAATTTTCTATAAAATAAACAGCTTTTTGTGCAGTAGAATTTATATCCCCTTCTAGAAATCCAAGTAATTTTGATTTCCAAAATAAATTTTCATAAAAACTAAAAATTCTAATTCCTTTATGTGGAGGCAAAGCATTCAAATGAATATGTCCAAAACTTTTTCCAGGACAACAATCCTTTTTATAAACAACTTCATAGCGAGAAATAACTCCTTTTTTGTTTATGACAAACCAAGGGTGTGATGCAAAAACAAATGGAAAATGTGCTTTTGATTCAAAAACAAAAACCTGATATTTATCTTCTTTTATTAATTTTTTTAATTCATCTTCGGACATAATTTTAAGATAATTTTTCCAAAGCATCCTTTAGGGTTGGAAGTAACGCTTCGACATTTCCTTTTACATGGTCTTTATTTCTAAAAAATATTTTTCTTACTAAAACAGTAATTAAATATTTATTCACCATTGGGTCATTAGCTAATTCACCATAACCTTTTTTAAAAGCTTCTTGCTCTCTAGGATGTTGATGAGCCAAACTTATTGCTATATCATATCGTGGATCACCAGCCATCAAAGCTCCTAGGTCAATAATTCCTGATATTTCAGTCCCTTTAACAAAAAAATGTCCTCTGTGCATATCATGATGCAATAGTGATGTCTGATTTCCTATATTTAATAAACTAATTTCTTCATATACTTTTTTAACTTTTTCAATATCTTCACCAATTATATAATTCTTTTCTACTGCAAAATCAAAAACTTTTTTATTATATTCTCCGCGTGATTCATCTTGCTCTTTATATGTTGAAAATTTACCAACCAATTCTCCATTCTCTACCTTTAAAGGACCGTAGCCTTTTAACTTAGTTTCATTAATTTTTTTTAACAATTTTCCTACATTTTCAAAAACAATATCCTTTTCTTCTGGAGACAGCTTTAGTTCGGGAATAATATTGCCTTCAGCTGAAGACATGATCATTGCAGGAAGTCCAATTGATGAAGGATTTTCTTTATAGGCAATTATTTTTGGTACAGGTATACCTTGTTCTTCAAATCTTTTATATCCAAGAACTTCTGCTTCGAACACTCTAGGGTCTTTATTCATCCTTATGAAAACATTTTTATTTTCAAGATTTCCTTTATAAACTTGATTAGAATATCCTTTTGTTATTTTTTCTGTATTTGTAATCTCAAAACCAAAGTCATTTTTGATGGCCTTTTCTAATTCTTTACCTTCTAAACTAGAAATATTATGTTTTGGAATCATATTTTTTTTAACTGTGCAAAGTCGAACTTTGCACAGTTTCTTTAGCTAAACTGGTTTCGACGAATTTCTTATAAGTTCCCTTTTCTTTATCTATATTATATCTATCTAGGATAATATTTTGTGAAAGTAATTCATCCCAACGATTTTCATAAATATAATCATTATAACTTGACCAATAATATTTATCTTCTTTATTTTTCCAACCTTTAATTTCGGAAGGATTTTTATGAATATAGGCAGACAAATGCATTAACTGCCGATCATCTTCAATTAAAATACTCTTATAAGACCCCTGAAAAAGATGTCCGCTTTTATTATATTTTTTATTAAAATACTTTGTATAGCTAGTTAAAATTCTTTGCATATATTTTGCTATTCCACCTTCTTCTTTTTCTTTTACAATCAAATGAAAATGGTTTGGCATTAAACAAAAACTAACTAATTCAACTTGTCGATTTTGCGCAACATTTTTAGTTGTTTCTTTAGAAATGTGCAAAGTCGAACTTTGCACATTTTGTTTTACTTCACGACTAATATTTTTTATAAGTTCTTTACCTTGAAAGGTTAAAATCAAAAATAAAAAACGTAGCCTGTCTGAGTCATTTTCAAAAATAGGTTGTTTTTGCATTCCCCTGTTGTAAATATGATAATACTCTTCGGGAGCAATATTTTTACTTTTCATAATTAAATTATACAAAAGAATTATATTTGTGCAAAGTTCGACTTTGCACACTATAAATAAATATAAAACCTTATTTAATCCAATCTATCTTAATTATAGAAGCATTAGGAAAAGGTGGTAAATCATAAAAATATTTTGCTTCTTTACCTTCTTTTATAGTTTCCAATATTCTCCCAACTCCAGCATGACTAACAACTAATATATTTTCTGGTAGTTGATTTAATTCTTTAATACAAAAATAAACACGTTCTTTAAATAATTCTGGATTTTCTGCATTTTCAGCACCCACTAAAATTTCAGAAGAAATAACTCCATAAGGTTTCCCAGTAATACTGCCCATATCATATTCATTAATACGATTATCTATAATAATGTTTGAAAAATCAAAACCAATTTCTTTTGCAATTATTCTAGCTGTTTCTAAAGATCTCTGAAGTGGCGAAGAAATAATTCGATCGAAAGTAAGATTTTCCTTCTTTATTTCTTTAGCAGTGGCAAGTGCCTGTTCCTTACCTTTTTCAGTAAGAAGCGAATCATCTTTTTGTCCAGCAAAGACATTTCTAACATTAGCTTCACTTTCTCCGTGTCGTACAAAATAAATCATAAAATGATTCTATGCACACGTGAGTGATGCAATACCATCACCAGCGCGGAGGCGCATGATTGTGACACCTTGAGTTTGTCTTCCGAGTGATGGAATATCTTTTAGGGCTGTACGGATAACTTGTCCTTTTTTAGACATAGCAATTAATTCTTCTTCATTGCCTGTGATAACTTTCGCTACGATGAGCTTGCCAGTTTTTGGAGTGACTTTTGCAGTTTTGATACCTGAACCTCCACGGTTTTGTACTTTATATTCTTTAAGTGATGTTTTCTTTCCGAGTCCATTTGCAGACATTGTAAGGAATGATCCATCTTTATTATCTTTCTTTATTACTTCAACTCCGATAATACTATCACCTTTACCAAGCTTCATTCCACGCACACCTCCTGCAGTACGTCCCATTTCACGAATGTCGGATTCTTTGAATCGGATTGACTGTCCTTCACTTGTAGCGAGCATTACTTCATCTCCTTTTTCTGTAATAAGTGCTGAAGCAAGCTCATCACCTTTATCAAGCTTAATAGAAATAAGTCCACTTCGGCGAACATCTTTAAAGGCTTCTCCGGCCATCTTCTTGGCAGTTCCATTTTTAGTTACAAGCATTAGAGAAATAGGATTCTTTTTCAATTCTTTTGGCATTGGCAAAATAGAAGTGACTTTTTCTTCACCAGCCAAAGACAAGAAATTCATAATTGATTTTCCTTTTGTCGCGCGACGGCCTTCTGGTATGTCATACATTTTTATTTGATATGCTTTACCTAAGTTTGTGAAGAACAATAAATCACTATGTGTAGAACCAGACACGAGCATTGTCACAAAATCTTCTTCTTTTGTTTCAAGGTCGACAACGCCGACACCTCCACGCTTTTGTGATTTGTATTCACCAGGATCAGTGCGCTTAATATAGCCACCAGCAGTAAAGACTAGCATTGTTTCTTTTTCTGGAACAAGATCATCTTCAGAAATTTCTTTCACTCCTCCTTTGATTATTTTTGTACGTCTTTCGTCGGCATATTTTTCACGAATTTCTGTTAATTCTTCGGAGACAACTTTCAACATTTTCTTTGCACTAGCAATCAAATCTTTCATCTCTTTAATGAAAGCTTGACGCTCTTTTAATTCTTCTTCAATCAGCTTTCTCTCAAGACCAGCAAGCTTTTGTAATTTCATATCCAAAATAGCTTGAGCTTGTAAATCGGAGAATTTAAATTCTTTCATCAAAGCAATCTTAGCACTTGCTCCATCTTTAGAAGCACGAATTGTCTTGATAACTTTATCAATAAAATCCAATGCTTTTTTCAAGCCAAGTAAAATATGCTCACGCTCTTCGGCTCTTCGAAGTTCATAAATAGAACGTCTTTTGACAACCTCTTTTCGGTGACCAATAAATTCAGATAAAATTGATTTCAATGAAAGAGTCTGAGGAACACCGTCAACAAGAGCTACCATATTGAAATTAAAATTTTGTTCGAGTTGAGTATTTTTGTAAATATAATTTAAAACTTTTTCAGGATAAGCTCCAGCTTTCAAATCGATAGCAATACGGATATCTTTTGTAGATTCATCACGCAAACCTTTAATACCTTCAATCTTTTTTTCTTGAACAAGCTCAGCAATAGCCATAATCAAATTTGATTTGTTTACACGAAAAGGAATTGAAGTAATAATGATTTGAAACATTCCACCTTTTTGCTCAATTATTTCAGCTTCACCACGACAAACGACACCTCCACGCCCTGTAGAATAAGCATGCAACATATCTTTTTGGCCATAAACGAGTCCGCCAGTAGGAAAATCAGGGCCTTTCACAAACTGCATCAAATCTTCAGTAGTCGCTTCATCATTTTCAATCAAATGCAAAGTCGCATCGACGACTTCTGCGAGATTGTGTGAAGGAATATTTGTCGCCATACCGACAGCAATACCGAGAGTACCATTCAACAAAAGTGCTGGAACAGCAGAAGGAAAAACTACAGGCTCTTTACGAGTCTGATCATAGTTTGGTCTGAAATCAACAGTTTCTTTTTCTAAATCACGAAGAAGCTCATTTGAAACTTTAGACATCTTAGCTTCGGTATAACGCATAGCAGCAGCATTATCTCCATCGATGGAACCGAAGTTTCCTTGTCCTATTACCAAAGGGTAACGATAAGAAAAATCTTGCGCCATATTAACCATAGCATCATAGACAGAAGCATCACCATGTGGATGATATTTTCCAAGCACATCTCCGACTACAGCTGCAGATTTACGGAAACGTGAAGAAGAAGTAAGACCCATTTCATTCATCGCAAACAAAATACGACGGTGAACTGGTTTTAATCCGTCACGAACATCAGGAAGCGCGCGCGCAGTAATGACAGACATCGCATAAGCGAGGTAGGATTCTTTCATTTCAGAAACAATATTAACTGGCACAATACCTAGGCTTGGGTTAATAAGAGGTTCTTCTTCAGTTGTTGGTGAAGTTTTTTTTGCCATAACTATATTATATTAACATATTAATTACCGGATGTAGAAATACTTTTATACCCATCTACTAAATTGTCTTTCAAAACAGTAAAAGGTTTCGCATCTTTTTGAATAGATGTCTGTATTTCTTTATCTGTTAATTTTTTACCTAAACTATAAAAATAAAGAATTATCAAAATAACAGCACAAGCAAAAGTCACAATATGAACGATATGCTGTCGAACATCTTCTGGTTCTTGTTTCAATCGATGAATTGTTTTATGTATATGTTTGATCATAATATTTTAAAAAATTATTATTCTGATTGTAAGACTATTACATCGGCTTCTTTTCCATCTAAATCTTTTCTCTTTAAGGTTAATTTGTCTACGACTTCAGCATTTTCTGCTCCCATTTCTTTTAGAAAATGTTTTAATGTATCTTTATCATAATCCATAGGAATTACTAATTTTGGTTCAAGAGAAGATGCTAATTTAGCTGAAACTTTTGCGTCTAAAACTCCATTACCGCCGACTGGAATAAAAAGGACATCTGGTTCATTTATAACTTCACGAACTTCTTTGGAAATTTCTGGATTTGATAATGCTCCCAAAAAGACAATATTGATACCATCAATCGTTAAGAAATAAATTGTATTAACATATTTTTTACTGTCGAGTTCTGCATCAGACATTAAACCTTTAATGAAAACTTCTCGAACTTCATAGTCTCCAGGACCTGTAACAGCAAAAGGTTCACGCTCTCCATGAGAAAGCTGACCTAGGCCATTATAATCTTTATGATTAGTAGTAACGAGTGCAATATCTGCACCAAATTTGCCCCCACCTGAAGCTTTGGACTCTTTACTAATAGGATTAAAAGCTACAACCATATCTCCTTGTTGTATCTTAAAAAATTCTTTTCCGAAATATGTGATTATCATAGGACTATATTATAGCAAATTTTATAAACAAATACAAAATAAAATGCCCCGCTGACATGTGTCAGCGGGGCTAAAAATCAACATTATTCAAAAGTTAATCCCAAACTTCTTGTAGATGATTTAGGCTCAGGTTTAGGTTTAAAATAACCAGGATTCCCTAAGTCAATTTCCAGAGAGTATGATTTTCTATCTGGATTTAATCTTACATCAATAATATCAAGCAGATGACTGGCAAATCTACATCTCTCGTCCATATAATCATACCAATCACTTTTTTCTATTTTTGCATCTTTGTAATATTTTTTATCACGAAAATTAAATTCTTTAACTGTTTTAACATAAAATTCCCTTTCTTCTTTGGAAAATTTTGAAATAGTATTTTTTATTAGTTCATCTATTTCAGGATCCATTTCACGATGCATAATCATAAGTTCTTCAGCTTTTGTTTTTTCTAATTTTTTTACGATTTCTAAAATAACCAAAATTTCTGATGGAACTTGTTTGTAGGACATATTCTTTCTCATACCTTATTTTTTTAAAGATTATTTTCCATTACATTACCATAAAAATATAACTCTTGCAATTCACATCGCTTCTTAATCCCCTCTCTAAAATCTTCAAATTTTGGGGAGGGGTTAGGGGTGGGGCGGGTTGAATTAACAGTCTTGCATTTTACCCTCTTATATAGTAGTATCTAGATATTAAAAGTTTGGATTTAGGGTAACACCGAAGGGGCATGCAGCCCTCCGACACCTAGGCCTTATATCCGCTTTTCATATTGAATGAACTGCGGATTTTTAATTTATAAAAAAGTATGAAAAAAACAACAGTAACAGAAGAAGAAGTTGTAGTTATAGATTCACCTTTGAAGATCATGTTAGACAAAAGTCTAACTCGTCCAGAAGTTGAAGCTTTAGTCGAAGGACCAGTCATTCTCGTTCAAAAGTCATCAGTATATATTGACCTTGCACCATTTGGTACAGGTATCATTTATGGACGTGAGTTTATGAATGCAAAAGACATCATCAAGAAAATCGCTCTCGGTGATATCATCAAAGCAAAAATCGTAGAAGTAGAAAATGAAGATGGTTATATTGAATTGTCTTTGAAAGAAGCTAAACAAGCCCTAATTTGGAGTGATGCTGAAAAAGCAATCAAATCAAAAGTCTTGATGGATCTAGAAGTAAAAGATGCAAACAAGGGTGGACTTATTTTAGAATGGCAAGGAATTCAAGGATTCTTACCAGCTTCACAACTAAAAGCTGAACACTATCCTAGGGTTGAAGATTCTGATAAAGATAAAATCTTAAAAGAATTAAAGAAATTGGTTGGTACAAAACTTTCTGTCACAATGATTTCTACATTACCAAAAGAAGGTAAATTAATTTTCTCTGAAAAAGATAATAATCCAGAAGAAAAACAAGAGATCGTTAGTAAATATGCTGTCGGTGAAGAAGTAAGTTGTACTATCGCAGGACTAGTAGATTTCGGAGTCTTCTTGAAATTAGAAGAAGGTCTAGAAGGATTAGTGCACATTTCTGAACTAGACTGGGGCCTCGTAGAAGATCCTCGTACAATGTTCAAAGTTGGCGACAAAATCAAAGCTAAAATTATTGAAATAAAAGATGGAAAAATTTCTCTTTCAATCAAGGCATTAAAAGAAAACCCTTGGAAGGAATATGAAGGTAAATTGAAAAAGGGTGACATTATCAAAGGTGTCGTCATCAAGTACAATAAGCACGGTGCATTGGTTTCTATCAAAGAAGGTGTTGCTGGACTCGTCCACAATTCTACATTTGGTTCTGAAGCTAAACTTCGTGAATCATTAGAACTTGGTAAAACTTACAGTTTCCAAATAACTCTATTCGAACCAAAGGAACACAAGATGACTTTGACTCACCTAGAAGATAAGAAATAATCTTCAATCAAAAAAATCCCCGTAAGGGGATTTTTTTGATTGACATAACACAACAAAAGACTAGAATGAAGAAAAGACTTAATTTCTTTAAAAATGGAAAAAAGTAATTTAATAAAAAATTTCATTTCTTTAATAAAGGAATTAAATTTCATATATATAGAGGATGAATTTAAAACAGGCTATGAAAAATATTCTATACAAATAGATGAAATCATAAAGAAAAACAAAATTATTATCTTAGATTTTCAAAATAAAAAATCTAAATATAATGCAATTCTAAGTGGACTAATTCTTTCGTCTGATGTCTATTTTTGCCAAAAAAATCATTACAAAATAGAATTTAAAGGAAGGGATCAGGGTAAAGATCCGGTAGAAATAATTTTTACTGGAAAAGATTATAAATTTCAAATAATTTTTCAACCATATTGCACAATTGTAACAAAAAGACGTTTTTCTAAAAAAACAACAGCCGATGTCTATGACGTAGAAGAAAAATTAGATGGATGTGTACTAAATATTAAATTTAAAAAAAATACATAGGTGAGACCTATGTATTTTTAATTATATAAACTCATAGCTTTATCTTTCCCTTCAGCAAAGATTATATCTATTGCTTCAGCTATTTTTTTACTTTCTTTTTTAAGTATAACTAATTCTTCTTTTTTAAAATCACCAAGTAGAAATTTTAATACTGCTTCTTCCCCTTTTGGTTTCTTTAATTTCCCTGTCGGAGTCGTAGGGCAAATTCCTACACGAATACGTAAAAATTCTTCAGTCTTTAAATGTTTAATTATTGAGCCGACACCATTGTGCCCACCAGAAGATCTGTTAAAAGAAATTTTAATTTTTCCAAGAGGCAAATCAACATCATCATATATAACTATCAAATCACTCAAATCTTTTTTTGATTTAATAAGTGGCGCTACAACTTTTCCAGAATTATTCATAAAACTATCTGGCATTAAAAATTTTACTTTTGTATTTATTTTATCTTCTATCATTCCAATGATAATACGGCCCGTATTGTGACGAGTATTTTCATATTGTTCACCAGGATTTCCTAAGCCTACAATTAATTTCATATATTTATGATAACATATTTCAAAAAATTTACCCCCATTCCCCTCCTCATTTTTTTGTAAAAAATGAGGAGGGGTGGATGCATAGCAGACGGGGTGGGGCGAGTTAGGTGAATTTTTATTACAAAACAATAATAACCATTGTGTCAAGGACATTATATGGTAAAATACTCAAATGCAAAAAGAAAATGAAGAAGCAGTGGCAAACATGTTACCTGAAAACCAAGAAAAGAAGCAATCATTTAAAGAGTCTTTCTGGGAACTTGTGCGTTTTGCTTTTATAGCGATTGTTATAGTCATACCTATTCGAATCTTTGTCGCTCAGCCTTTTATTGTATCGGGTACTTCAATGGTGCCAACTTTTCAAAATGGTCAATATTTAATTGTTGATGAAATCACTTATTATTTACAAAACCCAAAACGTGGTGATGTCGTAGTCTTTAGATATCCAAATGATCCATCTAAATTTTTTATAAAAAGAATTATTGGTTTACCTGGTGAAACTGTAAAAGTAAAAGCTGAACAAACAATAATAATAAACAAAGAACATCCAGAAGGATTTAATCTTGATCAAAGTTATGTTAAAAATCATTCTGAAGACAGCTCTATAAAAGTTTTAAATAATGACGAATACTTTGTTATGGGAGACAATCGTTCAGGAAGTTCAGACTCTCGATATTGGGGTCCGGTTCCTAAAAAATTATTAGTTGGAAGAGCACTCATTAGACTTTTGCCAATAAATAAAATATCTTTTTTACCAGGTTATTATAAGCAATTAAATTAAATTTATGACTAAAACAAGTACAGCAGCAAAGAAGGCAGGAAAAAATTTATCTTCTCCAAAAGGTATGCGCGACATAATGAATGAAGAATATTATAGCTTCCAAGGTTTTTTTGAAAAAGCCCAAGAAGTTGCTATCTATTATGGATTCAAGCCAATTGAGACTCCAATCATGGAACATGAAGAAACTTTTACTTCTGGTATTGGAGAAGGGACAGATATCATTGATAAAGAAATGTACACACTTAAAACAAAAGGTGGTGATCATCTTGCTCTTCGTCCTGAACATACAGGATCACTCATGCGTGCTTATATTGAGCAAGGAATGCAAAATATGCCTCAACCTGTGATGTTCTATCAATATGGCCCAGTCTTTAGACATGATAATCCACAAAAAGGACGTTACCGTCAATTTAATCAATTCGATTTAGACTCACTTGGCAGTGAAAAGAGTATCATGGATGCACTCATTATTAAAGCCGGAATGAGTATTCTAGAAGAAGCAGGTGCTACAAATCTTTCAATCGATATAAACTCTATTGGTGATAAAGAATGCCGAAATGGATATATAAAGGAATTAGTAAATTATTACAAAAAACATATTGGTGATTTACCTGCTATTGACCGTGAAAGATTAAAAACTAATCCACTTCGCATCCTAGATTCAAAAGATGAAAAAACTAAAGTCATAAACGAAGGTGCACCTGATGCTGTTTCATTCCTTTGCCCTGCTTGTAAAAAACACTTCAAAGAAGTACTAGAATATTTAGAAGAAATGGGTATTCAATACAATTTGAACAAGTGTCTTGTACGTGGACTTTCATATTATACTCGTACAGTTTTTGAAATTATTGATGAATCAGAAAGTGAAACAAAGGGTATGGCTATTGCAGGAGGTGGTAGATATGATTATCTTGGAAAACAATTAGGTGGTAAAAAAGATGTTCCAGCTGTAGGTATTTCTATTTCTGCAGATCGTGTACTTTTAATGCCTTGGTACAAAAAACTTGCTCCTCGTATTATCAAAAAACCAAAAGTATATTTTATTCAACTTGGCAGTGATGCAAAATTAAAAAGTCTAAATGTTACCGAAATGCTACGTAAAGCACACATTCCAATGGCTCAATCACTATCAAAAGATACATTAGGTGCCCAGCTAGCAATTGCAGAAAAATTACAAATTCCTTATGCTCTAATTTTTGGACTAAAAGAGGCTTTAGAAGATTCTGTTATTGTACGTGATATGAGTAATCGTTCACAAGAAACAGTGAAATTAACAAAACTTCTAGAATATTTAAAAGATATTAAAGAAAAATAAATTTAAGCAAATGAAAGATATTCTCCAAAGAGATGAAAAAGTTCTAAGAGAAATTGCCGCTGAAATTCCAATAAAAGATATTGGCTCTTTGAAGATAAAAAAAATATTAAAAGAAATGGACATAGCTTTAACAAAACAAGATGATGGTGTAGCTATTGCCGCACCCCAGATTGGTTATTCATTTAGAATTTTTACTGTTGCTGGTAAAGTTTTTGATAAAAATTTCATGGATGATAAAGCGATAAATTCAAAAGAATCTAATACTGAAACTGTAGAGAAAGAAGAAAAATCAATTCCTAAAAACTTAGTTTTTATTAATCCTAAAATTACAAAACTTTCTCGTACAAAAAAATGGGTACCTGAAGGATGCCTTTCTGTGCGATGGCTCTATGGCAAGACATACCGCTCTACAAAGGCCACAATAGAAGCTTACGATGAAAATGGTGCTAAGTTTGTTCGTGGGGCTAGTGGCCTTTTAGCTCAAATTTTTCAACATGAAACAGACCACTTAAATGGTATTCTCTTTCATGATCATGCGAAAGATTTAAAAGAAGAAGAACCTCAATAAGTTATAAAGTTAAAAGTTTTTAAAGTTCTAAAGTGAATACAAATAATTACAATTTCGTTTTTTTTGGTACACCTGATGTAGCTTCAGAGACCTTATCTATTTTAAAAATAAATGGATATACACCTACATTAATTATCACTTCTCCAGATAGGCCTCAAGGAAGAAAGATGCTGATGACTCCTAGTCCAACTAAAGTATGGGCGATTGAAAACAACATTCCGTACTTACAACCTGAAAAGTTAGATACTGAATTTACTTTAAAACTTTCAACTTTCAACTTTCGACTCGCTATAGTCGTCGCTTACGGAAAAATTTTATCTGAAGAAATTATAAATATACCTAAGTATGGTTCTATTAATATTCATTACTCTCTACTTCCGAAATACCGTGGAGCTTCACCTGTCGAATCAGCTATTTTAAATGGTGACGCTGAGACAGGTATAGCCATTCAAAAAATGGTTTATAAGATGGATACAGGACCAATAATCGCCATGGAAAAAGTATCTATAAATCCAGATGAACATGCTACAGAATTACGTAAAAAATTAATCAAAATTGGTGGTGAACTTTTAATAAAAACGCTAAATACAACCCCAACCCCTTATCAGGGGCTTCAAATTCAAGATGAAACACAAGCTACAAACTGTAAAAAAATTAAAAAAGAAGATGGGCTTTTAAATGAAGGAGATTCCGAGGAACAAAAATACAATAAATTCCGAGCGTATTCCCTATGGCCTAGAACTTTCTTTTTCAAAGAAGGTAAAAGAATTATCGTCACAGATGCCAAGCTCGAAGATGGTAAATTTGTAATCAAAAAAGTGATTCCTGAAGGTGGAAAAGAACAAGAATACAAAAATTAAAAATAACACTTTTTCGTGACCGCGAAAAAGTGTTATTTAAAAACTTTGTTTATTAAAATTAATACTTTGAAGTAAAAGGGTTTCTGTCTGAAATACCTTTTAACATTTTTTTTACACTACTTGCGCCACGTTTGAAAAGTGTTTGTTTTTTATCTTTATTGGAAGTGAATTTTCTAACCAATTCTTCTTTAGCCTCATCAACAGCTTTGTAGACATCATCTGTCTCGCAAATAGCGAAGAACTTACTGTCACCAGAACCAATCATTATTTCTGCTTTAAAGACATCTCCATTTTTATGATGGTTCGTAGTTTTACCGACTTCAACATAGATAATAGTATCTGGATTTTTTATAAATTTTTCCAAAACAACAAGACGCTTGTTTACATATTCATTTAAAGGTTCTACTGGCTCAATGTTTTTTATTTTTATATTTATATTCATCCCGTTAGAAATTTAAGTTAATAATCTTTTACTTTCCCATTAGCGATTTCTAACGGGATTCATACACTGATTATATCACTTTTTATTATTTGAATATAGATGAAAATTGCTTAAAATTATTGTTTGGTTCCATTGCTCGCATTTCAAAAAGCCTGTCTATGGTATTTGAATTCTTATAATAACCACCTCTTGCAGCTGTATAGCCAGATTTCTTCAATAAAGCAATAGAATCAGGGCTAGTTTGATAAAATGGATACGCAAAAAATAGAACTTTTTTACCTAGCTTTTTCTCTATAATATTTTTACTATCTACTATTTCATTAATTAAAACCTTCGGGTCTGTAATTTTTCTCAAAAAAGGATGATATTTGGTATGATCGGCGATCGTCATTCCTGCTTTATCGAGCTCTATTACTTGCTCCCATGTCATAAAATGTTTATTACGTCCAATAGGATTTGTGTAGATAAAAAATGTCGCTGTGACTCCATGTTTTTTAAGAATTGGAAAAGCATTTAAATACTGATTTTCATCTCCATCATCAAAAGTAAAAACAACAGATTTTTTATCAAATGGTAAAGATTTTGAAATATGATCTACAAGGGTACCAAAGGAAATAATATCATAACCCTTTTCTTTTAAATAAAGAATTTGTTTTTCAAACATTTTTTGTTCAACAAAAAATTGCTGATTCTTTAAGCTTATATTTTTATTATCTATGGAAATACTATGATATACCAATATCGGGACATTGGCTGGAAGAATTTCTATTTTATCTTTTGCTAGACTAAAATTAGGAAAAACAGCAGGACTTATTAAAATAATTCCCAATAAAAAAGTCTTTAATTTTATGTAATTTCGATTCATTAATCAGAGTATAAACTATTCATTAAAAAATAGATAGTAAATATAAAAAAACCGCCCCCTATTTAGGAGACGGTCTTGATCTTCTTGGGCCAGATTTAACTTCTGGCTTTTTTTCTTCTGCTTTTTTTGCCGGTTCTGCGTCTTTCTTTTTTTGCAGCTCCTTTAACATTTCATCAATGTCGGATTTAGCTTCCGGCTTTTTTGGTTCATCCTTTTTTGGCTCCTGTTTTTTCAAACCAGGATAGTACGTATCCTGTTCAGGAGAGGATGAAGCTGAAGATATTTCAACGCCAGACGCAGTTATCTCTTTTTTACTTACTCTATTTGGGTATTTAACCCTAATAAGTAATAATACTTTTTTATATGATACACTTGCAGAATATTTTGTATCATTATAAAAAACAAACATTGTCCGATCACCATATTCTGGTGACTTAATGTTAAAAAAGTAACTTCCGTCAGACCCTAAGCCAAAAGGTAAAGTAATTTTTTTGATTGAATCAAAACATACCCAAATGGTATTTGTTTTTTCATTGATTCCAGTAATTACTCCCTTGGTGTGATTTGGGACAATGACTGTCTCCGGTTCATTTATAGTACTCAGAACCAAAGCATCATCATTCTCATCAACTCCTTGAGACTTTTTCTCATTCGGCCGAGAGAAACGAATCTCTCCATCATTAAATACGTGGCGTTTGTTTATAAGATCTTCATTTGCCACATTAAATTCTTTCTTTATTCTCTCTAACTTTAAAGGAATAAGTAAGGTGTCCACTTTGGCTACTTTTTCTTTTTCAGCCACTATTTGCTGGCTAGATTTACATGAAAATAAGGCTGTAACAGCCAAAATCGGTAATAAAATCAGTATATTTTTCATCTTTTTGTGTTTTTGTTTACAAATTACTCTAAACCCATTATACAGGTTTAGGCTTTAAAAGTCAACCCCGTCGCTATAAGCGACCGGGCAAGGCTTTTTAGCTTAGCATTTCTTTGGAGAGTTCTTTGATTCCGATTTTTTTCAAAGCAGAATAAGGAATAATAATATGCCCCATTGTCATATCCCCTATTTTTTTAAGTTGTTTATTTAATTCAGATTTTTTTAATTTATCTATTTTGTTTGCAACAATAATTATATTTTTATCATGTTCTTCTAGTGCTCGGAGCATGCCCAAATCTTTATCAGTAAAACCGACGACAGCATCGATAATCAATACTACTTTTTCTTGAACATACGTCGAATGAAAAAAATATGAGCTGATAAGCTCTGCTATAGCATCTCGTCCAGCATTAGACATTTTTGCATAACCATACCCAGGTAAGTCTACTAAGTAAAATTTAGTATTGATTAGAAAAAGATTTATTTCTTGGGTACGGCCTGGAAAAGAACTCGTGCGAGCTAAATCTTTTACTCCAGTAAGAGAGTTTATCACACTTGATTTACCGACATTGGAACGCCCAATAAAAGCAATCTGTGGAATGCCATTGCCGAGGATTTCGTCGTCACCGACGACTCCTTTGACGAATTTTGCAGAAGTTATCTTCATATAGTCATACTAGCAGAAAATTCAAATATTTTCTAATTTAGTATTTTCTAATGACAGCTTTTACAATAGCTGTGACTTTTAAATCATATTTAGGATAGATTGGTTTGAAATTTTTGTTGGCTGGTTCGAGCCAGACCTTGTCACCTTTTTGTTTAAAATATTTCATTGTAAATTCGCCATCTACTTCAGCTATCACAATGTCTCCATCTTTAGCTTTGTTTGTGCGTTCAGCGAGAACCATATCACCATTTTTAATATGTGCGTCGATCATAGAATCACCATCCACTTCGAGCATATATGTGGAGTCTTTTTTCTCTATTAAAAAATCATCTAGGTTTACTGTATCATTAAAAGTTTGCTCCTCGACATCACTCGGAAATCCGGCCTTCACAGAGCCGAGCATTACTACTTCATTTAAAAATTTATCGGGAACTAAACGACCGAGGTGGTCTTTGGCTACGAGTCCGGCTTCGATCATTTTATCGACGACTCGGGCTACGGCATTCTTGGACTTAAAAGAAAACAGTTTCATCATTTCTGTGTATGTCGGCATCCTTTTGTTCTTTGAATAGAAAGTATTTAGTTTGTCTTTGTAATCGTTTTGCATAGATTTATTGTATCACGTTTTTATTTTACTTTTATTCCTCTTAACGAAAGGAAAATTGAAAGGAAAAAAGTCTACCAAGAAACCCTTGTCCATTAAATTGTCGAGCTTTTCTGAGAAGCATTTTATGCTCACGTGCTTCACGAAAATATTGCTCACCTTTTACGATTTTTACATCGATCTTCTTGTTAACCTTTTGCAATTCCTTATTGATGATTTTTAAATATTGTTCTTTACTCATAAATTTTTATATATTATTTCTAATACATTCATTATAAGTGAACGAACGTTCACATGCAAGTAAATACCTGTGGATAACCCAAAAATCTAACAAGAGCCATAAAATATGGCTTAGTTTTATTTAACTTGACTTTTATAATTTAATATGCTATACTTTACAGAGTTAATGTTACTTGAAATTTGTTTTACTATTCTCCTTATTTACCGAGCTAATTATTACATTAGTTTGTTCGGTAAATAAGAGGAAGTCGAAAATCTAAAGAGTAGACAAAAAAAGTAAAACACAAAAAAAATGTTAAAAAAAATCACCTTTCGCAATGGCTACATTACATTTGTAGCAATAATGAGTATTATAGTATACTCTTTATTTTTTAAATTTATGGACCACAAAACGTTCATATCAACACTAATTGGCATACCGATTTTGTTGGGAGTAATTTTTGTTTTTTATTTAATCGTAGGTAAAAAAACGGAATTGCAGCAGCAAAGGATTGGTCAATTCTGCCTATGGGGTGGAATAGTATTATTTTTCATAATGGCTTTCAGCTTTTATAAAGCTGCAGCTATTCATAATCACATGGGGTTAGGAGAATTCCTTTCCTTGTGGTTTAGCAGATAAGAAAATAAAACAAAAAAGAAAATCCGGCTATTGTCGGGTTTTTTATTTTAAAAAAATATAATCAAAAAAAAAGACCCGAAGGTCTTTTTTTTGATTTGCTATGCAACAGCTTCTGGGGTTGTTTCTTCTATAGCATCTTCTGCTTCAGCTGGAATTTCTTCTGTCGCTGGAGCTTCCATTTCTGGAGCCACTACCGCTTCTTCACCTTCTGGTGTTATTATTTCATCTGTCATAAAAATTTAAATTTAAGATTCTAGTAATCTGCGACTATGGCATAACCTTAACACAGAAAAAAATCATTACCTAATTTTAAACCTTTACTACAACAAAAAAAATCCCATATAGGGATTTTTTTTGTTCTTATTTAAAATTTATTTCATCATTGCCTCGCCATCAGCTGCAGACATAAATTTGAACATATTACCTCCACAGACAGTACAAGTACCTTTTGCACTATAACGTCCTTTTTCATTTTTTGTAACGACTGGGTTCACCATATCACGCATAGTTGGTTTATTTTCTGTTCTACACTTCATACACAATGCTTTTAAAACTGTAGCCATATATTAATTCATAATTTGCCCTGCCGAAGCCTAGGCATTACTTTATAATTGCACCGTTACATTATAGCACAAAACCTAATTTTTAGGAATTAATTAGTTCCACAAGAATTATTAATCAATTCTCTTGTGATAGGACCAATCATTCCGTCAGTATAAGTACCTAGATATTTCTGCATTCTTTTTATAGCTCCATCTGTAATAGGGCCAAGTATTCCGTCTTCTTTTCCAGAAGAGAAACCAAGTCTATTCATATGGGCTTGAAGTATTTTTACTTCTTTTACTGTACCACCAGTATAAAAGTTGTATTTTCCATTTCTGGCTCCTGATTTTAAATTTTGAGTAAGAATTTTATCTGCTGAACATAGTTTTGATTCACCTAAAGATGGTTTAACTACTTGTGAATATTTACACAACGACGGATTACTAGCTACAAATTTACTATAGTTTAATGCCCTTGGGTCTGTGCAACCGTAAGTTTGTCCACCACTCTTAATGTGAGTAATGTTTACTATTGGTATTAATTCAAAATTTGCATTAGCGTTAATATCTAATCCGATATTTATATCTGTACGTTCTGCTGTAGTTGAAAGTGTGTCGGACCATTTTACAAAACGATATCCTGAGTCTGGGACAGCTGTAACAGTCGTAGCATTTCCACCACTCAAAATTACCTGTGATGTTGAGCCAGTAATAGAACCATGGGACCCTGCGATATATCTACACCTAAAATATGAATTACCGCAAGTAAATAGATCTAAGGTATTTATATCAATAACTGAAATATTATTTACATTTTGATTTATTGAATATAAAAAAGGATAAACAATAGCTAAATTACTTGGACCATCGTTTGTATTTATATTTTTTAAAAAAGTATTATTTGTAACATCAATGACAGATATGTAACTAGCATTATTATTAGGTATATATAAGTAATTTCCATTTATAATAAAAGGATATTGAGGATTAAACCCAATTGGTATAGTTGTAATTACTGTATTATTTGTAGTATCAATAACAGATACATTAGTAGAACCAGTATTCTCAATATACAAATAAACACCAAAATGAATAGCATACAAAGGATTGTTCCCTACATTTATATTTGCAACTACTGTATTATTTGTAGTATCAATTACAGATATATCATTTGATATATAATTTACTACATACAGATAATTACCAACTAATTCAGTACCTTCAGGTAAAGTGCCTACTGATATTGTGGTATTCACCGTATTTGTATTTAAATCAATCACAGAGACATCAGATGAACCGACATTGGCAATATATAAATAAGTACCTTTTATAGATGGAGACGGTGCTGGAGTAGTTCCGATTGGTATAGTTGTAATTACTGTATTATTTGTAGTATCAATGACAGATACACTATTGGAACTCTGGTTCTCAACATATAAATATCCATTGTATGCTATTGAATTAATTGGATTGTTCCCTGTAGCAATAGTAGCTACTACAGTATTATTTGTAGTATCAATAACAGATACATTATTAGAATTAAGATTAGAAATATATAGATTAGTACCTATCAGAGTTGCAAATTTTGGAGTAGTGCCTACAGGAATATTTGCAATAATAGTATTATTTGTAGAATCAATAACAGATACATCATCCGAACCTTGATTTAAAATATATAAATAATTACCTACAGCTACAGGATTAGTAGGACCAGTACCTAGACCGTTTATAGTAGAACAATCTAATGTAAAATTTGCAGTCACATCCATATCTCCACTAAGATTTGTATCTGTACGTGGATTTTGAGTTGAACCATCAGACCAATTTAAAAATCTATAGCCGGAATCTGGTACAGCTGTGACAGGACTTCCATCAGTACTATCTAAGATCTGTTGATATGTTTGTCCAGACAATGTTCCATTTTTACCAGCAGAATAAGTAGCAATATGTGAACACCCATAACCAGAATCACTTATTGTCCAAGAAAAATTATTTATTATATTTGCTCTATTGTTATCAGATAAACAATAATAACTATTGCCAGCACCAAAATCTACACCTGTTTGCAAAGTTAGACTAGACCAAGCAGTAAGCATTGCATCATAATTTGTTGTATAAATCATATCATTAGCAAACATTTTGTGCATATCTGTAACATTAGCTATATTCCAAGCACTTAGGTTTTGATTAAATGATGTTGCACTGTTGAACATATTAGTCATACTAGACACACTACCAACATTCCAAGAAGAAATATTTTGATTAAAAGATTTTGCACTATTAAACATGCCCGACATGTTTGTAACACTACCTACATTCCAAAGACTTATATCTGAATTAAAGGATGCCACACCATTAAACATATCAGACATACTATTAACCTTTGATACATTCCAAGTACTTAAATCTGAATTAAAAGATGAAGCATTGTAAAACATAGATGACATATCAGTCACTTGGCCAACATCCCAAGAACCTAAATCAGAATTAAAATTAGAAGCACCAGAAAACATATATGACACATCAGTTACATTTCTCACACTCCAAGAGCTTATATCTGAATTGAATTTTTCTGCACCACCAAACATTGAATTCATAGAAATAACAGATGATACACTCCAAGGACTTAGATTTTGATTAAATTTAGAAGCACTATAAAACATGCCAGACATATCAATAACACTACTGACATTCCAAGCGCTTAAATCTTGATTAAAAACACCAGCACTACCAAACATATATGACATATAAAGAACACTTGAAACATCCCAATTTTTTATTAAACCATCAAAAGATCTAGCATTATAAAACATATTAGATAAATTAGTAGCATGTGACATATCCCAATTATCCATTGGAAAATTAAGCAAGGTATCATTTTCAAACATATGAGAAAAATCACTTACTGGCTTTGTGGATAAGTTTGGTTTATCTGTAAGTGTCGTATTTAAATTAAAATTTATAGCTCCAGAAAAAGCATTTTCCATGGAATTCCATACTACAGTTCCCCAATTTTCAACAGTTAGAAGTTTTTTAGCTTCTGAGCTATTATTTAAATAAATACGTGGAAAAACACCAGTAATTGAAATAAATTTAACACCATCTGTAGAATACGAGTGCCATATGCTATGAGATGGATTATCGGATTGATGGGTTTCTGGTATTCCTTCGCCCCAATCAACTGTAAAATCATATGTTTCACCAGGATAGAGAGGGATTGTTATTGTATGAGAAGCATCATCAGGATCAGTTTGCCATGAAGTCACAAAAGCATTTGGATCGATAGCAAAGGCACTTTTAGGAATAAAAAGAAAAACTGTAAATATAAAAAATACAATTGAAATCAGTCTTTTAAAATTTTTATAATTATTGATCATATATTATAGTGCCGTCTGAGACACTAGTTAATTACATTTTAGCATAAAGCTAAGTTTTTATACGAAACTCACACGTAATGCATTGAGGATAACTAACACGTCTAAAGCTTCTTGAATCAAAGCTCCATAGATAGGAGAAATATAACCAAAGGCTGCGATAATCATTAGAATAATACTCACACCGATACCAAAGAAAATTCCTTGCTTGGCAATCCTCAATGTATTTTTTGCAATATGATATGCCTCACCTACTCGCTCTAAATTATCTACCATAATCACAATGTCACTACTATCAGAAGAAGCACTACTACCATGCTGACCCATAGAAATACCCACGTCAGCTGTCGCCAATGCTGCAGCATCATTTACTCCATCACCTATCATGGCTACTTTTCCAAATTGCCTTTGATGATCTTCTACTTCAAATACTTTATTTTCTGGTAATGCTTCTGCGTGCACATCATCAATACCTAATTCTTTTGCGATTAATTCCGCGACTGATTTTTTATCACCTGTGAGCATCACTATTTTATCCAAACCTCTTTGCTTTAAATTTGAGAAAAGATTTTTCGTTTCCGGACGCACAACATCTGCAAAAATTACAATTCCCAAAATACCATTTTTATCACCACAATATACAGCTATATTTCCTTTGGCTTGAAAATTTGCATGATTATCTAAAACATCTTTTGAGATCGTGATTCCATTTTGTTCTAAAAATTTTAATTTTCCAAAAAAGAAAGTCTCATTATCAATATCTCCGCTGACGCCTTCACCAAAATTTTCTTTAAAATTTGTAGGTATAGTCAATTCTATATTGTTTTTTAGGGCATGAGATTGCAAGGATCTAGCGAGCACATGCAGTGACAATTGATCTAATGATGCAGAAATTCTAAGCACTTCATTTTTTTCTTTACCAAAAGAAATGACATCAATAATTTCAGGCTGGCCTAGTGTGAGTGTACCTGTCTTATCAAAAATAAAAGCATTTGTTTCAGCTAGCACTTCGAGTGCACCACCATTTTTCACGATAATTCCCCTTTTTGCGGCTCGGCTGATTCCAGAAATCATAGCAATAGGTGTAGCTAAAATGAGCGGGCAAGGTGTGGCGACGACGAGCACAGCGAGGAGTCGCACTGAGTCTTTTGCTAAAAACCACGCAATGAGAGCAATGACAAAAGTAATGCCGGTAAACCATACGCTATATTTATCGGCTAGACGCACGACAGGTGCACGATTTTCTTCGGCCTGTTTTACCAATTTAATAATTTGTTCATATTTACTCTCGGATGGTTTTCTAATAACTTCAACTTCTAAAATTTGGCTCTTATTTACACTTCCAGAAAAAACACTAGAACCGATTTTTTTTTCTGCTGGTATACTCTCACCAGTCAAAGCAGATTCATCTATTTGTGATTCTCCTAAAATGACAATACCGTCAGCAGCTACTATTTCACCTGTTTTAATTAAAATAATATCTCCTACCTTTACTTCGGATACGTTTACATCTATCAAATTGCCCTCTTTTTTTATATGGGCAAAAGTCGGAGCATTTGAAATGAGTGATGACAATTCTTTTCTGGCTCTCTTTAAAGCATAAGCTTCTAGAGCTTCACCGCCTGAGAGCATTAATAAAACTATGTTACCAGCCAAATACTGCCCCATACTGACAGATGCGATAATAGCTATTATCGCAATCAAATCGATACCAAAATGCCCACTAAAAATATCTTTGAGAATTTTCCAAACAAGCGGAATTAAACCGATAATAATAGTAGCCATCCAGACATAGCTATCAAAACCATTCTTATTTAAAATATGAAATATAAAACCGACAATAAGCCCCAGTAAGGCGAAAGCAGGTAAAACATAATAAGCCATTTTTTTCATATAGTTATTATATGAAAAAAATGGCTTATTTGCTAATATTATTATTTTTTTATTTTAATAATGTTTTCTTAGTGAATGAAAAAGAAAACCAGTCCATAGTGAAATAAGACCTAATAAAATTACTAAAGAAGAAAATACATAAGTAAAAATTGCCAAATTTAGAGCTGTAGTCAAAGTAGTCGCTGTGACCCAAAGATCACGAGGAGCATTGTTTACCATTATTTGCTCGCCCTTTTCATCTAAGGCTGGTTTACCAGATGCATCCAATTGTGGAATTTGTCTTGGCATTTCTGCGTATGTTTTTCCACCAGTTGTTTTTAATGTATGTTCACGAATAATATCTGCTTGAGCTCTTAATGATCTAGGACCACTAAGAGGGACACCAGGCATTGCAGAATCTTCTGCAGTTACAATTTTTTCTCGTGAAATATTTTCATGAGTAAAACTAATACCCCAAATACCACCGACGACTAAAATAATTCCGGCAACAATAGCAAACACTGAAGACATTTTTAATAGCTTGTTCATATTTTTTAAAGGTTAAAAACCTTATTATTTTTAATAACTTAATTATACTCTTCTATTAATTTTCGACAACAATCCTACTTATTCTTTTATTTTTCAGGTTTTTTATAATCATCTTCAATTAATCCGAGTTTGACTAGGCGAGATTTTATACCACCAACTTGGCGGCCAAAAATTTCACAAAGGTCTTCGATTGATTTTCCATTTTTAAATTCTAGTGCTAGTTTTTCTTCATCTTCGAGTGTCCATTTTCGAAAAGCATTTGGATTTGTCTCACGAAGTTTATCAAAATGATTTCTTTCTTTTTTGAGCAAGGACTCCCCTTGCTCAGTTTTTTTCTTTTTATCTTCTTTCCACTCTCCACCCAAAGCGACAATAAAGTTTTTATGCATTTTATTTAGTTCATTTTTTAATAATTTTCCAAAAGTTTTTTCAGCCGCATCGGATTCTTTTCGGAAGATTTTATCTTGTTCTAAAATCAACGGATGCACTTTGAGTGCTTGATGATTTATACCTAATAGATAAACACCAGAAAGTCTACGCACACGAGAAAGAGCGACATAACCCTGACCAAATTCAAAAACATTTGAGAGGTCCATTACAGCGGCATCCATACTCATACCCTGACTTTTATGTATTGTCACAGCCCAAGCTAAACGGAGTGGAATTTGAGAAATTTGTGCTTTTATTTTTCCATTTTCTTCTACAACCCAATCCATCGGAGCTATCTCTATGGTTTTTCCGCTTCTAGTTATAATAATTGGATTTCCAGAAATAGAATCAAAGTCTTCTACAATACCGAGAGTTCCATTCACAAAATGCTCTTTTATATTATTTTTTGTACACATGACTACTGCTCCCTTTTTTAAATTTAAAACCTCTGGAGATAAACAACCCTTTTTTAACATTGTAATAAGATGTTCATTTCCCTCACTATCCATAATAAATGGAATACTTTCTTCATCATTTATTTTTTCAAGCATTACATCATTTACCTTATCAACATCTAAATTATGTGAATACAATTTCGTTGTATTTTCTGGAATTTCTGTCTTTTCAATAAAACGCTCTTTCATATATTCATAATGTTCTTCTTCAACAGTATCAGATCGAATAGCTGAAAGTAATTCAAGGAAGGCTTTATCGTCTTGACGGTGCTGTTCAGAAATATAACACACCACAGGTTTCAATCTTTTCCAAGAATTTGATTCATAAGCAAAATGCGCCTTTTTTTCTTGAAGGAGTGCATTTTGTTTAGTTGCTATTTCTCTTTTAAAAATTGGTGGAAGCTGAAAAAAATCTCCAACGAGGATGACTTGAATTCCACCAAAAGCTTCACTAGTTTGTTTTATTTCCCGACACACTGCATCTACCATATCTAAAGTATCAGCCCGAAGCATTGAGATCTCATCAATAATGAGGACTTTTGTTTTTCTAATACGACGATTTACATATTCACTACTAGCTATTTTGTCGAGCTCTTGTGCAGACAAAGATTCTTTTATTCCTATTCCACACCAAGAGTGTATCGTCATTCCACCTATATGCGTGGCAGCTATACCTGTACTAGCAGTGATTGCTGGCTCGATATCATGATCACGCAAATATGAAACAAAAGAATTTATTGTATATGTCTTTCCTGCCCCAGGTTCACCTGTCAGAAAAACACTCGCTCCAGTTTTTAAAATATTTAGTGCTTCATCTTGGGTCATAATAAATCTATTATACCTTAAAAAACAAAAACCCCGTCGCTCGAGAGCGACGGGGTTTTTGAAGCTAGAACTATGCTCGTGAAACGGCAGTAGCAGCTGGACCTTTATCAGTATCAACTACTGTGAAAGATACAACATCTCCTACTTTCAATTCATCAAACATAACGCCAACTAATTCTTTTGAGTGAAAGAAAAGGTCCTTTGCTTCGCCTTCGCGAGCAATAAAACCGAATCCTTTATCAGTCAAAGTCTTGATTGTTCCTGTCATCATATGATTTAAAATTTATATTATTTATGCGAAACTTCGACGTGCTTCTTGTCTTAAATAGACAATATAAGTATACCTTATATAAAATAATAAGCAAGTATAATGTCAAGAGAAACAAAGCTAATCTAAAAATACGTTTAAATGCTTGACTTATTTGACTTATTATGCTAATATGAACACAAGTAATTTTTATTTAAAAACAAAAGAAAATGACAAAAATTAAAGAATTTAAACCAATCGCATTTATAAATGCTGATGGCGGTACTGGTCGTGCAGCCAAAATTGTACGAGAAACTATTTTTGAAGAATTCCCTACTGTAGATATACCAATGACAGTAGAGGAAAGAATCAGAACAAATGATAACTGCATCAAAGAAGCTGTAGAAGCACTTCGTAAATGTGGTACTGGATTCAAAAACAGTACTGCGAGTGATCATCCAAAAATAAAAGAGTTGGGTTGGAAAAGTGCAAATATATTGATGCGTCCTGAAGTCGGTGCTTTTGGAATACTTCGTATTCTGCAAGGACCTGGAAGGTATAAGGATATTTGCGGAGTGCTTCGTTACGCATATGGTGGGTTCTATGATGAGAAATCCTGTGATATCCAAATTATTAAAGGAAGAAGAGTTGCAGTCAGTACTCAACACATGGACCTCGATGGATTACGCCCGTTTGCAATTCTTGCAAACGAAATAGCAAAACGTCAAAATTTACATATCATACTTTCTTCAAAAAGCACTATTGCTGAGACTCAACGTTTATTTCGCACAGAAATAGAAAAAGTGTGGGAAGAATTTGGTTTAACCAGGGGTGAAGCCTACAATAAAAAAGGAGAAATTTGGACCGGAAACTTTCATCATGAATTAAGTGATGTATTACTTGCTGGACTTCCAATCGTTACAGCGGATGGTACACCTTTTGCTAATGGAAAATTCTTACATGTTGCAGACAATGAAGTTGGTGATATAAGTACTGATATTATTGACTGGCAACATGGTAATCGTGTCATGGGATCAAGAGTGTACTGCGAAAATCCTGATGGTTCTCAATTTATTTATGAAGAACTTCCCGGAGGCACAGCAGACAAAATGACGACAGGTGAAATGATTGGAGATAACTTTTTAAATCCAATCGGAATTATCTTTGCCATGGCTGCATCATTTGAAAAGGTAAATCCTGAACAATCAGAATTTTTTAATGAAGTTCGAAAATACGCTTTGAACTATATAAAAATAGTACCCAAAAAAGCTGAGAGGGATACAGAAAAAATGATAAATATGATCAGGGAAAAAACCTGTCATTTAATCAAATAGTGTTTACCGACTCCAAAAAAACCAATTGCCCCGTTGCTATAAGCAACGGGGCAATTTTATTTTCTAAGTTTATTTAGCTTTCTTTTTACTTGCCTTTTTTGCAAGCATTACCTTTTTTGCAGCGACACGCTTCTTTGTCTTATGTGAACGTCTTGATACTGGGCGTATACTTAATGTTGTTCCTCTTTTTGCCATAAAATAAATTTAATTGATTATTAATAAGTTAGATTCATTATACTCTAAAAAGTAAATAATATCAATATTGAAAATAATTATCTATTTAAAAAATCTTTAACTTTATTTGTAAGATATTCTAAAGTGACATTACTCTTTGTTAAATATTCAAAAACCTCACTATCCATAACCTCTTGAACTTGATTCAAATCTGTAACATTAGTTAGAATAATTATCTTTGCAGTCTTACCCCAAATATCTTTTCTCAACTCTTTCGCCATTTTAATACCATCCATCTTAGGCATTAAAATATCAACTAGCATCAAATCTGGATGTTCCTTTAAGGCTATTTTTAGACCCTCCTCACCGTTTTTAGCTTGAAGGATCGTATATCCTTCATTGTTTAATTTATCACTCAAAGCACCACTAATAGATTTTTCATCTTCTACAATTAAGATTGTTTTTTTATCTTCCATATAATTATTTTTATATAATCTAAACTAATACCTTTTCACCCTCTCTTTTAATCATACCAGAAACAGGAAAAGAAGCATAAAAGACTGTATCTTTGCCCTCTCTAGACTCAAACCAAACTCTACCACCGCCATTTTCAGCAATCTTTTTAACAATATAAAGACCAAGACCATTTCCATCTGGGTCTTGTTCTTGAGCATTACTAGCTCTGAATAATTTACTGAAAATTCTACTTTTTTCTTTTTCTGGAATAGAATCACCATTATTGGAAACACTAATTAAAACTTCATCATTTTTGTTTTCAACAATAATATTTATTACACCACTACCATGGGTGTATTTGACTGCATTAGAAATATAGTTTTGAAAAATTATTCTCAAGAGCTTTGGGTCAGCTGGAATAGTAGCCAAATCACCAATATATTTTTTAGTAATAATATGATTTTTGATTTTTATTTTAGAATCCAATTCAGCAAGAACTTCATCGCACATATCAACCCAATTAGTCGGCACTGGTTCAATAATAAAAACACCAAGATCAATACGAGAAACATTCAAAAGACTATTTATTAAATCATTCATCCTTTGGTTCATTTTATACATATCAGAAATAATTTCTCTTTGTTTTTCTGTGATTTTTCCATAATCACCTCCAAGTAATAATTCTAAATTCCAATTTAAAGCACCGACCGGTGTTTTTAATTGATGCGAAGCCAAAGAAACGAATTCTGTTTTTTCAATATCTACTTCTTTATCATGACTAACATCAAAATTGATTCCAACCATTTTTATTGGTTTACCATTAATGTCAGATTCTAAGGATGCATAAGCTTTAATGTAATGAATTTCTTGATTTGGCCAAATAACACGAAAAACTGTATCAAAATCTTTACCGCCACTTAAAGTAGTTTGCATTTCTTCGTTAGCATGCTTTTTATCATCTGGGTGTAATTTTTCTAACCAAGTCTCATAAATACCCCTAAAATCTTCAGGTTTTATACCATAAAGAACACACATTATATTGTCCCAGCTTAATTTATTTTTTACAATATCCCATTCCCACACACCAATCTTTGCAGACTTTGTAGCCAAAGTTAATTTTTGAGAAATTTTCTCTACTTTTATCTTTTCGTCCTGAACATCTTCTAGAATATTTAAAACTGCTTTTTTGGTATTTTCAGAATCTAAAATGTTTTCCGATAACTCTTTTTTAATTAAATCACTATTCTGTATTTCATCTTGCAACTTTTGATTTATAGATTTTAATTTATTTTCGTTTTCTTCTAAAGACTCTGAGTCTTTTTCTTCTATTGATAAATAAAAATGTGTAATCAAAGATATTGTAATAAAACTAGATAATACCTGTCTAATTTGAATAAAATTATACGGCACAAATGACCCCTTAAATATATAGATAAACAAAATAGTTAATATAAAAAGTATACTAAAATATAAACCGTATTTTCTACCACGTAAAAAGTAAACAATTAACGGAAATAAACAAAACCAATAAATACCAGTGTCTTGATATCCTCCAGTACAAAATAGAAAAATCATTATAAAAAACAAAGTAAAGATAAAAACTAAAGAGGCTAATTTAAAATTATTAAACTTTTTTAAAAAAAGTACATTTAACATTAAAAATACACCAATAACCAACTGTACAAAACCAACAAAAAAATTATTTTGTGGAAATATATTCAAAAAACCAAAAACGAATAAGACTACGATTGCTATATAAGAAAGAACTTTTAAAAGCCTACATCGCATAGATGTAATCGGGGTACTTAAGAAAGTATTATCTTTTTTATTTAAAAAACTCATATTTTTCTCTTTAATTTATCAATTTCCTTTTTAAGATCTAACATTGTGAGCTCTCTACCTATCATCAATTTATTCATTTTATCAACTTCATTTAATTTTTCTTTTAAGGTTTGATTATTTTTCTTTAACTCATCCTGTTTTGCTTCTAAATCTTTGGTCAAAGAAGCTGCATATAAAACAGAACTTTCTTTTGATTTAGAAATAGATAAAATTAAACTAAAAACTAAAAAAGTAACAAGTAAACTTCCAAAAAGAACTGAATATTGAATAACCTTATCTATTAAAGGTTTTTGGTAATTTGAAGAATTTACATATTCAATCGTCCAAGGATGATCTTTTAAATAGATTGTTTCTACTTTGTGAAAAAAAACATTATTAGAAATAGATCCATTACCAGAATCATAAATAAGTGATTCATTGCTAATCTTTAGGCCATCATAAATTTTAAAATCTAAATCATATTTCTGATTATTAAAAATACTTGTTAAAAAATCTT
The DNA here is from genome assembly GCA_026395995.1 of Candidatus Nomurabacteria bacterium. GTDB lineage: Bacteria > Patescibacteriota > Minisyncoccia > Phycocordibacterales > UBA9973 > UBA9973. The sequence continues at coordinate 206,374 of JAPLXQ010000010.1, read as the reverse complement.
TTATCATAGATGAATAATAAGTATAGCCAATTATTTCTTTTCTTCTTTCTTCTACAGTGCCTACCTTGGAATTATTTTTATAGACTGGTGAAAAAGCAAAAAAACCAAATTGTGAACCAGTTCCATTATCTTGAAGAAGCGCTACCTTTGAAGAAACTGAAATTTCTCCAGAATCTCTGGCTTTAATTATAGAGTTTCTTGTAATTTTATTTGAAAACATATCAAACCCTAAGTCTCTGATATTTCTAGGTGTCCATGGTTCCAAATAAATTACAGGTGTGTATATATTTCTATCTCCTACTGGGATAATATTAAAATCAGAAAAACCTTCTTTTTTTACAGATTGAACAAAAAGATTCTTTTCATTAGGTAACACTATTTTTAGAAAACCTAAACCTTGAACTCCTGGATAGTTTTGTAATAAATCTAAAGACTTTACAAAAGCAGACCATTCATTTCTCTCCACACTTACACTAGCATTAAACAAGGCGCGTCCATTTAATGGTAAACGTAAATAATTAGATGTTTTATTTAATATTTTTTCAGTTATATCTATTGATTGAGTTTCTAAAGAAACTTGTTTTTCTTTATCAAAACCATTAACTAAAAAATAATAACCAGTGAAACTACCCAAAAACATTACAATTGTAACAAAAATTAATATAAAATTACTCTTAACGAAAGTAAGAATTCTATCAAAATAGCTAAGTTTTAATGCTAACATTATAATAGCCAAAATAAATAAAATTATTGGGATAAGGTAATTCGCAACAATAATCTCAGTCTTTAACTTTTTAGCAATTAAGGTATGCTCTTCTGTACTTTTTTCTGAAAAAATATTTGAAAATTGATTATATGGGTACAACTTCTCACCAGTTTTAAGATCATAAAAATAATAATCAGTAGACATATCTTGCTGTTTAACTAGATAACCGGAAACTGGTTCAATCCATAAATAATTTTTAGATAAAAGTTTTACACCAAGAGTCTTACCGACTTCCGGCAAAAAAACAAAATTAGCAGTTTGATCTATAGCTCCCCCGTAATTAGTCTCATATTTATAGACATTTAAACCATACAAATTCTCCTCACCAACAAAATTCATCGTTGCTGGGGTATTAACATCAACATGCCAATATGTATAAGATTGACCCTTTTTTATTCCACGAGGAGCAAATAAATAACCTTCTCTATCTTTATCCCCTAACCCTTTTACATGTTCGCCTGTCAAAGAGTTGATACCGTACAATCTATCTGTTTTAAAAATTTGCTTTCCATCAATAGTTTTTACATCAAAACTATTCTTTATCATTAAGTTATTATCACTACTCGAAATGGTTTCGTATGAGAATTTGGTCTTTGAGTAACTCTCCCCACTAAATTCATTACTACTTTTATCATATAGATTATCGACAGATATAACATCAGCTTTATAAGAAAAATCTTTTGGAATTTTTAAAATTTGTGGAGCTAGAAAAAAAATCCAAATAATACTAAACAAAATAATACTAAATATTAAAATATTAGATTTACTGAGAAATAGTATTTTTTTATTTATTATTTTATGTTCTTCCATAAGAATAATTATTCTAGTTAATTTTTTAATTTATTAATTTCTTCTTTTAATTCTATCATTTTTAACTCTCTTCCAATCATAAATTTATTCATTTTTTCAAGCTCAGCATTTTTTTCTTCCATAATTTCTTTATTTTTAATATCTTCTGTAATATCACGAGCAATAGCATATAAGTATTCACCGTTAGGTGCAGCATTCCATTCAAGCCAGACATATGAACCATCTTTTTTATGAAATCTATTTTTAAAACTAACAATCTTTTCACCTTGTGATAATTTTTTTATAATATTATTTGTATATTCGACATCTTCTGGGTGTACAAAACTAATAAAAACAGATCCTAATAAATCTTTTTCTTCATAAGATAAGATTTCTTTAAATTTTGGATTAATTCTTTTAAAATATCCATCAATACCAGCAATACACATGAGGTCGTTTGCTGTACTAAAAAATGTATCCAATTCTACTGATTTATCAATAATTTCTTGTTCTTTTTTCTTAAGAATCGAAATATCTTCTTCTGTACCGACAAATCCTATAATAGTCTTGTCTGATGATAAAATCGGAGCAATATGCGCTACTGTATAATAAATCTCACCATTCTTCCTACGATTCATTATTTCACCCTGAAATGGTTCTCCTGACATTTTCTTCTTCCAGAAATCAACATAATATTCATGACTCATCATCCCTCCCCAAAGACGTGGTGTATTGCCTAAAATTTCTTCAAGAGAATAGCCTGTAATATCTTGAGCAGCCTTATTAGCATATAAAACAATACCATTAACATCGGTAATGACAGTATGGTTTGTAGAATTTTGAATTGCTTTAGCAAAAACATTTTCAACAAAAAGCTGATCTTCTATTATTTTTTTTGTTAAATTATTTTTTAATGTTGGGTAATAATTTTCAAAGACCATATTTAATTTAGAAATTCCACTCTTTTCTAATTCTAAATAGACCTGATCCACCAGACCTTGTGGACCAGCAATTAACCATTTAATTTCCTTTCCCAAGTTAACACAAGAATTTTTAACAAGGTCCCAAGAAAAATCACCATAAACAATCTCGTAATTAAAATTGTCATTTTTCAAAGACTTTAATTCAGACACAAATGGTGTGTTTTCTTTATCTTTATTTAAATAAACCAAGAAAGTCTTTATTGGTAAAGACTGAGATTTTATATTTTGAATTATTGGAATAAAAGGAGCAATACCCACACCACCAGCAATAAAAATAAGATTTGTATCTTTATGATAATCAGCAACAAAAGCACTACCAAATGGTCCATGACCATATATTTCATCTCCAACATTTAAAGCAAATAATTCTTGTTTATATCCACTTTCACTGGTCCTGGCAACAATTGAAATCTTGTTATCATTATTCGGTAAATTAAAAATAGAAAATGCGCGACGATTACCTTTTGGGTCTTTGATTTTTAATTCTGGAATTTCAGCCCAAACATATTGGCCGACTAAAAAATTAAAATTATCATTTATTTTAAATGTTATTTTTTTTACACCTTTTGCAATGGTCTCGATAGAATCAACTTTTGCTTTAAATTTTTTTGGTGGAAGTTTTTCCATATATATGTTTATAGTAATTATAACATAATAAAAACTAAACAAATAAAAAAACACCTAATTATAGGTGTTTTTTTATTTGTTTAGTTAATTAGTTTTTGTTTTATCTATTTTGCTTTCTTTAGAAGGATTCATGGCCACTTTCTTTGTAACCAATCTTACCTTATTTGCAGAAATAGTATTTGCAGTAGAATCTACTTTTCCAGAAACAATAACTTTTGTATTTAATGCGACATCAGCCATGGTGGCTAATTTACCATCTTTAGTAAATTTTGTTGCTGCTGTTGTTTGTACGTCAAATGAAGTTGTTGTATTTGTTTTTCGATTTTTTACAGTCACAGTAAAACTTGCACCATCGGCACTAACAACACTAACCACTCCAGTTACTTTTGTTTTAGCGTGTGTTGTTTCTTTTGCTTTAGTTTCTACGTGATTAACTGTAGCTCCTTGTGGTACTACATTTGTAGCAGCAAAAGCTGAAGAACTGACCATCAATAAAGACAATGCGAGGACACTAGTTGTAATTTGTTTTTTATATTTCATATATTTTTCTTTGTCTCGCCATAGCTTTTTTGCGTAGGCGGATAATTATTTTAACTTTTAATAAATTTTTTAAATTAATAATTATTATTGCTTAAAAAACGACTATTGAAGCAATGTTTAAATTATATATACACAAAATGAAGTCTTTATGAAGAAATAGGGAGTTTGATTATTACGTTTGTACCTTTATTTAATTCACTTTTTATGGTTATTTTTCCTTTGTGATTTTCAATTATTTTTTTAGCAAGAGTTAAACCGAGCCCTGCCCCACCATTATTCCTTGATGTATCGCCTTGAAAAAATGGATCGAAAATTTTATCTAAATTTTCTTTTGAAATACCAGAACCATTGTCAGTAATTGAAATAATATACTCTTTTTTATTGATAAAATCAGAAATAGTAACAATCCCCTCATTAGGAGTATGTGCGAGTGAATTGTTTATAATATTATAAACAATTCGCTCAATTTCTGTTTTATTTCCTAAAACATTTACTTGTTCTTTAATTTCATTTTTTATTTCTATTTCTTTTGCTTTAGCTAAAGCTTTCATTTTTTCTACTGCTTGTGAAATGACTTCATTGATTTGCAAAGGTTCGTACACAGATGAACTACTAACATTATATTTAGTCACATCTAGTAAATTATTGGTTAACTTAGAAAGATCTTGCATTTCTTCTAATGTATTTGAAAGTGTTTTTTTGGCAATATCTATATTAAAATTTTTATTACTCATAGCCACTTCCAGCCCTGAAATGGCGATAGCAATAGGTGTACGCAATTCGTGAGAAGCATCAGCAATAAACCTCTTTTGTCTTTTCATATTTTCTCGAATTGGGTCTAGAGATTTCTTGGTTAATAAAAATCCGCAAACAATAATTACAATCAAAATAGAACTATCTGTCGTAATAAATTTATTCAATAAAATATCTTGTGTTCTATCGACTAAAACTTGAGCGACATCTTCATCGTCGACATTCAAATTAACTGATTCAGTAATATTAAAAAGAAAAGTTCGATATAAAATAGAACTAGCCACAATTAAAATTACAGAAGCCGTCAGAAAATAAAAAAAGGTTAGTTTAATTCTGGCAATCAAAAAACTATCTGTCTTCCATTTTGTAACCCACCCCTCGAACTGTTTGGATAATTTTTCCATTGTCGTTAATTTTTCTTCTTAAATTTTTAATATGTACGTCGACCGTATTACTAAATGATGAATCGGCAAAATCCCAAGCATGTGAATACAATGTATCTCGAGTAATTACTTTATTTGGATTACGCATTAAATATTCTAGGACCATGAATTCTTTCAATGTCAGCGACAATGGTTTTTCTTTGAAATATGCCACTCTGGATTTTGTATTTAAATTCAATTTTCCAAAAGTAAGCATTTCTGGAAAAATTAATTGTGGTCGGCGAAGCAATGCGTGAATTCGAGCCAACAATTCTTTGAAGGCGAAAGGTTTGGCTAAATAATCGTCTGCACCAGCTTCGAGACCATCGACTTTGTCTTCGACTGTATCGAGCGCTGTGAGCATTATCACAGGAATAATAATTCCCTTTTCACGCCATTCTTTACAAATAGAAACGCCGTCTTTATTTGGAAGCATTCGATCTAAAATAACTAAATCATAATCAGTCACGCTCATTAAAATCCGCTTTTCCGCTACAGCTCCATCTTCAATAATATCGACAGAATAGCTCTCTTGCACGAGCCCTTGTTTAATATTTTCAGCCAATTTTTGATTGTCTTCCACCAAAAGAATCTTCATTCTTTAATGATACCACCTTTTTATGAAATTTTCATGAAGGCTTATTAATTAAAATTCACAGAAAAATTATACATTCCCATTCCGCAAATGCCTTGTAATGGCTCGCCGGCTTTTGGTATGCCGATATCTATTTCTGTCTCCCCTGTTTGGGGCAACATTTTTTGATAATTTAATGAATGAATTACAAGAGCAGAAGAACAACTAAAAGCTCCATTGGTTTTCATAATTAATTTTGTTGGTATACCAGCTTTGGCATTTGTAATTTTTGGATTGTAACCATTTGTCGCATCAATAGTTATATATTGCACTCCGTCTTTCATTGTTACGTTTGAAACAACTGATTGACCATATATTCCACCTTCTTCATTTTTAGATTTTGGACTTTTAGTAATGATAAAAATAATGCCGGCCAAGAGTGCGACTGTGACAACTATTGAAATAATTTTATTTGTATTCATATTTTATATATTAAATAATGGATTGATAATACCGAGGCCTGCCAGCCCTGCCAAGAGTGCGAAGATTCCGAGACCTAGGACTATCACTCCCGCAGATTTAAAAAAGAGTGGTGCATTCTTGGAATGTGCGAATGATACAGAACCGAAAGAAAGAAGTGCGAGCACTGGCAATGTGCCGAGAGCAAAAGCTAACATAATTAAAAATCCAGATGTAAAAGATCCACTAGAAAGTGCCGAGACTTGCATTGATTGAGTGAAACCGCAAGGCAAGAAAAAGGTGCCGATACCAATGAGAAGCGGTGCTAAAGTCGTGTGTTCAGCTTTTCGAAAAAAGGAAAAAATTCCGCTTGGCAAGGTAATTTTATTTTTCTTGATAATGCCGAGCAAATTTATGCCGAGCAAGATCATCACGACAGATGCAATAATTCCGAGAATTGCTGAGAAAATAAAATTTATTCCAATTGCTTTGCCGACGAGGCCGAGCACTCCGCCGAGTACCGCGAAGCCGAGCAATCGCCCTGCGTGGAAAAGGATGAAAGGTTTCTTTGTAGACTTTGGATTGCCTTGGTCATCCTGCGCGACTTTGGCAGATAAAGAAAGGACCAGCCCGCCGACGATTGCGAGACAGCTCGAAAGCGAAGCGATAATTCCGATAATAAAACTCGTCGTCGGTGTCGTCTTGCCACCAATGCCGAGATTGAGCAGTCCTGATTTTTGTAGAAGAAAAAATAATACTAAAAAAACTAAACCAATAGGTATCGCTTTCCAAATCACATCGTCAGAAATCGTTAGGTCTTGCCTAACGATTTCTTCTAGTGAAAGAGTATATTTATTCCCTTTAACTTTTTCATTTAAAATATTTACTAATTCCTCAACTGGTTTTTCACTATCAGTTTCAATTTCAACTATTTCTTTTTTTAAATCTACTTTTGCACTTTTAACTAAAATTTGCTCGGCTTGTGGTGAGCTTGTCGAATCCATCAAAATATCTTCAATCAATATCTTGCACGATGCGCAATGTGTCCCCGAAACATGTAATGTGTATTTTTTCATAATTATATTTTTTTAATTTTAATTCTAAGTGAATTCGACACGACGGAAACGCTGGAGAATGCCATTGCGAGGCCGGCGAAGACGGGGTTCAGGAGCCAGCCGAAGATTGGGTAGAAAAGGCCGGCGGCGAGCGGGATGCCTACTATATTATATATGAAAGCCCAGAAAAGATTTTGTTTAATTCCGCGCATGGTGATTTTTGAAAGTTTGATCGCTTTTACGAGCTTGGAAATATCTCCATTGAGAAGTGTGATTCCTGCCGACTCGATAGCCACATCGGTGCCTGTGCCCATAGCAATGCCGACATCGGCTTGGGCTAGGGCGGGCGCGTCGTTCACGCCGTCTCCGGCCATAGCGACGACGCGCCCGCTATTTTGCAATTCTTTTATCTTCGCGAGCTTGTCCACTGGCATCACATGCGCCACGACTTCATCGATGCCGACGAGTGACGCCATATATTTTCCAGCTTTCTCATCATCGCCGGTGAGCATAATTACTTTGATGCCGAGTTTGTGCAAATCTGTAATGGCTTGTTTTGATTCAATTTTAACTTCATCAGCGACAGTCAAAAAACCAATGACTGAATCTTTTGTCGCGAGAATGACTGGAGTTTTACCCTGCATTGTATATTGTTCTATTTTTGTCGCATCAAAATTAATTCCTAAATCTTTTATCATTTTCACATTACCGACAAAATATTCAATTCCATTTACTGTTCCTTTGATTCCCTTACCTTCTATGTTTTCAAAATTTGAAACTTCATAAATTTGTGAAGGACCTTCCTTCACAAATTCAAGGATTGCGTGAGCAATAGGATGTTCTGACTTTTTTTCTAATGATGCAATGATTGAAATAAATTCTGGCTCTTTTACAGCCGACAAAATTTCTATATCAACGAGCGTTGGCTTGCCGATTGTTATCGTACCTGTCTTGTCGACGATAACAGTATCTACTTTATGGAGCTTCTCGAGTGTCGCTGCGTCTTTAATTAAAATTCCTTCTTTGGCACCTTTACCAACGCCGACGATGATCGCCGTCGGTGTAGCGAGGCCAAGCGCGCAAGGGCAAGCAATTACCAGCACGCCCACAAATGACATAAGCCCAAAAGAAAGTGCTTGTGAAAAACCAAGCGGACCTGAAGCAAAGAAAAGCCAAGCTCCGAGCGTGATAAATGCAATTACTAAAACAATTGGTACAAAGATTGCCGAAATTTTATCAGCGATGGCTTGAATCGGTGCTTTACTACTCTGCGCTTCTTCAACCATTTTTATAATTTGTGCTAGAAGTGTTTCATTACCGACTTTTGTGGCTTTGAAATTAAAAGTGCCTGTCGTATTTATCGTCCCTGCGACTACGACATCTCCAATATTTTTTTTCACTGGCATTGGTTCACCTGTCACCATTGATTCATCGACAAAAGAATTCCCTTCTACTATGGTTCCGTCCACGGGAATTTTTGCTCCCGGTTTGATAATAATAATATCTCCATGAACAACTTCATTCACAGAAATTTCTATTTCTTTTCCCGCACGAACGACGAGCGCAGTTTTTGCTTGTAAGTTTAAAAGTTTTTCTATTGCATCACCTGTTTTTAACTTTGAACGAGTTTCCAAATATTTTCCAAGGGCGATAAAAGTGATGACAATAATCGTCACATCAAAATACGTCACGCCAACATTAGGAAAATCTTTAAGTAATGTTTCTTCAAAAGCTCCGACAATGAAGCTGTAAATATAAGCGACACTCGTGCCGAGCCCGATCAATGTATCCATATTTGCTTTGCCTGTTTTAAGGAAACGATAAAAACCTTGTAGATAAGGCTTACCTACAACAAAGAGCATATATGTCGCCATTAAAGGCAAAAGATGATGAAAAAATTCTGACCAAACCAACGGCATACTATACTGTGTTTTAAACTGAGCTAAAATATCCCAAGCCATTACAAAAATACTTATCACTGCAAGAGGAATTGCTGAAATAATTTTTAACTTCATTGATTTAAGTTCAGTCAACTTTTCATCTTTAGCACTAACTAGGACAGTCCTAGTTAGTGGTTTTTCTAAACCTAAAGAATATCCAAGTATTTCGAGTTTTGTGTTTAAACTTTCTGGATTAGTCTTACTTTCATCATAAGAAATTTTAGCACTCTCAGTACCGGGGTTTACGGAAACTTCTGATACACCATCAATTTTTTTCATAGTGCGCTCGATAATACTGGCACAACTCGCACAATGCATTCCTTTTACTTTGTAATTTTTTGTATTCATAATTTTGTAATAAAATAGCTTTTAATGCTATAATTTAGATATGATACCATTTATTATTGCATTAGTGATAGCTATCACAGGAGGTACGGCGACTATAGCCGAAAAGTCTATTCCCGGAGATTTTTTGTATGGGGTAAAAGTTCATATCAATGAGCCGGTCGCTGGAGTTTTTGCGTTTACGAAAGAAGAAAAAACTGAATGGCAAGAACGTATAGTCGAGAGACGACTAGATGAAGCTCAAAAATTAATTTCCAATAACAATCTAGACGAGGCCACTAGACTAGACCTCCAAAATCAAATATCAAGTCAAATTACAGAATTTAATACAAATGTAAATGCACTCTCTTTACAAAAAAACCAATCGGTAAATTCATCTGATTTAAATATCAGACTTCAAGCATCCCTCAACGCTTATAAAAGTGTTTTAGAGAATCTTTCGACAGAGGTAGTTCTTAATGAAAATACTAAAATAGAAAACCAAAAACTTATTTCAAACATAGATGAAGCTACTAAAAAAATCAATACTGATAATCAAAACCTAGAGACAAATGTCGGAGTAATACCATTAGATACATCTATCCCCGCACAAACCATAGACAATTCTGTTTTAGCGCTCGACAAGCAAAGGGCTGCAGAAAATTTATTAAATTCTGCAAAACTTAGTTATCAAAAAGAAAAAATAAATTTATCTACAAATATACAAAATCAAATAAGCAGCAAATTATCTTCAGCTGAAACTTCAATAGAAGAAGGTAAAATATTAATCACAAGCATAGACTACACAAATTCTATAGAAAAATTTCAAACATCTATAAATACTACGAATTCAGCAAAATTATTAATGCTTTCAAACACAATAAAACGTGGTATTGAAGATGATAACAACTTTGAAAAACATGGTAACGATATTGAAAATGAAGATTTTAATAGATCAGAAAATGATGATTAAAAAACAACTTCATGAAGAATTCATTTTCAATCTATAGAATATAAAAAGTTTTATGAAAAAAATAATTTTATCATCATTATTAATATTTAGCTTCGGCGCATACATATTGCATGTGCGTATTTTGGGAGCTGAAGCCCCTGTCGCCTTAAAACCAAGACCAAACAAACCGCCAGTTGCTTTAAATCTTCCACAATACAACCAAATTGTAATAGAACCAGTTGTTCCAGCTATTATTAAACCTGAAGTAAAAACCACCCCAACACCCACTCCAAAACCAACTCCTACTCCACCTCCACCAGTAATAAATACTGGTAAATACAGAAATGGCACCTACACTGGTGACTCTGTTGATGCATCATATGGCTATGTTCAAGTTAAGGTTGTTATTTCTGGTGGCAAAATAGCTGATGTTCAATTCCTAGACCATCCACGAGGTGGAAACTCAACTAGAATAAACAACTATGCTATGCCCTACTTAATCAGTGAAGCTATTGCTTTACAAGACTCAAACGTCGACACTGTTTCTGGTGCCTCATACACTAGTGAAGCCTATCGTCAATCTTTAGCATCAGCTTTAGCTCAAGCTTAAATATAAAATGAAACAGGAACAAATTATCATGGGAACTCCCATTATTATTGAAATTAATAATCAAGAAGCTAGGCAAGAACTTTTTAATGAAGCTTTTGATTACTTTAAATATGTTGATAGTAAATTTAGCACTTATAAAGACACTAGTGAAATTACAGCAATAAATAATAAAATTAAAGAAGCTAACCTGCCTGCGCAGGCAGGAATGAGTGAAGATATGAAAAAAGTTTTTGAGCTTTCAGAAGAAACAAAGAAATTAACAGATGGATATTTTGATATAGTGACTCCAGATGGAACTTATGACCCATCTGGACTAGTAAAAGGTTGGTCTATTTTTAATGCTAGTGAAATATTAAAAAATCACGGTGTAAAAAATTTTACAGTCGAAGCAGGTGGTGATATTCAGACTTCTGGTAAAAATGAAAATGGTGATACGTGGTGTATAGGTATTCAAAATCCTTTCAGTAAAAAAAGAGAAATTATAAAAAAAATATATGTCAGTGGTGAAGGTATAGCGACTTCTGGAAACTATGTTCGAGGTAATCATATTTATAATCCAAAAGATAAAAATGATACAATAGAAGATATATCGAGTATCACTGTCATTGGACCAAATATTTTTGAAGCAGACAGATTTGCTACAGCGGCATATGCGATGGGAAAACAAGGGATCTATTTTATAGAAAAACTCAATGGTTTCGAAGCATATATGATAGATAAAAATGGTATAGCCACAATGACAACAAATTTTAACAATTATACAAAACAATAATATGAACCACATAGACAACTTTTTAAATAAAATAACAATGTACAGAATAGTTCTTTATATTCTTATGTCTTTTTTTATTTTTGCTCTTTTATTATCTGTATTTAAATTTTTACCTTATACCCCACTCGACCTTATTTCTTCATTACTTATCATTTTATTTATCTCATGGATATCCAATCTGGTTTTTTCTTATGCTTATGACGCACCGACCAATGTCGAATCTGTCTACATTACAGCCTTAATTTTATTTTTTATAATCACACCAGCACAAGGAGGTGTATATACAGAATTTTTACCATTTGCTATTTGGGCATCTATCTGGGCAATGGCTTCAAAATATATATTTGCAATTGGACGAAAACATCTTTTTAACCCTGCAGCTTTTGCTGTCGTACTGACAGCTTTTACAATCAATCAATTTGCCTCTTGGTGGATAGGAACACCGACAATGTTACCAATAGTATTGATTGGTGGATTTTTGGTAATAAGAAAAATTCGTCGAGCTGATTTATTTTTTAGCTTTATTGTTTCAGCATTAATAACAGTAACAATACTGACAGTGCTAAAAGGTTCAAATATTCCGACAGCTTTATTCAAAACAATGGCAAATTCCGCTTTCTTTTTCTTTGCTTTTATTATGCTTACCGAGCCACTCACCGCACCTACTACAAGATGGCTTCGTGTTGTTTTTGGAATAATAGTCGGAGCCTTATTTACACCATCATTACATATAGGTGGAATTTATTCTTCTCCAGAGCTTGCATTGGTGATAGGAAATATTTTTGCTTATTTGGTTAGTCCAAAAGAAAAACTATTCTTAAAATTAAAAGACCGAGTCCAAGTAGCCACCGATACTTTTGATTTTATTTTTACCAAAGACCAAGATTTCTCTTTTAAACCAGGACAATATATGGAATGGACTCTCAAACATCGTGATCCAGACTCTCGTGGCAACCGAAGATATTTTACACTAGCTTCCTCTCCTACCGAACAAGATATTCATTTAGGAGTAAAATTTTACCCAGAACCAAGTAGTTTTAAAAATCATTTATTAGCCTTGCCTGTCGGCGGAGAAATCATTGTCGCCCAAAAATCAGGTGACTTCGTTTTACCAAAAGAAAAAGGTTTTGGTTTAGTATTTATTGCAGGAGGTATTGGCGTCACACCATTTAGAAGTATGGTTCAATATTTAATAGATAAAAAAGAAAAGAGAAATATTACAGTACTCTATTCAAATAAAAAAGTTTCAGATATTGCCTATAAGGATGTTTTTGATCGAGCCCAAAAAGAACTTGGAATAAAGACAGTTTATTCCATTACAGATAAAGGTGAAATATTGACTGAAAATATGCAAGCTGGATTTATTAATGCCCAAGTAATAGCCAAAGAAATTCCAAATTATTTAAATAAAATTTATTATATTTCTGGACCACATAGCATGGTGGATGCATTTGAAAATACTCTCAAATCTATGGGAGTACCTAGTAGTAATATTAAAATAGACTTCTTCCCTGGTTTCGCTTAATTATATATTTTTATACCAAGGAGCTGATGGGTCTTCACCATTTAATCTTCGGTCAGTTGCAATCCACTCGTCAGCATCAATTCCTTCTATTAAATATTTACCATCTTTAAAGACAATAGAATTTAAAACCTCTGGTTTTAGGCTTTTAGTTGCATTTTTAATATCCTCAAGGGTTCGCCCTTCTTTGTCTTTTTGTGGGCCGAAATCTTTAAAAGCATCAAGCTGATTTGGGTCTTTGGGTACTTCATTTTTCATATTTATATTATATATCAAAAATAAATAAAGTAAATAAATACTAAATATAGCCTATTTTTAAAAGTAAAAAATTAATGTATACTTACAATATATGAGAATATTAGATGAAATAAAATTAGATTATCAGGATGTATTATTAAGACCCAAAAGAAGTACTATTGAGTCCCGAAAAGACGTTATACTAGAAAGAACCTTTACTTTCTACCACTCACCCAAGGAATGGACTGGCATACCGATAATGACTGCCAATATGGCCACCTGTGGTACTTTTGAAATAGCTAAAATACTTTCAAAGTATAAAATGATTACGACTTTTCATAAATACTATTCTGTAAAAGATTATGAAAACTTTTTCAAAACTTTTAAAAATCCAGACTATATCTGTTACACTTCTGGTATTCGTGAACAAGATATTAAACAGATGAAATCAATGAAACAAAAAGGTTTATTAGAGAAATTTTCTTTTATTTGTCTCGATGTTCCAAATGGATATTTACAAAATTTTCTCGAAGTAATAAAAGATGTTCGCAAAATGTGCCCTAAACACATCATCATTGCTGGTAATGTCGTCACCAATGAAATAACTGAGGAGATAATCCTAGCAGGTGCAGATATTGTAAAAATTGGTATCGGCCCTGGTGCTGCATGTACTACTAGAAAAATGACAGGTGTCGGATATCCGCAGCTCTCTGCTGTCATAGAATGCGCTGACTCTGCTCATGGAGTTTCCAATGAAAAAGGTGTAGGTAGAATTATTGCTGATGGAGGACAACAATATACTTCAGACATTGCCAAAGCATTTTGCGGTGGAGCAGATTTCAATATGTGTGGTTCCCTATTTTCTGGATTTGAGCAAAGTGGTGGTGAGACCATAGAAAAAGACGGTAAAAAATTCAAAGAATATTTCGGTTCATCTTCAAACAAGGCTATGAAGGATTTCTACGGCAAAAAAGATACTTATCGAGCTAGTGAAGGAAGATATGCATTGATCCCACACAAAGGAGATTTGAATGATTTTATTTCAGAACTTATGGGTGCACTTCGTAGTACTGCTACATATATCGGTGCCAGACAACTAAAAGAATTTCCAAAAAGAGCAACATTCATAAAAGTAAATCGCCAACTCACTACATATCTAGAAAAGTACGATACTGGGAATTAAAAATAAAAAAAACGCACCATTTAGTTGGTGCGTTTTTGTGAATTAAATATCTCTCAAAGAAAGAAGTATACCTTTTTCTTTGTTTTTATTTTCAAAAATATTTACAATTTTAAACTCAAATTTTTGAGAAATATGTTGTTTAAAATTTTTCTTTCCGGTTGAATAAAACGGTAAATAAGCTTTTACATCTCGGCAAACATAAACCATAAAACCTTTACGTTTTTTACTAATAACTATACCCTCAACCAGAATACCTGCTTTATAATAATTATTAATTTCGTTCCATTTTTCTTCAGAAACTTCAGAATTTAAAAATTGTTTTTCAATCCTAAATGTTGTAAATAACCGCTTTTTACTCATCTCTTCACCTATTTTTAAAATACATTTTTTTCTTAACATTACTTCTTATTTTGTGTTTTGTCAAATAAAAAACCTGTCACAATAACAGGTTTTTAAATATTTAATATTCTGCTTTAAACTTTTCATATAATTTTCCAGCCAGTATTTCCATTCTTTCAAGCCCTTCTGTCTGCTCCAATAAAAACTGAGGAAGAGAATCTAGGCCATATTTACCTGCCGCTATACCTACAGACACCGCTGCAAGAGAATCTACATCGCCTCCCATATTTATACTATTTTTCAAAGCATCAAAGGCACTACTACTATGCTTTAAAATATAAACTACATTAAGGGCGGTCTTCATTGCTGTCCCAGGGCATCCATATACATTGGTATCAAATTTAATATAAGGTATTGGCTGTTCTCCATGAAGAATTAAAAAATCTTTTTCAGATAATTTATCTGGTGCAGGAAGTTTATCGAGTATTTGCAACTGCTTTTTTATTTGAAAATATTCATTAAAAAAACCAATTAGATACTCAAGCAAATTATCTGCATTTCCATTATTTCGCAAGAAATGCCAACCGGTCACTACTGCCAGTAATGTTGAATTGTATGCTACAGGACCCGGATGTGTCGAATGAGCATTGATATAGCAGTAATCCCAACGTTTTTCTAATGGAATAAATATTAACGGTACACACCTCATAATCGGACCATTCCCGGGATCTGCACGCACTGCTTGTTCTTTGCGAACTTCATCAATAGCCTGTTCTCCTTTGTACCATTTTTCAATAGATCCATGACCATCCCGTGAAAATCCTTTCTTTTCTTTATCGTACTCATATTCATGTTTAAATTTTGACAATAATAATTCCTCAAAAAATAGCTCACGAGAAAGTAATGCTTCAATCACCCCAAAAGTATGTTCAGTATCATCTGAATACGCACCTGGCATAATATTATTTTTCTTTCCATTCCACTCAATCCATGTATTTAAAAATTTATCAAAATGGACATTTTCTTTAATCCAAAAACGACTTTTAAACTCAAGACCAACACCAAAAGCATCACCAATAGCTACACCCTTAAGGGTGTTAATAATAGTTTGTTTCATATTAAAAAGTTAAAGATTTTTAATAACTTTACTTTTTATTACATATTTTGTCAAATTAAAAAATGATACCGTACTATTTTTCCATTGCTCGCATCACTTTGAGAGTATCTTCGAGTACTTCTATATCTTTATTTTTTTCATCTTTTGATAAACGAGAATATTGCACTTTTTGATCAGGATCGGCATATGTATCATTACGATCAAGCCAATTGTCATGAATTAAAAATAATGCATCTTTTATCTTTTCAATTGCCACTGTTGCTGAAAGTATATTTTCTTGTTGCCAATCAGCTGGTAACTCAGAAAATGGTGAATTGGCTATATCTAATTCATTTATACCATCATGTTTATTTATCCACTCTTGATCTTGTACTATTTTAATTCTCGGAGCATATGAATTCGTTTCTGAGTTATATCTCCCCTTTCTCCAGCTTTCATGTATTAGGCTTGCCACTTGTTCAATTAGATTATTCATATATGTATTACATATTAACTATATTAGATTTTACCAATCAAATCTACACCCGGCTTTAATGTCTCTTCTCCTGGCTCCCAACTAGCAGGACAGACATTTCCACTATGTTCTCTTGTAAATTTTGCTGCTTCAAGCTTGCGTAGCATCTCTTTTGCACTTCGGCCGATATTATTATCATGAATTTCTATTGTTTTCAACACACCATCTGGATCAACAATAAAAGTACCACGTAAAGAAAGTCCTTCATTTTCGATATATGTTCCAAATGTTCTCGCAATATTCCCAGTTGGATCAGCTAACATTGGATATTGTATTTTACTTATCGCGGGTGAGCTATCATGCCAAGCCTTATGAGCAAAAGCAGTGTCTGTGCTAATACTCATTATTTCTCCTCCAAGCTTTTTTACATCTTCATAATACTTCTGGGCATCTTCAAGCTCTGTGGGACAAACAAATGTAAAATCAGCAGGGTAAAAAATTAAAACCACCCACTTTCCCTTGTAATCAGAAATCTTTATTTTTTTTATTTCACTATTTTGGTATGCATCTAATTCAAAATCAGGTACTAAATTATTTATATTTATCATAAAATGATTATATCACAGGTTCAAATTTAAATATTTACTTGAGGTACAATTTTACGTCTATGTACTAACACAATAACTAATAAAACATTTGCAAAAAACCAAACAATAGGAAAGATTAATGTAAGAATATTGTAAGCTTCAAGTGAAGGAAAAACTAAAACATATCTTGCAATAGTTATTGCATACATAGATAAGGTCTCAGAATACGGATTATTCCATGACTTACGTATGGTTGGTGCAAATCCTAACATATCAATAGTAGTTAAAAGCAAAACAGAAATAATTGGTTGTTTTGCAATAAGCCAGATAGGTATAGCCAATAATGCTAATACCAAAAAAATAATATCAATAAACTTAATATCTTTTGTTCCATATTTAATACTCAAAATGAAAATCGCAAAGAAAATAAAAGCTAAAATAAGTGTAATCCAACCACCGACACCAGCACCACCCTGCATCTGAAGTGCAAAGATTATACCTGTTGTAATAGAGAAAATAAACCAAGAAAATAGGTGTGGCTTAGTTTTATTTTTAAATATATCCCTAAAATATGGAATATAACTAGCTGCTGCGACAGCAATCGAAATTGTACTGAAAATTAGTTTTATATTCATAAATTTAGTATATCATACTAAATAAATTAAAGACTAAGCACTTCTTCTAAATTTTGATTAATTATTTTTGCTGAATATTCAGCATCAGAAGGTCTGTCAAACAAAAAATTTCCTTTAAAAAGTTTATTTTTTAATAATAAAGGCAGCCAAAATATATCATCAGACCACATTTGATCAAATGGAATATTTTCAAAAGAAAACCATTGAGGTCTCATCTCTTCACTCTCTGTCGGCTCTCCAGTATAATCTAAAACTTTAAAAATATGAACTTCAAGAATTTTTGGATCATTTTCAAATGAAAAATCTAAAATACCAACTTTTTTCATGGCCGAAGCTTTAATTCCCACTTCTTCTTCTAATTCGCGAAGAGCTCCATCTTCTACTATTTCTGACTCTTCCAATTTTCCACCAAAACCATTCCATCTACCAGCACCGAAACCTCTCTTCTTCATACCCAAAAGAATCTGATTGTCTTTCAAAACCATACATAAAGTTAAAACTTTTTTCATAATATGAATTATACTACAAATTAAAACCAATATTAAAATAAAAAAAGGAACTTTATAAGTTCCTTTTTTTATTTTTTTGTTAATTAATGAGTCATTTTTTAAAAGACTCTAATCCCTTACTTTATATTTTAAATTTAAAATTTAATTACATACTGATCTCCTGATTTACTCATGAAAGCAGTTTTAAAATATTCCTTGGTAAAGGAAGAATTTGAAGTAATATTTTTGTATTTAATAGAAACACTATTACCTACATTATTAATACTTTCTATAATACTTCCCTCCTGGGTTGGGATCTTAAGAGTGTCAGATCCTTTACCTGAAATAATTTGTGCACCATTTTGTGGAATACCATCACAACTTGTGAGTACTCCTAAGATAATACTCAATAATAAAATACATATATTTTTCATTTTTATCCCCGTTTTTGAGCTTTTGGCTTGGGTGCTCTGAGCACAAAATGCACAGAGTACCCAAGCCAATAACAAACAAAAGGGTATTTTCAAAGAATCTATACTAGATATAGTATAGCATATATAGTTTGAAAAGTCAATTTGTACTCTCCTATTGGGGCGAGGTGGGGTATTTTTGTTGTATACAATGTTTTAAGTAGAAATTTTGAGTGAGAAACAAAAAAAAAGAACCCATCAAAATTGACGAGTTCTTTATTAAAATCAACAAATGACTTTTAATCAACAAATTGAGGCGGAGACCATTTGCTTTCATCGCCACAAACTTCTCCTATTCCACCACATCTCTGACAATCATCTTGAAAATGGTATGGGTCAACCTTTCTTCCCTTACACCTTGGACATGTTCTAGGTGATTCCTTCTTGTTACTAAAAAAACCATCTTCAATACCTAGTATTTTTTTTGCATCAAGAAGCTCTTTGTCATGTGGTAAAAAAGTACAAACACGATCATAGAAATAGAAACCATCTTGTTGCTGTTTCCAAGCATCTTTTAATGCATCAGGACCACCAGCTATTATTATTCTTGGTATTTGAGGAGAATGACTTGATTGTAACATTGCCATTACACTTCCTGACTTGTCAGAAGTGATTAAAAGAATTGTGTATATTTTCATTTTTATAAATTAAAAAGTTAAAGAATATTTTTCTTTACATTATCATATACAAACAAAAAGTCAATAATCCAAACTTGGAAGGCTATTAAAAATTATTTAAATAACGAATCGTAAGCTGCTTCAATTGACTTGTCTCTATCAGGATAAATATCAAAATAAGGGAAATTACATTTTTCAGCTTCAACCTTAGTGATAGCACTTCTTTCCATAAATTGTTGTGGTAATTTCTGTTGTACTTTTTCTGGGAATTTACTTACCCAATCATGTTCTGTTTTTACATTTTTAAGATCATCAAGAGTTATGTTACTTGTACCAAGGAAACAACATTTAAACTGTATTTGTTCTTGTATGGTTGAAAGTTGTTCTGGAGTAAATAAATCCCCCTCAATAACATAGTCAGTGTATTTGTTTTGAAGTATTTTTAACAATTGCAAAAAATAAGGGAAAAATGCTTCAGATTTTTCTTTGACCGGTAAATCTTTAATTCCTACTTTTGTGGGTGCAAAATCAATAAGATTTCTTATAACATCAGTTGAAAGTACAGAAATATTATTTCGTTCTAAAATAAGAGAAGAAAGAGTGCTTTTTCCAACTCGTGGAGTTCCTCCAATAAGATATATCATGTCGAAATTATATCATATTACTTATTTTTTGAAGAGTACATATATAAGCAATTTTATCGATTTTATAAGTATCAGTAATTTTAAAACCACCTTCTTTTACTAAAGAAGATAACTCTTCTATTGAAAATTGTTGTGAAGTTTCAGCACTTGCCATTGCATTAAAAACAAATTTTCCATTTTCATAATTTTTAATTGGTAGCCCAATCTCAGTATACATTTTAAGCCGAGTTTCATAAGCATCTTCCGAATATACACTTAATAATAATATTCCATCTCTTTTTAGAACCCTATTTATTTCTTTTAAAACAGAAATCTTATTGTTTCCAAAATTAACAAGAGTCATCATAAATACAATAATATCAAATGATTCATTTACAAAAGGCATATTAAGACCATCTCCTTCTACTAGTTTAGTAGAAGGAAATTCTATTAATTGATTTCTTGCATTTTTAATAGCAATGGGGTCATTGTCTATACCAACAATATTTTTTGTATTTTCTGTAATAATTTTTATTATTCTTCCATCACCACATCCAACATCTAAAACATTTACATTTGGTAAAATTTTAGATGTAAGATATATCTTTTCTTGCTTAAAAAGCTCTTTATAAATAGGTGAAGGGTTCTCAATTATTCTCATCCAGAAATCTATGTTTGTATTTGTCATTACAAGTTATATTATCAATAATATTATAAAAAATCAAAAGCGCCCCGAAGGGCGCTCAAGATTTTAACAGGCTCGGGAGGTAGGGATCGAACCTACGACCAATCGCTTAACAGGCGACCGCTCTACCGCTGAGCTACTCCCGAATACGGTTATTACCAATAACAAGACTATTTTAGCAGAATTTAAAGAAAAAACAACCTTTTGTATACTGTTTAAATATAGTTCAAAGGGTCCACAATATAAAAACCTACCAGGAGGTAGGTTTTTATATTGTGGTGGACCCTACAGGACTCGAACCTGCCACCTCCTCATTGCAAATGAGGCGCTCTAGCCAGATGAGCTAAGGGCCCAGCTAAACACTTATATATACTACCGCATTTAAATTTTATTGCAAACTTTTATTCAATGTATTATTTATTATCTGTTCAAAAACAGATGCAGTAGTCGAACCCACAGCATCGGTAGACCGTGAAAAAGGTGAGTTGCTTTTAAAATCAGGAATAAATGTGACATTGGTTAGAATGATACCTCTATTTGGTTGAATCACAAAGTCTGACTGCATATAATGCTCTGCACTCATATGTGAAAAAATATCTCTCACCAACGAAAGCATTTCTTCTTTTTCAGATTGAGAAAAATTACCAGGAGCAAATACTTCACCATTTCGATGTTCAATAGGTGGAAAAGAGTAGATTTTTTCTCCTCGAAAATTTGAGAGTGAGTGTACTGATGCCTTCTTCCCTGCTATTAATTCTTCGACTAAAATACTTTTTCCACTTTGAGCAATTTCTGTAAGAGCTTGTACAAGTTCTGGAAAAGTCTTTGCAATATGTATTCCTAGCGAACTATCAGGTGTAAAACTTTTCACTGTCCAAGGTGAAGAGAATTTTTCAAAAATTTGCATTGCTTTCTTCATAAAATATTTATCTACCGGCCCATCAAATTCAAAATTATAAGCTGGTAAAACAACGTGCTTAGATATTTTAATTCCAAGATTTGCCATATGGCGCTCTAAAATAGATCTGTCTTTTGTTACAGAAGAACCAAATCCAGCATCAGAAATATGTGGTATAGAAATATTTTCTAAAATATTTTTTCCATCAAATGATCCTGTGTGCCAAACAATGTCTACTTTATTTTTTAAATCTATTGGTAAAACAGGTAGACCACGATAATGCCAAACACCTTCTCTGTCTACTAAAATATCTATAGGTTGAAATTTATCAGGAAAATTTTCCTGAATATAAGAAATAATTTCTCCTCCTTTTTCTAGAGATTCAAAATAATCTTCTCCTATTCCACCACGCAATATGCCGACTTTTATCATACTTTTATTTTAACATATTTTTTCTACTTTTTTGACGATAGTATGTAATAGCGAATCGATGTGCTTCACTGTTTGAGAGCAATATATCTTTTTTAAGAGACTTCTCCCTCTCCTTTACAAGGAGAGGGTTGGGGTGAGGTGAATTTGGCATTAATATCATCTTGGCTTTATGTCTATCGTCTTTTACTACTGCAGAAATAGGAATTTCTAGTTTGTATTCTTTCAAAATTTTCTTTGCGACATTTAGCTGTGCTGTACTTCCGTCGACAACTATCAAGTCAGGATTCCTCCATTCAGTGTGTTTGAATCGACGAGTAAGAACTTCTGCCAAT
Organism: Candidatus Nomurabacteria bacterium; assembly: GCA_026395995.1. Taxonomy (GTDB): domain Bacteria; phylum Patescibacteriota; class Minisyncoccia; order Phycocordibacterales; family UBA9973; genus UBA9973. The sequence continues at coordinate 184,189 of JAPLXQ010000010.1, read as the reverse complement.
GCCCCCACATCATTTGAATTAGTAAAACCTTTGATAATAAATTTTCTATATTCATTTTTCGCAATTTCACCATCTTCGAGTACCACCATCACACCCACCATATTTTGGCCGGACATATGTGCGATGTCGTATGCTTCAATGCGAAATGCATTTGAGTTCCTCCTCCCCTTCGCCAAGGGGAGGATTGAGGTGGGGTGCTTTGATTCAACACCCCCTTTCATTTTCCCCCTTAGCGAAGGGGGAAAGGAATTAAATTCCTCTTTAATCAGCGACACATCTTGAATATGTTGCAAGGCAAAAATCTGTCTTTTTATTTCCCCTGCTTTTTCAAACGAATGTGCTTTCGCATACATTTTCATTTCTTTTTCTAAATTTTTTAATATTGATTTTTTCTTACCTTCAAAAAGAAGTTTAATATTTTTTATATTTTGGAAAAGCATTTCCTTTTGTTCTGGAATGAGTTTGATCTGCTTATAGAATTCATACGTTCCCTGAATGCGAGATTTTTCATCCAAGAATGGAAATATTTTTCTTATCAACCGTAAAGCTTCTTTCAATTGCCCGCCATTTGGAAAAGGCCCATAAATTTTAGAATATACGCCATGGCGTATATTTAGATTTCTACCACGAACAATTAAAACTTTTGGAAGTTCATCTTTAGCCCGCCCGCCATCGCTACGCTCAGGCGTTAGCGGGCGGGTTATACAAACATAATTAAAACTCTTGTCATCCTTCTCTTTCGTATTGTAATACGGCTGATGTTTCTTTATCAGATTCGCTTCTAAAATAAGCGCTTCCAAAACGGTGTCAGTCTCCTGCCACTTCAGTCCATCCGCCTTAAAAACCATATCCAATATCAACGGTCCGCGAGTATTTATTAAATCTTTACCGAAGTAGCTCTTTGTTCTATCCCTCAAACTCGTCGCCTTTCCGATATATAAAATATCCTTGCCACGCATAAAAAAATAAACACCGGGTTTATCTGGTAATATAGTTTTTTTTAATTCCCTGCCCCGTGAGAGCAGAGCGATTTTTTGGGGTTGACTTTGCATACGCTACATAGTATCATAATTTTAAATAAAAGCATCTAGTCTGCTTCACTAATTCAAGCAGAAGTCCTAGAGCTTCTGCACATAAACAATTTAATACCAAAAAAAATGAATCAGTACGACACAGGCCGAGCAGAAGGCTACAAAGAACGTGAGCTCGAAGAGCTTAAAAAAACAAAAGTTGGTGCAGAACTTTTTGATTTAATAAAAGAATCTGAAAAGATTAACTTTGAAAAAATCATGAGCAAGTTCGGTATTTTATCATCTTCTATGGTGGCAGGAATAATCGCATTTTTAATCGCCCAACGCATACCTAATATACTTACACAATTTAGTATATTTTTGGGAACTTTCTTACTATTTTTCTTGATTTTTTGTTTTAAAGGATTTTTTATAAAAAAAATCAAGCAATGCAAAACAAGAGAATTAGAAATAATGAAAAAACTCGAGGAATTCATTGCCTTAAAAGGAAACGAAGATGAAAAGAAAATTCTAAAAAAAGCTTTTGCAAAAATCTAAATTCAAGGGAACTACCAAGTTCCCTTTTTTTATTTCCTTAAAACCTTTTTCAAATATTTTCTAGTATAACTTTTAGAAAAATAACTATTTTAATCTAATAAGCTAACATAGCGATAGCAAAGTAAGCTTGTATATTTTCTATTGAGGTTTATATCCTTTCGCTAGTTTAAAAGTTTTTATACAATCCTTTAAATTAATTTCTTCTATATATTTTAGAAAATCTTTTGGTAAAGGTGATGGACCGACCCATACCGACCTTTGAACCATAATATAGTCAAACCTTCTTAAATGAAATCTAAACCATTCCCTTTCTGCTTTTTTACCTTCTGGAATATCAAACATGACTATTAGATTTTTAGGTGCAGATTTTTGAAAAGTAAAATAAAAAACAGAAAGTCTTTCTTGGCGACGTTTTATGTAATCCTTGCCTTTATTTGTAATTTGTAAAAATTCCCCGTTCTTCTCAATTAAACCCAATCTTTTCATTCTTGAAAGTTCATTAGAGACAAGTGTGCGAGGTTTTGAAGAACAAAAAGTTGGTAAACCAAAGAAATTTACAGGTACACCTTTATATTTAAATTGTGATTTTGAAAGTTGCTCAAAGATCTGGCCACGAATTCCATTTTTAATTTCTTTTTTCATGTTTTTATTATAACAAACAAAAGCCATGTATGCTATCACCAAACTGGCTTATTATTTTATATAAATACACCTCTGGCTTTTCTGGGATATTGAGTTTTTTTAATTCTTGACTTTGCATAGATTTGATAGTATCATATTGAGTGAAATAAATAATAGTATTAATTTAATAACAATAAAAAATGGGAGATATAACTTATGAAGTAAAACCAATTTTTAGTCGTTCTGGTAAGAAAATTATCAAACACGAAGTAAAAAGGTCAGATGGTAAAACTGTCTTTACTGGCAGTAAAATTAAGTGCAATAAAGAAGCAAGTCATCTTACTTGGGTAATGAAAGAATTTGGGAAACCAAGATTTTAGATTAAGGAAACAACAATGTTGTTTCCTTTTTTATTTCCTCAAAACTTTTTTAAGATATTTCCCAGTATAACTTTTCGGAGTGTTAGCAACTTCTTCTGGAGTTCCTTTTGCAATCAATGTTCCCCCATTTGCACCACCTTCAGGACCAAAGTCGAGGAGATAATCCGCAGATTTTATAAGATCCATATTGTGTTCAATGACGACGACGGTGTTGCCTTTGTCTACGAGGCGATTTAATACATTAATTAAATTTTGCACATCATCATAATGAAGCCCAACAGTCGGCTCGTCGAGTAGGTAGATTGTTTTTTCTAGATACGGACGAAAGAGTTCGCTCGAGATTTTTACGCGCTGTGCTTCTCCGCCCGAGAGCGTCGTCGCACTTTGACCGAGCTCGACATAGCCGAGGCCGACATCCATTAAAGTTTTCACACGGTCAAACACATTTGGAATATCTTCGAAAAATGTAAAAGCTTCTTCGACAGTCATTTTCAAAACTTCATAAATATTTTTTCCTTTATATTTTACTTTTAGAGTTTCTTTATCAAAACGCTTGCCCATACACACATCACAAGTCACGTACACAGTCGGCAAGAAATGCATTTCAACAGCTATTTCACCATTACCTTCACATGCTTCACATCGTCCCCCACCAGTCTTTGAAGATACATTAAAAGAAAATCTATTTGATTTCCATCCACGAAAACGAGCTTCTTCGGTCTCGGCAAAGAGTTCTCGGATATAGGTAAAAGCACCTGTATAAGTCGCCAAATTCGAGCGTGGTGTGCGTCCGATAGCTGATTGGTCAATTAGCACAACACGACTAATATATTCAGATCCTGAAAATGACGCGCAGTTGTAGACTTCATTCGTGCGGTATTTTCTCTCGAGTCGGCCTTGTAAATTTTTATGCAAAATTTCATACATAAAAGAACTTTTACCAGAACCAGAAACGCCAGTGATAGATACGAGTTTGCCGAGTGGAATTTCTGCATTCAAATTTTTTATATTAAAAACTTTTCCACCAACTATTTTTATACTACCCTTTTCTGAAGTTCGTCTCTTCTCTGGAATTTCTATTTTTATTTCTCCACGGAGGTATCCGAGAGTGCGAGACTTTGAAGTATTTTTTGGTGCAGATAAAAGTTTTTCTAAATCATCTGCGACAATGACATTGCCCCCATGCACACCGGCTTTTGGACCGATGTCAATAATATAATCGGAAGCATAAATAGTGTCTTCGTCGTGTTCAACAACGATGATAGTATTACCAAGGTCACGCAAATCTTCGAGAGTTTTTATAAGTCTTTCATTGTCGCGTTGATGTAGACCAATCGTCGGCTCATCGAGTACATACAAAGTTCCCACGAGTCGTGAGCCGAGCTGTGAAGCGAGGCGGATGCGTTGTGCTTCTCCACCTGAAAGTGTATTTGCACGACGATCGAGAGAAATATATTCGAGACCGACATTGAGCAAAAATTCAATACGCGACAAAATTTCTTTCATCAAGACACCAGAAATTTCTTCTTCTTTTTTAGAAAGTTTTAATGAACCGAAAAATTCAAAAGCATCTTCGGCAGAAAGTGAGATTGCTTCGATAATGTTCATACGACAAGTCTTTGAGTTCCCCCTCTCCTTCGCTAAGGGGAGGGTTGGGGTGGGGTGCTCTGATTCAACACCCCCTTTCATTTTCCCCCTTAGCGAAGGGGGAAAGGAATCCGCTTCAATATAAACATGTAAAGCTTCAGGGCGAAGTCGTAAACCTTTACAAGCATCACAAGGGTCATCACCAAACATATGCTTGGTTCCGAGGCCGTGACACGTCTCACAAGCTCCATACGGACTGTTCCAAGAGAAAAGACGAGGTTCTACCTCTGGGAAAGAAAAGCCATCATTTGGACAAGAAAATTTCGCAGAATAAAAAACTGATTCGACATCGTTGTATGTGATACTTACGAGTCCATCACTTTCAAGTAACGCTCTTTCAACCGCTTCAAACAAACGCATATTTTCATCTTCACTTTTGTCTTTTACTTTGTGAAAAGTTATTTCATCTACTAAAACATCAATGTCATGCTTCTTTGTTTTTGCGAGATCGATTCTATCGCGAAGATTTTTTATTTCTCCATTAATGCGAACTTTCGCATAACCTTTACCGAGTAAGTCATAGAGTAATTGATAATATTCCCCTTTTCTTCCACGCACGACAGGAGCAAAAATTTTAATATTTACTTCTGTCCAATTCACACCCATAACTTCTTTTTTCTTGCCACTTGCTAAAAAACTTTCCGCTTTTTCTTTAACGAAATTCATAATTTCTTCATTCGAAAGTTTTTTTATTTCTGTGCCACATTCGAGACAGTGAGGTTTACCAATACGAGAATATAAAACACGGAGGTAATCATACACTTCCGTAATAGTCGCGACAGTAGAACGTGGATTATTTGAGCGAGATTTTTGATCAATAGAAATAGCAGGACTCAAACCTTCGATTTCATCCACATCGGGCTTTGCCATTTGTTTTAGAAATTGTCGCGCATATGAAGAAAGAGATTCCACATATCGTCGTTGCCCTTCGGCGAAAATAGTATCAAAAGCGAGAGATGATTTTCCTGATCCAGACATACCGGTAATACAAATCATCTTATTACGTGGCATTTCCACAGTAATATTTTTCAAATTGTGAGTCCTAGCTCCACGCACTATTATTTTTTCTTCTTTATTGTTTTTCATTGTATTTATTCTCCTCCCCCTTCGCCAAGGGGGAGGTTGGGAGGGGGTGCAAAATTCAACACCCACCTCATTCCTCCCCTTAGCTAATGGGAGGAGGAACCCAAAACTCCGAAACACCCCTTGGTTTGCCCTTGGGGTTTATATATTAATTTGTGAGAATACTATAGCACATATTAGTAAATAAAAAAGTCCTGTATTACTACAGGACTTTTGCTTTTTACAGCAATACTTTTAGACAAGAACCTTTTCCGGAAACGGAAGATGCGAGAAATCAAGTCTCACTGCTCCATACTCCGAACCACCCATTTCGTCTTCAATTTTGAATGCTTCACGCCAAGCGTCAGATTCTTTAGTGAAAACTTTTGATTCACCAAAAATTTTAAGAACGGCTTCGTTGTTAAAACCATCTTTGGTATCCGGATTATCTGTAATTCTTTCTGAATTTTGGATACACTCAACTCTAAATTCAGAGCCACCATCTTTAGATTTTGTCTGCAAGATGTTACTTTTATTGTCTGCACTCATATTTTGTTTTAATTTAAGTTTATTTGTACATTAATTTCTAATTAAAGAATAGCATGTATAAGATAAAAAGTCAAGGAAACTACTTTGTCTTCTTTACCCTAGGAATACCTTTAGGTTCTACTACCGGCACTGGTCGAGATTTCAAGATTTTAATCTCATCGCGAAGGATTGCTGCAGTCTCAAAGTCGAGCATTTTTACTGCTTCATTCATTGCTTGTTCTTTTATTTTAATTAATTTATTTGGATTCTTTGCAAAAAGTTTCGTATCGAGTTCGAGCTCGGAACGCACAGCTTTGTCATGGAGTGTATCCATCCCCTGTGTGATATCTTTGATAGCTTTCAAAATAGTTTTAGGAGTAATGCCATTTTTTTTATTATAAGCAATTTGTAATGCACGACGACGATTTGTCTCTCGTAATGCTCGCTCCATCGAACCTGTCATATTGTCCGCATATAAAATAACTCGTCCAGCAGAATTTCTCGCCGCACGGCCAATAGTTTGAATAAGTGCCGTCTCACTTCGCAAAAATCCTTCTTTGTCGGCATCGAGTATTCCTATCAAACCAACTTCTGGTAAATCCAAACCTTCACGAAGTAAGTTCACCCCGACAATAATATCAAAAGCACCCCGACGAAATTCTGTCAGAATTTTTATTCTCTCAATCGTTTTTATATCACTATGTAAATATTCTGCCTTGATTCCCTCTTTCTTTAAATATTCAGATAAATCTTCTGCCATTTTCTTCGTAAGTGTCGTCGCAATCGCTCGGCGACCATTTTTGATTTCCTTTTTTGCCTCGGAAATGAAATCTTGAATTTGACCGGGGTAAGATTTCTCCCTCCCCTTCGCCAAGGGGAGGGTTGGGGTGGGGTGCTCTGATTCAACACCCCCTTTCATTTTCCCCCTTAGCGAAGGGGGAAAGGAACTCGAAGCTAAAATTGGCCTTATTTCTACTTCAGGATCAAGCAAACCTGTCGGACGGATAACCTGCTCGACTATCTGATTACTTTCTTTTCGTTCATAATCTGCCGGGGTCGCAGAAGTGTAAATCATTTGTCCGACGCGTTCTAAAAATTCTGGAAATTTTAATGGCCTGTTATCTTTTGCACTCGGTAAACGAAAACCGTGCTCGACAAGTGTATTTTTTCTAGATTGATCCCCTGCAAACATTCCCCCGATTTGCGGAATAGAGACATGGGATTCGTCGATGATAGTCAAAAAATCAGGATTACCTTTTGCATCCTTTGGGAAATATGAAAGCAATGTTTCCGGTGCTTCACCGACAGCCTTACCAGACAAATGGCGAGAATAATTTTCAATTCCAGAACAATACCCGACTTCGCGAATCATCGCGAGGTCATATGTCGTGCGCCTCTTTAATCTTTCCGCTTCGAGGAGCTTGCCTTCTTTGTCGAATTTCTTGAGCTGATCTGCGAGTTCTTTTTTAATAGATTTTATTGCACTGTCTCTGCCTTTTGTCGTCGTAATGAAATGCTTCGCTGGAAAAATAAAAATCATTTGCTCTTCGGCAAGAATTTTAGAAGACACTGGATCTATTTTTGTGATACTAGAAATACAATTCCCCTCACCCCCCGCCCCCTCTCCAAAATTTGAAGATTTTAGAGAGGGGGTTCCAATCTCAATTCGATATACAAAAGTTTCTGATATCGGCATGACTTCGATGATGTTCCCTATCGCGCGGAAATTCCCCGGCTCCAAATCCGCATTCGTCCTCTCGAAATGCACTTTCACCAATTTCTCCACGAGTTCTTTTCTATCCATTTTCATCCCGACATCTAAATGCAAATTTTCCTCCTTGTATTCTTCAGGACTTCCGAGACCGTAAATACAAGACACCGATGCTACGATAATCACATCACTTCTCGTGAGCAAAGCTTGCGTAGACGCATGACGAAGACGATCAATCTCTTTGTTGATCTGCGCGTCTTTTTCGATATAGGTATCCGTCGTCGGCATGTAAGCTTCCGGCTGGTAGTAGTCGTAATAGGAGACGAAATAATGCACCGCATTTTCCGGAAAGAATTCTTTGAACTCCTGCGCGAGCTGAGCTGCGAGGGTTTTATTGTGCGCAATAATGAGCGTCGGCTTCTGTATACTTTGGATCACATTCGCCACAGTAAAAGTCTTGCCACTACCCGTAACCCCGAGCAATGTCTGCTTGTTCATTCCCTTCTTCAACCCTTCCACAAGCGCCTTTATAGCCTTCGGCTGGTCGCCTGCTGGTTTGAAATCTGATTTGATTTTGAATTTATTATTAAACACCAATACACTATAGCAAAATTAATTAGAATTGACAAAGTTAAATAAAAGGTATATAATATAATTCTAATTCAGAAATTCAGTATTAATCGGAAATCCAGAAATGGCTCTTTCACAAATCAATAATAAAAATGAAAAAATTCTATTTTTTAGTATGTGGCTATTACACAGTGAAACTAAATGACTTTTACAAAAATTCAATTACAGAAAAAGTAGATCTGTATGGGCAAGAAGGCCTACTTAATCATTGTGAGGTTCACTGTATTGAAATCTCTAGTGACGACAACGAAACAGAGCTAGAGTTGTACAAAAGATTAGGTCAAGCATTAAAAGATTCTTTTGAGGCAAAAACTGGTCGTGCGCACGAAAATGGAGAAGTTAGTGACCGTTTTATTACTTCAGCAGTACCAATGCCTGTGCCACAAAATTAAAACAACAAATTTTTGTTGTAAAAGCGTTTCAGAAATTTCTGAAACGCTTTTTTATTTATATATTAGTCCTAACTCAAAAAGACAAAAAAGAAGCACTAAACATAAAAAGTTTAGTGCTCTTAATAAAATTTGATATTCCGCTCCAGATAAAGGACTTGAACCCATGACCTCCTGATAAAATAAGGTTGCCTTGGTAAACCAAGAAAGAGTTTAATAAATTATTTCGAACTAACTTACTAAATCTACAAAACTTATCCAGTCAGGCGCTCTAACCAGCTGAGCTAATCCGGAATAAATACGATGAACTGTAATTTATCTTTAAATTAGCACAAGACTAACTTAGTGTCAAATATCATTGGTAATATCTCATCTATAATTTTAAGAGTTAAGTGAGGATTTTTTCGTAACAAAATTATTTAAAAATACTTAAAAAAGATAAAATTGCAAAAGTCACTAAAATTATTCCAGAAATTTTGTTTACAATTTTTAATGAAGAAGTATTAAATTTTGTTTTTAAAAGACTAACTCCTCCACTCAAAATTAACCACCAAATAGCTGAACCAATAAATACTCCTATTGTCATAAAAAGTGCTGATGATGTATCTCCTTTTATGCTACCGAGTCCTAGCCCTGCAAAAATAGCAACAAAAGATAAAATTGTCATTGGGTTTGTAAGTGTAAGAAAAATTGTAGAAAAATAATCTGAAAATAAACTTTTATGGTTATCTTTCTTTGTTTTTTCTTTTGGTTTAGACACAAAAGTTCTGATACCTAAATAAAGCAGAAATAAACCTCCGATTAACCTAAACCAAAACTGTTGTCCGACTAAAAAATTTGAAATAATTGTCAAACCAAAAGCAGCCACAGCACCATATAGACCGTCAGCTGTTGCTGCACCAAAACCGGTGAATAATCCTGATTTTCTTCCATAATTAATGGTTCTCTGAATACACAAAATACCAATAGGCCCGACAGGAGCTGCTATAGAAAAACCAATTATTAGACCTTTAATTAAAAAAATTTCCATATATTTATTATATTAAGCTTTATACATATTTAAAAATTCATCCTTAAATTCTTCAAATTTATCATCTAAAATACTTTGGCGGATGTTGGCGACAAGGGAGACGATGAAGTGGAGGTTGTGAGTAGAAGCCAAAGTACCCGCGAGCATTTCTTTGCCATGGAAAAGGTGTGCGATGTAGGCTTTGGTATAATTTTTACAAGTATAACATTCACAGTCGGCTTCTATTGGTGTAAAGTCTTCACGGAATTTTGTATTTGTAATACTTATCTTCCCTGTCTTTGTATAGATAGTGCCGTTTCTGCCGAGGCGGGTCGGGATGACACAGTCAAAAAGATCTACACCATTTTCAATACCCATAAATAAATCTTCCGGCTCGCCGATGCCGAGGAGGTGGCGAGGTTTTTCTTCTGGCAAAATTTCATTGCACCATTTTACCGCTGTCGCCATATCTTCTTTTGCAAAACTTCCCCCAATACCGAAGCCGTCGAATTTCTTGCCGTCCACTTCCATTTCAGAAATAATTTGCGCGGATTTTTTTCTTAGATCTTCTTCGCGACCGCCTTGGACGATGCCGAAGAGGGCTTGGGGGAATTTCTCCTCCCCCTTTGCTAAGGGGGAGGTTGGGAGGGGGTGCTGATTCAACACCCCACCTCGGTCCTCCCCTTGGCGAAGGGGAGGAAGAAAATTCTTCGCCTCTTCCAATTTTATATGCTCTTCCAAACTCCTCTTCGCCCAAGCATGAGTGCGAGAGAGAGCTTCTTCTTGGTATTTGATCTCCTCTGCCGGAGAAGTGCATTCATCAAATGCAAAAATAATATCCGCACCGAGGTTGTGCTGAATCTGGATTGATTTCTCTGGAGTGATGTAATGAATCGAACCATCGAGATGCGACTTGAAAGACACTCCATCATTGCCGATCTTCGCGAGGCGCGGTGCATCACTATCATCGAAACGCTCAGGAATCATGAGCGACGGATCAGTAATTTTTACTACTTTTGAAATATCTTTTCCATACGCAGCACCGAGAGAAAAAACTTGGAATCCTCCTGAGTCTGTCATCGTAGGACCACTCCAATTCATAAACTTGCCTAGGCCTCCAGCTTTTGCCACAACCTCATCCCCTGGTTGTAAAAATAAATGGTAAGTATTCGCGAGGACGACTTGCGCACCAGCACCACTCACCGCTTCTGGTGTGAGAGATTTCACGGTCGCCTTCGTACCGACAGTCACAAAAGCAGGAGTTAAAATATCTCCGTGTGGAGTTGATAAAATTCCAACTCTGCCTAAAGTATTTGCTAACTTTTTTTCTATTTTAAAATTCATTTAAATTTCTACTTCTACAAATTTAAGTTGCTGAATATTCACAGGACTCACCAAAATCGCTTTCTGAAAAGAATCACGTGGATCGGAAACAAGCGTCGCGACTGTGCCTAATATATAAGGCGTAATGCCCGGTAAATCAACTTCTGCACCGACAGCTATCACTAAATCCTTAGGCAAAATTATTTCAAAATTTCCTCCCCCACGGCCGACAGCTTGCAAGAATCCATCTTTGCCTGAAAGTACGACATCAGTCTTTTCTTCTGGATTTGAAAATAAAATTACGTTTGAAGAATTTAAATAAACTTCAGCCACGCGCCCGATAGGAATATTCCCAATTGCAAAAACTCTATCCGCGATTTTTACTCCTTGATTACTCCCTGCATCTATCACTAAAGTATCATACAAAGAACGATTTGGTTTTTCTAAAATTCCCACCAAAACGACTTTCATATTTTCAGCTTTTCTACCAAGAATTTCTTTCATTTTATTATTCTCATCGACGACAGATGCATAGTTCGCTCTATCAGCCTCACTTTCTGTAATTTGATTTTTCAAATTTTCATTTTCTGTGACGAGAGCTTTTTTAGAACGAAAATTTACACCAATATTTGAAAAGCCTCCACCGATAAATTGTCCAAAAACTATTACTGGTTTAAAAATCGTATGAGTAGAGACAGATAAACCTTTCCAAACTGGGGCACGAAAATAAACTAAAACAATAGCTAGAAAAACTATTGCTCCAATTTTTTTATACTTTTTTGTTTTTTTATTTTTATCTAGGAGGTAGCTCATCTTGATTGCCGATTAATACTTCACGATAATTTTCTATATCATCTAAAATAATTCCTGTACCACGAGCCACAGCTGAAAGTGGATCATCGACAACATATACTGGTATTTTCAAAACATTTTGCAAAAGACTATCAAGACCGTGTAGTAATGCTCCACCACCAGAAAGCACTACACCGCCACGCATGATATCTGAAAGAATTTCTGGTGGAGTAGTTTCCAATATATCTTTTACACCATCGACAAGCTCAGCTACAGAAGATCCAATAGCTTCACGAATATCTGAATCAGTCACGACTACTTCTCTAGGAAGCCCTGTGAGTAAATCTCGTCCACGAACATAACTTTCCATATATTCCCCTTGCATTGCAGAAGCAATAGCAATCTTGACACCTTCGGCTGTTTTCTCACCAATCAAAAGTTTAAATTCATCACGCATATATGAGATGATATCGTTGTTCAATTTATCTCCAGCGATTTTTAAATTTCTAGATTTCACGATTCCACCGAGCGATATAACGGCGACATCTGTAGTCCCTCCACCGATATCGATAATCATAGAACCTACTGGGTCCTTGATAGGTAAACGAATTCCGATAGCTGCAGCCATCGGCTCCTCTACCAAAAATACTTCTCTCGCTCCGGCAGACTTCGCTGCATCATAGACAGCACGAGTTTCGACATTTGTAGTTCCAGAAGGAACACCGATGACAACACGAGGACGCAAAAACTTTTTAGACATTTTGTCTGCTTTATTTATCAAATATGAAAGCATTTCTTCTGTAACTTCGAAATCAGAAATAACTCCATCTACGAGTGGACGCACGGCGCGAATATGCCCTGGTGTTCTACCAAGCATTTGTTTTGCTTGCGCACCGACAGCGAGAACTTGATTCGTCTTCACATTCACAGCTACGACAGAAGGTTCATTGATCACGATACCCTGCCCTTTTAAATACACGAGCGTATTTGCTGTGCCGAGGTCGATACCGATATCATTTGAAAACATTTTGTAAAATTTTTTTAACATTTTTATTTAAGAGTCTTTATCAATTCATCTAAACTTACAATACTGCCTTTTTCTTCTGTTCTTTTCTTTAATTCAATACCACCCTCTTTTATACTTCTCTCTGATACAACTGCTCTATATGGCATACCGAGTAAATCTGAATCAGCAAATTTTTCTCCGACAGACATTCCACTTCTATCATCAAAGATAACTTCTATACCAGCCTCTAATAAAGCATCATAGACTTTGTTAGCTTCTTTGGTAACATTCTCACTTTCTCCCAAAGAAAGCAATTGAATTTTAAATGGAGCAATACTTTCAGGCCAGATCATACCTCTATCATCTGACAAAACTTCGACGACTGTACCCATAAGACGAGTAAGGCCAATACCGTAACTACCCATAACCACAAGGTTTTCTGCGTTATTTTCGTCTTTAAATTTTAAATCAAAAGGAGTTGAGAATTTAGTACCCAATGAGAAAATATTACCAACTTCGATAGCTTTTCTCTCAACTAGTTTTTCTTTTTCTAAACCTAAATCTTTTAAAACTTCATCTGTATAGACTTCTTGGTTCACAGCTACAGAAGTTGCTTCATCTACATATATAGTATCTTCTCCAGCAGAAGTTAAAGTTTGAAATTCATGAGAGAACTTTGAAAAAGTCCCACCTGAAGCAAATGTCATATAAGTTAAATGTCCAATACCAACTTTTTGGAAAACATTTTTATAAGCTATTTTAGCTTTTTCATAAAATTCATTGTGTTCTGTCTCATTTTTAGAAAAAGAATATAGAGCTTTCCAATAGAATTCTCTACCTCGTAAAATTCCTGATTTACTGCGAGTTTCATTTCTAAAAATATTTTTAAAATCATAAACATAAACAGGTAAATCTTTATAAGAATTTACATATTGTTTTAAAATATTTGAGTGGGCTTCTTCATTTGTAAAAGATAGGCCGACTTCTCCACCATTTTTTAATTTTGTTTTAAACCAATTATCTACTATTTCATCATCCCATCTATTGGTTTTTTCCCAAACTTCTTTTGCTTGAATAATAGAAGTACGCATTTCCATACCACCAATCATATTCATTTCATCACGGACTATTTGTTCTATTTTATTTATAACTCGGAGGCCTAGTGGTAACAATGTATAAACACCAGCCATTTCTTTGTATATAAATCCACCTCTTATCAAGAGCTCAGCATTCTTAGCGACCTCATCTGCTGGAGCTTCTTTTCTTGTTTTTGAAAAAAGTTTTGATTGTCTCATATCTCTCATACTACCCTAAAAACTTAAGCTTTGCAAAACCTCGGGAAATTTGCAAAAAATTAAAATTACTGCTAATATACAAACACCTGTCTAGAGATGGGTTTTTCTTTTCTAGATGAATAATAGGCTTTTAAAATAGCCTGTTTAAGTCGTAAGGTAAATTATTAATTATAAATTAAACAGATATAAATACATGTCAAAAAACGAAATAGTAACAATAGAAAAAATGTTCGAGGCCGGAGCTCATTATGGATACTCAAAGACACGAAGACACCCTTCTGTTTCTTCTGCTATCTTTATGACCAAAGCTAAGACAGATATCATCGACTTAGAAAAGACAGAGACAATGCTCAAAGAAGCTTGTGATTTTATTAAAGACCTTGGTTCTAAAAATAAGGTCGTTCTTTTTGTCGGCACAAAGCCAGAAGCTCGTGAAGCAATAAAATCTGTTGCTGAATCTATAAACATGCCATATGTCATAGAAAGATGGATCGGTGGATCAATCAGTAATTTCGGAGAAATCAAAAAAAGAATCGCTGAATTAGAAAATTACAAAATTGACAGTGAAAAAGGTGAACTCAATAAATATACCAAAAAAGAAAGATTGGTTCTTTCAAAGAAAATGGAGAAACTTTCAAAATATTACTCTGGTATGATCGGAATGAAAAAAATCCCTGATGCTCTTATCATTATCGATGCTAAAAAAGAACATATTGCAGCTACAGAAGCTAGAAAATCTCATGTACCTGTAGTAGCTCTTACAAATACAGACTCAAACATAAAAGAATTAACTTACTCTATCATCGCCAATGATGCCTCAAGAGCAAGTATCACACTATTTGCAAAAGCTTTTGCTACTGCTTATAAAAACGGACAAATGTCTATCCCTGAAGTTAAGTAATTAATATTAATTAAAAAATAAATATGTCACAAATAACTACAGAATTAGTAAAACAATTAAGAGACTCTACTGGTGTCTCTGTTATGCAATGTAAAAAAGCTCTAGAAGAAGCAGGTGGAGATATGGAAAAAGCTATTGTTATCTTAAAAAAATCTAGTTCTGATATTGCTATTAAAAAAGCTGGCCGTGAAGCTAATGATGGAGCTATCATGATAAAAGCAGATTCTAATAAGACTGTTCTTGTAGTACTAAACTGTGAGACTGATTTCGTTGCTAAAAATGAAGATTTCACAAACTTACTTTCTGCTCTTACAAACAAAGCATTAACTGACGGTGTAGAAACAATGAAAGCTGGATCAAAAGAAATGATTGACCAAATAATTCAAAAAACTGGTGAAAATATTCAGCTCGGTGAAACAGCAGAAGTAACAGGAAATATAATCGGAAGTTATGTACACAATGGTAAATCTGCGGTGATTGTATCTCTTGAAGGTGGAAGTACAGAATTGGCAAAAGATATCGCTATGCACGTAGCAGCTATGAAACCAGAATATGTAACTCTAGATGAAATTTCAGAAGAAAACAAAAAAACTGTTTCAGAAATTTTTGAAAAAGAAGTCATGGCTAGTGATAAACCAGAAGATATTAAGAAGAAAATGCTTGAAGGAAAAATAGCTGGTTATTTTAAAGAAAAAACTCTAGTAGAACAAAACTTCATCAAAAATCCAGATGAAACTATTGCTTCCCTACTCTCAAAAGCCGGTGCAAAAATAGTAGAAGTAAAAAGATACTCAATATAAAAACAATATAAAAAACGACATTTCTCTGTCGTTTTTTATATGATACAATTACACTATGACTTTTATTTTAATTTTATTTTTCGTCTCACTAATCAGTATCATTTTTATTTTATATAAGCGTGTTTTGTTGATACGTGAAAATGATATGGTGATAATAGATGAATCCCCTCTATTGCCTGATGCTAAAGAGGTGCATATTCTAATAATAAAACACGCCAAAGAATTTGGGTTTTTTATAATTGAAATGACTCTTCGAACATATGTGAGATCATCTATAGTTATTAAAAAGAAAAGTGTGGACCTTTATCATAAAGTAAAAGGAAGACTCGTAAAAGATCACGACCCTGAAGCAATTCCTGAAAAGAAAGAAGTCTCAGCGTTCCTGCGAACAGTCTCTGAATACAAGAAAAAGATCAATAAACTGAAGAATCAAATCGTCGAAGAAGAAACTAATTCATAGCTTGATTAAGCTAAATAAATTTGCTAGTATATTGAAAGACCTCTCTGTCAGCTGACTACAGCTGACATCTCTCCTAAATTAGGAGAGATTTTGGTTGATAATTAAAATATATATTTTAATTAAACTGTATTTGACGCTTTAGCTGTTTTGGTAGATAACAACAACATACGTGCCGCTTTAGCTCAGTTGGTAGAGCAACGCTTTTGTAAAGCGAAGGTCCTCAGTTCGAATCTGAGAAGCGGCTCAAGGTAAAAATATAGGTTCTGTTCAACGCATAACTAAAACGAAGATTCTCAATTAAAATCTGAGAAGCGGCTCCAAAATACAAAAAATCTCCTACAAGGGGATTTTTTGTATTTACTTCCCTTTTCTTTGTAAAACTGTTAAAGTACATTTAAACAAACTTGTAATTTAAAAAAATGGAGACACAAACTATAGTACCGGCATATATCGGTAAAATAACCGATTTGGCAAGAAAAGCCATAGAAGACAAAATTTTTCCAGGTTGTACCATAGGAATAATTAGTCAAAAAGAAGAACATTTATTGGCATTTGGCCATCAAATGTATGAACACTCACCAGCAATAAATATTAATCGCTCAGTTTGGGACATAAGTTCTATTACTAAAGCAATAGTAGGAACTTATGCTTGTTCTATGATAAGTGATGGCATTATTTCTTTGGAAACAAAGATAGCAGACGTATTACCTATTAAAGGAAGATTTGTTAATGAGCTAAAATTAAAACATTTACTTTCTTTTACAATAACATTGGACACTGAGGAAGATTTACAAAAATTAAAAGCTGCTGAAATTGAAAAAATAATTTTAAATTCTGGCCTAAAGGTTCAACCAGGAATTGAATTTGATTATCGTAATACGACATCAATACTACTTGGATTTTTTATTGAAAAAATAAAAGGTACTGGCTTATGGGAAATACTTGAAAAAGATTTTTTCTTGCCGTTAAACATGAACAACACAACCTTTCATCCTGATACACAAGACAAAAGTAATATTGTCCCGACAGAATTAGTTGCAGGAAAACCTCTTAGAGGCTTAGTGCACGATGAAACAGCTAGATTGCTTTTACCTCGTACCGTTGCTTCTGCTGGAATTTTCTCAACATTACCAGACTTGATGAAATTTTCAAAAATGATTTTAAAAAGAGGTGAAGGATTTTTAGATGAAAAAACATTTAACAATATGACTAGTAATCAACTTCACGATATTAAAAATCACCGTTATGGATTAAGCTGGGATAAATTCAAACTCGATTACTGTGCTTGTAGCTGTTTCTCAAAAAGAGCCCTAATTATAACTGGTTTTACTGGCTGTTCTATTATGTTAGATTATGAGAAAAATTTATGTATAGTAATTTTGTCTAATGCAGTATATCCACACAGGAAACCAGGGTCTATGTATAATTTCCGTAAATCTGTCGCAGAAAGTATTATTGTTTGTAAGCATTGTGGACTCAATGCTGATTAATCTAAAGCCGGAATATTTTCCGGCTTTTTTATTTTATCTTTTATGTTAGAATTCTAACATGCAAAAAAAGGCAAAATTATACTATGAAGAAAAGAAAAAGAAACTACCAGACTATCAACAAAGAAATGTTACAGAGTCGATTTTAGATATAAATGAAATAAAGAACATACACTTGACCGGTATATGTGGTACAGCCATGGGTTCACTTGCTAAGCTTTTCAGAGATGCCAATTATGAAGTTACAGGATCAGATAAAACATGTTACCCCCCTATGGACCAGATAATAGCAAATCTAGGTATAAATATATCTAGTGATTTTAATGAGCAAAATCTTAATAAAAAAGATTTAATAATCATAGCCAATATGTTTGGTCCAGATAATATAGAAGCTAAATATTCTAGAGAGAATAATTTACCAGAGTTATCAATGCCTGAAGCTATAAGACAATTCTTTATAAATAGCAAAGAATCAATAGTGATAGCGGGTACTCATGGTAAGACGACAACTACAGGTATAATGGTACATGTTTTCAAAGAAGGTGAGACAAACCCCTCCTATCTCATAGGTGGAGTTTTAAAAGATTCTAAAGATAGTGCTTTTTACAATAAAGAATCTAAACATTTTATAATAGAGGGTGATGAATATGACACTTCATACTTTGATAAGTCTCCAAAATTTTTACATTATATGCCAAAAACTGCGATTATAACTTCTGTTGAACTGGACCATATAGACATCTACAATGATATTGAAGACTATAGAAATGCTTTTAAATTTTTAATTGATGAAGTAGCAGATGATGGACATATATTTATTTGTGGTGAAGATTCTGGAGCAAATAGCTTAAAGGAAGAATATATAGATAATGAAAAAATACTACAATACGGTTTTTCAGAAAATTTTGATCTCTATGCTAAAGACATAAATATCAAAGATGATTATCAAGAATTCAAGGTTTTTTTTAAAGGAAAAGATTATGGTATCTTTTTAACTCCCCTTTTTGGTAAATATAATATTTTAAATTGTTTAGCCGTAATTGGAACTTCTTTAACGTACGGATTAGAAATAGAGTCTATTAAAAAAGGTATTTATTCTTTTTCTGGAATGAAAAGAAGACAAGAAGTTTTTGCTGATAAAAATGGCATAATTTTGATAGATGATTTTGCTCACCATCCAACAGCAGTAGAAAAAACATTAAATGGCATAAAAGATAAATACTCTGGTCATAGAATCATAGCAGTCTTTGAACCTAGATCAAATTCAAGTCGATCAAAAATATTTGAAGAAGAATATAAAAAAAGCTTTTCTTCGGCTGATATTGTTATAATCTCTACACCAAAACATAAAGAAGGATATATACCTGATGATCTAATGGATACTACTAAGGTTGTTGATGAAATCTCAAAAACAAAACAAGCTTTTTGTGTAAACGGAGCAGATGAGGCTGTAAAAATATTAAAAGGAACTATCAAAGAAAAAGACATAGTGGTTGTAATGAGTAATGGATCTTTTGATGGAATACACGAAAAAATTAGTAATATTATTTAATTAAAATATAAGTACAACAAGCTATTATTTTTTAATAGGTTCTGTTTTTGCCATATCTTTAGGTAAAAGCTTTATAATATTCGGATATAATTTCTCTATATCTACTACACTCTTGAAACCTGTAGCTTTATTTTCATCAATCACCAAAGCTGGTAATTCTTTATCACTTATTTTATATATTTTCAAAAGTGCAGTAAGAGCTGAAACGTCAGTACTATAATCAAAAGAATAAACCTTTAAATCAGGATACTTTTTACGAAGCTCTGTAAGTACAAAACCTTGTTTTGTACACTCAGTACAATTCTCGGCTGTTGTATAAAAATACAAAATTGGTACTCTCTTATTTCCACAACGTTGATTAATCTTTTTTGTTAAAATAAAATCTTTAATTTCAAGGATAGTATAATATCTCTTTAATTCTGTGGCCACAGAATTATCTTTAAAATTATTTTCACTATAATCAATCTTTGAAGCCATATCAGAAAGCTCACCTGAAAGATTTTCAGATCCATCATCTTGCCCACAAGAAAGCTCAGAGAGTAACGAAAATTGTGTCTCAGAAGAGAGAATATCAGTAGCAAGTTTATTTTGAACTTCTTGCATTGTCTCTACTTTTTTATTTGTAAAAAAATTACTTAGCCCACCAGCTACAGCAAAAAGACCAAGCGTAATAACTAATACTACGACATATTTCATCCAATCATTTTTTTTATTATTATTTTCTATTTCCATATTTTTAATTATTACTTTTAATCAAATAATCACGTTCTTTAGCCCAACTAGCCTCTTTGGAGGTCACTGCATTCCAGACAGCCTTGAGGAGCCATATCGGGGCTATAAACATGTATATAATGATAAAAACAGGTATATCCCACCAGATATATTTCTTTCTACCATGAATCATTCTACGGCCGTTTAATAAGCCAATGATTACTAAAATATACAACATTATCGAAACAAAAACAAAAGTCCTAGAATCTAGTGTAAAAAAATCAAAACTAAAAACTTTACCATTTATAATATGAAAACCGACAGCTTGAGTTTGTAAAATTTTACGAGCAATGACGGTATACAACTGAACAAAAGAAAAAAGTAAAAGGAATATTGTTCCAATGACAGAAATAAAACCAGATGGTAGTGTAAAAATTCCTATTGACCCATATTTAGGTTTAAAAAATAATTCTCGATAATCAAGTGCATTTCTAATGAAACCATAAATCCAACGCACACGCTGACGATAAAGTTTTGGCACACTACTAGGACTATTGGTGTAGACATAAGCATCTGGAGCATGATCTATTTGTAAACCATTTTTTTGCATACGAAGTGCAATTTCTTGATCTTCTGTATGATGTGCTTTTTTGTAAATACCAATTTGCTCAAAAACTTCTTTACGAAAAATAGAAAAAGGTCCAGGTGTCACATGAATACCACCCAAAAAAGCTAACATTTTTTTATTATAATGAGCCATGTCATATTCAGCACGCTGGGCATATTGAATAAGATTTTTAGGATTATTTACCACAATAGATGGAGCGACAGCCATTGTTTTAGGATTAGAAAAATAAGTCATAATCCTTTTTAAAGCTTCTGGGTGAACAGTGGAATCGGCATCAAGACAACCGACAAAATCAGTAGTAATATTTTCAAGACCTTTATTGAGTGCATTGTGCTTCCCTACTTTTATTTCTTGAAAAATTTTAATTTGAGGATTATCTGTATAATTTTGTAAAACATCCCAAGTACCATCTTTAGAAGCATTATCGACGACAATAATATTTAATTTATCTTTTGGATAATTGAGGGCTGAAAGAGAATTTATAGTATTACCGACAGTATTTTCTTCATTATAACAAGGAACAATGATCGTCACAGATGGATAATGTTCAAGTTCAATATCTTTTGTTCTAATTACTATTTTTTTTCGATTTTCAAAAAAAGTTACCAAGAAAAAGACCTGCACATAAATAGCCAAGAAGGTTAGAATATAAAATATAATATTTAAAAATAAAGCCATAAGACCTTTATATTTTAACATATTATGACCTAAAAAGCAAAATCCTGTCGCTTGAGAGCGACAGGGTTAATTGCTATTTTAACTATTTTTATACTAGTTATTTCCTGCTTTAGCTTCTGTGCCACATGTAGCACAAGCCTCAGCACACTTTTGACATTTGCAACCAAAAATCATCATAACAGCTGAGACACCTACTAATATGTATACTACAGCTTCGATTTTTGGCATAGTACCAAAGATCATATTTACAAGATTCCAGTTTGCACTCATAAACATTCCTAATCCTACTAATCCCCAGTTTATACCTCCTACGATAACTAATATTTTAGCAATCATTGCAGGGACACATTTTCCTTTACACATTTTATTTTATAATCACAAAAGAAAATTATTTCTTAATTTTTCTTAAGCAATACAAATTAATTAATAATAGTTTAATTATAGCATAAGCAAAAAATATGATACAATATCATACATATTAGTAATAAAATAAATATTTATGGAAAATAATGAAGATTTAAAAGTGGTCCAAATCGGTGATAAAAAAGAGTTTGAATTGACAACACCCGTCGCTATTATCATAACTGGAGTTTTAATTTCAGCTTCTATTTTAATAGGTTTTTATTGGTTGACAGGTGGTAGTAATAGTGACAACTCAGACAAAGTAGCTAAAGTAGAAGATACTGGAAAAAATAATGCTAAAAAGACAGACACACCCACCCCTGTCTCAAATACTGATAGAATTCTAGGAAACATAAATGCCCCTATTTCTGTCATTTTGTACACAGACTTTCAGTGTCCATTTTGTGGGAAATTCTTTAGTGAGACTGAGCAAGGTTTAAATGATTCTTATATCAAGAATGGAAAAATCTCATTAATCTCAAGAGATTTTGCTTTCCTAGGAGCTGAATCAGTCAAATCAGCTGAAGCAGCTCGTTGTGCTGGTGATCAAAATAAATTCTGGGAATATCATGATTATCTCTTCACTCATCAACAAGGTGAAAATAAAGGTGCCTTTGCAGATAAAAACTTGAAATCTTTTGCTAAAGGTTTAGGTCTTGATACAACCATATTTAATACATGTTTAGATTCTGGTAAATATTCAAAAGCCATTGTCGATTCTACCGAAGAAGGTGGTAAGGCTGGAGTAAACGGCACACCAAAAGGGTTCATCATCAAAGACGGCAAAGTCCTCGACACAATCGACGGCGCTGAACCACTATTGATGGTCACTGGCAAAATTGATAAAGCATTGCAATAAAATTCTGTTTATCCCTCTTTTAATTTCCTTATCTTTACAATGAGTAAGAATTCCTAAATAGGAAGTTTTAGTTTGATTAAAGTTTTCTTTAGTTGATTTTTTGTTAACTAATTTGTCTTTTACAGTTTTTAACTTTTTAAAAATTCTCTTTTTTGTTTTAGTTCTTAATACCACTGTATCAGGTAAAATTACATATCCCACAAAATCAATCCCTTGTGTTACTTTTCTTATTGAAATTTTATTTGGGTGTAATTGTAATTTTAAATTTTTATCTAAAAAATCCTGAATTTCTAATATGTAGTTTTCTAAAATTTTTCTATCTCTAGAAAGCAACACAAAATCATCTGCATATCTAAAATAACTTTTTACTTTCAAGTTATGTTTCACGAATTGATCTAATTCATTTAAGTAGATATTTGCAAAAAGCTGGCTCGTTACATTACCAAGAGGTAAACCTCGTCTTGAAATGTTAACACTTTCTGCTATCGCTGAGTTTGTTAACATTTTATTTTTAACTTCAAAGCTATCTAAAATTTGTTTAATTAAAGTTAAAGTTTCTTCATCTGTTATTTTCTTTTTTATTAACTCAAATAAAATGTTGTGATCTACAGAATCAAAAAATTTTCTAATGTCACACTTAAGAGCAAAAACTGGCACTCGCCAGTTTTTGCTCTCTTTCCTTAATACTATAAAAAGCTGTTGTGACGCCTTATGAGTTCCCTTTCCTTTGCGTGATGAATAAGAATCATAAATAAAATGCTTATCAAATATTGGATATAAAATCTTAAAAATAGCTTGATGTAAAACTCTATCTTTGACTGTAGCTTTGTGTATATGTCGTCGTTTTGGATCATAAACAAAGAATGCTTGGTATGGGTCTGGTATGTATGTTTTATTTATTAAATTACTGTACAAGGAAAATAAATTATTTTCTAAATTAAATTCAAATTCAGCAATGTCTTTTTTGGAATTTTTACACCTTTTAAATTCCTTCCATGCTTGCAGTAAATTTGGTAAACTTACGATATTATGAAGGAGACTTTGATTAGCACCCCCCCCAACGACTTTGATATTCCAGTTGTCCATAAGATGCGTAAATTATACGCTTATATTTATTTAATTGGAAATAAATTACCGAAACGTGACAAACTTGGACTACATAACTATATTGAAAAAGAATTTTTAAAAAGTTTTTCGTTGCTCATTAGTGCATCACTTGAATCAAAGGTAGATAAAATTATTCTACTTAAACAAGCAAGGCTACAAACAGAAACATTGAAACAACTTATCCGCACAGAATATGAATTAAAAATAATTACCGAAACTATATATTTACAAATAGAATTGAAACTTCAAGAAATTTCAAAGATGATAAATGGCTGGCTCAAATATACTCAAACACAAAATCCGCCCAAACAGAGCGGATTGTTATGAGAAACTTCTGAACGGATACCATAATTCGAATTCGAATTGTCCAAGTTGTTCCAGTTCACCTTGAACTTGTCATCGTTCCAATTCACGTTCGGAACATTGCCATCAGAATTGCGAGAACCGCTCTACCGCAATAAATATTCCATTTCACCGAAAATCTGTTTCCAAATTTTCTGAGTTATCTCGCTTCACAACGAGCAATGTGGTGCATCAATACAAAACTGAATTATCTATGCTTTATTAATTGCAGGCAGTTTCTTTATATGGCAAATTGTTATCTAGCCGAAGCCAAATCAATTTAACAGCCGAGTATATTTTAGCATAAAAAAATCAGTGTTTGCATAGCAAACACTGATTAAGGTTAAAAGTTAAAAAAATAAAAGATTAAACTGCTGAACGGATACCATAATACGAAACCGAATTGTCCAAGTCGTTCCAGTACACCTCGAACTTGCCATCGCTCCAACTCACGCTCGGAACATTGCCACCAGAAATGCGAGAACCGCTACAAAAAGTAACTCCTTTAATATTAAGATGTTTACCGGTTTCAGTAAAATACTTAATTTCAAAAATAATTCCTTCAAGCAATGTGATTCCAACTTTCATATCAGGATCCGCTTGGCGAGTTGATTTGCCCAATGTTTCTGAATCTGGTTCAACTTCGTCACGAACCCACACAGCATAATGTTCACCTGTTGTACGAATGTTTTTACCAATCGCATCATCCAAGTTATCACAATACTTACTTGTTTTAAAAAGCTTTGTACAAACTTCAAAAGCAAGCTGTGGTCTCATTCCTTTCGGAATAAATAATAATCTCCATTTACCAATAGTCGGCATTGTTGGAATTATTACATGACTGAAATCTACTTCCCAGTCAAAATTCTTTTTGTAGAAAGTAGCCCATTCTATACGAATGTCGACATACTCATCTACAATTTTAAAAACTTCACGAAGCCTTTTCTTTAACTCCGTTTTATGCTCAAGCCAATATTTTAGCTGTGGAGCATTGAACATTACTGCAAGGAATTCCATAATGATTCCTGCAAGGACACCCAGCTGTGCAAAGCTCAGTCTGTCAGATTTTGTTTCATTTTTCATGATCTGTAATCTTTTTTTTGTTTATTATTCTGTTATAAAATAGCACTATACTATTTCAACTTATATGATAGCATATTTAATACCATTCTGTCAAGCACTAAAAAGCCCTTATAAAATAAGGATAATACAACCCCCTAACCCCCTTGTCAGGGGGAATTAAAGGCTTAGCATTTCCTCCTCCCTTGATAAGGGGAGGTCGGGAGGGGTTGTGTTTTAATCAAAATAATTTTTAAGTCTTGCGATTTTTTCATGCTGTCGTAGCTTTTCATGAACTTTTGCTTCGATTTGACGGATACGTTCACGAGTGACACCGAATTCTTCCCCTACTCTCTCAAGAGTATGCTGAATTCCATCCATCAGCCCATAACGCATTTCAAGAATTTTTCTTTCCTTTGGATTAAGTTCATCTAGAACTTCTTTGATTTGATCAGCGAGGATACGACGTGAAGATTCTTGATCAGGACGTAGTATCTTATCATCAGCCACGAAGTTTTCGAGTGTTGATTTATCATCATCATCTCCGACTGGTTGCTCGAGGGAAATAGTCTCTTGAGAAATACTTTCAATTGTATGAACTTTTTCAACATCAATCCCCATTTCTGTAGCTATTTCTTCTGAAAGAGGTTCACGTCCAAGGTCTTGAGAAAGACGACGGTGAACTTGTTTATATTTTGAAATTGTTTCTACCATGTGCACAGGAATACGAATAGTGCGACTTTGATCAGCTAAAGCACGAGTGATAGATTGACGAATCCACCAAGTCGCATAAGTAGAAAACTTATAACCCTTAGTCCAGTCAAATTTTTCAACAGCCTTAAAAAGACCCAAATTTCCTTCTTGAATCAAATCAAGCAAAGTAAGGTCTGCACTACGTCCTACGTATTTTTTAGCGATAGAAACCACAAGACGAAGGTTCGCACGAGCCAGTAAATTCTTTGCTTCTTCATCCCCCTTTTCAATTCTCTTCGCTAAATCTTTTTCTTCACTAGCATAAATAAGTGAGTATTGACCAATTTCTTTCAAATACATTTGAATAGAATCATGCATTGTAGACTTATTCAAATCTTTATCTTTCTCTAAAGCATCAAGATCCAATAAATTTCCACCTTCAAGAACATCAATACCGGCTACATTAAATTTATCATAAAGCTCATCTAAGAAAAGAATGTTATTTTCAATATCAGGAAAAGTTTTCAAAAGTTCATCATAAGTAATAAAACCACGCTTGCGTCCTTTTTCTATAAGCTCAGTAGCTTTAGCATCTAAAAATTGAGCTTTTTTATCACCTGTATTTAATTTTTTGACTGCAACTTTTTTTACAGCCTCTTTCTTAACCTTTTTTACAACTACTTTTGTTTTTTTATCTATCTTTTTTGCAACCTTTTTAACCACCTTTTTCACAGGTTTGGAAACTTTTTTTGCTGGTTTTTTTATTACTTTTTTTACTTTTGTTTTTTTCATATAATTATTTACTTCTTTAATGATAATTTATTATTTAACGACCATTTTTTTATTTTTAATTTCTTCTTTTCTTTTATTTATTTCATTAATCTTTTTTAAGATTTCTATTTCTTGCTCTTTTCCTTTTAAACTTTGCATTTCAATCATATTTTTCGCAAGTTCTTCATTTAAATATTCTTCTTCTATAGCCCACAGCATTTCATTTACATCTTTATTTAAATCTTCATTATTTGAATAAAATTCCTCTGCTTCATAAATTAAATCTTCTCTTATATCTTTGTAAATTTCTTTAGCTTTATTTAATTTTTCAAAAATTACATTTGGGTCTATTTTCTTTTTTTCCAATCCTTCCTGCCAAAAAGCGACACCAAGTAACCTACGTTCTATTGGGTCTTTTCTCAATTTTTTCTCGACATTTTCTTTGGCAATTTTTGTCTCTTCTTTTTCGTTCTTTAACTCAGTCTCTACTTTTTTTAAATCTTCTAGCAAAGCATTTTCAGCAATACCTGATTTATTGCTAATGAGAGTAATAAAATGAGATTTTTCTATTGAGCTATCAAGGTCATTTACAAAAGACAGTAAACGCTCTTTTATATCTCTACCTGCTTTTCTATTATCTCCTCCAGCATCTTTTAAGATGCGCATAAGCATAAATTCAATAAAGTGTTTCGAGTTTCTCACTGCCTCACGCCAAGCATCGACACCGAGTTTTGATATAGTATCTGCGGGATCCATTCCTTCTGTCATTTGGGCTACTTTTACATCCATACCGAGAGATAAAGCAATTTTTGCAAAACGATTTGAAGCATTAACTCCTGCTTTATCAGCATCATAAGCCAGAACAATATTTTTTGATAATCTTTGAATTAATCCTAAATTATTTATAATATTTTCTTTTGAAATAACAGAGTCAGTCATGGCTGTGCCAGAGGAAGCTACTGTATTTTTAAATCCAGCTTGATGAGAAAGAATCAAATCCATTTGCCCTTCGACAAGAATAGAAAAATTATTTTTTCTTATTGATTCCTTAGCTTTGTCGATACCAAAAAGTACTGAGGATTTATTGAAAATCGGTGTCTCAGGACTATTTAAATATTTTGCAGATTTTCCATCATCGACTAAAATTCTACCTGAAAAAGCAATTACTCTACCACTAGAATCAGAAATTGGAAACATTATCCGGCCACGAAATCTATCATACATAGCCTTATTGGCATCGTCTGGATGTTTTGCAAGACCAGCAAGTTCTATCTCTTTATCTGTGAAATTTTTAGATTTTAAATGATCATATAGTGTTCGCCAATCAAGCAAAGAATAACCAATTCTAAAATCTTTTATGGTTTCATCTTTAAGTCCCCTATTCTTTAAATACTCTATAGCATCTCTATTGGTAAATAAATTCTTTTCAAAAAAGAGTGTAGCAAAATCCATTACACGATAGAGTTTTTCTTTTTCGCTCTCTTCTTTTTGATTATAAGTTCCGAGCTTGACCCCGGCACGCTCAGCTAAAAGCTTGAGCGCACCACGAAAATCAAGTCCTTCAAATTCTTGAACAAAAGTAAATATATCTCCTTTCGCACCACAACCAAAACAATAATACCCTCCTCGTTCGGGAGAAATAAAAAATGATGGAGATTTTTCACTATGAAATGGACACCGTGCTTTTAAAGCATTGCCAACTCTATCAATTTTTATATATGAAGAGACTATGTCTTCGATTGAAAGCCTCTCCTTGATTTGTTGTACTGGAGAGTTAATCATATTTATTCTTCTGTACTAGGATTTACAATGTGTTTTCGAAAACCTGTACCAGCTGGTATAAGTCTACCAATGATAACATTTTCTTTTAGACCTCTAAGTGAATCAACTCCACCCTTAATAGCATTTTCAATAAGAACACGGTTTGTGTTTTGGAATGAAGCAGCTGAGAGCCAACTCTTTGTACAAAGAGAAACAGTAGTAATACCGAGAGCAATAATTTCACCCTTTGCTGGTGTTCCACCAGTACTTTCAACACGAATGTTTTCTTCCATTAAAGCTGTATTTTCTACGACATCACCAGAAGAGAAGTTTGTATCACCTGATTCTTTTATTCTTCTTCGTGAGAACATTTGACGAATAATTATTTCAATATGTTTACGTGAAATAGAAGCCCCTTGTAATTCGTAAACTTTATTAATTTCACGAATAATATATTCTTCTGCAAGTTCTTTACTTCCATATTTGAATATTTCAGCAATATCAGCAGATCCATCAGTCAAGATTTTTCCTTTTGTAACCTTTTCACCTACTTTTACTAATGGTAATCGGTAAGGTGGTAAGACATATTCTATTTCATTTGATTTTCCATCAGCCTTACTGTCGGACAAAACTTTTATAGTTTTATCTTTTCCAGATTTATCATTAACTTCTATGATTTGTCCATCTGTCTGAGAAACAATAGCTGCATTCTTTGGAATTCTTCTTTCGAAAATTTCTTCGATACGAGGAAGACCAGCAGTAATATCGACACCCGCGACACCTCCGGCGTGGAATGTACGAAGTGTAAGCTGTGTTCCTGGTTCACCGATAGCTTGAGCAGCAATAATTCCTACTGCTTCACCAAGATCGACTAAGTGGTTACGACCCAAGTCGAGACCGTAACATTGCTGACATAATCCATGAATTGTTTTACAAGTAAGTGGAGAACGAACAAAAGCTTCTTTGACACCAATTTTTTCAATCACTAAAGCTTCTTCTTTTGTAATTAAGAATCCTTTTTTATAAAGAACTTTTCCTTCTTCATCTTTTATATCTCCAGCAAGAACACGTCCACGAAGATTTTTTGATAATGAAATTTCAATTCCAGAAATATTTTCTTTACTGACAGTCTTTCCTTCTTTTGTTCCACAATCTTCTTCTGTAATCACAACGTCTTGAGACACATCTACTAGACGACGTGTCAAGTATCCAGCTTTAGCAGTGTTCAAAGCGGTATCAGAGGCTCCTTTACGAGCTCCATGAGTAGTAATGAAATATTCAAGTGGTGATAGACCTTCAATATAAGAAGGAATGACTGGAAATTCAATTGTTCGTCCTTGGTTGTTTTGAATAAGACCCTTCATACCTGTCATCTGTGAAAGTGATGTCATTGTACCGCGGGCTCCTGAAGTAAAGAGGTCATAAGTTGAACCATTTTTATCTAGAGTTCCAGGAAGAACTTTTTCAAGTTCTTTTTTAGCATGAGTCCAGATTTCTTGAACTTTTTGGTATTTTTCATCTTCTGAAAGAAGACCATCTTTCCATTGACCCACCACTTCTTCTTGAGCTTTTTTACCAGCTGCTACTATACCTTTTTTCTCTTCTGGAACCTTCACGTTATCAATACCCCAAGTAGTACCAGAGATTGTAGAATATTTGTAACCGAAATTTTTAATCTTATCCAAGATTGGTGGAGTAGCATCAATACCATAGTGCATGATCAATTCATCAACCAAAGATGAAAGTCTTTTAACGTTCATTTCTTCGTTTAAATAAGAAAAATCACTTGGCAAAATACTATTGAAAAGTATTCTTCCGACAGTTGTTTCGAATATTTTTCCTTCAAATTTTGAATATCTTTGTGTGTCAGTACCCATGATTTTGATTTTTGCACGAAGAGCAAGCACTCCGTGTTCATAAGCCATGACAGCAGAATTTGGACCAGCAAAATATTTACCTTCACCTTTTTCACCATCGACATCTTTTGTCATCCAGTAAGAACCAAGAACCATATCCATACGAGGGTTCACAATAGGATCTCCGTTTTGTGGTTTTAATAAGTTTTTATTAGCAGCCATCAATTCTTTTGCTTCCCATTGAGCTTCTTCAGAAAGTGGAACATAGACAGCCATCTGGTCTCCATCGAAGTCAGCATTGAAAGCCTGACAAACAAGTGGATGAACTTGAAGAGCATTTCCTTCAATCAAAATAGGATTGAAAGCTTGAATACCAAGACGGTGCAATGTAGGAGCACGGTTTAAAAGAACGTACTTACCTTGAATAACTTCTTCAAGCATTGCCCAAACTTCTGGGACACCTTCTTCAATTAATTTGTTAGCGCCACGAATATTGAAAGCAAGTTCTGCTTGTAATATTTTTGAAATAACGAATGGGCGGAAAAGTTCAAGTGCCATGTGTTTTGGCAAACCACATTGATTGAGTTTTAATTGAGGACCGACAACGATAACAGAACGTCCAGAATAGTCCACACGTTTACCGAGAAGGTTTTGACGGAAGAGACCTTGTTTTGATTTCAAGTTATCAGAAAGAGATTTCAAAGCTCTCTTTTGTGATTGACTCATCGCAGCAGAGTCACCTTGTTTTGCTATAGAGTTATCAATCAAAGCATCTACTGCTTCTTGAATAATTCTTTTTTCATTTCGGAGAATGACGTCTGGAGCATTGATTTCTTTCAATTTCTTCAAACGATTATTTCTATTGATCACGCGACGATACAAATCATTTAAGTCTGAAGTTGCATGTCTTCCACCTTCAAGAGCCACCATCGGACGTAGAACTGGTGGTATAACTGGAATAATAGATAAGAACATCCATTCAGGACGCATCTTTGAATAAAGCATTGCGCGAATAAGAGAAAGTCTTTTTTGCATTTTCTCCTTTTCGATAACACTAGCCTTTTCTATTATTTTTTCTGTATGAATTTTTAATTTATTTAAATCAAGATTCTTGAAAATAGAATAAATAGCTTCAGCTCCGATATTGGCTTCAAAACATGTTCCATATTTTAAAGAATAATGATGGAAAGAAATTTCATTCAAAACCTTTCCTTCATAAATTTCACCAATTTCTTTTTTAGTAGAAGAAAGAAGAATCTTTAATTTTTCTTTTGTATCTTCATCAGCAGAATTTTTAACTTTAGCTTTATATTCTCGGTCTAAGTTTTCAATAATTTTTTCTTTCTCTTCTTCGTAGACTTTTGTGACGATATAACCAGCAAAATAAACAACCTTCTCAAGATCTGAGACAGTTACGTTTAAAAGAATACTCATACGAGATGGTACGCCACGAAGGAACCAAATGTGTGCTACTGGTGTAGCCAATTCGATATGACCCATACGTTCACGGCGAACGATAGAGCGAGTGACTTCAACTCCACACTTTTCACAAATAATATCCTTATAACGAATACGCTTGTATTTTCCACAGTAACATTCATAATCTTTTTCTGGGCCGAAAATTCTTTCGTCGAAAAGACCAGATCTTTCACTTCTACCTGTACGATAGTTGATAGTTTCTGCTTTTGTGACTTCTCCGTATGACCACTCCTTGATTTGTTCAGGAGAAGCTAAACTTAATGTAATGTAATCGAAATCTGTTGTGTTTAATGTTTTCATAATTTATTTTTTAAAATTTATTACTAAATGTTATCTTCTCCAGATTTGTCCGACCATTTTTTTAAGTTCACATTGAGTGCTAGTCCTCTCAAGTAATTTAACATAACGTTAAATGAGGCTGGTGAGTTTGGTGATTTGATTACTTCATTTTTAATGATTGAATCGAATGTAGCTGAACGTCCTACGATATCGTCAGACTTGATAGTGAGCATTTCTCGTAGTGCATGAGCAGCACCGTATCCTTCGAGAGCCCACACTTCCATTTCTCCGAATCTTTGTCCTCCACCTTGAGCTTTACCTCCGAGTGGTTGCTGTGTAATGAGACTGTAGGGACCAATTGAACGCATATGGATCTTGTCTTCTACCATGTGGTGAAGTTTCAACATATACATATAACCGACAGCGATATCTTGTTCAAAAGCTTCTCCAGTTCGTCCATCGAAAAGTTTCATTTTTCCATTTTCATTGAATCCAGCTTTGACTAATTCTTCTTTGATTTCTTCATTTTTTGCACCAAGGAATGGTGGAACAATAGCTTGATAGCCGAGTGTGTTTGCCGCCATACCAAGGTGAATTTCCAAAATCTGTCCCAAGTTCATACGAGAAGGCACACCGAGTGGTGTCAAAATAATATCGATTGGAGTACCATCTGCCATGTATGGCATATCTTCTTCTGGAAGAACAGTAGAAATAACACCTTTGTTTCCATGACGTCCTGAAAGCTTGTCTCCGACAGAAATATTTCTAATTTGAGCAACTTCAATAACAATTTTCTTAATGATTCCAGATTCTAATGAGTGGCCCATTTCACGTGAGAAAATTTTCACACCGATAATACGTCCACGCTTTCCGTGTTCCATACGCATTGATGTATCTTTTACGTCACGAGCTTTTTCAGCGAAAATAGAACGAAGTAATCTTTCTTCTGGTGTAAGCTCTGTCTCTCCTTTTGGAGTAATTTTACCAACCAAAATATCGTTTTCACGAACTTCAGCTCCGACACGGACAATACCGTCTTCATCAAGATCTTTCAATTTCAATTCTCCAACGTTTGGAATATCACGAGTTGTGATTTCGGGACCAAGCTTTGTATCACGAACAGTACAGATGAATTCTTCCAAATAAACAGAAGTGAAAACACTATTTTTCACCAATCTTTCAGAAATAATAATCGCATCTTCATAGTTGAGTCCATTCCATGACATGAAAGCCATTAAAATATTTTGACCAATAGCAATTTGTCCATCTACTGTACTAGTAGTATCAGCAAGAACATCGCCTTTTTTAATTTTATCTCCGACGTTTACATTTGGACGTTGATGAAAAATAGAAAAGTTGTTGTTACGTAAGAAATTAACTAAAGTATAAACTTTATCTTTATCACCTTTTTCAGTAATGATTATTTTTTTACCATCAGCATATTTTACAACTCCATCATTTTCAGCAATGACAAGTCTTCCTGAATCTCTAGAAGCATATTCTTCCATGCCTGTTCCAACCAATGGAACTTCTGGATTAACACAAGGCACTGCTTGCTTCTGCATATTACTTCCCATGAGTGCACGGTTCGCATCGTTATGTTCCAAGAAAGGAATCATAGATGTCGCAATAGAAAAACCTTGGTTTGTAGCCACGTCGATAAAATCAATTTCATCGCGGTGAATAATACCAGGTTGAGTTTTGACACGAGCTTCTACTTGTTCTACTGAAATCATTCCTTCTTCAGTATAAGGAACACCACCGTGAGCAATATTGTATTTCTCTTCTTCTAAAGCATTCAAGTATTGAATTTCACCAGTAATTTTTCCTTTTTTAACTTTCACGTAAGGAGTTTCAATAATACCAAAATCATTTATTTTAGAATAAATTGAAAGGTGAACAATCAATCCAATGTTTGGACCTTCAGGTGTATGAATAGGACAAATACGTCCATAGTGAGATGGATGCACGTCACGAACTTCGAGACCTGCTCTTTCACGTGTAAGACCACCGGGGCCAAGAGCAGAAAGCAAACGTAAGTGCTCTATTTCAGCCAAGACGTTTTCTTGAGACATGAATTGTGAAAGCTGGTTTGTAGTAAAGAATTCTTTAATACGAGCTTGGAGAGGTCGTTGATTGATGATTTGAATAGGCATAGCCATATCTACATCAATAGTAGACATTCTATCTTGAATATTTCTCTTGATTTGCATGATACCTGTACGGATTTTTTGTTGGAGCATTTCTCCGACGAAACGTACACGACGTTGACCTAAGTGGTCAATATCATCAGCTTTTGCATCAGCGGTATTATTTAAATCTATAATATTTTTTAATATTACAACTAAATCTTCTTTAGAAATTATTCTTCTTTTCATTTCTTCGTCGCCCATATCTTTTCCGAAACGATCATTGAAACGAAAACGTCCAACAGGAGAAAGATCATATCTCTCAGCTGTAAAAATTGAAGTAATAAATTCTTTCGCATTGTCAGCAGTCGCCATATCACCATCACGTAAACGCTTGTAGATGTCTACAAAGGCTTCCCCTAATACTTTAGTAGTGTCTTTAGCTAAAGAGGCAACAATAGAAGCTTCATGTATTTCATTACCAGCAAAAGCTTTTATTATTTCTTCGTCTGTATGATAACCCATGACACGTAATAGAGCTGTAGCTGGGAATTTTCTCTTTTTATCGATACGTACATAAATAGCACCATCAGCTTCTGATTCTATCTCAATCCAAACTCCACGAGCTGGAATTATTTTTGCACCAAAAAATCTCTTACCTTTACTTTCAGATTCAGTAAAGAAAACTCCGAAACTTCTAGCAAGCTGTGGAACGATGACACGTTCTACTCCGTTGATAATAAAACTTCCATGTGCAGTCATCAATGGGAATTCAGACATGAAAATTTCTTGTTCTTTAATAGTACCGAGAACTTTGTTTGTCAATTTTACGCGCACTTTTAAAAGCCCTTCATATGAGAGCTTGTTTAACTTTGCTGTATATTCGTCGCACTTTGGTTCACCGAGAGTAAAAGATGTGAACTCTAATTGGAATTTTTTTCCAGAGTAATCATTGATCGGAGAGAACTCTTTGAACACTTCTCCAATTCCATTTTCGACTAACCACTTGAAACTTTTTACTTGAGTTTCAATTAAGTTTGGAAACTCTATCAAGGGCTTCTTGTACCTTGAGAAATACTTCTTTGGTCGTGCAACTGATTTTTGCATATTATTGTAATATCAAAAAAAACTCAAAACGAGAAACGAAAGCCATGTAAGCTTTTATTTCTTGCTATTATTTGTTTCGGATATTAATTAAATTAACGCTTATAAGGCTTAAATTAATAAAAATGGAGATTTTCAGCCGAAACTCAATCGATCAATCTACTAATTACTAGTATACTTATATACAACAAAAAGTCAACTAAAATAAAGAATTGCCCCAGACCTATGGTCGGGGGCAATATTATGCTGTTTTTTCTTTTACTTTCTTTTGTTTTTTAATTTTTTCTTTTGGTTTTTCTTTTGGTTTTTCAGAAATTAGTTCATATTCAAAAACTTCCTTAAACTCTCCGCCATTAATGAAAGTAATTTTTCCAAATTTTAAAAAAATAAAAGCTCCAATTATTATTTTTTTAACTTTTTCTTTAGCTAAAAAATATTCTTTTCTACCTTCTTTTTTAGAAAAATCTTCATCTTCATTAGACAGAAAAAGATATTCATCTTTAGGCATATATGATGCGAGAGCAATAATTTTTATTATATGATCTTTACCAAACACCTTATTTAATTCTTTATCAATTAAATCAATTTGATCTGTAAATTTAGGATATAGAACCTTAATTCCATAAACGTAGATAATTACTTTTGTTTTCATATATGATTTTTTAGTACAAATTTATTTAAATAAACATTACCACAAAAAATATATTTTGCAACAAGTGTGCAAAGTTCGACTTTGCACACTTTTATTTTTTACTTTCATTCTTCCATGCTTCAATGAGTTTATGATTGCCTGAAAGCAATACTTTTGGTACTTTATAATTCTTGTTTTTGTATTTCAAAACTTCCGGCCGAGTGTAGACTTCACTTGAAGACACACGTTCTTCTTCGAGCGATTCATATGTACCGAGGACGCCAGGAATTTGGCGAGAAATAGAATCAAGTAATACCATCGCTGGTAATTCTCCACCTGTGAGCACATAATCCCCGATCGAAATATCTTCCGCTTTAAATATCTTCATCACGCGCGCATCAATGCCTTCGTATCGTCCAGAAATTAAAATAATGTCCGAATATTTTTTCGCAGAAGTTTTTGCGTATGCTGTATCAAACTTTTTACCACTTGGAGAAAAATTTATAATCTTTACTTTGGCTTTAGAATTTTTTGAAATAGCTTTCAAGGCCTTTTCAATAGACTTAATAAAAACCTCAGGTCTTAAAACCATTCCAGGACCACCACCATATGGGCGTCCGTCTACTCTTTCCTTTGGTTTGCAATATGAGAGCGGATTATAGAAATAAACCTCAATTAATGGTTTTTTTCTTTTAGCTTGCCCTGAGCTAGGCCGAAGGGCCCGCCCAATAATAGACTCTTTGAGATAAGAATCAAACGCCTCTGGGAAAATTGTAATTATATGAAAACGCATACTTTTACTATATGCTAAAAAGACAAATAAAAAAAGCCCTGCAATATTTTACAAGGCTTTCAGTGAATTTTTAAATAATTAATGTCGATACCTTTTAAATGCATCTTCTAGAAATAATTGGTCGTTTCTGTTTACAACCTGATGAGGATGAAAATCTATAATTTTTGCTTTCCAACCTTCATAACCCGAAATACGATTTACTAAAACAACACAATCTTTTCCATTTCTATCTATTAACCAAAAAATATTTTTCATAAAAGAACCTTCATGAAGTAAATTTCTTTTGCTAGAAAAATGAAGTTCACATATCTGACTGACATGCGCTAAGCTAATTTTTTGATATGATTCTTTGTAATCATGACCAACTAAATATGGTGACATACCATCTTTAGTGCAACGATAATTAAAAAGATTTATTCCAGATGAATGAGTATTATCACCACAAAGTCTATAAAAGCTTTCCTGCTTAATCACATTATCAGCAGGAAAAAGATTAAAGAAATCATCAAATTTAAAGTTACTAATTTCACTTAGTGAAACAGAAGTAGATTCTTCTAAAAAACCTATTACTTGATTTCCCATTTTGTTTATTTTTAATGAACCTACATCAGACAACTGCCATGATTTGGATTCGTTTATATTTACTGAAACAATACACTTTCAATATCTATAAGTCAAACAAAATATAAAAAAACTACCCAATTAAAGGATAGTTATCTTTTTTTCTGATTTTAATTGAAACGCATTTTTTATACCAAGCACTTTCCAAATAGTACTCATTTTTAAAAAATTCTTCTTGGCATATAAATATACAGAATCATGCACATGTCCATTTTTACGAATTTCAGCGACAGAAGCTTTTAAAAGGTCGTTTTCTTTTAAAAGAGCAATAATATCTTCAATCGAATTTGCTACAAACAATGTGTCCATTTCCAATTCTTTCCATATCTCTCCTCGTTTCATCTTCTGTTTTTTAGCATAATCTAAAATTGCCTTATACATCTTTTTATCGGCAACCCTGAAAGCTTTTAAACTCTTTTCAGGCATTTTCAACTTTTCCAAAGATTTTTTAATTTCTTCAACTGAGTTAAAAACTATTTTAGGCGACTTTACTAATGTAGATTTGTCTATGGGCTTTATACCAAGCTGTTCCCATAAATCAACAATCTTAATCTTTCCTCGTTTTGCAAACGTAGTAATGTTCCCAAACGTTTTAGAACTATCAAACTTTTGAATATCTGTTGGTGTCATACCGATTAGTCCCTTCTTTTTCAAATCATTCAATATTTCTTCAACAGAGTAATACGCGAATTTACGTACCACTTTATTATCTCTTATTTCAACAGTATCTGAATGACGAATGCCAATTATTTTCCAAATATCAACAAGTTTATGTTTTTTACGTTCTGTAAACCTTTTAATATTAGCGTATGTCACAGAACTATCATAGTTAATAAGTTCATTAGGGGTTTTACCTTTTAATCCTTTTAGAAATATATCATCTATAATTTCTTCAATAGAATCGTACACATAAATTACATTTGTACTAATACCAAGCCTGGTACACAAGTCAGATAATTCTATTTTGCTTTTTATAGCAAAATGTTTAATACGATTCCTGCTCTTTATTGGAATTTGTAAAAAATGTTTTCCTCCAAAAGATTTTTTTACTACCCAAAGAGTCAACTCTTCTATGTTACGATCATATGTTTCTCTACGAACATCTAAACCTATTTCTACCCAAATATTAGTTGGTTTTATCTTGTTTTTATTAGCAAAACGATACACCCGATGATACTCAGTCGGATGTTTAATACTAATTTCTGAAGGTGTTTTACCTATCAGTCCTTTAGCTGTAAAATCAACTAAAATCTCATTAAGAGAGTCGTAATGACCTTTATCTTGCATTTATTTTATTTGTTAATGTAATGTTTTTTGTTTATGATAACATATTATCTAAATAAAAGCAAGTATTTTTGTTTTGATTTTAGAAAAAATTTTAAATTAAAAAGGCACTTATAACAAGTGCCTTAATATTTACCAAATTTTCTCTCAAAAATCCCCATGATTACTTCAGCTTTTTGCACTCTAAACACACCTTCTTTATCATTCCAATCATAAAGATATGTTTTATTTACCATTTCATGTGCACCTGCATTTACATTTTTTATATTGAAATCATCATGATTAGAAATTGAAATAACAATAGTTTTATCATTATGTTCCACAATATCCTGAATTATTTCATAACCCCAACTACCTCCAATATCTCCATCTAACATAACAAGATCATACTTTCCTTCTGTTAAATTACGTTTCGCTTGCGTAATATTGTAAACATTATCAATAATAAGTTTACTTTTTATAAAAACAAAATCATTTAAGAATCTCTTAATCGGCTCATGTACTAATTCGAGATCATCTACAATAAGAATTTTTATACTCTCTAGCATTGTAATTAATTTTTAAAAATCTTTATCAAAAGTCTATATTAGGATACAACATTAGTCAATTAAAAAAACCGCCATAAGCGGTTTTTTTAATTTTTTTTATTTTTATATTCCCTTCAATTCATCCATTGCTTCGTCTACTGTTTTCATAGTAGGACTTGAAGACATTGGCGCTGGGCGGGTTGAACCTTCTGGTTCGTTGATTTTCAAATTCACGCGTGAATTATTTTTCATTCCAATAACGCGGAGTAATGTACGAAGAGCTTTTGCTGTATTTCCCATACGGCCGATTAGTTTACCCATATCTGCTGGATTCACAGTCAAAGTTATCAATACACCCATTTCGTCTACATTGCGATCGATTTTTACATCGTTCGGATTGTCGACTAAAGCCTTTACTACGTACTCTAAGAATATCTTGTCTTGTTCCATAACCATCTTTTACTAAAAAAATTTTAATGAAATAATTTCTTCGACTAAAAGAAACTACTATAAGCAATTATATCGCAACTAGTTTTTATTGCAAACTATAATATCCTATTTCTTTGCTTTGGCTTCTTTTCTAGAAACAGTAGGCTTCTTCTTAGGTAAAACGTTTTTCTTTTTACCGTCAATAACCTTATTGTGAACTAAGAAATTATGCATTGTGTCAGATGCTTGAGCACCCTTTGAAAGCCAATATTTAATACGGTCATTCTTGAAGTTAACTTCTCCGGCTTTTGGATTGTAATTACCGAGTATTTCCAAAAACTTTCCACTTTTTGTGGCGTTCTTTGAATCAGTCAAAACAGCCCGAAATGCTGGATTATTAGTTCTACCTATTCTTTGTAATCTTATTTTTAACATATAGACAATATATCATATTTTTTTTTAAAAGCAAATGACTGGTCTTTATATCATTTTGTGTTATATTTAAAAGATGAAAAAAGAAACTAAGATCTTAGAAGGAATAATCTCTATCACCAGTAAAGGCACTGGTTATGTCCGTATTGATGATGGTACAAAAACACCAAATAAAGACAAAAAGGATGATATTGAAATAGATTCCATGCACTTAAATACTGCACTTCACGGAGATACTGTCGAAGTTATAATTCACTCAAAAAATTCTAAGGGTCGCATTGTCGGAGAAGTCACAAAAATAATATCTCGTGCCAAAAATGGTTTTTCTGGGGTCTTAGAAGAAGAGAACAGTATGTTTTTTTTGAAACCAGATGACACAAAAATGTATACAGATATTTTAATCTTAAAAGAAGATTTGAATAATGCCAAAGTAGGAGAAAAAGTTTTCGTTGAAATAATTTCTTGGAAAGATTCACACAAAGCGCCTAAGGGTAAAGTTGTAAAAATTCTCGGAAAACCAGGAGATAATAATACTGAGATGTTTTCAATAGCCATAGAGCGTGGTTTCGTTGCTGAATTCCCTGATGCCGTAGAAGCCGAAGCTCGTGCTATAGAAAAAAAGGGTATCACCGAAAAAGACACATCTGGTAGACGTGACTTCCGAGATATACTTACCTTCACCATTGACCCTGATGATGCAAAAGATTTTGATGATGCTATTTCATTTAAAAAAGTAACCTCCTCCCCCTTACTAAGGGGGAGGGTGGGAGGGGGTGAAGAGGAACTCTATGAAATCGGTGTACATATTGCTGATGTAAGTCACTATTTACAAACAGGAACAGAGCTAGATAAAGAAGCCCGAAAACGTGGCACATCTGTCTACCTCGTCGATCGTACAATACCAATGCTTCCAGAAGCTCTTTCAAATGA
Source organism: Candidatus Nomurabacteria bacterium (assembly GCA_026395995.1). Classification (GTDB taxonomy): domain Bacteria; phylum Patescibacteriota; class Minisyncoccia; order Phycocordibacterales; family UBA9973; genus UBA9973. The sequence goes on along the minus strand of JAPLXQ010000010.1, from coordinate 143,523 downwards.
CCTGTGTTCCCTCGTCCCAAACCAAGACCGTTTATGTATGGCGGCTGTTTTTGTTGTAGATAAAAACGCTCAAGTAAAAAGTGAATGGTTTGGAAAAACGGTTATTCATTCAAAAAAAAGATTGACTTATGCTAGTGCTGAAAAAATAATTAATGATAAAAATGCAGAATTACATGAAGAGCTTTTTACTTTAAATGAAATGGCAAAAAAATTAACCGAGGAAAGATTTGCCAAAGGAGCTATATCTCTCGATCAAGAAGAAGTAAAATTCGTACTCGATGAAAATGCTGTCCCGATAAAAGTCATCTTAAAAGAACGTGGTGATTCAAATAGATTAATCGAAGAATTCATGCTTCTAGCCAATAAAAAAGTCGCCGAGAGAATGTCTGTCGATGATAAAGGTAAAAAATTAAAAATACCACTAGGAGGAGTCTTCGTCTATCGAGTACATGACCTACCAAATAAAGAAAAAATGGAAAGCCTAGCATTAATGCTAAAAGGTTTAGGTTATAAAACCACAATGAATAAGGGTATTATTCCATCAGCTGAATTAAATAAAATCTTAAAAGATTTTGAACATAAAAACGAAAAAGATACCATTCATAAATCCATCATTCGCTCAATGGCCAAAGCTGTCTATTCCACAAAAAATATTGGACACTATGGTCTAGCCTTCGAATACTACACTCATTTCACTTCCCCTATTCGACGCTATCCTGATGTAATGGTACACAGACTTCTAGAAGATAATATCCTAGGAAAAAAGATTGATACAGAAAAATGGGCTGAATATGAAAAAATTTCGATTAAATCTTCAGAACAAGAAAAGAGGGCTAGTGATGCAGAACGAACTTCTATAAAATACAAACAAGTAGAGTATATGTCTTCACGCGTGGGACAAGTTTTTGATGGTATTGTCAGTGGAGTGACTGAATGGGGTCTATATGTAGAAGAAAAAGAAACAAAATGTGAAGGTCTCATTCGTGTACGTGATCTCGGAGATGATTTTTATATTTTTAATGAAAAGAAGACTGAGCTTGTCGGCCAAAAGAAAAAGAAAAAATACTCACTCGGTGATCGAATTAAAATAAAAGTAAAAAATGTAGATTCTGTAAAAAAGACGATTGATTACGAGCTAGTATAAATATTAATTAATAAATGCTAAGAAAAATTCATCCACATATAAAAAGTGTTTTCTGGATTATACTTTCAATTACAATTGGATTTGTTTTTGCTTTTCTCGTTACAAGAAGTGCTGGATATGAAAGAGTACTACCAGCCCAAACGGAAAACCAAGCTCAAATACCACAAACAGCAATAGCTACACCAACAGTAAAAACAGATTTTTATTTTATAAAAGATATTACAAAAAAACCAACTGTCTCTGCCCTTGCTTACTTTGTCGGTGACCTAGATACAGGAGAGATGATTTTAGAAAAAGACCAAGATAAAAAAATGCCAATCGCTTCAGTCTCAAAACTCATGACAGCCACTATCTCTCTAGAAAACATGAAACCTGAAGATACAATCAAAATTAGCCCGCAAGCCCTTGCGACTTATGGACAAAATGGTAATTTTTACAGTGGAGAAAAATTACCATTAAATGAAATTTTATATCCATTATTATTGGAATCTAGTAATGATGCAGCTGAAGCTATCGCTACTACTTTCGGGCGAACAAGTTTTTTACAAAAAATGAATGACAAGGCTAAAGAACTTGGATTACTCACTACGACTTTTGAAGATCCGAGCGGTCTTTCTATTAATAATCAATCTACGGCTTTTGAGCTTTTCAAATTAACAAAATATATTAAAGAAAACAAAAATGATATTTTTGAAAAAACAAAAAAACAAAGCTATGTAAATAATACACACTCTTGGTTTAGTAATAATCAATTTCTCCGTCAAGGTGATTATGAAGGTGGAAAAAGTGGTTATACTGATCCAGCCTTACAAACAGTCGTTTCTACTTTTTCTATTCCCCTCTCACAATCTGGTAATAGGCATGTGGCTATTACCTTGCTTCATAGTCCTGACCGATTTAAAGATGTTCAAAATATTTTAAAATATTTAAGGAAAAATGTTTTCTATGGAAAAGAAAATGATACTGAAACTGATTGGGTAAAACAAAAAGAAAATACCGCTGAAGATTTTGACCAGAGCTATGTCATTCTTTCTTTCGCTGGTGATATTATGCTAGATCGCGGAGTAACCAGCTCAGTAAACAAAAACTTTAATTCTGATTATTCAAAACTTTTTGATAATTTAAATTTATTGAAAGATGAAGATATCGCCTTTGCCAATCTCGAAGGCCCAGCCTCAGACCAAGGTAATGATCTGCACAATCTTTATTCTTTTAGAATGAACCCGTCTGTTATTCCAGCTCTCAAGGGCGCTGGTTTTGATGTTCTCTCTGTCGCCAATAACCATGAAAGTGATTGGGGTCGTAATGCTTATACCGATACCTTAAATCGATTAAAGGAAAATGAAATTGCTTATGCTGGTGGTGGAATAAACTCCATGGAAGCAGAAAATCCCGTCATCATAGAAAAATATGGAATGAAAATTGGTTACCTCGCCTTCTCTGATAAAGGTCCTTATGGAATGATTGCGACACAAGATAATGCCGGAGTCTTACTGACTAACAACCCACGTTTTGATGAAATTATTCAAAATGCTAGTAAAAAAGTCGACACCCTCGTAGTCTCATTTCACTTTGGTGAAGAGTATCAAACAGTACACAACGATCGACAAGCACAGCTCGCCCATCGAGCTATTGATGATGGTGCTAAAATAATTATCGGTGCACATCCACATGTAATACAAGATACTGAAGTTTATAAAAAAGGATATATTGCTTACTCTCTAGGTAACTTTATTTTTGACCAAAGATTCTCTCCTGAGACAATGCAAGGAATGCTACTAGAAGTGAAGCTTCATAAAAACGGAGAAATGGAAGTAACAAAAGATATTGTAAAATTAAATTCTTCCTTCCAACCTGAAAAACCTATCAAGGGTAAAATAGAAAAAATTAAGTTTCAATAAAAATAAAAAAACTCCCGATTGGGAGTTTTTTGTTTATTATTTTTCTTCCGGTTGCACTGGACCATAGTCATACAATGTTTGTGCTATATCTTTTGGTGATTCAAAACGGCCATTCTTTGCACCTATCCAATAATAAAACTTATCTCCATTCTTTTGTTTCCATGCTGGAGAGTCAGATTTTATTTCCCATTCAGTATTATTTTTAACTGCTACCAATCTCCCACCTTCTATTTTGTTAGTTATTTTATTTTCCAACAAAACAATCTGTCCACGTTTTTTTACCATAACAAAAAAAATATTATGTTTTGGACCACTAAGGATACTAACACCGTACTTATTTTGTTTATAAACAGAAAAAGTTTCTTTGTTTATTGATGTGTCTTTTGCAAAATATAAATATTGCAACAGTGCCTGATACATAGAATCAAGGCCGTCAGACTGGAATGTGGCAGGTACTCCACCTATAGTCCATGCCGGTTTTTTGTCATACATACCAAATTTTAAATCATAACTTTTTTTAGTTTGTGCAGTTACACACAGGGTGCTACATAAAATAGCTAGTACTAAGATTTTTTTCATAACATTAAGTTTTAATTTAACAATTATTTCTGAACATATACTTACATTAAAGTAGAAACTTGTCAAATAAAAAAACACCGGGTTTATTCCGGTGTTAATACGATTTTGAGTTTCAAGGATAATTGCGAACTTAATACGAACGGTTAACTTTTCTTTTTCATTTCTGAACTGTTTAAGGGTTAATACTATATAACTTCACCTTGAATCAAACCAAGGCTATAAGTGTCTTCTTTAAGAGCATCAAAAGTTTCTTTAGATATTTCTACCTGATTGATTAATCTCACTGAACAATACTCTTCACCTAATTTAACAAAATTTTCCCGATGAATCATTATTTGGCTAACATTAACTAATTCTGATTCTAAAGGAAAAAATTTATCTTTTGAAGCAATCACCCTGGAGATAGTCTTTTGTTCTAAAACTTTTTTTGTGATTTTTTGTACTTTATACACTTCTGCTGTATAGTACCAAAATACTTTATTTTCTGTCATTTTATATAGATTTAATTGATTACCAAAACCCCAAAAAGGACCTCTGGTAACCAATCAAACCTTCTTTTTCAAGCAACTTCAACTATATAAAGTATAGCATATATGGTTTAAAAAGTCAAGTCTTTTTTAGGCTTGTAGAATAAGGGTAAAATACAACCCATCCTAGCCTTCCCTTATCAGGGAAGGTAAAAATGCTAAGCATTTAAAGTCCCCTGATAAGGGGATTTAGGGGTTGTATTCCCTACTTCGCAATAGCTACAGCTTCTTCGAATTTTACAGAGAGGAGTTTTGAGGCACCGTCAGAGCCGACAGTGACACCATAGAGGACACCAGCACGAGACATTGTCTCACGATTGTGAGTGACGACAATGAGCTGTGAATGCTTTGAAAGCTTTTCGAGCATATCACCATACTTACGAGAATTTGCTTCATCTAGAGCAGCATCAGTCTCATCGAGCACTAGAAATGGTGGTGGATTTACTTGTGAAATAGCAAAAAGAAGTGCGATAGAAGTGAGAGATCTCTCCCCTCCAGAAAGAGCTTGCAGCTCTTTTACTTTTTTGTGAGGCAAAGAAACACTGATTTCAATACCGTGCTCAAAGACAATATTTTCATCATTACTACTTTCCATGTCTTCGTCTTTATTTTTCTTTTGTTGTGCAATGACAGTCAAAAAGGCTGATCCCCCACCAAACATTAAGGCAAAAAATTCTTGAAATTCTTTATTTATTTTTTGAATACCAGATTTAAATTCAATATCTATTTTTTCTTTCAAATCCATCATCAAGGAGCGAAGAGCTACAATACTAGTAGACAAATCTTCCATTTCTTTGGCCAAGAAAATATCTCTTTCAGAAGTTTCTTCATACTCTTTCAAGACTTCTGTGCCACCGCCGAGCCCTGCATCTTCGAGTTTTATTTTAATACGTTCTATTTTCTTTAATCTTTCTAATTGATTTTCACGTGGCTCAACATTAGTAATTTCAAAATTCTTATATGACAAAATATCTCCACCGAGGAATATTGAACCTTCTCGTATCTGATCTTCAAAAGAAGTACTTAGGCGGACGAAGTTTTCTTCTTTCATAGCAATAGTACTCAAACCAGAGAGTAATTCTTGCTTACGGACAGATAGGTCAAAGCGAGTTTTCTGGCTTTCTTGGTTTTCAAAATTTTCTTTTTCGATTTCAGATTTCAAATTTTCAACCACAGATTTTACCTTATCTTCTTCTTCCTGCATTTTATGCAATTCCACCAATATTTCTTCACGAGTTTTTTGAAGTCTTTCTAATTCTATTTTGGCACTAGAATTATCTTCTACTACATGAATAGATGCATTAAAATTGTTTTCCGATAGTTCAGCTGGCGAAAATCTTTTTAATGATTCTTTGATTCGATTTAAAATAGGAAAAACTTCAGACACTTCTGACTTGGTCATAGCATCATCAATATAAGTATTCATTTCAGTCACAAAATCTTCAGCTTCTTTAAAAGAAAGGATTACACTTTCATGTTTCTTTTCTTTTGGAGTTTGTTGTAAACGTCGTTCTTCCATTTCGATCATTCCTTCGATTCGGCCGAGCTTGCGGTCGATCTCCCCTTTTAGACTTCGAATTTCATAGATTTTTTTCTCAAGATTTTTAATCTCTGAAACTTTTGGATTTTCTATTACCACTGAAATATCTTCAATTTGTTTTATTTTTTCTGAAAGACTTTCGAGTTCATTTGAAATTTTACTTTTTTCTTCGATAAAAGAATTATTTTGTTCAGTTAAATATTTTGATTCTCTTTGTAAATACTCACGATAAAGATCCAAAAGTTCTATCTTTTGTTCTTTGGCTTTTTCTAATTTCTCGACTTGTTTACGTAAGAAATTCAAATGTGGAGCGATTTCTTTACGAAGCAAAGACACTTCTTTCATATTAGTCGCAGTACGGTCGAGCTTTCTTTCACTTTCTTTTATTTTATATTGATAGATTTTGAGACCGAGAGCATCTTCAATCATTTCACGGCGTTCTTTTGAAGAAGCATTCAATATTCTATCTGCCTCACCTTGAGAAATAATATGGTGACCAGAAGAACCAATATTCACTGATGATAACAATGTCACAATGTCTTTCAAGCGAACTTCACTACCATTCAAAGAATATTTATTTAAACCATCAGAAAAAACTTCACGAGAAATATTTATCGTATCATAATTGAGATTTATTTTTTCTCCTGTTTCATTTTCTAATTTAAAAACTTTGTCTTTATTATCAAAATAAATATTTACAGAAGCACGTGAAGCTTTAGGCAAAGTCTTTGAACCTTTAAAAATAAGGTCAACACCGGCCTTACCACGCATTGATTTAATAGATTGCTCTCCAAGTACGAAACGAAGTGATTCAACGACGTTTGATTTACCAGATCCATTTGGACCGACGACAGCAGTAATAGCACTCTCAAATTCTAAAGGAGTTTTCTTGGCAAAAGATTTGAAACCTAATAATTCAAGTGATTTTAATCGCATTATCATAAAAAATAAAAACTAATCTAACCAATTTTTAACTTTGAGAGCTTCGCCTGCTGCCTTTTGTTCGGCTTCTTGTTTTGATTTTCCTTTTCCTTCAGCTATCAAATCACCACCAAAATATATACCGACATTAAAATGTTTATCATGATCGGGTCCTGATTCACTCATAACCTTATAAGCTGGAGTCACATTAAAAAATTCTTGAGATTTTTCTTGTACGAGAGATTTTGCATCACGCCAAAGTTTTTTGTTAACTATTTCATCAGTATGTGGAAGTAATGATTCTGTGATAAACTTTTCTGCATTCTCATAGCCAGAGTCCATATAGACAGCACCCACATATGCTTCATAAGTATTTGCCAATATGTATTGTCTAGCCTTACCCATATCTTTTGACTCACCTTTTGATAACAAAAGATAATCATTCATTCCAGACTCTGAGGCTACTTCAGAAATAATAATTGCATTCACGAGAGCCGAACGAAGAGCAGTGAGCTCCCCTTCATTATGAGATGGATATTTCCTATATAAATAATCTGTCACGACGAGCTCTAGAACAGCATCACCTAAAAATTCCAACCGTTCATTGTGAGACGAATTAGTATTTGTATTTTCATTAATATATGAACGATGTATAAAAGCCTGTTTTAATAAATCCTTGTCTTTAAAAATTATTCCTGTTTTTTTTTCGAATATAGAAAAATTTATCATATTTTTTTCTCAATCTCCCTCTCCTTCCCAGGAGAGGGTCGGGGTGAGGTTTATGAGGTGTTTTCTTATTTGTTAATTTTTTTCCTTACTGATAATTTCAACTGCTTTTGTTATCAGTGGGACGATATCATTATAAATTTTAAGCTCTGGGATCTCGGCCAATGTAAACCATCTTGCGCCATCGAGCCCTCCTGAACTTTCGAGAATCAATTCTCGATACTCACTTTTAGCCAAGAAATAAGTAACCTTTTTTAAAATCTTACCATCGACAGGATGTGAGGCGACATATTCATTTTCTCCGAGCTTGGCGACGACTTCAATATCAAGACCGATTTCTTCTTTCAATTCACGAATAGTAGCCTCCTCATCAGTCTCACCAGCTTCGACACCTCCTTTTGAGAGAGTCCAATAACCGAAAACATCATGAACAAAAGCCATATTGATTTGACCATCTCGGAAAGCATAGACGATAGCTCCAGCCTTTCTCTCTACAGGTAAAGTGCTCTTGTCTACCGGCTCATTACTTTTCTTTTTCTTACTAATATCATCTTTGCCAGGTTCACCGATTTCTTTGTAGACAGCACCAAGAACTCCATTGATAAATTTACTAGAATTTTCTCCACCGAAAGTTTTTGCTAATTCAATAGACTCATTGATAGCGACTTTAGGTGGAACTTGAGTACGGTCACCAAAAAGAAGCTCGGTCAAACCGATTCTTAAAATATTTCGATCTATAATAGAAATTTTATCAATCGGCCATTCAGGCGCAGCTTTTTGAATGATCTCATCGATCACTGTACGTTTTTCTAATATTTGTTCTGTGAGGGCAATAACAAAATCATCATCTTCTAGTCCAGGACCAAATTCTCGTAAATTACGTTCGAGTGATTCTTTTATTTCATTAGTTTTAGCACCGTTAAAATCCCACTCGAAAAGTGTTTGAAGGACTATTGATCTGGAAAGGTGCCTGTTTGCCATAAAATTAAATTTAAAATTATATAGCTCTAGGTTTTAAACCTAGGGCTTACTTACTTGCTGTCTTAGCCTTTGCTTTAGCTTGTTTCTTTTCTATCTTTTTAACCAAGTCTAAAACCTTTTTTCCATTATAAAAACCACAAGCTTTACAAACAGTGTGTGCCATCTTTAAAGCTGTACAATTTGTACACTTTACAAAGCTCTTTGCTTTAAGAGCATGATGTGAACGTCTGTTCGCTGTATGTGATTTTGTATGTCTCATTCGTACTACCATAATGTATACATAGTATCATAATCAATAAAAAATGCAAATAAGCATAAATCATTTTAAAAAATAAAAAGGACCCAGCAATATTGCTGAGCCCTTTGTCTTATTCAGACATTTTTTAAAACTGGTTTTCAAAGAAGAGGTAATTTGGGTCTTCATTGAAAAGAGTTTTCTTTGCTGCATCCCAGGCATTTCCGTGGGTGTAAAATATTGAAGCGTCTACCTCCTTGTTTGAGATATATCCTTTAATTTTTACATCCAAGTCTGGAGAATTAATATGTTCTACTCCAGAAGGATGTGTAACTTCGTAAACCAAAAAGAAATTTTGGTTTACTCCTCCTTTGCCCTGCTGGGTATGAACCAGTTTAAAAGCTATTGGTAACATACCTGTCTCTTTCAAGAATTTTCTAACTAAAATTCTTTCAATCAAACTAAATTCTTTTTGAGACAATAAAATTGGAAGAGCTTCTACAACTTTAGCTGGATATTTATAATAAATAGCCAATTCTTCGATTGCTTTCAACCAAGTTTCTTTTTCTTCATCTACCAATTCCCCCATACCTCCAGGGAATTTTACAGATTTAACTTCTTTATGTTCATCTATCACCGTGAACACTTCGGCTGCGTTTTTTACTCCAGTTGCAAGGCGTACATTTATGCCTGCTACAAAATTCAATACTGTTCCGTTCATTTTCTTATCTTTTTTGGAAAGTTTTTATTATTTTTTCAAAGACTCTAAATATCTTTGTATCGTATACAGTGTATCATATCTAGATTTAAATGTCAAGTAGATAAAATAGCCTTAAAAATGCTAATATATAAGGACATATGAAAGAACAATTACACAATATAAGGCATTCGCTGGCTCACCTTTTGGCAGCCGCTATTTTAGAGCTTTACCCAGACACAAAAAATACTATCGGTCCGGCTATCGATGACGGCTTTTATTACGACTTTGAATTCTCCTCCCCTATCTCAGATAAGGACTTACCAAAAATTGAAAAGAAAATGAAGGAAATTTTGAAAACTTGGAAAGGTTTTGAGGGTGTCAAAAAAAATGGTTTTGAAGCTAAAGAAGTTTTCAAAAATAATGAATACAAAATAGAATTAATAGAAGAGATAGTAAATAAGGGTGATCAAATTACTTTTTATACTGCTGGAAATTTTACTGACCTTTGCCGTGGTGGGCACGTAGAAGATACCAAAGAAATAAATCCCGACAGTTTCAAGCTCGACCGTATCGCTGGTGCTTACTGGCGTGGAGATGAAAAAAATAAAATGCTGACTCGTATTTACGGTCTAGCCTTTGAAACAAAAGAAGAGCTCGAAGCTTATATTACTCAACGTGAAGAAGCTAAAAAAAGAGACCATAAAGTCATAGGTCCACAAATGAAACTCTTTACAATTTCACCGCTTGTCGGCCCAGGGCTTCCTCTAATGCAACCAAAAGGAATGGTTATCCGAAAAGAAATTGAAGACTATCTTTGGAAACTACATTCTAAAAAAGGATATTTACGTGTTTGGACTCCACACATAGCAAAGCTTGCACTTTATGAAACATCAGGACATGCTGTAAAATTTGGTGATGAACTTTTTAAAGTTCAAGGTAAAGAAGATAGCTTTATTTTAAAACCTATGAATTGTCCTCACCATATGCAAATCTTTGCAGACAACCAATTCTCTTATCGTAATATGCCAATACGATATTTTGAACCAGCGACAGTCTATCGTGATGAGAAATCTGGACAATTAGGAGGATTGACTCGTGTACGATCTATCACTCAAGATGATGGACATCTTTTCTGTACTAGTGATCAAATCGGAGATGAGATAAAAACAATTGTTGGTATTATTAAAGAATTTTATACTACAATGGGTCTAATTGATGGATATTGGGTACGACTCTCTTTGCGTGGAGATGATAAAACAAAATATTTAGGTTCTGATGATGTCTGGGTCAAGGCAGAATCAGCTTTGACAAAAGTTTGTATCGAAGAGAACCTTCCTTATAAACCAGCAAAAGATGAAGCGGCTTTTTACGGACCAAAATTAGACTTCATGTTTAAAGATGCTATCGGACGTGAGTGGCAACTAGCAACAATACAATGTGATTTCAATCTTCCTGAAAGATTCGATTTAAGTTTTGTGAATAACGAAGGCAAAAAAGAACGCCCAGTTGTTATTCATCGTGCCATCTCTGGTTCACTCGAAAGATTTATGGGTGTGATGATCGAGCATACTGCTGGTAATTTCCCTCTTTGGCTCTCTCCTGCCCAAGTCACCATTATTCCAATCTCTGCAGAAAATCATGGAAATTACGCCAAGACTGTTTTTGATTTATTCCAAAATAGTGATATCAGAGTTGAACTCGATGATTCGAATGAAAGTCTCGGCAAAAGAATTCGTAATGCTAAGACAAACAAAACACCTTATGTCATCGTCATTGGTGATAAAGAAAAAGATGCCAACACTCTGACTATCGAAAAACGAGATAATACAAAAATAGAAAATATCTCTCCAGAAGAATTCTTAAATCAAACTTTAGAGAAAATAAATTCAAAATCTTTAGAACTATAGCAAACAAAAAATCGAGGCTAACCCTCGATTTTTTGTTTGCTATTTATTTTAATGGTTGTATAATCAGCAAAGAAAATACTTATTTAAAAATATAAAGATCATGAAAAAGGTACTTAAGAAAAGAAAAGAGAAAACTTTAAAAGAAGCCACAGTTCTTTATTTAAAGGTCAAAAAAACAAATAAAATTTGGCTCAGCATTAAAGCTGACAAAATTGGCAAAGGTTGCTGGAACGGCTTAGGAGGTGGAATTAAAAAAGGAGAAACTCAAAAAAAAGCAGCCACCAGAGAAGCCAAAGAAGAAGGTAAGGTAAAAGTCTTACAGAAGAATTTGGTAAAAGTAGCTATTATTGATTTTCATAATACAAAAAGTGATAATACTACTTTTGTATGCCGAGTTCATTTTTATATTACAGAAAAATGGAAAGGTAAAATCAAAGAAACTAAAGAGATGCTAAAACCGACATTATTCCATATTCACGACTTACCATTAAAAAAAATGATGCCTGCTGATAAGCTATTCCTGCCAATACTTTTAGATGGTAAAAAAATTGAAGCGACTTTTCATTATGGTCCATTTCAAAAGAAATTAATAGGAGAACCTATAATAAAAATAGTTAATTTTCTTGTTTAAGTTAATCACCCTCCGGGGTGATTTTTATTTTATCTATATTTACCTTGACTTTTTAATATAGATATGATATTCTCTATTTTAGAATAAATTAAAAAAATAATTGTACATGAAAAAAATTTTTTTATTACTGTTTACACTTATGGTAAGTGTAACAGCCGAGGCATCAGATTTTGGTCCGGAAACATATTCCGGGAAGTATAATCCACTGTCTATTTGTTTTATCATTGTTGTTGTTATTGCCGTTCTCTGGTCGGTAAAAAAACAAGAACAAAAAGAGCAAAAGTTAATGTCTCTTCCTCCAAAAAAAGAGGAGGACTGAAAAACAAAAAGGTTGAATTGCACAATGCGATTCAACCTTTTTTATTTTACATTAGTTCTATTTTATCTAACTAGATATCAATCTCTGCCAGCTTGGCATTTGATTGAATAAAAGATTTACGTGGTGGCACTTCTGAGCCCATCAAAATATCAAAGATTTTATTGGCTTCTTCAGCATCATCGACATTTACTTTTTTAATCATACGGTGAGCTGGATCCATAGTAGTCTCCCAAAGTTCTTCGGCATTCATTTCTCCGAGACCTTTATATCTTTGAATATGAACTTTGTTGGCTTTCTTTTTTACGTCTTCTTCTGTCTCTTCTACTTCTTCGACGACACCATCTTCCAAGTTTTCAATTTCTACATCTCCCTCTCCTGCTAATTTAATTCTTTCTTCATCTGTATAAGCGTAAGAAATTTGTTTGCCTTTTTTAATTTTATAAAGTGGAGGTTGAGCAATATATAAATATCCAGCATCAATGACTTGGCGGAAATATCTGTAGAATAGAGTTAAGAGCAAGGTCGTAATGTGGGCTCCGTCCACGTCGGCATCAGTCGCAATAATTATTTTATGATAACGGATTTTTTCAAGATCAAAAGTATCACCAATAGATGTACCCATCGCAATGACTAGGTTTTTTATTTGTTCAGATCCTAGCATACGATCGAGACGTGCACGCTCGACATTCAAAATCTTTCCACGAAGTGGCAAGATAGCTTGAGTCTTTCTATCACGCCCCATTTTAGCTGTACCTCCAGCGGAATCTCCCTCCACGATGAATATTTCAGATTCAGCCGCTGATTTACTTTGACAGTCTGCAAGCTTTCCAGGCAAAGTCATACCTTCTAGGGCTCCTTTACGAAGGATTGAGTCTTTGGCTGCTTTGGCTGCTTTACGTGCCTTGAGGGCCAAAATAGCCTTATTCATGATGACTTTAGCTTCATCTGGGTTCTCTTCCAAGAAAGCAGAGAAGGCTTCTCCAAAGACTGTCGCTACCGCTCCCTGAGCTTCCATACTTCCAAGCTTAGCTTTGGTTTGTCCTTCAAATTGAATTTCTGGAAGCTTGACTGAGACTACGACGACTAAACCTTCGAGAACATCTTCACCAGTAAAACCACCTTCAGTTTCTTTTAAGACATTATTTTTTTTACTGTAAGTATTCAAAAGTCTTGTGAGAGCAGTTTTGAAACCTGTCACATGTGTACCACCTTCTGGTGTATAAATATTGTTTGCGAAAGGAATAATCTTATCTGTCATATCATCGACATAGCGAAGCGCTATTTCAACTCCGACATTGTCTTGGTCTTTTTCAACATAAAAGATTTTATTAGATAAAGATTTTTGTAGACGTGTTGTATATTTTACGAGAGACACCAATCCTCCTTCAAAATAAAAGGTAGTAGATGGAACTTCCAAATTAAGTTCACTAAAATAAACCACATCATCAGTATTTATTTTTCCTTCATATTTTCTAGCATCGATCACACGAATGCGAAGTTTTTTTACAAGATATGCTTGCTGACGAAAACGATTTACAATCGTATCATAATCAAAAATAACTCCTTCTTTAAAAATTTCTGGGTCTGGCTGGAAAGTGATGACTGTACCATGAGCTTTTGAAGAACCGACTTTTTTAACAGCAGCTTTTTTCTTGCCTTGGGTATATTCTTGCATGAATTTTCCACCATCGTGATGTACTTCTGCTTTTGTATAAAGAGAAAGAGCGTTCACCACAGAAGCACCCACTCCGTGCAATCCTCCGGAAACTTTGTAACCAGAATTTTCTCCACCGAATTTACCTCCAGCATGGAGTGTAGTCATAACTGTCTCAAGTGCAGAAACTTTTGTTTTAGGGTGAATGTCTGTAGGAATTCCGCGACCATTATCTGTCACACGGATAATGTCTCCAGGTAAAACGACTACTTCAATCTCATCACAATATCCTCCCATGGCTTCGTCACGAGAGTTGTCGAATATTTCCCATACGAGGTGGTGCAAACCATCGATACCAGTAGTACCGATATACATACCAGGACGGCGGCGAACCGGCTCAAGCCCCTCTAGGACAGATATTTGTTCTGCCCCATATTTTTGTTCTTTTTCTTTTGCCATATATACACCCATTATAGCATTTTTTTTATTAAAACAAAACTAAAAAATCCCCTATTTTAGGGGATTTTTTAGTAATTTTAAGGTTTATTCTACTTATATCCTTGAGTACTTCCCTTGTGAAGTTTTGGATAAGCCATTTCATACAAATCAGCGGCTTCTTTTTTAGTTAAAGTTTTATCAGGGTGACGAAGAATAATACGTACCAAAACATTATCTTGGCCTTCGACTGCTCCGAGTTTTTCTTTTGCTACTGGATGCAATTTATCAAAAGGAGTTCTCTCTAATATTTTTACTTCTTCGAGTAGATCAGCATGTTCACCGAAAACATTTCTGATATCTTCGCAAAGATCTTCTTCAGAATCATTTTTATTCACAATATAAGACATGTCACGAGAAATAGCTGGCTGATTAGAAACATTTTTATATGGTTCCATATCAGTCATTTGTTTGATAATTCTCGGATCAGTAGAACGTATGAGGCGAATGTCTGGTAAATTCTTTCTAGCCATTATTAATCTCTCCACTCCCATACCGAGAGCGAGACCGGAATAATTTTCAGGATCAATACCACAATTTTTCAAAACTTCTGGATGAGCGAGACCTGCTTCAAAAACTTCTATTTCTACACCATTTACTTTTGCATAGACTTCAATACCATCAACTGTATATGGATGCTTCGCTTCATAGACTATCATCTCAGCATCAGGACAAGCAGCTTCGAAAACAGTTCTAGCTAATTCTAATAAATTTTCTCGATTTACTTTTCCGTACTTACTATTATCCTGTAAAGTCCAAACATCTATCTGATGAAAAACATCTAAATGCCTAGGATCGATAACATCCCTTCTGTATACGAGCCCAGGTAAAACAAAAGTAGAACGATCAATTTCCTTTTTGAAATTTTTAAATGTTTGTGGAATAAGTGCAGAGGTATGAGTACGGAGAACGTGATCTTCGTCAGTATATCTAGTATAAGTCGCAGACCTTCCAGGATTTCCTGGAGTAAATAAAAGACTATCAAAGTTATCACTAGCTAGAACAATAGGATTACCTCGCACAACATTTATATCAGAAAAATTATGTTCTTCTAATTTTTTAATTACTTGGTCAAAAACTTTACCGATAATATTTCTACTTTCTCCATTTTCTGTAGGTAAAGTTAAATCTTTTACGGACAAAAGTTTTTCTATTGTTTCAGATGAAGAAACATCAAATTTTAATTGCATGGGTAAATCTGGATTTTCTTTTGGGATTTCTATTTTTGCTTTTTCTAAACTTGTCATATTTTTATTTTATTAATCTCTTAATTTTAATGTATAAGTACTATCACCATTGTAAACAAGCGAAAGATTGTTGCTATAATTATCTTCAAGATCTGCCTTACCATTTGAGTATGCAGAGTCACAAAATGTTTTTACTTCTGAAGATTGTAGTTTTTGAAACCAAGGAACACTATATTCATCTAAAGTAGAACTACCTCCTTCGTAAAAAACATGAACAGCGCTGTATTTTGTAGTTATTTCGTGTTTCATAATAAAATTTAAGTTATCTTTTAATTTATAAATTATACCACATTTGTTCTCTTGTAATTCTTCTTGTATTGATTTGAATGCTTTTGTTGATTTCGATTGATAAAAAGTTGATTTACTTTTTTAGGAAATTTATCACAAATTTGGCAAATGCGACTACAGTAACCATCTAAATTTTTCTCACACTTTTTACAAGATATGAATAACATATGACAAGAAAGATTTTTACAGTGTATATATTCGTCCGACTTTTCCTTTTCACAAATCTGACAAGCAGAAATAATCTCATCGCCAACTCTCTCCCCCATTCTCTCATCAAAGACAAAATTCTTGCCTTTAAATTTATTTGGTAAACCTAATTCTTTTACTCTGTGAGCATAATCGATAATTCCACCTTTTATATGTTTCACATTTTTAAAACCATTATGTTTCATCCACGCAGAAGCTTTTTCACAACGAATTCCTCCAGTACAATATAGCAAAACTTCTTCATCTTTTTTATCTTTGAACATGTCTTGCACTTTTTGAAGTTGTTCTCGGAAAGTATCGACATTCATTATCTTTGCATTTTCAAAGTGACCAATGGCTGCTTCGTAAATATTTCGCATATCGATAACTGTCGTACCACGATCTATCATTTCATTCACTTCTTCTGCGAGAGCATATTCACCTGTATTTGCCGGGTCAAAAGTACTATCATCGAGTCCATCAGCAACAATTTTTTCTCGCACTTTTATAATTAATTTTATAAAACTACTACTACCTTTTTCTTCTACTGCGAATTTATATGGTACACCTGTGAATTCTGGAATATTTTGTAAGAAAGAATTAAAAGCATCCCAATTGTGTTCAGGTACATTCATCTGCGCATTGATACCTTCATGTGCGACATAGATTCTACCCAGACATTTAAGCTCTGAAAGTTTATCAAAAAGCATATCACGCATTTCTTTTGGATTTTCTATTTTGACATATTTATAAAAAGAAAGAGTTCGGCGTTTAAAATTCTCTTTTGCTAAATCAGCCAAAAGCTCTTCTTTATTTTTCATATTAGCCTTTTTATACATACATATGATATTAACGGCAAAAGGCTTTATTTGCAAGACTTTATAGTATACTTAAATTATGAAAAAGAATATCAATCTTTTAATAATACTCATTATAACTTTCACCCTTTTAGGGCTTATTCTCGGCTGGATGGATAACGGACCTAGTCTTTTCTAGTTGATTTTTATTTTAAATAGTGGTACTTTGAAGATGTATTACTTTCAATGTGAACTGCGTCAATCCTAGTAACGATCTATACATCGTTGGGAATCATACTAAGACAAAGTCCGGCTGTATACAAACTTTTGTTTAGTTTACCGAACAAAGTTAACCGATTTGGTTAAACAAAAACTCTACAATATTGAAACAATACAAGCACGAAGATTACCCAAGTTAAGATTGGAAGAATAAAAATAGTTCTTTGACAGGAGTAAACTTAACTTACTCACGAAAAATTTAATAGTAGGACGTAGATTTAATCATTTACGATAAGCTATGGGGATTGAACACTACGACTTGATCCATAGATCTTACTGCCCTGGAGAACTGAAACATCTAAGTACCCAGGTAATCCCGTTGCAATGTTCTTGCAACGGGATTTTTATTTTCCTAAGCTTTGCATAAAGAAAATACATTTTGCTTTAGCTTTATTATTTTCCTAAATAATCTTTTTAGCGAGTGCGCAATATTCACACTCATCCTTACTACTTCCCCAAGGTTTGTAGTGGCATTCTAAATTTGTCCATTCTCCAGTTTCGAGATTTTTAACATAGTCTGAAATGTCACGCTTTAATAAATCAATTTTTTCTTCGTCTATGTGTATAGAATACAAAGCATTCTTATCATCTTCTTTTGCTTCGAGAAAAAGAAGTCGTGAACTTTCTACACTCTTTCCACGTTCTGCTCCCGCCACGAGATATGAATACATAGCGAGCTGGCGCATATAGCCAGAGAGTCTACCCTCTTCGTCAATCTTTTCAATTTCACTTTTTGTTTTTGGTTTACCAGTTTTAAAATCAGTAATTGTAATATTTCCATTTTCTCTCTCTGTCAAATCGAGCTTTCCATACATAAGCAAATCAGGATATTTTGGATCGGTGAATTGCACGGAGCGCTCTGAACTGTAATCTTTTGCTAAATTAGCATAATAATTATCAATCCAATTTTTAATAGCTTTTTCTGCATCTTTCGCTAAAGTTTTAATCTCTTTCTCATCTTGAACTCCTTCTTTATTTAAAGATTCTTGTATTTTTTCTTTAATTACTTTATCACTCGGCAATTCTTTATTTTTCAAAATAAATTCTATAGTAGAGTGAACAGCAGAACCGAGAGCAAGTGATGTACCTTTTACTTCAGGTAATTTCAAAAAATTTCTAAAATACCATTTCCAAGGACATTCAAAAAAGTTATTGAGAAGTGTGACTGTAACTTTCGTATTTTTATAATTTTCTCGTGCAAAATCTTTAATTTCATCAATGATCTTCCCTTCTTTTTTCTCAACGATATTTGTATATATTTTTACTCCACTCTCGCCTGCCATTATTTCTTTTTCTGTTTCTTCTTTTTCTTTTTTAACAAAATGTGTACCAGGTAATTCACGAATTATTTGAGCGAGTTCCATTTGCGCCCCATTATAGCTTTCATTTGCATGTGAAATAATACAATTCTCCTTCGCACGGGTTATGGCTACATAGAGTTCCCTCTTCGCATTTTCAATATCACGCTCGTGTATGTGCTCTTTTACTTTTTCAGGAAGCGTAAAACCATTTCTCTTTTCAGACATTAAAACTTCTTCATTCATATGTGCAATCCAGACATTTTTATATTCCAAACCTTTTGACTTATGAAGTGTCATTACTTGGATACCATTATCAGATTCAAAAGTAGCTAGTGTAATATGATTACCATAAGTTTCTAATCTCTTAAAATATTCTATAAAATCTTTCAAACTTGCGTTGTTATGTTTTTGCTCAAAAATCATCGCAGTATGAATAAAGCTACGAACCACTTCGACATTTTTCAAAAGCTCAGTATGAGTCTTGGAATTATCTATCAGAAGTTCATTACCTATTTTACTCACAATAATAGAGAGTTTGTCATTCGCTAATTCTGTCCAAGATTTTAAAACCTTACCCCATTTTGAAATATCATTCTCCCCCGCAAAAAGCCCATCTCCACCACCATTGTTTATCAAATCATCGATAGTCATCCTATCTGGCTTTAAAGTTTTCAAAAATTTATGTGCTTCAAAAGGACTTACTCCGCTAGTCTTATCGAGTAAACTTTCTGACAGGAATACAGAATTAAAAGGCTCAGTGATAATATTTAAAACTCGCAAAAAGCTATATGTCTCTTTTACATTAAAAAGTGACATACTTTTACCAGTCGAAACAGGCAAACCCATATCTCCCAGTATTTGTATAGCTGTGCGAACATGGAAATTCTTCGGCACTAATATCGCACAGTCTTCTGGTTTCATTTTATCTCTATCAGTTGATTCTGCTATTTTATTTTTGAAATACAAACCTGCACCGATTATCTCATCTCTCGGATAACTATATTCATTCAGTAATATTTTTTCTTCACCCTTTGTATTGGAATTTAATTTTTCTTTCGTAATAGAACTACTGAGTAAATTATCAGCGAGAGCGAGAATCGGTGTAGTGGAACGATAATTCTCTGTGAGAATTATTAATTTCGCTTTACCAAAGAAGTGTGCAAATTCTTCAAAATATGAAAGCTTTGCACCAGAAAAAGCATAAATCAATTGCCTGTCATCCCCCACTACGAAAATATTTGGCTTCTCTGTATCTTTCCAAACAGCTTTCAAGAAATTATTTTGCACACCACTCGAATCCTGATGTTCATCCACTAATACATATAAATAATCTTCGTAAACACTAGCGCGAACATCTTCATATTCTTCTACGAGTTTTACTGCATATTCTAAAACATCATCATAATCCATCAGATTCTCTTCCCTTTTTCTCTCTTCATAAATACGATAAAATTCCACAACTTCACGAGTGCGTTCTAGTGATTCTATTTTTTTCTCTATTTCTTTTTTTAATTTTCCCTTACTTTCTCCACGAGTAGAAATACTATCTGGATCATTTTTAAAAAACTTAATATCATGTTCAACTTCTTTCAAAAATTCTTCAGGTGTTAGGCGCTCTCTCTTTAAAACTGAAATGAGACTTTTCAAATCATTGAAATACATCGTCGGATTTGAACGAGGACGCAAATATTCCCAAGTATTGTTTTGCATTATCTCATCTGCGAGAAAAACAGCCTCGTCATCTTCGAGCAATTTTGGCATTCTTTTAAAATCCAAAAGTTCATAATTATCTTCGACGAGTTTGATAGCAAAAGCATGGAAAGTAGAAATTTTTACATTATTTACATCGGTACCTATATATTCTTCGAGTCTTTTCTTCATTGCTTTCACTCCAGAATTGGTAAAAGTAAGACAAAGAATACTGTCTGCTTTTGTATCAGTTTCTTTTAGAATATGTCCTATGCGAAGAGCGAGGACTTGAGTTTTACCTGTTCCCGGCCCTGCGACGACCATCACTGGTCCATCTATAAATTCCACAGCTTCTTTCTGGGCTTTATTTAAAGCTTTATATTTTTCAGTAAATATGTCTGACATACATCCATTTTAGCATAAAATATATGCAATATAATTTCTAAAATAAGCTTGCTAATTATAATTAATATGATATAATGTATTCAAATTGAACCTTAAAAAGATCTAAGGCATGGCAAATAAAACAACTGAATTTTTGATTAGTCATAACATCGAGGAAAGCATTAAACACCGTAGCCCTGAAAGAAAGCACGCAAGAATGCTTTACAAAGAGTTACACCCTGCGAGAATACTACTATTCAAGTGTATGGACGGAAGAGTCCATATTGCAAAGTTTACCAATATTCCTACTGGGATATTACGACCGTATAGAACACTTGGTGGAATTTTTGACTTAGGAGACTCTTATTTGAGTGACTTAATCGAAAAAACAATTAAACACTGCTCAAGTAAAAAACCTTGTTTAATAGTTTCGACATACCACTTTTCAAAAGGAAGTGAGAAACGTTGCTGTGCTGGACATGATAATAATACTGGTCAAGCCTTAGTATGGGCAAAGAGACTAAGAGACCAATTTAAATCAGTTTTTCTTGAAAAGAGGAATGAGGGTATTTTATACTCTATTGTGATGGGTATAGAAACAGACAATCAGTCTCTGATATTTCACAATAAAAATGGAGAAATTTTTAATGTTTTTGAAAATTTAAATTCTTCGAGAGAAGAAATAATTCTTAAAATGTTGAAGATATTTCCAGATGTTTCTGATGAGGTGATGAACGCATTAATGGAATTGGTTATGGGAAACTATAACTATATTAAAAATTCCACAAGTGAAGAAGTTGCATTAGACAGAGAGCATAAAGAACTTTCTCTTTGTATAGGATTAGGTTTTGATTGGTTGCATATACCAAACAAAGCTCTTATTGTTAGCCCTTTCAGGAGTCATTTAAAAACCCTTGATGATTGTATAGCTATTGCAGCTAGTATAATCTTAAAAAATATCAAATCAGGAAGAGTTGATGAAAAAGACGGTGTAACCATTATGTGCGCTGGTTTGTTGTTTAAAGAACACACAAACGATGAAGCACAAAAAATGCGTGCTCATTTTCTTTACAAAACAGCAAAAAAGGTTATTGAAAAAAGAGTTCCAGAATTATTAAATTATAATTTGGAATACGTAGTAGGAGTAACAAGTCACGATACAAGACTTTTTACAGAATTCGACCCGACAGAATTCGAAAAAACTTTTGAACAAGGAACGATTGTTTATCCGGAGGAATTAACCTTTATAAGTAAAATTTCAGAAAATTAATATTATCGCATAGTGAAAAACACTATGCGATTTTTTTATTTAAAAAAAATTACAAATCATTTCCTGTATAAGAAAGATTGAAGCTTTTGTTTATGAGTGGGAAATCTGGAACGACATTGCCAGGACCAGCACAGCCGACGGCTGACCAGTTTAGAAAAGATGGATCACGAGGATAAACTCTACTAATATTTCCATTTAAATCGGTAGTAATGAAATATGCTATTTCCCCTCTCCACCCCTCCACAAGGGTAATAACTACAGAATTCTTCTTTAAAACTATTTTATCTAATGATGAATTTATTTTTCCTTCTGGTAAATTGATTAGGGCTTTTTCAATAAGGTTAAATGAAGTACGAATTTCTTTTATTCGAACATAGAAACGAGCATATACATCTCCTGTAGTTTGAACTTCAGCTTTACTAAAATCTAATTCTTGATACACACTATATGGAAAATCTAAACGTGTATCATTTTCAATGCCTACAGCCCTAGCAGGTACACCCAGCACTCCAAAATCTTTAGCAATAGTATGAGTAATAGCTCCAGTTCCTCGTAAACGATTCAATAAAGAAATTTTACTTTCTACTACTTCAATAACTTCTTCAAAATCTTTAAATATCTTTTCAAGGTTGTTTAATAAAATTTGTTTTTCATTTAAATCTATATCTTTAGTCACACCACCTACGACATTTACTCCACGCAAAAACCTACTACCAGTAAGTCTTTCATTTAGTTGCATAACTATCTCACGTAAACGAGAACCGTTTGCTCCACCAAAATTAAACCCTGTATCTAGCATCATAGCACCAACATCGCCAAAATGATTTGTTAATCTTTCTAATTCAGAATAAATAGCACGCAAATACTCAGCTCTTTTAGAAACTTCAATTCCAGCTAAATTTTCTATCGATCGACAAAAAGCAGCAGAATAAGAGAAAGAACTATCTCCTGAAATTTTTTCAGAAAGTTTTATTTTTTCATCTATTGATATTTCTGATTCAAATATTTTTTCTATACTTTTATGCACAAAACCAAGTCTTGCTTCTAAGAGCATTATTTCTTCTCCAGCGACACTAAATCGAAAATGACCAGGTTCTATAATACCAGCATGAATTGGACCGACAGGAATCTCATAAATACCCTCACCATCAACTCTTTGAAATTCATATGTTCCAGTTGATTGTTTTACTTTTGTTTGTAAATTAAAATCTTTTCGAAGTGGAAAAACATCAATTGGCCAATTTTCATGTAAAATTATTGGCCTTGTATCAAAAGCCCCTGCTGGAGTAAGACCGAAAAAAGTTTTTATTTTTCTTTCATAGTTACCAGCCTCAAAAACAACTGAGACTATTGATGGGAATTCCTCAATATTCTTAAGTTCAATAAATAAGGCTATAAAAATATTTTCTTTTGGAATTCCAAAAATATACCAAATTTTAAAACATCCATTTTCAAACCTTTCATCTGTCGCTGTAACGAGTTTAAGCGGAAGATTTTTATGATTATATAAATCATTAGCAATTTCTAAAATATTTACTGCTTCAACTTTTACAAGAGCAATATTTCCAACAAAATCTACTTTTGTATTTTCTGGTATATAATTTTTTATTATTTCTTTATTCATATTAGTAATGTAAAACTATATTATTAAATAAGGTATATAAAAATGGTGGTATATAAAAACTTAAACAAATAACAACACCAATCAATACTAATGGTGGAATGATCAACCAAACACTCTCTTTTTTAATAGACATGTCCTCTGGTTTTTTTCCAAAAACCATAGCAGTCACATGTTTCAAAAAACCAATAAACAAAAGAGAGACTAGGAAAATAAGAACTATTGAAAACAATTGATGATTTTTTATTCCAGCAGAAAGAATTGTTAACTTTGTAAAAAATACACCAAATGGTGGCATACCAATCAAGGCCAAAAATCCAACAACAAAAACAACACTAGTGAAAGGAAGGACATTTATAGCACCTCTAATATTTTTTATTTTTGCTGAACCATATTTCAATAAAAAATTACCTGAGCAAAAGAAAAGAGCAGATTTAATCAAAGAATGATAAATCATATGTAAGGTTCCAGCAAAAATACCCAACCCACCAAAACCAAAACCGAGAGCCATAATTCCAGCATTTTCTATACCAGAATAAGCTAATAGTCTTTTATAATTTCTAGAAGAAAAAATAATAAAGGCTGAGATAAAAACAGATAGTGTTCCAAATAAAATAAGTAGATTTTGACTAAATGACAAACCAACAACAGTATCAGTTATTGTTTTAAATTTTAAAATAGTTACAAAAGCCACCGGCAACAAAGCACCTGAAAACAATGCTCCTAGCGGTGTTGGGGCCTTACTATAAGCATCTGGCTTCCATGTATGCATAGGTGCAAGACCCACTTTAGCACCATAACCAATCAAGACGAATATGAAAGCTATTTTGGCAATAACAGGATCGAGGCTTGTTGCGCCATTCAAAAGACCATTCCAACTAACGATTGAACCATTATCAACGGAATGTAAAGAAGTAAAATATAAAAGTGTTCCAAAGAAACCAAATAATAATCCAACAGAGTTCACTACTAGATATTTCCAAGCAGCCTCAACTGAAGATGATTTATTATAAAAACTAATAAGAAAAACAGTCGATAATGTTGTAGCCTCAATAAAAATCCAACTAAAAATTGGACTATTTACTGTTGTTGCTAAAAACATAAAAAGAATAAATAAATTCAACAAGACAAAATACTGTCTAACTCTAGCAGGTCCAATAATATTTTTAGCACTTTCTTGACGAAGATATTGTATAGAATAAACAGTCGTTGACAAACCAATCAAAGAAATAATAAGTAGTAAAACTGCTCCAAAAGATTCAACATATAAAAAACTAAATGGACTATAAGAACCAAGAGCTACTACCTTCATAGCAACGTTGATTGACCCAAACAAAGCAAAAATAGAAGCAAAAACAGAAACAAACTCAATAAATAATCTCTTTTTAGTAAAGAGGCCAATAAGTGAAGCAAGTAATAAAAATGTAAAAATAAATAATAATTCCATAAATTTAATCTTTTAGGTTTTTCATTGAAGTAACGTCAATCGACCCGAAATGCTTTTGAATCATTGAAACAAACATTGTTGCTACTATCATCCAAACAAAGATATCAAAAACTATACCTATTTGCAAACCAGCAGATTGTTCTAGTTCTGCAAAAACAGCAAAAGCGACAATACTATTTTCCAAAGAAAGAATGGCTACAATTTGAGACAATGCTCCCCTACTATTCACAATCAAAAACAAAGACAATAACATTGCAGAAAATGCTAGAGATAGCGATGCGTGATTTGCTGGAATAATATTTGTTAATGAAGTAAATTTATCTGAATAAGCTGTGATAATTAAAATAGCTATAATTACCAAACTAAAAGATGTATTAACATACTTTTTTACAGAAAAAACCAGCTTGTGTTTTAAAATTAATTTATTAAAAAATAATGGTGCTAATATTACCTTGGCAAGTAATACAACAACCGTAACCAATAACAAAGAAAGTTTACCTGTCGTTAAAAACGAACAAAACAACATTAAAACAATTGCGATTGATTGAAAACCATAAAGAAAGACCATCTCACTATTTTTCTTTACTAAATGTAAAGAAATAATACTTAATAAAACTATCTCCGGCAAAATTGTATAAAATAAAATATTCATAATTAAAAAATTAAAATAATTGCTATCACATTAAGAATAAAGGCTATCAACAATAAATCAGGTAATTTAAAGAATCGCAATTTTGCTATACTTGATTCCAATACAGCTATTGCTAAACAAAAAATAAATACCTTTAAACAAAAAATAAATAAACCGAAAAGTAACGCACTTAAACTAAGTGCCCCAGCTATACCCCAAGGGAAAAACAAACTGGAGCCCAAAGAAATAAAAATTAAAAGTTTATTTGAAGATGCCCATTCAATAAGAGCTAATCTTTTTCCAGAATATTCTAAAATCATAGCTTCATGAATCATAGTTAATTCCAAGTGAGTAGACGGATTATCAAAAGGATATCTTGTATTTTCTGCTAATAATATTATGAAGAATGATATAAAAGCCAATATAGATGAAAGTAGCAAATGTCCATGTTGAAGAATTCCAACATTAGAAATAGCCAATAGATTGGTAGTACCAGCTATGAAAGAAATTGTTAAAAGAGAGAAGATAAAACCACCTTCTGCTAAAGCAGACATAGTCATTTCACGACTTGAACCAAAACCACCAAAAGCTCCACCTGTATCTAAACCAGAAAGAGCCAAGAAAAATGTTCCCAATGCAAGCATATAAATAATTACCAATATGTCACTAGTAAAAGTGTTGTTTACAAAAGACATAAAAATTGGAACACTCATACCGACAAAGATAGTCACTGAAAAAATAACAAAAGGGGCATATCTAAAAACCCAAGAAGCATCTTTACTGATAACTTCATCTTTATTAAAGAGTTTCCATAAATCATTATATGGTTGAAAAATACTAGCCCCTTTTCTATTTTGAAGTTTGGCTTTTATTTTTCTAATAATACCGACACACAATGGTGACATTATTGGTATAAAAACTATTTGAATTATCCAAATTAAAATATTCATATTTATATCGCTAAAAATAAAGTGACTATTAATGCAAAAAAGATATACAAAATATAAGAATTTACATTTCCATTTTGTATCTTTTTTATCTGCAAAGAAAGGAAAGTTGTAATTTTATGTAAGGGTGTGTAAAAATATGCTTGATATATATCTTTAATACTCAAAATAACAAAACGTGATTTTGGTAGATATTTACTACCGGCATCATTATATACTATTTCTTTTTTAATATTTGGTCGAAGTATTCCTTTTAAAATAACAATAATAGATCTAGAAAATCCTGTCGCAGTAATTTCCATACGTGGAGTCAAATCTGTACCACAATCCCAAGTAGAATTTATAGTTACTTTTTGATTTCTATTAATCAAAAACTTAGTCACAAAAATAACAATTAAAAAGATAATAGCAAAAAATATAAAAATAGCTGGGGCTGAAACAGAAGAGAAACTGTTACCGACTTTTAACATAGAGTCAGTAGAGAAAGATGGATAAAAAACATTTTGAGCAAAAGTAAAACTCTTAGCTATCTTTTCAAAAAAAGATCCCAAGTATCCAGAAAAAATACCAAATACTAAAGACAATAAAGCTAAAGCTCCCATACCAAAAAGTAAAGAGAAGGAAGATTCTTTAGCATGTTTAACCTCTTCACTTCTAGGACGAGCTAAAAATGTAGCACCAAATGCTTTTACGAAACAAGCTAAAGCTAATCCCCCAGTAAAGGCTAATGAACCAACTGCAAAAATAAAAATTCCTTTAGAATAAAAATCTAAGGACATTATACCTTGGAAAAGTGATTGAAAAGTTAACCATTCACTAAAGAATCCATTAAAAGGAGGAAGTGCTGATATCGCCATTGAACCAATTAAAAAGAAGAAGGCTGTCTGTGGCATGTATTTTATAAGACCACCAAATTCTTCCATATTTCTAGTGTGTGTTTGACTAATTACTGAACCAGCACTAAGGAAAAGTAATGATTTAAATGTGGCATGGTTTAATGTGTGAAAAAGTGCAGCAATAAGACCAAGTAATGCTAATGCTGGTAAACCGAGAGATGTAAAAGTAAGAGCACTACCAAGACCAAGCAAAATAATACCAATATTTTCAATACTATGATAAGCCAAAAGTCTTTTTAAATCATGTTCTGTAAGTGCATATAAAACTCCAAGCAAAGAAGAGACAGAACCAATAACTAAAATAGTAAGCCCCCACCAAACAGGTACTGGCTGAAGAATATCAAGAAAAATTTTGATCATCATAAAAATACCTGTCTTGATCATCACCCCAGACATTAAAGCTGAAACATGTGAAGGTGCTGCTGGGTGAGCGCTAGGAAGCCAAACATGGAAAGGTACAATACCTGCTTTTGTGCCAAAACCAATTATTGAGAATATAAAAACAAGATTTTTAATATATAGAGGAACTAATCCCATGTTTGATTTAACAATATCAAAATCAAATGAGCCTGTAAATTTATACAACAATAATAATGCCAATATAATAAAAGCAGTACCGACATGAGTCATTATAAAATATAAAAAACCAGCTTTTATATTTTCTTCATCATTTCTATCGTAAACAACAAGGAAATAAGAAGCTAGAGACATCAATTCCCAAGCTAAAAGGAAAAATATTCCATTGGAAGATGAGACGACGAGTAACATTCCTAAAATAAAAGTATTATAAAAGAACCCTAAAGCACCAATATTATATTTTTTATAAAAATGCTTTACATAACCAATACCATAAATAGAACAAAACAAAGAAATTAAAGAAATTATAAAGATAAAAAAAGCAGATAATTTATCAACATGAAAAGACACTGAAAAAACAGAGAAGACTGAATGACCTACAGAAAAAAGAAGATCTTGTCCAAAAGAAATAGCACAGATAGATATTATCAAACCCCAAATAGAGCTACTGATTGAAAAGAAACTACTCCAGAAGTTTGCCAATTTGTCGTTTTTATTTAAAAACAGAGAACCAATAGCCCCAACACTAAAAAGTAAAAACAAAATCTCAAAACTAAATTCTGATGTAATAAAATTTATCATAATATTTAAATTAATTTTTTATTCTCAATAATTTCAAGAATATTTAAAAGATGAAATAAAATAACTTTTGGACTTGGTGGATCACCAGGAATTTGATAATGAACAGGTATCACAGAATCAACACCACCAACAACAGCATAAGAATCTTTATATATACCACCATTTATTGCATCATCTCCGACAGCAATTATTATTTTTGGTTCTGGTGTCGCTTCATATGCCCTTTTTAGGGCTTCAGCCATATTACGTGTTACAGGACCAGTAACCATGAGCATATCGGCATGTCTTGGAGAAGCTACAAAATGTATACCAAAACGCTCAACGTCATAAAAAGCATTTGATAGCGCAACAAGTTCTTGTTCACAAGCATTATCTGAACCAGCATCTACTTGCCGAATAGCCAAAGAACCATTAAATAGTTTTTTTATTTTTTTATTTATTTTTTCACCAACTTCAATTATTTCTGTTTTTTCAGAATTAATATCTTTTACAGAAATTAAATTTTTTGAAGTCTTAAATATTTTTAGAAAAAGATTCATATATACACAAATACATTATCATATTTTTATAATATAAGGCTAATATGGCTATTAACCCTAACAGCTTACAATTCTAGCGAAATTAACAAAAATTGTCCAGACAATTAAAAGATACTTAAGATTTTAGAAGTTTTTTAGATTTTAAGAAGAAAAAAGTAATAATCATAATTGTAAGTAATGGAGAAACATATTCAGGAATTTCATGACCAAAACTTTGCAAAATCATAATAATACCGAGGACCAAAATAGAGTACATTGCTCCGTTTTTTAATAAGACGTATTTTTTAATATTTTCTATATTACCTATTGTAAGCTTACGAACTAAATATGCACCAAGTCCATTACCTAACAATATAAGTGGCACAGATAATGTAAAAGCGAAAGCTCCGAGCACAGAATCAATAGAGAATGTAGCATCAATAATTTCCAAGAAAAATAATTTACTCAAATCACTACGAGCTGATGTTGATAAACTTTTTTCTTCAGCTTCAGCATTTTGTTTGAAGCCGTGAGTGATAAAAAACAAAGTCGAACCTATCACCGCCCCGAAGGCCATCATAGGATTTTGTTTTAAAGCAAACCAACAAATAAATGTGAGAAGGATGGAAACAATTGTATAAAACCAAAGACCATTTTTCATAAAGAATTTTTCAGTCTTTGGTATTCCAAAATGTTTATCTTCTAAGAATAACCAATGTAAAAATAAAAATAAAAGAAATATTCCACCAGCTACAAGGAGTATCGGGGCTGATTTCACTATTGACTCATGGACTATTGGATCAGATGACCAAGCAGCAGATAGGACCTGTGAGGCTGATAATGAAGGATTAAAGCCCCAAACGATAATAAATGGCAAGACTCCACGGACCACAATAACAGCTATTAAAAAGCCCCAAAGAAGGAACCATTTACGAGCCTTATTCCCCATCGTCGAAAGCACTTCGGCATTTATAACCGCATTATCTATAGATGAAATTGCCTCAAAAACTGAAAGACCTAATATTGTAAAAATTGCTGAAAATAGCATAGGCAAATTATAGCACGTTTTATTTCAAGCTATACTTCCCTATTTTTGTTCTTTTGATTGAATATGCAAGTGTTGGGATACCGAGTTTTTCTCCCATTTCATTTGAGATAGAACGGACATAGGTACCACTGGAGCATTTAACTTTAAAACTCGCTATGTTCAACACTCGGTGTTGAACATTTTTTGTGTTTAAGTTTTTCTTCCAAATTTTTATAATTTCTTTTTGTCTAAAGTCCCCTTTTACTTTATTTATTCTCTTTTCAATATTTTTCAAAAGTTTTTCTTTTTTAATACTTTGTATTTTTATTAATTTCAAACTTTTTATTTCCACTTCCTTTTCTGGTATCTCCACATTTTCACCATTACGTGCATAAGAAAAAAGCGGTTTACCGTCTACAGTCTTTGAAGAATATACAGGATACTTTTGTTTCCTTTTTCCTAAAAATTCTTTCAAAACTTTTTCTAATTCTTTTTTACCCCATAGGCCTTGCCTATGGGGTTGGGTCACCTTCCCTAAAATATCATAAGTATCAGTAGCAAAACCAAATAAAACTTGAAATTCATATTCTTTATCAAAAGATAAATATTTTTCTTTGTTTTTACATTCTTCTCCTGTCAAAACAATCATCAAACCTTCGGCCATAGGGTCAAGCCTCCCTGCATATGTCATTGGTAAATTTTTATATTCTGCATGTTTCAATCGAAAAGACTCCAAAGATTCAAGCGGAGTCTCTCCTTCTTTTTTATTTAACAAAATTATATTCTTGAAAATCTTTTGCATATTTTTAAAAATGTAGTATAATAGATTCCACTACATAGCGGGGTGGAGAAGTGGTATCTCATAAGGCTCATAACCTTAGGACCTAGGTTCGATTCCTGGCCCCGCAACAAGAAACAAGAGTTTATAAGTATCTATATAATACGAAACTCGTTAAAGACTTTTTCATAAAGAAAAACAACTCTTTGTGCTTCACGTTGATTGATTTCAAATTTTGTTCCATCATGAGCAATTCTATTACGTACAAGATGTGCTTCCCAGGCATCATTGAGTGTTTTAAATTTGTCTCGATTGGCTGATTTTAAACGATCCCCTAAATTCAACCCTTCCAAACCAATATCTTTTGTCATATCTTCAAGAATCAAATCTGCTTCAATAATAGCTACACGCCAATCACTCGGACTTTGAGAGTGTAAATATTTCAAAACATTTTCCCAACGTTGATTATTTAAAGGAATGTATTTATCCTTTTCTTCATGTTTTTTTGCATAGACAGCAAATTCATTATCCATGTATTCTTGCTCTTGTTTTCTAATTTCAAAAATTCTAACCGTGCAGTAAATTATTATAATAATAAAAAAAATACAAAATAAAATTAAAATTCCTTGAAAATTAGAAACACCCTGGCTACTACTAGTGCTTGTATTATTAGCAGCAAACAAAGCATTATAAATAGCATGAAAAAACTCATATATTTTATTAAAGACATATTCTAAGTTTATATAAGTTGGATTAAATACTGGCTTAGAAGTGACTGTATCAATGATATTTGGTTGCATATTATATATTTTCCTCTAATTCGAGACTTATTGCAAATAATTTTTCATCTGCACATAAAGGAGCCATAAATTGAACACCGTAAGGCAATCCTTCAGAAGAAAAACCACTAGGTACAGATAAAGACGGAACACCTGCTATGTTTGCTGGTACTGTAAAAATATCTGACAAATACATTTGTAGTGGATCTTTTTTGGCACCAAATTTAAATGCCACAGAAGGAGTAGTAGGAGTTAAAACAAAATCAACTTTTTTGAAAATATCTTCAAATTCTTTTTCTATAGCATGACGAACCTTCCAAGCTTTATTGTAATAAGCATCATAATATCCATGAGAAAGAACATATGAGCCGAGAATAATACGACGACGAGTCTCAGGACCAAAACCTGCACTTCTGGTTTTTTTGTAAGTATCAAAAATATTCTCCCCTTCTACACGATTTCCATATCGAATACCATCGAGTCGTGACAAATTTGTACTCACTTCTGCTGGCATCAAAATATAATACACAGCTAGAGAATATTTTGCATAAGGTAAATCGATGTCTACTATTTCATAACCAAGTTTTTTTAATTTCTCAACTGAAATATTAAAGTTTTCCATAATATCAGCATCAATACCTTCTTTGAGCCAGTCTCGTGGAATACCGATTTTTGCTCCAGTAATATCTGAACCAGTAGAATTTAAATCTATTGAAGTCGCATCCATACTATCTTTCCCAACAATAGTATTAAAAATAATTTTTGCATCTTCAACTGTTTTTGTTATCGGGCCGATCTGATCGAGAGATGAAGACATAGCGATAGTTCCGCGGCGCGATACTCCACCATATGTAGGCTTCATGCCGACGAGTCCACAAAAACTTGCTGGCTGACGAATAGAACCTCCAGTATCAGTACCAAGTGCTCCCAGACAAAAACCAGCAGCTACAGAACAAGCTGAGCCACCAGAACTTCCACCAGGAACACGAGTAATATCAAATGGATTTTTTGTCGGACCATAAGCTGAGTTTTCTGTAGAACTTCCCATCGCAAATTCATCCATATTTGCTCGGCCGATAAATACTGCTCCAGTTTTTTTTAATTTTTCTATAACAAATGCATCATAAGATGCAACATAATTTTCCAAAATTTTTGAAGAAGCTGAAACTTTTTTCCCTGTGATAAAAATATTGTCTTTGATAACGAGAGGTATACCAGTCAATTGGTCTCCCTCCCCTCTCGTAATCATTTCATCTGCTTTTTTTGCATTTTCAAGTGCATCAGAAAAAACTTCGAGTATTGCATTCAATTCTCCATTTCTCTCTGTAATATTTTTCAAACAAGCTTCCACCAAACCGACAGAAGTTATTTTTCCGTCTCGTAGCATCTCACTTGCCTTCTCTATATTTAAATTTTTTATATCAATATTTTCTGTCATATTTTTTATATAATATTTGTTAGATTTTCTGCGATAGCAGAATCTGTAACATTTTTATAAAACCTTCTTCACTTTTATATAATCTCCGTCTTTGTCTGGGAATTGACCTTTGATTAAATCTGCAGAAAATTCTGCACCTCTCTCACTATCATCTTCACGCCAAATATTTCTGTGTGCATACTCCATTTTTGTGTCAGGAACTTGAACTTCTTCCACTTGCTTCACATAGCCTAAAATACCATCCATATCTTTGAGGATTTGCTGTTTTTCTGCGTCTGTAAGCTCTATTTTTGACATCTCTGCCAAGTTTTCCACATCTTTGATTTCCATACTAAAAGTATAACAAAATAAAGACTTTTTTTAAAGCATCTTTAAAAATTCCTCCTCCGTAAGTACTTTTACCCCTAGTTTTTGTGCATTGGTAAGTTTAGAGCCGGCTTCTTCCCCTGCTACAACATATGAAGTATTTTTTGAAACAGAGCCGGAGACTTTACCACCATGGGCAAGTATTTTTTCTTTTGCGAGTTCGCGCGACATAGTAGCGAGTGCACCAGTGAGAACAAAAGTCATACCGTTAAATTTACCAGCTTTTTTCTTCTCTACTTTTTCTATACTGACACCATTCTTTTTTAATTTTTCTATAAAAGATATATTATGCGTATCAGAGAAATAATTATGCAGACTCTTTGATACAGCAGGACCGATGTTTTCTATCTCGCTGATTTTATCTTCTGAACTTGCTAGGTCTTGCCTAGCAACTGAAATAAGTTTTTCTAATGTTCCAAATTCTTGAGCCAAATCTCGAGCAGTTTCTTCCCCAACATGGAGAATCCCTAGAGCCCAAAGGAATTTGGAAAGTGAAATTTTCTTTTTTAAATTAATTTCATTGATTATATTTTCTGCTGACTTTTCACCAAACCTTTCAAGTGGCGCAATATCTTCTTTTTGTAAAGTAAAAATATCTCCAGCATCAGTAATTAGTCCTTCGTCTTTAAAGCGTCGCAATATTTTTGGACCCAATTCATAAATACCAAAAACAGATACAAAGAAATCTAAATATCTTTCGTTCTTTGCACTACATTTTGGATTCGGACAAAAGCTCGCAACTAGTCCTTCTTTCTTTTCTATTTTTGTATCACATGCAGGGCAAACTTTCGGCATGTTAAATTTCTTTTCTTTTCCTGTGCGCATTTTTACTAACACTTCGACAACTTCAGGAATAACATCCCCTGCTTTTTGAATAACAACAGTGTCACCTATTCGTAAATCGAGGCGTTCTATTTGTTCTATATTATGAAGTGTCGCTTTAGAAACAGTAGAACCAGCGACAAGTGTCGGCTCAAATACTGCAAGCGGTGTCAGCACACCAGTACGGCCGACATTTACTCGCACATCTTTTACTGTTGTTGTAGCCCTCTCTGCTGGATATTTAAAAGCAGCCATATATCGTGGTGCTTTACCGACGACACCAAGAGTTTCTTGAAGTTTTAAATCATCGACTGAAATGACAATACCATCAGTACCAAATTTAAAATCTGGTCGTATTTTCTCAAACTTTTTTATAAAATCTTCTACCTCACTCAGATTTTTACAAATTGCATCATGCTCATCCACAGGAAAGCCAAGTTGTTTTAATAATTCATGTTTATCTGAATGAGTTTCGATATTTATGCCACTTATTTCAGCAACATCATAAGCGGAAAAATCCAAATGTCGTTCTTTCGCAAGTTGTGGATCAAGCTGACGCACACTGCCAGCTGCAGCATTTCTAGTATTTGCAAAAATAGTTTCACCTTCTTTTTCATTTTTCTTATTTAAGGAAATTAATGTTTTTTTAGACATTAAAACTTCTCCACGGACTTCAACATAGGAAGGCACCCCACCCCGACCCTCCCCTTGGCGAATGGGAGGGAGTAATTTCAAAGGAATAGATTCAATCATTTTTAAATTCTCTGTAATATCTTCGCCGATAAAACCATCGCCTCGTGTCGCACCACGAAAAAATTTTCCATCTTCATAAATCAGTGATACGGCAAGACCGTCAAACTTAACTTCACAAAAATAATTTACTTTATCTGTTACTAGGAGTTTTTTCATTCTATTACCCCAATCTTCCAATTCTTCAAAAGAAAAAACATCATTCAAAGAAAGCATTCGGGACTTGTGATTCACTTTCACAAATTTATCTAAGGCCTTTCCTGCTACCCTATTTTCATTAGAACTTTCATTGTTAAACTCTGGATATTCTTTCAACAGACTTTTAAGTTCACGAGACAAAGAATCATACACATCATCTGTGACAGACGGTGCATTTTCTACGTGATAAGCATTACGTAAGCGTGAGATTTCACTTCGCAATTTTTCTATTCTTTGCTGTATTTCTTTTTTGACCTCTATCTTATTCATAACAGAAATTAATATGATGCTTGAAGCTGTCTTTCTACAATATTATTACCTGAAGGACAATCAGGTTCTCTACCAGAATTGTAACCTTTCGATATAATAGTCATTGTTTGTGGGTTAGCAACAACATCTTTAACAACAGAAACAATAGCACAACTATTAGACGTAGAGTCTAAATTAAAAAGATTAAAACTAATTGCCCCACTACCTGTCGATGATATTGGTGAAACAGTCAAACCAGCACAATCTGTACTCGTTGAAAAATTATCATTTGAACTACCTGGAACAAAGGGTGAAGATGCAGCATCTTTATCTAAATAAAGAGCACATTCAATACCAACATCGGCCGCAAAAAAGGCATCATTACTATTTTTAGCAGAAGTTGTTAATAATATTTCTTTGTACGAAATACTAGAAACACCGATAGCAATAGCAAAAATAATACTAGCTAAAATTATTGAAAAAAGTAAAACAAAACCGGAACTAAAACCCTTAGGATTATTTTCTATAATTTCTTTATTATTTTTTTTATTAAATAGTTTTTTCATTTTTAATATAAATTAAATAAATCTTCGGTAAATGAAACACTTTGTCTTCCTGATTTTTGCATCCAAGAAACATTTGATGTTATAGTAACTTTATTAGGACTGACACCAGTGTTCAATGTAATAATACGACTAAAACCAGAATCGTCACCGCTTTGAGGATCAGAGCTATATTTATTAGTCCCAGTATTTATATACAACTCACAACTAGAAAAATCTGCACATGCAGCAAAATTATCAGTAGTTGATAAATCATCATTCATACGACAACCCAAAATTTGATCTGTGCCACTTGGAACACAATTTGTTGTCCTATTTAAAAAATCACTCCAGCCTGAATTTGTAGTATTATACAAAACACTATCATCTCGAACATTACGAACAAATTCAACCCCCTCTTGAGCTAAATAAGTAGCAATAATCTTATCTTTAGCATAATTTGTATCAGTAATACCATTAGATAAAATTGAAATCATTCCTAAAATAGAAATAGTAAATATTGAAATAGCGACAAGTGTTTCAACCAAAGTGAAACCTTTTGAATTCTTATTTGTTTTTAATAAAAAATTAATCATAATATATTTAAGGAATTGTGACCGCTGGCACGACGGGACCTGCACCAAGTGCACCAGCTACTGGTGGTGGAGGTGAAACAATATCATTAAACCTTTGTGATACCGAAGTCTCTAATTTAAAAGGTATTTCATTATTCTTATAAATAATTTTACCTGAAAGTCTAATTATTACATATGGTTGAAATGTATCATCTGTATTAGCTCCGACTACAGTAAAACCAGAAGAAGAGTCTAGTCTAATTTC
Organism: Candidatus Nomurabacteria bacterium; assembly: GCA_026395995.1. Taxonomy (GTDB): domain Bacteria; phylum Patescibacteriota; class Minisyncoccia; order Phycocordibacterales; family UBA9973; genus UBA9973. The sequence goes on along the minus strand of JAPLXQ010000010.1, from coordinate 106,815 downwards.
GTCTGGGTTTAGTTGAATAATATTATCGACAGACATTACTGGAAATGTCTGTAAGTCTGTAGAAGTAGCTTTAATAATATTGACACTTCCTGTGTACATAGATGAATCAGTAAAAGCATATAACCATTTTTCACCAGCTACTCCAGCGGTATTATTATTAAAAATAATTTGCTTTCCATCAGAACAATCAGGACCAGCTTCTACGTCACTGGTACACAAATAAGTATCACCTGTTCGTAAATTACGAGACATATCTTCCATCACAAAAGATAAGTTATCTAGGATTGATCTGACTTTTGAAGATTTATTATGCAAATTACCAGCATTTATCAAAGCACCAATACCGACAATAATAATAGTCGTAAAAAGTGCGACTGAAATCATCACTTCAATTATAGTAAAACCTGATTCTTTTTTATTAATAATTTTTTGCATATTAACTTACTGAAATACGACCAGAGGCGTCGATAGTGATTTGTTTAATTAAAGTATTATCATTTTCTGAAGAAATAGTAATAATAACCACAGCAGCTTGGTTTATAGAAAGGTCTGCTAAATCAGGATTTGTTTCTGTGACAATAAAAGCACTAGAATCAGGACGAGTAAAAGTAATGGAAACAGATTCATGTCTAACGCAGTCAGCATCAGAAATATTCTGCTTTGTACAAATATTACTAACATAATCTCCTTTTTGAATATTTATTACATCAATACACTGATCTGATGTCTCACCAGGTCTATTCAAATCATTACATCCTTCTTGGTAATATTTCACATTATTTGTATCAACAAAAGAAATAATTTTTTTGTTATCTGGATTAGCAATAGTACTAGCGACAGTAGCTGGATTTGAATTAAAATAAACACCATAAGCAGGTCTCCAATTTGGAAATGAAGTAGGATTTACTAAGTCATAGCCAGCTCCACCAATGTCAGGCAACTTACCTGATAAAGCAGATTTTTGAGCAGAAACTATTTGCAAGGCAATATCTTGAGATAAATTTTGTAAATCAATCTGAGCATTAAATGTGCCGTACTTAAAAAGCAACACAGTAGACATAATTCCAAAAATAGTAAGGACTACGATTAGCTCTATATATGTCATTCCAGATTGACTACTACCCTTTTTAATAAAAGGGTGAAATAAATTATTCTTTATTTTTTTTAAAAAATTTACCATATTTTAAATTAATAAAACGGGAAGAAATTCATTTCAAAAATGAAAGTCAAAAATGTACCAATAATCAAAAATGGTGCAAATGGAATTTCACTTTTTATATTATGTTTTTTAGAAAAAATCAAAAGTCCAATACCCAGAATAGCTCCAAGCCAAAAAGCTAAGACTAGACCAGAAAGACCAAGAGATAGACCGAGCATCCATCCGAGTCCGAGAGATAGCTTAGCATCACCGAGCCCCATCCATCGTCCACGAGAGACAAGCCAAAAGAAAGCAAATGGTAAAGCCAAAATTAAACCAGACAAATATTCTAAAAGAGCTGGAAGGTGTGGGTAAAAATTACCATTCAAGAAAAAGAAAATTCCAATAAAAGAAATTAAACCAAAAACAAAAGCTAAAATATCTGGAATTATTTTATGACGAACATCATAGACAGCAATCACAATCAACAAAGAAAATAGTGTCGCATAATAAGCCAAAGTTATTGTGAAGTCGACAGTATTAAGCCAAAACAAAAGCTGATATTTTAAGAAAATAGCTGCAAAAACAAAACCAGTCAAAACTTCGACCAACGGGTATTGAATAGAAATTTTAGCTTTACAATTACGACACTTCCCTTTTTGAATTAAAAAACTAAAAACAGGTACAAGCTCATACCAAGAAAGACTTTTACTGCAAGCCATACACATACTACGTCCACCAAATGTTTTACCAGTATTAAAACGGTAAATTACGACGTTCAAAAAACTGCCTATAATAGCACCAAAAAGAAAGAAAAGTATTGTAATAGTAAGAATCATTTAATTTTAAAAATTATATTAATAAACATTATAATTATAGCATATCTACACAAAACAAAAACCACCTATTTAGGTGGTTTTTGAGAGATTAAAAGTAATTATAAACAAAGACCTGCTGCAGTAACTGTTCCATTTAAAGCAGCCTGTGAATTGGCAGCAATTGTCTCAAGTTTTGATGTACCACTACTATCTACACACCATGCTTGTATCGTAGGATTTGTACGAAGACCGACTGAAGCAGCCCAAGTAGTACCTCCGACAGCTGCAGAACAAGCATTATATCCTCCTATATCATTGGCAATAGCACCACTAATCTGTGCTGAAAATTTTGAATCCACAGATGTATTAAAAATACTATTAGCAAGTGCAATACCGACAGAACATGCCCCTGGAGCAAGAATCGCTGGAGCTGAAGCAGAACAAGTAGCACCATAACAACCGTTTGCATCATAAGTAAGCTCTGCCTGAACACGAGCATTTGCTAATTGTGATTTAATAGCAGCATCTGTTCCCTTTGTACGAGCAGTATTGATTGAAGCTAAAATAACACTAGCGAGTACTCCGATAATAGCAATAACAACCAACAGTTCTATCAATGTAAAACCTTTCTTGAAACTTAATTTCTTCATAAAATATCTTTTCTAAATTACTTTAATAATAGAACCATTATATCAAGTACACAAAACAAAAACCACCCGAAGGTGGTTTTTGTTTTGTGATTATGTAAAAATCTTTTAAGGATTAATTGTACAATCACCACCACCAGGTGCACCACCAGCTAACAAATTGAACAAACCACTACCAGGTGCAGATTCAAGATCACAAGGAGGTAAAGGATTATTATTTCCACCAGTACCAGCAGCGCCACAACTAGCATTACCATCTGCATCAACAGGAACAGCTGTTCCTACTCCCGCAAAACCAGAACTATCCACACAAAAATCTGTATGATCATTGAGGGTTACACTAGCAGAATAAGAATTACTATCAGCAGAAACAAAACAACTAGCATTGCTTTGTGTTTGAAGATGTGCGGCTGTAAACAACTTCTGAACTTGTAAATCTTCACAAACACTAGTAGGTGGTACTCCGTAAGAATTAGGTGGAGTGGGTCTTTGCAGATGCATCCTTTCCTTTTGTACGTGCAGAGTTAAGTGATGCCAATACGACTGAGGCCAAGATACCGATGATTGCAATAACAACCAACAATTCGATTAATGTGAAACCTTTTTTAAGATTCATTTTCTTCATATAAAATGTTAATTTTTAATTACTTTAATAATAGTACTATTATAGCATGTTACACAAAACAAAAACCACCCGAAGGTGGTTTTTGAAAAAATATTATAGTATTTTTATACTATAAAAGTACTATTAACGAGTACAAACTGTTCCTGAACCAAGAGCAACTGATGATGCACCAGCAAAACCTGTACTATCAACACAGAATCTACTAGCGTCTGCTAGTACTATTTCAGTTGCGTATGATCCATGATCAGCAGCAACGTGACAACTTGCTGTAGTTCCTGTTTGAGTACCAGCAGCTGTAAGTAAACCAGCTACAGTACCATCTTGACAGACACTACCAGCTTGGTTAGCACCAGCAACGTCAGCAGCACCATAAGAGTTAGCAGGTGTTGTGCCTACAGTATTGTAAAATATTTCAGCTTGTGAACGAACACTTGTGTCTTTGCAGATGCATCCTTTCCTTTTGTACGTGCAGAGTTAAGTGATGCCAATACGACTGAGGCCAAGATACCGATGATTGCAATAACAACCAACAATTCGATTAATGTGAAACCTTTTTTAAGATTCATTTTCTTCATAAATTTTTTTAAACTTAAACTAATAATTAATAAAATAATTTCGACTTATTTTTAATAGGTTAATTATAACATGGTTTAAATTATAACAATACTACCTGTGGAAAACGTACCCCATTCTCCATCCTCTCCTTTCCAGGAGAGGGTTAGGGTGAGGTTGTTTTATTTAATACTTCCAGCGACGTTGTAGATAGGTACGAGAACAGACACAAGTAAAATTCCGACACCAAGACCAAGGACGACAATCATCACCGGCTCAATGAGTCCGACGAGAGTATCAATAGCATCATCCACTTCTCTTTTATAAAAAGTTGCTAATGTTTTTAAAATAGAACCGAGCCCCCCTGTCTCTTCTCCGACTTTTACCATCTGCACCAAAATACTAGGTAATTCTGGATGACGTTCTAAGGCCATAGAAAAAGAAAGTCCAGACTTCACGCCTTCAGCAGCATCTTTTAAGATTATTTTATAGACTTTACTATCCACGACTTCAGCAGTGATATCTATCGCTCGAACAATAGGAATCCCAGAAGAAAGCATAGTGTCCATATTGTCAGCAATACGAGAAAGATACAATTTTTTATACAAATTACCAATACCTGGAGTGTTCAATTTTAATCTATCCAAATAAGTCTTACCTGCCTCAGTACTAGAAAGTCTCCAAACCCAAATACCCATAAGCACAATAAAAATTAAGAAAATAAAACCATAATTTACAAAGAAATCGGAAATAGCAATAACGACTTTTGTATAAAAAGGAATTGTTTGTGCTGTGTCTTGTATAATAGCTGAAAGCTTCGGAATAACGACGACAAACATAAGACCCATAACTACAAAAAATGTAATAATAACAAAAATCGGATAAATCAAAGCATTCTTTGTTTTAGAAGTGAGTTCATACTGTCTATCTAAGTAGTCAGCCAAGTATAAAAATGTTTCATTTAATTTTCCTGTTTCTTCACCAGCCTTGACCATGTTCACATAAAACTCAGAAAAAACATCTGGATGCTTAGCTAATGCTCCAGAAATAGATACACCGGATTGCAAGTCATCTGCTACTTGGGTTAATTTTTTAGCTAAGAGTTTGTTTTCAGTATTACTAGCAAGTAAAGAAAAAGCTTTCAAAGCAGAAACCTGAGCACCGAAAAGAGTAGAGATCTGACGAGAAAGTATCACTACATCCTTCACTGGTATACGCATCAAAAAAGAAAAGTTAAAAATATTTTTAACTTCATCTTCTTCAAAAATAGAAACGACAATGAAACCACGATGTTGAAGACCGGAAATAGCAAAATCCTTATTAGGTGCATCAATACTTCCCTCTCGATTTATTCCTTTGTCATCAACAACCTTATATTTAAAAAGCATATTTTTATTAGACCATTCTCTCTAAACCTTTTGGATTTAAAGAATATTGATAAGCAGTTTCCATTGAAATTTCACCTTTTCGAACCAATTCTAGTAAAGAGCGATTGAGGTCTATCATTCCATTTTCAGTTCCTGTTTCAATGACGACATCTATTTCATGAGTTCTCTTTTCTCGAATCAGATTCGAGACAGCATTATTATTTAAAAGTAGTTCATAGGCAGGTATCAATCCACCAGTTATTTTTGGTACAAGTCTTTGAGAAAATATACCAAGCAAAGATGAAGCGAGCTGGATTCGAATTTGATCTTGCTGACTTCCAGGGAAGGAATCAATAATACGGTCGATAGTTTGAGAGGCATTATTTGTATGAAGAGTAGAAAGCACCAAGTGTCCTGTCTCAGCAGCAGTGACAGCTGTCCCAATAGTTTCAGTATTACGCATTTCACCGATCATGATAACATTTACATCTTCACGAAAAGCAGATTTTAAAGCAATATGAAAATCTTCGGTATCAATACCTACTTCGCGTTGATCAATAATAGATTTATTTGGAACATAAATATGCTCAATAGGATCTTCAATGGTTACAATATGGCGAGCTTGTTCATTATTTATAAGATTAATCATCGCTGAAAGAGTAGTAGATTTACCTTGTCCGACAGGGCCAACACAAAGAAAAAATCCTTGTTTTTTTCTAGCAATCTCAGCAATCATTGGAGATAAATTTAATTCCTCGAGAGGAAGAACTTTTGGTATCAAACGAAGTGCAATACTAATAAGACCTTTTTGAAAAAAAGCATTACCACGAAGTCTAGCTTGCCCGTTATTAAAATCATAAGAAAAATCAATTTCTTGTTTAAGAAGAAAATCATCAAACTTTTTTTGACCAATCAAAATATTTAAAATAGCCGACATATCCTCTTTTGATAAGACAGGCATTTTGACTAAAAAAATAAGTTCACCTGAAACACGAACAGCAGGTACACGCAAAGCACCAAGATGAAGGTCTGAACCCCCTTCTCGCATTACTGTCAATATTAATTCTTCAAGTGTTTTTTGATAATCCATAGATATTATTTAGCTGCTGCTAATTTTTTATTTAAAATTTCCATAACTTTATCTATCACTTCTGCTGGTGTACTACTAGCTTTGACAATATAACCAGAAGCACCCAATTGTAAACCACGGTCAATATCTGACTGTTGTCCTTTGTTTGAGAGAATTATTTTTAAAGAATCTAATGCCAATTTTTCATTAATCATTTTTTCTAACATTTCAAAACCATCCATTTCTGGCATCATAATATCTAACAAAATAATATTTGGAGTTAATCCATTTTTTATTTTTTCTAAAGCTTCCATGGCACTTTGAGCAGTATAGACTTCAAAAGGACCTTGGCTAAATTTCAAAGCATACATATCAATAAGGAATGTATCATCATCTACTATTAAAATTTTTTTCTTGTCTCCTTCCATATTTTTATATCTTTATTATATTATAATTACGACTTTTAATCTATATCAGTGGTAAAATTGTAAACTTCTTGAAAAGGTATTGTACCTTCGATTGCTTTAATCATAGCATCTTCTTTCATTGTTAGCATGCCCTTAGACCTAGCTTGTTTATAAATTTCAGAACCGACGGGGTTTTTCAAAATAACCTCTTGCATACCCTTATCAACCTTAAACATTTCAAAGACAGCAATACGTCCACGAGTTCCAGAAGGACACTCAGGCGAAGGAACTGTTTCATACATTTGTTCACCTATTGTAATCTCTTTTTTATATTCTTCTGGTAAATCAATTAATGATTTTTCAAGCTGAGCTCGAACACTAGGATCCATTTGAGATAATTTTTTAGAAGAAGGACAAGTAAGACGAGAAAGTCTCTCACCAATAGACAATATCAATGTTGGAGCTATTAGATATGGATCAATACCCATATCGACAAGTCTAGGCACAGCACCAATAGCATTATTAGTGTGTAATGTTGAAAGAACAAGGTGACCCGTCAAAGCTGCTTGAATAGCGAGCTGAGCTGTTTCTTTGTCACGAATTTCTCCCACCATAATAATATCTGGATCCTGACGTAAAATAGATCGGAGTCCGGAAGCAAAATCATAACCAATTTCTGGCATCATCTGACTTTGGTTTACATCTGGAATATGATATTCTACTGGATCTTCAAGGGACACAATATTGCTTCTGTCTTTGTCTAACTCATTGATCATAGAATAAAGAGTAGTAGATTTTCCGGAACCAGTCGGACCAGTGATAAGAATCAGTCCATATGGACGAGTCAAAGCTTCTCTGACCATTTCCAAATTTCTTTTTGAAAGACCTAGAGTATCTAGTGGCTTTACCCCCTTTTCAGAATCCAGTATACGCATCACGACTTTTTCTCCATAATAAGCTGGCATTGTGGAAACACGAAAATCAATTTTTCGTCCATCAATATTTGTAGAAAAAGACCCATCTTGTGGTTTTCTTTTTTCATCTAAACGCATCTTAGCTAATATTTTAATACGGGAAACAATACCATTGTAAACATTTGATGGTAAGACAATTGTAGTATGAAGTATTCCGTCCACACGATATCGGACTTTTACTTTTTCACCAGTATATTCTATGTGTATATCTGAAGCATTTCCTTCAATAGCATTACGCAAAATAACAGCTACGATTTTTATTACCGGAGCTGATTCTACTATTTTAGCTTCTTCACCAATTTTTATTTCTTTTATATCCTTACTAAGAGAGGCCTCACTCAAATCTTTTAAATCAGCAGTCTCTTCTTTATTTATTTCATTAAGCTCTGGATTTACTTCGCCAGATATACCTTTATAATTTTCCATGATATCCATATAGTCACTCTTGGAAATAAGAAAAATTTTAAAAGGAGTGTTTAATTTGGCAGAAATAAATTGCAAAGCATCCATCGCTTGAATATTTTCTGGATCAGTAATACCTACTTCTAGTACACCCTCTTTGAAACCAATTGGGGCAAAATGATAATGTGTCGCTGAATCTTCCGGAATATATTTTAAGGCTTCAAAAGAAAGAGTTTTTGTTAAAATTTTTTTTATTGGCATAGAAAAATACTGCCCCTTTATTTCTAGAGCCTTATCTTTATTAATACCAAATTCTAAAAGAGCATCATCAATATCACCAGCATATTTCTCTTCTGCTTTTCCTTTGATTTCCCCTATTTGGCTCTCGTTTATCAAGCCTTGTTTTGCAAGTTCTTCTAAAAAGCTCATATTTAATTTGTTCCACCTGTTAATGGAGCAGGTGGATTAACTGGAGGATTTTGCACAGTATTTCCTGGAGGGATAATACTACTGTCGGGAGTAGGTGGCAAAACAGCTCCAGTAAGAGGATTTGTGTTAGAAAGTATAGGTGAACATTCGGTTCCAATTGGAAGAAATGGGCATAGTCTTCCTTCATTTCCCTCAGAAACTAGTTCAATACTTGAATTAGTTAATGTAGCAAAACTAGGATCAGAAAAAATACTATCATCTAATTTAATATTATTTATATTGAGTAATGTGGTTAAAAATTGTTGTCCGACAACAGGAGAAGCCTTAGCTACTGTTCCACTAGTCGTCACTGGTGCAGAATTTTTAGCAGAAGAAGTTAAACTTACTGTAGTAGTCGGTGATTTTTTAAAGAAAAAAATTGCAACTAAAATAACTACTAATGCTATACCTACGAACAATATTATTTTTTTTATTTGTGGGTTCATATTTAATTTTTAAGCCAATAAGTTTTAATTTTAAAATTAAATTTATAGGTATCAGGTGAAGAAGTAGAAAGAGAGGCTCCAGTATTTGGAGCAGTAGAAACGTCAGAAGAAAAATCTATAGACGCAATGTCGACAATACGAAGATTGTGTTCTAGGTCTTTTAAGAGTTTAATGAAATTAGTATAAGTACCAGAAGTAGAAAATTCTAGATCCCAATCTCCATAATCTTTTTTGACGACAGCTGTTTTTGCTAGCTTTACCTTAGTAGTAACTACTGGTTCTACTACAGCACTATATTTTACATCTTTTAAGACCATACCGTATGGTGCTGCTATTTTTTCAATCTCCAAAATAAGTCTAATATTATCTACATTGTCCGGCAACATAACAGATAGTTTCTTTAAATTTTCTGTGTCTATTGAGTTATATTTTGTTGCAAGTTTATCTCTTTCGTTTTCTAAAGATTTAGAATTAGTTAGGGCTGTATTGTAAGAAGTAATTTTATTTGTTAAAAGTTTTATTTGAGCATAGTTTGGATTTAAAAACATGAAAAACCCTGCAACTGATATTAGTATTAAAATGATTGGAATTAAAAATCTCATATTATTGTGTTGAAAGATTACCTTGAGAAATCAACTGTTTATAATTTACAAAAGAAGGATTAATAGAAAAATCTAAGTTAAAGACAACATTATTTTTAGCATCCAAAGAAAGATTAGAAAAAACTGGGTCTATTATATCCTGACTGTATTTTGTAAAAACATCAGATTGTAAAGCTATTGATCGATAACCTATTGCCTGCCCTGTCATTGTAATATTAATTTTTGAGCTAGCAGTATCACCTAAAGTATAAGAAAATTTAGAATAACGAATAGTCTTCAGTGTAACCTTTTGCAACAAATCAAAAACTGGAGAGACTGCTACGTGCTTTGATAATATTTGATTTGCAGAATTCAATCTTTTGTCTAATTGTTGTAATTTGGATATCAAAGTCGGCTCAAAACGATTTTGAGCAATACTCAAATCCTTGGCCATTTGATCAGCTTGATTAGTCAACGATATTTGATAGAAATAAACACCACCTGAAGCCAATACAACAGTGAAGAAAATAAAAATAGAAAGGATCGTAAAAAAACTAGTCGGACGTGAACGTACAACTTGTTCTTCTACCATTGGTTTTTTTGGTATAAATGATGTTTGAAAATTTTGTTCCATAGTTGATTTAAAAAGATCACACTCGGTGTATATACATTATCTCATTGTAACTTCCTCAAAGCAAGACCCAAAGCAACTGCAAACTCTGGACCTGTGGATTCTAAAACTTTTTCCAAGAAAACCGGTGCATCAACCTTTGAAAACGGGTTACCCATTTCTACTTGAGTTGGAAAATTACTAATTGCTACTTCCTTAAAACCTTTTAGGAGAGATCCGCCACCTGTTAAAATAACTTTACTAATAGCTTTATTATACTTCTTTTCATAGTTTAATAAAACACTATTTGTTTCTGAAAACAAATAGTCTGTATGAATTTTAATAATATCTGTTAAACTTTTTTCTGCTCCATTACCAAACAAACCAAATTCTTTTTTCATTTCTTCTGCTTTGCCAAAAGTAATATCTAAGGATTTAGAAATAGATTCTGTAATATCAGCTGAACCACGAGTGATTGTATGAAAACTTTTTACAGAACCAAATTCTACAATTGAAAGCTTTGTTTTACTTGCACCAAAATCAAGAATTAAAACTGGAGAAAGTTCGTGTTCAAAATTAGAACGAATAGAAGAGAATATTTCTAATTCAAAAAAACTAGCATCGAGACCTGACTGATTCATAATTGTACTATATTTGGAAACTGCTTCATTTTGTATAGCCACAACTAAAACTTCATTATTTTGCTCTTGTACAATAGGAATATTTGGATTATTTTCTTCTTCAAAACTAGGTTGTTTTTTAGGTAATAAAAACCAATCAAGAGTAACTTCTGACATTGGTACAGGAATATATTTACGTGCTTCTGTTGGCACTATACTTGCCATATCACTTTCTTTTACCTGAGACGGAAGTTCAAAAGAAAAAACCAAGCTAGACTGAGAAGGAATAGCTAAGGCTGATGATATAGTAGTGACACCAGATTGTTTAATAACTTCTTTTAATGCTTCAATTATTTTTTCTTCATTTAAATTTGTCACTCGTCCAATATCAATACCAGCATAGGGACCGAGAGAGACAGCACCATAAGTCTCAAGAACAGCACGTCCAGCTTTCTTTTTTATTTGAACTACTTTTATAGCAGAAGTTCCTATATCAATACCTACAGCACTCTCTGATGAGCTACTAGAGAAGATACCTTTACTTGCATCTATTAATTTTTGAAATGGGTTCGCCATATATGATAAAATATCTATATATTATAACATATGAGTATTTTAAATACTATATTGAATTTAATATTTCCTGTGAATTGCCTCTCTTGTAAAAAATCTGGAGAAATTTTATGTTTAGATTGTATTTCTAGTTTTCCCATAGCCGAAAGAGAAACGGTAAAATGGATTTTTGCTTTATATGATTATCGACATCCACCGATTAAAAAAGCTATTAGTCTACTAAAATATAAAGGTAAAAAAAGGCTCGCGGAAATTTTCGCAGAAAGCTTATATGGAAAAATAAATGAAGAACTTACTGATCTCTCAATTTTCGAAAATTTCCGCGAGCCAATCCTGATCCCTATTCCCCTTTCTAAAAAGAGAACAAATGAGCGGGGTTTCAACCAAGCCGAATTAGTCTGTAAACATTTAATTAAAATAAATAATCAATCAAACAATATACGCCATGGCGTATATTGGGAATTAGTAAATAATGTTTTAATAAAAACAAAAGAGACTGAGCATCAAGCCCTCATTCGTGATCGAAATAAAAGATTACAAAATCTCATCGGGACTTTTGGAATTATCAATGAAGCTAAAATAAAAAATAGAAATATAATATTAATAGACGATGTGACGACCACCGGCGCAACCTTAAACGAAGCTAGAAAAATACTAAAAAATGCTGGAGCTAAAAAAGTAATAGCTTTTACTTTAGCGCATTAAAAATTATATACCATTTGCCATTTAGATAAATCTTTCTTTAAAGTTTCAAAATTTTCCTCAACAAACTTTTCTGTCAATGGATATACTTTTCGATCAGTATCAATGAAATTAATTTTTTCTATATCAAGCAATTGATTCAAGAAATTTTTCGTATTCCAGCAAACAATCAAATGCTCCCAAAAACTGTTTGGATACGTGCCAGTTTTATTACAATCTCCTAAATCAGGGTACTTTTTTAAATACATAATACATTCAGCATATTTTTCATTATTTTGTACAAACCAATGAAACTGCTCATGTACAAAAGTCTTTAATACAAATAACGGCTCAGTCGTTCGAGTATTTAAAGTCAAAACAGGATGAGAATGTGGAATAACCTTTTCTTCAATAAGTACATTGGAAGTATACAAAGGTACAGAATACTTTTTAATAACATATTCAATAACCACTTTAGTGGCTAATTCTTGTTCTGTATTATTTTTTGTTTGAATATTCAAAGCCATAAAAAATATTACTCAAACGAAATAACATAAAAAGACTTTTCTAAAAGTTCTGGTTGTTTTTCTATCCATTCAGATAAATCTGGTTTTCGAACGTAAGTCACGATCTTTTCGATAAATCTTCCAGTAGGTATTTTTTCTTCATTATACTCTTCAAGCCTGATTGTATCCCCTTCTTGAATATCAAAATCAGCAAGTCGAAGCTCATATTTTTTCTTTCCAGACAAAATTAATTCAAACCACTCTGTATCAATCTTTTTTGTTATTGTTGCCATAGAAAGAATCATAACACTATAAAGAAAATAGTAAATCCTCCTTATATTTTATCAGTAAAAACTACAAGTCTATTTGAGTGACTTTTTGTTGCAAGAATCAATAATTATTGTATTTACTTACTAATCTTTTTTATTACTTTTTTAGCTTTCTTTACCTCTTTCTTAATTTCTTTTTTTGTTTGGCCTGCTACTTTCTTTACGGTAGCTTTGAATTCTTTTAGAGATGGTCCGGCTTTTGTTTTTAAATTTTTCCAATCTTTTTGGATTTTCTTTTCTGTCTTAACCATTTTATTTACTAAAACTTTCGCTTTCTTTTGATTCTTTTTTCCATTTGGACCCATAAAAGCATACGCTCCTATTGCTCCGATAGCTGCTACTCCTGCACCTATTGCCACCTTCTTCCCTACTGACATTCCTTTTGTTTTTTTCATTCTTTTTTCAATTGTGATTTGCACAATTAATTATTATTAAAACTATTTTTTAACCTTGTGATGTTTCTTCTTTTTCCCGAATAAAAATTTGAAAATCATATTGTCTCGCACATCGTCTATCATATCTTTTGCTTCTTCACTTATATTCTCTATATCTTTTTCTAATTTGTTCATAATTCTAGAAAAAGTGTGCATAGTTTTTATCAAGTAAAATAAAAATACTATAGTTAAAACCCATAGAGATATAAAACCTATTGAAGAAATAAAAAAGAAAACTTCCGACCAATTTGTACCGTTCATATTATTATTGCCGTTAAATGTATAAAATTATTACAAGCGGAACCGGCGAGATTCGAACTCGCGAGGGGTTTTAAAGCCCCTGCCTCTTTAGCAAAGAGGTACGTTAGACCGCTCAGACACGGTTCCAAAAACATTTGCGGTATATTCTGGACAAAATTCGAACTTTTTTCGAAGAAAATCCAGAAAAAGAAATCTGAAACAATGCGGACGAAGTTTTGCGGAAACAATTTTCTGGGGAAAGGATTCCGCAAAACTTCGGCTGATTCCTTTTTTCTGAATTCGGATGTCGCAAACGGAGGAGGAGGGGTCTGGGGAGGAATCCTCCGCTTGCTCCTCTTTTTGTTTTGGCGAAATTCGGGCGGGCTTATAAATTCAAAAAAATGTCTCACCATACAATTATAACAAAAAAAAGGATGGCGAGTCCTAAATTTCTTTATGTGCTTGACCCACCCACCCGTTCGCGCACAAATCCACGCCGTTTTGAAGAAACATTATAAAACGGCGGGGATTGCTCCCTATTCGCAAACAATCTTCTTAAACTCATCAAAATATTCTTTTTGCCAATTCACTAGAAAATCAGATTCTGATTTTCTTCCCATTTGATAACTTATTTTATGACCGTCCTTTACCAAAACCTCAATGACCTTATCAATATATTCATTTACTTCGTCAGTGAAATCATCAAATTGTTTTTTGAAGACAGGAGTAGCCACAAACCCTTGTTCAATATGAAAATCAATTTTATTTGCGATGTCCTGAAATTTATCTTGCCAACTTTTTAATAATTCTTTATGGCTATCTAGAATAGTTTTATCGGAACAATGTTCCGTAATAAAAGAAAACTTATAAGTCGGGTATCGTTTGTTATTATCAAAAAATTTTCTTAAATCAGCAAATTGAGAACGCCTATAATCACCTGCATAAAATTTTAAAAAAGGATTTTCATCAGATATATTTTTACCAATCAAGGATTCCTCAAAAGCTCTAAAAAGAGCGCGACGCTGTAAAATGGTCAACATCAAATCTTGAAATACCTTTAGATATTCTTCCAACATATGACAATCTTGTTCTGCGCTTTCCATCTTAATTATTTTAAATTTTTCGCCATTTCTTTTAGAGTTAGATTGTTTGGTCCGTAAGGTGCATTTTTAAGTTCATTAACAGAATTTTGATCTGGCAATACACCATTATTATCATTCGCTAGATTCTGCAGAGTAACTGAACATTTATGAGAAACTAAAAGTTGCATACGCCTACTTAAAAAATTCTGAAAGGTTATATCGGGGTAATTATCTACGTAAAATTTAGTTTGCTTATACCGATAAGCGTCAGCTTGTTCAGCAGTTTGATTTTCTGGGCAAACGAATTCTTTATTCAATTGAAATTCTTTCCATTGTTTGGTTATAGAATCTCGCGAGAAATATAAACCCAAAAATATCAAAAGAATTATTACTACTAATGATATTAAGGATTTTTTTGAAAGTTTTTGCACAAAATTTACTACTTAATGCCAAATCTTTCGAGCACCAATGAATTAAACTCTGATTCCGACTTGCATTGTGTAGGAGCAAGTAATTCGCCTACTGGTTTTTGTGTTGGGTCGTCATAATGCCCTGGCACCATAACAGAACAAAGTTGTACTAGTTGACTTCCACTTGGGCCAGTTCCTGTAGCTAAAGTTGCGAGAGCTGTATTTCCTGTGGTTGTAGGGTCGTTGGTATCAGAAAAGAGTGTTTGCACAACTTTTATATCAACCTGTCCTTCATTTCCCGAACTAACCTTTTTAACTTTCCATGAAAAAACATATTCCATAAAACAAAGATTTACATCAGTATTGTAATTATATTTGTAATCAACAGTTGAGCCAGTATTGATTATTTGACCTGTGTCGGTACCAATCATTATGGAATCGTAAAGTTGCTTAGATAATTTCCCCGACCAATTATCGAAGGCTTTTTGAGTAACTGATTTGCATTTTATTTGAGCATCACTTTCTGGCGTAAAAAATCCAGTTATACTATTTGTTGGAGAATTACCTGATTGATTCGTGTTTCCTTTGTTAGAACTACTTACCAAAAAAATAATAAAAACGATTACAACTACACCAACAATTATCCAAGGCAAATTATTTTGTTTTTCTTTGTTTTCCATAATTTTATAATTAACTTATAAAGTATCCAATGTTTTTTTTATAAAGTTTCGCAAACTTATTTAATTCAACCACATCAATCCTTTGTTCGCCAGCTTCACATTTAGAAATGTACGATTGTGGTCTTTTAAGTTTCTTTGCGACCTCAACCTGTGTTAATCCCATTTCTTCACGAGCTTGGCGAAGACTTTTGACGAATACTCCGTATTCTTTTGTTCTAATTGATTTACCCATAGTATATCATAAGTGTATATTCACAACAAGGATATTCAAACTTAGAATAATATGATAGTATGTATTTATGGAAGCCCGCCCGAATTTCGCCAAAATAAAAAGCTAAAGCTTTTTAAATCATTGGGGTTCTGCTCGAAGTAATTTCGAACTTTGTCCATCAGATACCGTAAAAAATCCAAATTCACGCGAAAAACGCGGTCGCCGCGGATTTGGGTTTAGATTTGTTGCGGAACCGGCGAGATTCGAACTCGCGAGGGGTTTTAAAGCCCCTGCCTCTTTAGCAAAGAGGTACCTTAGACCGCTCAGACACGGTTCCTTTGACCCAACTACTCTAACATATTTTTGCTATTTTTCCATTTTATTATTTTTTGTAAATGTTTATCATTATATGTCCCTATTTCCTTTATATATTTTAAAACTGATTCTTTTTCTTCAATTCGCACGTCTTTTAAATTTCTACTTATTCTCACTTTTACTCCTAAACTAGCTAAAATCTCTGCCACTGATTTAATTAACGGCAAAGAACTGTTTTTAAAAGCAATTTTAAAATAAAAATATTTTTTACCATTCACATAATACGAATTAGTGTAAAAGCACCCATCAGTATCTATTAATCCCCTAACACATTCTATCGAAAAACTTTTATTCTCTTTGACCCAGCTTGGAATATCTACTTGATGTTTAACTTTATTTCCCTGAACAAGTCCAATACTTTGGCAAAAATCTACCAAAGCTTTTCTTTGAACTACTATATCGACAGCATTAGCGTTTTTCTTTTTATAAACTTTTGGGGTCAAACCGAATAATTTATTTATCAAACTTGATATATAATTAACATAATTTATTTCTTCATTTGAAAGAGTAATTGTCGTAGAATATTTTGCTATTCCACCATCACCTAGCATAATACCGACATATTCAGCAAGCAATTTATTATGTTTTGGTTTTTTTATATTTAACAATGAATTATAACCACTAGGAGCTTTTTGATACTTTCCATTTTTAGTCCACCATTCTTTCCATTTATTTTTTCTATATATTTCATCACCACCAACTCTTCCATGTTTTTTGAAACTACTCTTTCCACCAGATGCACTAATCTTTCTTAAATGATCATCCCATTTTATAACTAAATAGCCTTTAGGAATTTTAAGATCTGTTAATTTTGAAATTCTTTCAGCAGAGACAAAAGACATATTTAACTTTTCACAACTCCAATTTGTAAGTGTTCTAGTACTTACACCTAATTCTTTAGCAAATTCAGACCATGTTAAATTTAAAGACTTTTTAGCTTGCAAAATAAGCTTTTTTTGAATTCCTTTTTTATTAAATTTTATCCTATTTAATATTAACGTCTCTACCATACTTCTATTGTATAAAATTACAAAATAAATTACAATAGCAATACAATCTTGGAGGATTGAGTGAGTGGTTTAAACTAGCGGTTTACTAAACCGCCGACCTGTAAAAGGGTCCGTGAGTTCGAATCTCACATCCTCCGCAATTTTTATTTAGATAGTAAATTCTCTTCTATCTCCATCAAACGATTATATTTACAGACTCTTTCTTCGCGGGTTAGTGAGCCAGATTTTATGTAACCACATGATAGTCCTACGGCAAGGTCGGCGATAAATGTATCATTTGTCTCCCCTGAACGGTGCGAAACGATAGCGTTCCAATTTTGTTTTTTAGTCATTTGTATTGCGTCGATTGTCTCAGACAAAGTTCCGATTTGATTCAATTTTATCAAAACAGAATTCACAGCATTTTCTGAAATAGCTTTTTGGATTTTTTCTATATTCGTCACAAGAAGGTCATCCCCTATTATTTTTATCTTGTCTCCGAGTTTTTTATTTAATGATACAAATCCCGCCCAGTCTTCTTCGTCGAGTCCATCTTCGATAGAAATTATCGGGTATGTAGATACGAGCTTTTCATACCAAGCTATCATTTCATCGGTATTAAAACTTTTCTCCTCCCCTGCTATTTTTAATTTATACATTCCCTCGAAGAAGAAGCTAGATGCTGCAGCATCAATACCGATCTTTATTTGCTCTGTAGTATAACCAGCATTTTGTATCGCCATAATTAAAATATCAAAAGCTTCTTCATTGGAAGCGAGTTTTGGTGCAAAGCCACCTTCATCCCCTACTCCGACACCAAATCCTTTTTCCACTAAAACTTTTTTCAAAGCTGAAATCACTTCTGAAACTACACGGACTTTTTCTTTAAAAGTTTTTATACCGACAGGGATAATCATAAATTCTTGAATGTCGAGTCCACTGTCGGCATGTTTACCACCATTGATAACATTAAACATCGGCTCGGGTAAAGCATATTCTGTATTCCCTACTAAGCTCCCTAAATATTCATATAAATTTATTTTCTTTTCATTTGCGACTGCACGAGCAAAAGCGAGCGACACACCGAGTATTGCATTCGCTCCGAGTTTGGATTTATTTTTTGTTCCATCTAAATTTATCAATGCCTCATCTAAAGATTTCTGATCAAATTCTTTTCCAGAAATATTTTCATTGATTATTGTGTTTACATTATTTACTGCATTCAAAACTCCGAGGCCGTTGTACCTAGCCTTATCTGCATCTCGCAATTCCAAAGCTTCATGTATTCCTGTACTCGCCCCAGACGGCACACCCGCCACAGCCACTGCCCCACTCTCAAGTTCACACTCGACTTCGACAGTCGGATTCCCCCGTGAATCTATTATTTCCCTCCCCGTAACTTTTTTTATTTTTGTCATAATTTTTACAAAAGATTTAATTTTTATCATTACTCATACAATTCTGAATGAGTTCCGATATCTACTAAGTTCACAGTATTTTTATCAAGAAATTCAAAAACTACTCTATAATCACCAGTTATATTTATACTACTACAACCCTCATACTCACCTGAAAGTTTATGATTATTTAAAATTAAATTATTTGGATCTTCTCTAAAGAGTCTAATGCGTATTTTTACTTTTTCTTGAATAATTTTATCTTTCTTTTTGAAAGATTTTTTAAAGTTTTTAGAGAAAATAGCATTAAGCATAAATTTAGGACATTAATGATTTTTCAAAATCTTCATGATTCTTAAATGGTCCAAAAGATTTTCCATTTTTATAATCTTCCCTAGATTCTTTGATAGCTTTTCGTAAACGAGCATTTGGGATTTCAGGCACAGTGAATTCAATTCTCTTTTCGAGAATTATTTTTTTTAAATAATCATTTAAAGCAATAGAAAAATTGAGTCCCATTTCATCGAGGACCTCTTTCGCTTGTGCTTTAAGCTTTGCACTTGTTTTAAAATTTATTACTGTTTCTGACATATACACACAGTATATATAGAGTGTATATAGAAGTCAAGTGGATAACTGCAGGGCGGAGGGTTCCCCTCCGCCCTGCAGTTTTACAAAAGATTTAATTTTTTATCACTAGTCATATGGCTTTCGGCTTCTAGAATAATTTTCTCCATCATAGTCACAGCTTCGACTGGATATTTACCTGTGGCTGTTTCTTCTGAAAGCATTACTGCATCGCTACCTTGTGAGATTGCAGAGTAAACATCTGTTACTTCAGCACGTGTCGGCGTCGGACTATTTGTCATCGACAGCATCATTTGTGTAGCAGTGATTACGGGCTTACCAGCCTTATTACAAGCTTTAATAATTTTATCTTGTATAAATGGAACTTGTTCAAGTGGAAATTCATCGCCCAGATCTCCCCTGGCTACCATCACTGCATCAGCCGAAGAAATAATTTCTTCGAGGTTATCGACGGCGATTTTTCTCTCTACTTTCGCAATTATTTTTTGTGTACCACCAAGACTTTTTATAAGTTCACGACATTCTAATATTTCTTTTTTACTACCGACAAATGAAAGTGCTGTGTAGTCTACCTCTTGCTCGACACCAAATTTCACAAAATTTTTATCTTGCTCTGTCATATCGAAAGTCGTAGTCTTGTCATATGTATGCCCATGTTCTTCTTGAATTCTAGGTCCTGGTAAATCCTGAATAATCAAAATATTTTTTCCAGCCTCTTTGGCTGAAGCTTTAATTAAAGCTATTTTTTCTGCATGCCAATCTAGGCTAGACCAAGAAAAATTCAAACGAGCAATATTCATACCATTTTTAAACAATTCTAAAAGAGTTTCTCTATTTCCAGAATTTATTCCAATCGTTGCGACAATTTGTGCAACCTTTTTTGTATCATTTTTTATGGCTGGCAAATGTCTCTCTTCCTTACTAACCATTTTTCCTTCTTCATTTATTTCATAAATTACTACAGTATCAAAAAGCATTTCTAAATGAGAGATGTTTTCATCAGAAATATTTTCTAAATATTTCATCAAGGCTCGCAAAGAATTTCCGTGAGCGACGAGAAGCACGGTCTTCCCTTCTTTTAAGATTGGCAAAATAGTGTTTAGGTAGTATGGCACAATTCTTTCATAAACCATTTTCAAAGTCTCACCATTTGGCACAGAATAATCCCAATCACGACGAAGCTTATCAAACTCTTCTTCGCCTAGAATATCTTTCATTTCCCATTTATTTTTTCCAGTATAATCACCATAATCTCTTTCATTTAAAGCATCGGATCGAGTAATCGGTAAATCAATACAAATGTCGTCCTCCATACAAAGAAGTGTTTCAAGTGATCTGATTTGCGCTGAAGCAAAAGCTTGATCCATAGGAATACCACGAATGAGTTCACCCATTTTTCTGGACTGATTAAAGCCTTCACCAGTTAAACCAATATTCACAGAACCAGTCCATTTGCCGAGTTTATTCCATTCTGATTCTTCATGCCTTGCGATAATTAATTTTCCATTCATATTTTTATTTATTTACAATATTCTTTGGAAGTTTTCCTTCAAAAAAATCTATTATATTATTTACTGCGACCTCAGCCATTTGATTGCGTGCTTCGACACTGGCTGAACCTATGTGTGGTGTCAAAATAACATTATTAAGTTTTGCTAAACCAGAAACCAATTTTGGTTCAAACTCAAAAACATCAAGACCGGCTCCAGCAATAACTTTTTCTTTCAAAGCTTTTACGAGAGCTTTTTCATCAACGACAGGGCCACGAGAAGTATTTACTAAAAAAGCAGTCGATTTCATCATCTTAAAATGTTTTTCATTCATCAGGTGCTTTGTCGAATCAAGTAGTGGAACATGCAAACTCACAAGATCAGCTTTTGGTAAAAGTTCTTCAATAGAAGAAACGTATTCTGCACCGACCGATTCTTCAATCCTAGAATTTTTTGTGACATCAGTATAGATTATTTTCATTCCTAACCCTTTTGCATAAAAAGCTACTCGTTCCCCTATTCTACCAGCACCGACAAGACCGAGAGTTTTCCCTAAAATATCTGTACCGATAAAATGCATCGGATCCCAACCTTTATACTTTCCACGACGAACAAAATCATCGGCTTCGACAATTCTCGCTGCAAGAGCTAGCATCATTACGAGAGCATGCTCGGCGACAGCTTCTGAGGCTAAATCGGCAGGAGCATTGGCAATCAAAATTCCACGTTTTTTAGCTTCAGCCAAATCTAAATTATCAAAGCCGGTCGCATAGTTCACGTACAACTTTGTGTTTGGTGCAGCACTATAAATCTTAGCATCTATTTTATCGGTCAATAAACACAAAACAGCATCATAATCTTTCTTTTTAAGAACAGATACCAGCTCCTTCTGAGACATTATTTTATTCTTTGGATAAACATCTACCTCATAACCCTTATTTTTTAACATTGTAATTCCGAGGTCTGGAATTTTCCTTGTTATAAAGACTTTTTTATTCATAGGCTATATTATAATACTTCTCTTAAAGAATATCTAATAGACAAATCTTGTGCTAAAATATTTATATGACAGAAGACATTCAAAAATTACTTGAAGAAAATGAGAGACTTATAAAGCTAAATGCTGTAAAATCAGAAATAGTTTCTATTGGGGCGCACCAAATACGTACATCCCTTGCTGCTCTCAAATGGATTATTAAAATGTTTCTCGATGGTGATCTCGGCAAATTAACTTCTGAACAAGAGACTCTTTTGCGAAGAGCTTATGAGGGTAATGAAAGATCTATTGGTTTAGTCAGTGAAATCTTATTAATCAATAAGTCAGAAGATGTCGTAGAAAAAGAATATATTTTTGAAAACACAAATTTAATAGATACTATAGAAAATACAATTTTTGATTTTTCTGGAGAGTCAGCTGCTCGTGGTATTGAATTAATTTTCTTAAAACCAATTAATACAATTCCGCATGTAAAAGCTGATAAAGAAAAAATTCGTGTTGTGCTTCAAAATTTAATTGAAAATGCTATCAAATATAGCAATTACCATGGAAAGATTTTTGTTTCAATAAAAGTAAATGAGGATGATTTTGTTGAAGTTTCAGTAAAAGATTCTGGTATTGGTATTTCTGAAGACAGTAAAGGAAAAATATTTGAGAAATTTTATCGTACAGATAAGGCCCAGAAGAAAGAAGCCATGGGTTCTGGTATTGGACTTTATACTTCAAAGAAAATAATAGAGACTCATGGTGGTAAAGTTTGGTTTGAATCACTGGAAGGCCAAGGGGCGACGTTTTTATTTACTGTACCGGTCTGGAAAAGCTAAGATTTGCAAAAAAAATATATCAGAGTAAAATATACATATGGCTAAAAAAATACTTATAATAGAAGACGATTTATTCCTTCAAGGTTTAGAAGCAACCAAGCTTAAAAAGGATGGCTATGAACTAGTCACAGCTGTAAACAGCAAAGAAGCCTTTAAGATCATTGACGGTGGAGAAAAAATTGATTTAATCTTATTAGACCTTCTTCTTCCTGAAGTCGACGGTTTTATGATTCTAGAGAAAATTCGTGAAAATAAAGCAATGCTCACAGTGCCTGTAATAGTTTTCTCAAACCTTTCAGAAGAAAAAGATATTGCTCGTGCCCAAAAGCTCGGTATCAGTGAATTTATGGTAAAGTCCAATTTTACTCTTGATGAACTCACCAAGAAGGTTAAAGATTTAATCGGTAACTAATAAACCCTATGAATATAGGTGACAAACTTGAGGACATTTCACGCCTCGACATCAATCAGAAAAAAGCCCTTCACAAGCTCGGGCTTTTTTCTGTTGCCGACCTACTATTCTACTTCCCTGTTCGTTACTCAGATATTTCTCAAATAAAACAAATTGATGAGTTAGTAGCTGGTGAAACAGCCACAGTGTATGGAAAAGTAACAAATTTAAAAACAAAAAAAGGTTTCCGTTCAAAGATTCCTATGGGCGAAGCTTACATCGAAGACCTCTCAGGAAGAATAAAAATAATTTGGTTTCACCAAGCTTACCTTGCAAAAATGATTCATGAAGGAGAAAACATCAAACTCACAGGGAAAGTTACCGAAAGTAAAAGCGGTTTATATCTTACTAATCCAGAATTTGAAAAAATTGGAAGCCTTCCTATAGATAAACATGAGAGTTTATTTAAGAATTCACCCCCTGAAAAATCCACCTCACCCCGACCCTCTCCTTATAAAGGAGAGGGAGTAGGACTTTCATATCCTGTATACAGAGAAACTAGAGGTATTACTTCAAAGTGGATTTATCATACAATACAAAAAATATTTAACAGTGGTGTATTGGATAGTTTTTTCGATTACATACCAAAAGACATTTTAGATAAATATCATTTACCGAGTTTGAAGACTGCACTCATTTGGATTCATACACCGCAAAATGAACACGATTCCCTTTCAGCTAGAAAGCGTTTTGCTTTTGAAGAAGTTTTTTTCATCCAATTACAAAGACAACAAGACCGCAGAGAATATAAAAATAATAAATCATTTTGCGTTAATCCAGATGAAGCTAAGGTGCAAGAATTCTTGGAACGTTTTCCTTTTCAAGCGACTCAAGGACAAGTCGATGCTATTAATACAATTCTCACTGATATTAAAGCGGACCACCCAATGTCTCGCCTTCTCGAAGGCGACGTAGGCTCTGGTAAAACTGCCGTCGCAGCGACTGTGACTTATGCGACAGTTACTCAAAGACCCTTCGACTCCGCTCAGGGCAAGCCTCAAACATTCGGAAATCTCCAAGTCGCATATATGGCACCGACGGAAATTTTAGCAACTCAACATTTTGAATCGTTTATAAAATATTTTAAACATTTACCGATCAACGTCGCCTTGCTGACAGGCAAGACCTGTCGGAAGTTTCCTTCAAAGGTTAGTCCTGACGGCTGGACAAATATTTCCAGAGCTCAACTTTTGAAATGGACTGCTAATGGTGAAATTCCAATACTTATCGGCACCCACGCACTCATTTCAAAATCGGTGAAATTTAAAAACCTCGCACTCACAATAATCGATGAACAACATCGTTTCGGTACAAACCAAAGAAGAAATCTTGTTCGCAAAGACGGCTTCGCCCCTCATCTACTTTCAATGACAGCGACACCGATTCCCCGCACTCTTGCGCTCACTATTTATGGTGACCTTGATTTAAGTTTGCTCAACGAAATGCCAGCAGGTAGAAAACCAGTGATTACAGAAATAATTACTCCAGACAAAAGAGAAGATACTTATAAAAAAATAAAAGAAGAAATGGCCAAAGGTAGACAGCTCTATGTCATCTGCCCTCGTATCGACGAACCAGATCCGGAAAAGGAACTAGCTCTCACAATGAAGTCTGCAGTAGCTGAAGCAAAAAGACTTAAAAAAGAAATATTTACAGATTGTGAAATCGGAGTACTTCATAGCAAGATGAGTAAAGAAAAAAAAGAAGAAGTGATGGAGCGTTTTACTTTGGGTGCTATTGATATTCTCGTTGCAACATCTGTAATCGAAGTGGGCGTGAATGTTCCGAATGCGACGATAATAATCATCGAAGGTGCAGAGAGATTTGGGCTCGCACAACTACACCAGCTCCGTGGACGCGTGATCCGTAGTAATCACCAAGCTTTTTGCTATGTTTTCGCAGAAGCAAAATCTGAAAAAACTATGCACAGATTGAATGCTCTCAAAACTGCTAAAAATGGTTTTGAACTTTCCGAACTCGACCTCACACTTCGCGGTGCAGGTGAA
Organism: Candidatus Nomurabacteria bacterium; assembly: GCA_026395995.1. Classification (GTDB taxonomy): domain Bacteria; phylum Patescibacteriota; class Minisyncoccia; order Phycocordibacterales; family UBA9973; genus UBA9973. The sequence continues at coordinate 81,828 of JAPLXQ010000010.1, read as the reverse complement.
CTAGGCGGCGCGAAACAATGGGGCATCACTGACCTCGGAATGGAAGCCATAAAAAATATAAAAATGGTTGAAGCCGCCCGCCTCGAAGCGACAAACATTATCGCCACCGACCCAGACCTCATACACCACCCTCTACTAAAAACTATGCTTTCCAAAAAGCATTTAGAATTGCATTTTGAATAAAAAAAACGGATACGATTACTCGTATCCGTCCTCAATATAACTATATTAATAATTATATTTTTTAATAGTTTCATATATAGTGTTAAAGATTGGTATTCTTACATCGTCCCCGTCAAATAGTCCGTCAGTTGGGCAAATGCTTAACTCCTTATATTTTTCTTCATTAGTTAAACAATACAGAACAAATCCCAAATTTTGAACTGAATTATTTATGTTGTAGTTAACTTTAATTTCTCCTTGCTCTTTCATTTTAATCACCTCTCTTACTTTTGAGAGGAAAGTGTTTAAAATATGAGGCGTTGCTCCCTGTATACCCAAGAAAACAGAAGTAGCTATTGCTTTCATTTTGCGGTGATGATGCTGACCTGTACTTACAGAATGAATTATTTCTCTTTCTATATTTTGAGGAATTTGAGGAATTAGATTTTTTCTGTGCAACTCGTATGAATTTATAAATATCTCTTTATAATCCCAAAAATGTCCTTCTAAGAGAAGAGTTTGATTTACAAAAAGTGTTACACTTTTTTCTAATTCTGTTTTATGCACAGCTTTTAATAAGTAATAAACGAAAGCACTGTCATTATTGTTATAATAAGGTTCATTGTCTATTGCATACATGAGAAGCCCTTCAGAAAAAGAAAAATCGCTTTCTTTCAAATACTTATATAGACTGTACGCACCCGTACTTTTATCCATACAGATAATTTTTTTTAGAGTAGATTTAACTTCTTTGGAAAAGAACTCCGCAGCATCTTTCGGGCTTTTAAATATGTCACTAATTAAAGATCTTAATTCATCTTGAATATATAAATCTTCATTTTCTTTTTTTCTCTCTAAAAGTTCATTGATAGAGAAAACCGTTTTTTCGATAGTATTATTTTTCATTTTTATAGGTTTTAATTGTTAATATTAATTTGAATTACCTTAAATTCCATATAGGAATACAAAGTAACTCAAACGAATACAACAAAAATAACATTTTCGAAGAACCTTAGAATTTGAATTATTATAAAGTATTTTATATAAAAAGTCAATTTATCTTATCTAAACAGAAAAAGCGAGCAAAATTATATTTGCCCGCTCCACCCCTCACCAAATGGATCATTTGGATGAAAAGATGGTTTTTCTTGTGATGTTGCTACTTTTTTATTTTGTTTCTTTTTAAAGAAAGACATAATAAACCGAAAAAATGTGTTGATTTTTTTCATCCTATTTTGATTTTATTGTTAAATAACTAATCCCAGTCCTTACCAAAGCACACTGTTTGGTAATCTGGCTTTTAGGTGGAAAATTTCTACACAAGAGTCAGACTACGAAACAAAAGCCCCCATCGAGGGGGACTTTTTGCTTATAGACTGACTTGAGAAAGTTGTATCTAAATTATGAAGCAAAAGAGCCCTCGATTGAGAGTTTCTTTGACTTCTTTGTTTTTAATACAAAATTTATATTCATACACTTATATGATATTACTTTTAAATTAATTGTCAATTATTTAAGAATACTAACTTTGAAATTTAAAGCGCCTACTTTTACCTCTTCCCCACTGTTATTTTCAAATTTTACTTCATTTATTAGAATAGTTTTCTTGAAATCAGCTTCGAATTTTTGAATTAATGATTTTCCTATTTCATCAGTTTCTATAGAAAGAGAAATTATGTCTGAAGGAGTAAGTCCGGCTTTTTTACGCATGTCTTGAATAGCGCGAACGAGTTCGCGATAGTTCCCTTCTTCTTTGAGTTCAGGGGTTATAACTGTGTCGAGTACGACACTAGTTTCTAGGTTCGAGTTGCTAGGTTCTAGTATTACTTCTTTGACGTTCAATTCTTCTTTTATTAAATCAATGTATTCAGTATCTAATTTTTCAACAAGAACCTTTACACTACCCAAAACCTGACGCACAGGTATTCCTGATTTCTGTCTCTCTTTTAATCCCACAGAAACAATGTCTCTTGTTTTCTGCATTTTCACTAGAACCTCATCACTAGAAACTAGAACCTCGAATTTAGGCCATTCACAAAGATGCACAGATTCCGGCTCATTTTCATTTCTTAATTTTCGATAAATATCTTCACTAGCAAATGGTGCAAATGGTGCCATAAGTTTTGTTAAGTTTTTCAAAACATAATACAAAGTAACTTTTGCATTTTTATCACCTTCTTTAATTCTCTCACGTGAACGACGGAGATACCATGTAGATAAATCATCGATGAAATCACGAATAGCGCGCACTGGTTCAAGTGTTTTGTAGCCATCCAAATTTTCTGTAACATTTTTTGTTAATTCGTTTAGTCTAGCGAGAATCCAAATATCGAGTACGTTCTGACTTAGCAAGGACTTACCCTTCCCGTCACTATGTTCCTCCTCAAGGAAAGACCTTTCTAAGTCATGGTCTCGGTAAAGTTCATAAAAAGAAACTATGTTATACAAAAGTCCGAAAACTTGTCTGTGAAGTTCCATCACAGTTCGTTCGTCAAAATTCTTTGACTCCCCTGGCTGATTCACAGAATACATCCAGAGACGAATAGTGTCTGCTCCATATTTTTCAAACATAGCCCAAGGGTCTACAGCATTACCACGAGACTTGGACATTTTGAGTCCATTCGCATCCAGAATAAGCCCGAGACAAATTACATTGTTATATGCATTACTTGGTTTGTCTGAAAGTAAATTTGAAACAGCGTGCAAAGTATAAAACCAACCACGAGTCTGATCGAGTCCTTCAGAAATAAAATCAGCTTTAGCGGGAGAGAAATTCATTTCTTCTCCAAGTATATGACCCTGTGCATAAGGCATAGACCCAGAGTCGAACCATACGTCCATCACTTCTGAAGTACGAGTAAGTGTTTCTCCGTTATTTTCTAATACAACATTATCAATAAATGGTTTATGAAAATCTAATTCGAATTTTTCATTGTGTGGCAATGGAGTAAAATTTAATTCTTTTATTTCTGCATTTTGGAAATAATGATAGTCTTTCTTATCTATTACCATGTCTAATGTTTCTTTTGGGTCTTTACCTTCAGCCCCAGCAAATAGCAACCATGCTGGTCCACCATGTGTCACAAATAAAATATTTTTATCTTTATATTTTTCTTCTATTTCATAAAGGAAAGAAGTGACACGAATTTTTACATCTTCATATGATTCATCTTCATTTACACGCTTGTTGAAATTCTCAACTGTTTTTGTATGATACTCGTGATATTCATTCCAACTTTTTCCATCAAAAGAATAAGCACCTATTTCACGAAGTCTTTGGTCTACGATAATTTGATCAGAATTTAATCCAAGTTTATCAGCCATTATTTCTGCCGTTTCTTGAGTACGAGTAAAATCTGAAGTAAAAATCAAATCAATTTTTTGATCTTTATATTTTTCAGCTGTTTCATTTACTTGCCTCTTTCCGTCTTCATCTAGATGCCATTTACCAGAAGGTAATGAACAAATAATTCCTTTTTTATTGGCTTCTGTCTCACCGTGGCGCATTATGAAATATTTATTTCCAGATTTCTTTGTATATTTTTTCAAATCTAAAAGAGATGAAATAGTTTTATAACTTCCATCAGCCTTCTGCCAGATAGGTAACGGCGTCCCCCAATAACGATCACGAGAAATAGCCCAATCCTTGATACCGTCGAGCCATTCACCAAAACGTCCTTCTTTTATATGTTTTGGTTCCCAATTTATATTTTCATTTCCTGCTAGGAGTTGATCACGAAGTGCACTCATACGGAAATACCAAGAAGTTCTCGCATAATAAATGAGCGGTGTATCACAACGCCAACAATGCGGATAACTGTGCATGTGATTTTCTTTTTTAAATAAAAGTCCACGGCCAGTGAGATTGTCTATTATGTCTACCGCGAGTGTAGGCTTACCATTCTCATCAGCTTCTTTTACATATCGTCCCTCGAGGAAATCAGTACCCGCAACAAATCTTCCCTCTTCGTTTACTGTATGATATTTAGGTAAGTTAACTTTTGTACCGAGGTCAAAATCATCTGCTCCATACATCACTGCTGTGTGTACTATTCCTGTACCATCTGTCGTCGTCACAAAATCTGCACCATAAATTTTAAATGCGTTTTTTAGATTTTCTATTTGTGTCCGTACATCACTCTCTATATTATTTTTCAAATATGGAAACAGTGGTTCATATTCCATACCAATCATTTCACTACCTTTATGTTCTGCTATTATTTCGTATGGCTCAGTAATCATTTCTAATCTTTCTTTCGCAAGAACCAAAATATCATTACCAACTTTAGCTTCTACATAAGTAAAATCATTACCGACTGCTAGCCCCACGTTTCCAGGCAAAGTCCAAGGTGTCGTCGTCCAAGCTAAAAAGTATCCATTTTCAAAACCTTTTATTTTAAATTTCACATAGACTGAAAGATCCTTTACATCTTTATATGCTCCTGGTTGAGAAAGCTCGTGACTGGAAAGTGCTGTTCCACAACGAGTACACCACGGAAGAACTTTGAAGTCTTTGTATAAATGTCCGCGATCATTGGCTTTTGCTACTACTCCCCAAAGTGCTTCAATGTAATCATTTTTATAAGTTACATAAGCATTATCCATATCTACCCAATACCCCATTCTTTGACGTGATTTTATCCATTCATCTCGATATTTCCAAACACTTTCTTTACACTTTTGATTAAAAAGTTCCACACCATATTTTTCAATTTCTTTTTTTGATTTCAAACCGAGAGCTTTTTCTACTTGTAATTCCACAGGAAGACCGTGAGTATCCCATCCAGCTTTTCTAGGTACATGAAAACCTCTCATTGTTTTATAACGAGGCATGACATCTTTGAAGGCTTGAGCTTCCATGTGGTGAATTCCTGGCATACCATTCGCAGTAGGCGGACCATCGAAAAATATATAATCACCTCTTGGATTTTCTTTTTTATTTAAAGTTTTTTGGAAAATATCATTTTCTTTCCAAAATTCTAAAACTGCTTCTTCACGAAGTGCTACTTCTGATTTATTTGTGTTATTTTTTTCTTCCATATATTTATTAAATTAAAATTAAAAAAACTCGTCCGCGTACAACAATAATTAAATTGCTATACAAGGACGAGTTTCTCATCGTGGTACCACCTTGTTTACTTCTCATTTAATGGGTTCTACTACCTTTTTAGAGGTTTCTTCCCAAAGCTCCAGGGTGATATCCCTGTCCTGACTGTCATGGAAGGGCCCTTCAACGCTCGTATATTTATACTACTATATATTTATAAAAAATAAAAGCCCCGAATGTTCAGGGCTTTTTTGTTAAAAACGAATCAATTTATTTTCAATAAGTTTTTCCATAATAGAAACAGCGTTTGCTGCAGCACCAAGGCGAAGATTATCAGACATTACCATCATCTCAATCACCTTATGATTGTTTCGATCGTGGCGCACCCCCCCAAAAAAACAAAACACTCATTATGACCAAGTACATCACCTTCAAGATTAAATGGTTCGAGTTGATATTTAATATTGTTACCAATAGCTAAAGCGTTTCGAATTTTTTCCAAAGAAACAATTTCTTTAAATTTAATTCTAAGACTAGCTACATGGCCGTATGGCACAGGATACCTCAACGATCGAAAAGATATTTTAAAATCATTTTTCCGAAATATTTTTCGTATTTCATGAATACCCTTTTCCTCTTCTTCGTTATAAAGTTCACTCGAAAATTTTCCTGAAGCCGGAAGAATATTGTTGTACAATTTACCAGGAAAAACATTTGGTGTCGCCAGTCTCTCATTCATCTGTTCTTCAAAATCTAAAACTTCAAGTCCTTTAGCTCCAGCACCAGAGGCCGACTGCAAAGCCACCACAGCTACGACACTCATATCAAAAGGTATCAGAGGTGCGATAGCTGTCGCTACCATTATGGCCACACAATTTGGATTCGAAATGAGTTGGATACTTCCACCCACACCCCAATCTGCGACACCAGGGATAACCAAAGAAATATCGTCATCCATTCTCCAAGCTGAAGAATTATCAATCACATAAGACCCGGCTTCTACAAATTGTTTTGCCCATTTTTTTGAAGCCTCCGAACCAGCAGACATCAGAACGATATCTGGTTTTTTAATAATTGCATCAATAGCTTTGATAATCGGCAACCCTTTTGTCAAAGGAAATCTATCGATCAAATGAGAGCGAGCCCCATTTTCGACCGACTTATCTGTCGCTACAAGCATAATATTATCAGGTGATAAATCACCTTCTGAAAGACCTTTATTTTTAAAGAACCTTTCATTTAAAACTTCAATTATCTTTTGACCTACTAGTCCATGGATTCCAAAAATACAGACTTTCATCTGATTCATTGTTTTTAATGTCGTATTTTTCACACTTTTCATTTGTTAAGGTATTAGTTATTTTTCTTTACAATACTATATCTAAAAGATAAAAACAACCAATAAAAAAACGCATAGTTTCCCATGCGTATACTTACTTTTGTGGATGTTTTATTGTCCACGTTTTACGAATTTTTCTTTGGCGTTTTTTAATACCATTTTTCTTCCTGTTTTTCTGGTAGTACTTAATCCTGTTGAACAGAGTTGTAGCATAACTTCTCAATTCTTTTGGAATTTCTCCATTTAAAAAATAACGTTTATCTTTTTTATCTAACGGAGAAACATAATATGTCTCAGAATTCGTTTGTTTTATTTCAAACAATTGATTTGTACCCGGAACAGTAGGACGTCCATTGATTCTGTTTTCCATAAATAAAGCAGCTTTAATTAGTCGATCTGCAAAATTTTCTAAAAGAACATGACGTTTAACTTGTTGGAAATAAATTCCATTAGTAACTCCATCTGAAACTACAACCCAAGCAGTTCCCTTTTTTGTAAATTCACCATACAACCCTTTTTCTGCATCAAATGAAGTATGTATAGTCAGACAAATATCTCCAGCATACCATTTTTGAAAAGAAACCTGTTTTAATGTTTCTTTTATTCTTGCTACTGGTGGTGGTACATAACCAAATCTTTCATGGTTTTTTCTGATTATTTTTTCATCAACATATTCAAAACCATTATATGACAATTTTGAAATAATTTTTTGAAAACAATTAAATTGTTTTAGAGCCAATAATTCTTCAGGGTTTGCTTTTGGATATTCAGATTCCCGAGGTCCCATTAAAAATCTTTCAAATTTTCTATTCATTGCTGATACTTTAGAATTTCCCATTTCTTTTTCTTTTTTTAATTTACTTATTATTTCTGAAAATACTATAGCAAAATAAAGAGTTTTTGTCAAAAAAAAAGAAACTCACAAAATAAGCTAAGCTTCTTTTGACATCATTCGGACAATATAAAAATAACTACATTTTTATATTGCTCCTCATTCGTCAAAATAAAAACAGTCCTAGTTATTCACTAGGACTGTTTTCAAAAAAACTATTTTGCTACGACCTTCTTTGGTTTCTTTTTTTCTTTACGCTGATGCGTATCTCCTTTTGACATTTGATTCTTAGAAATATTGCACAGTGTCGAATAAGCACAATATCTCTTAAATTAAATTAATAATACTTTTATTATAGCACAAAAAAACTATGCAAGCTCGTTTAACACATCTTCTATGTTTAAAACTTCTGTCACCATTTCTACCATCCCATCATTTGAAACTTTCCAAGTTTCTTTCGGACGATCGACATAAATCTCGACTCCGTTATTATCTGGGTCCCTCAAATACACAGCCTCGGAAACTCCATGATCAGCAGAGCCTTCGAGCGGATATTCTGCATCAATTAATTTTTTCAAAACGATAGCGAGAGCTTTTCTCGTCGGATATAAAAATGCGACATGATACATACCAGTGTGTCCCATAGGTGCTGGCTTTGCACCCTTGCCTGCCCAAGTATTTAATCCAATATGGTGATGATATCCACCACTAGAGAGAAAAACTGCACTGTCTCCATAACGCGCAGAAACTTCGAAACCGAGCAAGTCTCGATAAAACAAAAGTGCTCGATCTAGGTCAGAAACTGTTAGATGTATATGCCCCACTATCGGATGTGTATGTGTATTCATAATTTTATTTTATTTTATTAATATAATTGTATTTGTTTTCGACATTCTTTATGATTCGGCACTTGCAAAGCGACTAGATCCCAAAACCTTTTCGAATGATTCATCTCTTTTAAATGACATAATTCATGCACGATAATATAATCCGAGAGTTCGGGTGGCAAAAAGAAAAGTTTGTACTTAAAATTTAAATTCTTTTTTCCACTACAACTTCCCCACCTCGTCTTTTGATTCCTAATGCTGATACTCATTACTTCAAATTTATATTTCTGATTTAAAACTTTTATTCTTTCCTCTACCAAAGCTCTTGTGAGCTCCTTGAACTCTTTGTATTCCTTCACACTAAAATGAGCAAGTATTTTCTTTGGCCTTTTTTCCATCTCTGCAATCTTCTCTCGTATCCATTCCGCCCTTTTTGTGACAAGGCTTTCCACTTGTACGATGGATATTCTCGGTGACCTAGTCACCACCACCTCTCCACCAGCGCCGACACTGATCCGCACTCCGCGCGTCCGCCTATTCGTTTTTAAATTATAACTAAAATCCATTCACCAATTCTAACACAATCTGTGTAAGGACTCCCCTTACACAGATTTCTTTTTATTTATTAAAACTAGTTTCTTTTCCCTACTCAGACTTTTAATTCTCGCTTCTTCTTTGCTCGCATTAGAACGATTTTTAAATCGATTAGAATAAACCATTTCCACCGGCCGACGAGCACTCGTGTACTTCGCTCCGAGTTTATTTCCCTTCTCACCATTATGCTCCGCCACCCGACGTTTCAAATCCGTCGTGATGCCAGTATACAAACTCTGATCCGCACATTTTAAAATATATAAATAGTACATATCTAAATTGTATTTAGTATTTGTCGAGCAAGCTTTGGTAACGGTTCAGCGATACTATATAACATGGAGAGATTCTTTTGTTCTTTTTCTAAAATTCCAGCAGAATATAAAACAGTAAGGTGTTTGGATGTTGATTTGAATGATAGTTTGATATGGGAAGCGAGAGCGCCGACAGTCGCTATTTTTTTATCTTTAAGATAAATCACGATCTTGAGTCGACGATGATTTGCCAAAGCTTTCAAAATTTTCTCGTATTCTTTTTCTTTCATAATTTATTTTACTAAATTTTTAATACAATACTTTAATATCTATATTATACCACCACTGTATTCATTTACCTATTCGTACGAATGGGTAAATAGATAAAAAGGTTGAAATTAGAGATTTTAGATTGTTTGAAACGTTATTGTAGGAAAACTTCGAGGGCGCCTTCGCCACCGGATTGGAGTTTGGATTGATTGTAATGTACCCCGCGGGAATTCAAATAGTTTCGCACAAAGTTCGGCAAGACGGGACCATTCTCACTATTCTTGCCTTTACCAGTGATGATGCGGACATGTTTGTATCTCATCTCTCGAAACAAAGCATCCAAAACCTCCCCCGCCTCGAGCATCGTGTGCCCATGCAGATCAATCTCCACCTCCGCCTTTTGTTCGTATTTGTTGGACATTTTATTTATGATTTCATTTTCGTAACTTTCACAACTTTACCTGTTTTGTCATACGTAGTCCACTCGCCGACTTGTTTGCCGTTTTTGAAATACCCCGAGCGCATCCTCGTGCCGATCTTCTTTCCCGCTACAGGCTTGCAAAACCATTCCCAATATCCTTCCATCACATCCCCCGCCATCTGCCCCTTGCCCCACAGGCTCCCGTCTTTATGATAGTGAATGTGGTTTTTCATGGGATTGATTTGTATTTAGTTAAATATAATTCTTTCTAATTCTTTAAAAACTTCTGTTTCTTCTGTTAATTTTTCGGCAAGATTTAACCTAAAAGTTTTATTATCAGTTTCACCACACAAAGCCATAAATTCTTTAGTTTTAGATTTAACATCATCATTTGTAATGTCCTTACAAATTTCTTTATATTTTTCTAAAACTAAATTTGGGTAAGTCTTCTCTACTATCTCAATATCATATAAATAATTTTCAAACTCTCTTCTTTTTAACTTTCTAACTTCAACAGTACCATCTTTAGGAATTTCTAAGTTATCATCTCGATCTATAACGACTTTAATTTTTACTCCTGAAAAAGCTTTATTAATAACAGTTAATGCTATTCCTGCGTATTTTTGACTATCATCTTTTCCTAAACTTGATACAAATAAAGAATTATGATATTTAGATGAAAAAATATCATTAAACATTTTTTCATCTAATGATCTACTAATACTACCCTCACAATAAATAATCTCTTGAGGTGCTAAAAGAGTAGATAGATCATCTAGCGCAGTTTTAAAAATATTTTGCCAATTTGATCTTGTTAACGACATTGGTTTCAAAGTAACTATTTCAGATGCTAACTTCAAATCTTCTTTAAATTCAATAATTTGGCAATCGTTTTTTAAATCTTCTTGTAGCGCTCTTAAAAATCCAATACTGTGCGTAGCCACCCAAATCTGACAATTTTCCCCAATTAACTTATTTATTTCAATAAGCAACTTTTTTTGAATTGAAGTATTAATATGAAGTTCAGGCTCATCAATTAAAAAAACTGTATTGTCATACTCATCTTGTCTTAAATATAAATCAAGTAAAATATCTACAACTTCTTTTTCACCAGAAGAAAGGACGTTAAATTCAAATTCAACTGAGTGGTCATTTTTTTTAAAATACAAAGTACCTTCTCCTGCTTCAATATTACCGATACTTTTTATTTCTAAATCAAGACAATTTACCAAAGAATTATTTAAATCTCCAATAATTTTAGCTTTTGCTTGGCTAGGAGTGCAATCTTGTTCGTTTAAATATCTATTATATTTAATATTTAACCTACGATAGTTTTCCTCCATTTTATCATCAAGATCAGAAGAAGCTGTCGCTCCATAGTTATTTTCTTTTATGTCAGTAGTTGCTTTTGACTGAGACACTTTAAGATTACTATTATATCGATAAGGGCTTCTAAATGAAAATATAGTATTTTGTTTTTGAATTAAATCATTAGAATTTCTAATCAACTCAAAATTTCCATCTATAAATTCTATCTCGATACTAGTATGATTAAATCCTGGATCTTTATTTAAAGAATGAAATTCAAACGTTTTTTGACCTTTATTACCTAATGCTTTGTAAGCATTGTTTTTAAAAAGCATTCCATCAAGAACACTACTTTTACCACAACCATTTGGTCCAACTAAAGCAATAATTCTTTTAGGGTCATCTCCCAAGTCAATAGTAAGATTAAAAAATCTTTTGTATCCATTTTTTAATTGTAATTTTTTTACTTTCATACTTATTATTTTATATTATCTAAAATAATCTTAGATTCTTCTAATAAAGCTTTTGTTACACTAAGATTCCATGCCCTCATTGTTGAATGCCATTTTTTATGTTTCAAAAATTGTTCCCATGTTAATTCAATAATTCTTTTTGGACGATAGTTTTTAAAAATTTGAACTATAATTACATACTCAAACTTTTTTTCAGGAGTCGTAGTATTACCTTTTTCTTCAATACCATAGAATACTCCAGTAGTTGTACCTGGTTCTGAAACTGTTTTAATACTATATCTTTCTCCTTTGCGACTAATTGCATCAATATTTCGTGTTCCTTCTGGAGCAGCTTGAAGATTTGGTAAACCTGGAATTGAATTATATGTTTCTATTGCAAGAAATTCACCTCTTTCGCCTACTATGTTGCGAGTTCTAACAAGACCTCGATTTTTTAATTCCAATTCAGCATCAGCATATAAAAGCCATAGTTCTTCATTGTTTATTTTAGAAAATTGATTTTCATTCATAAATTACTCTTCGTCTATTAATTTAATAACTTCTTGTACTATACCCTGAACAACATCACCTTCTTCTGGAATAATTGGCTGGTGACTTTTATTTGTACTTTTTGGTAACAAAATTCTTCGTCCATCTTTTTTGTCATAAAATTTAATAGTTACATTTTCACCACCAAGTAAAGCTACAACACGATCTCCTGTTTCCCCTTTTTCAGCATAACGACATAAAACTAAATCTCCATCATTGATGCCTGCAAGATTCATAGAATCACCACTCGCTCGTACTATAAAATATTGAACACCTGCTCTAATTTTACTTTTTTCAACTGATATCATTTCTTCAATATTACTTTCTCCTAAAAGTGGCTCTCCACAAGGAGCAGAACCAACCAAAAGGATACTAACCATTTCAACTGTATATGGGGAAACTATAATTTTAGGAAAAATTATTTTGTTCTCTTTTTCATTTTTATATGTCTGAATATGCTGTTTTAAATATTCTCTTAAATCTTTATCACAAGCATAAATATAAGTACCCTTAATACCGCGAAGTAAAATTGTTTTATAAATATTAGTTATAAAGCCCTTAAGCTCATCTGGATTTTTTATTGATTGTTTTCCATTTTTATCAAAATAATTTTCTTCTCGAATAATAATTTCATTTTTATCTTTATCATAAGATATTTCGTTACCAAAAATTATTCCAGAGTAATTTAAATCGTACCCTTGTGTAGTATGAATACAGCCCACTTCATTAACAGAATTTTCTGAATTAACCCAATCCGTGTTCGTATTATTCCATTTTAATTTAACGTCATCTATAACAATATCGTAAACATCTTCATTCTGTGATAGCCATTCCCATGAAAAACCAGCAATAAGCCTTGCTAGACCAAATGTTTTATCCTTTTCCTTAATTATATTAACCATATCACTTATAGAATCAAAAACTAAAAATTCATATTCTTTAGACTTAAAAAACTCGTCAGATTTTCTAAATTTACAATTTAATAATTTATCAACATAAGTAACGTAGTCAATTCCACCTTTTACTCTAAACTGTGATTTGAGTTTTTGTATTAATGTTTTTTTATTTGATTTCAAAATATCAAAATTTTCTTTGTTTACATCTGATGGTTTTATCGACTGATTCTCATCGTAAAAAAATATACTTTTTTTACTTTGCATTACCACCCAATCTAACTCATTCCCTGTATATTTATCTAAATTAAGTTTTTTATTAACTTTATCGAAAGCTCCAAAATATGCGCCAAGGTTTAATCTCTTTCTTAATCTATGAGATTCGTCAACAATTAAAATATCATATTTACGTCTTGAAACTTCAGCTGGACCAATAACCATACTAGATTTTAAGCCTTTTATATTTTTAAATACTTTTTTTAAAGTACTACGAAAACCAGCCATAGGAACAACGAGCGCAACTGAAGGATTTTTGTAATTTTCTTTTAATTCACTTACTAATTTTATAAATTCTTTTTCATCGTCTCCAAATTCTTTCAAATTAAGGTCAACTAAATCAGAATTAAGTAATTTAAAAAGAAATATAGCTAAAATTGTTTTACCTGTTCCAGCCCCACCTTCTATAACTATACTGCTTGTATTTTTATTTAAAAGATTTTTTATAATATCAATAATACTATTCTTTTGATCAACGGAAAGGCTTTTGTATGGCGAGTATTTAAATAAATCTGAGTTATTAATTTGTTCTATAGATTTTTTTGTAATTCCTTCAGATTTTAATTCCTCCCAAATAGTCTTAAAAATATCCCAATAAATTTCGTTCTTTTGATAATAAGTATGATTTGCAAGACCTAAATTACCATTTAACAACTTAAACTGTCCATCACCTGATAAATATTTTATTAAATTTGATTCTATATCTAAAGTGGCTGATTTGTTGAATTTATCACTAGTAACAAGATGAACAGCAGTAAGTTTACTTTTCAAATTATGTTTTAAATGAGTAGACATTCGAGACATTGCATCTGTCGTCTCACCAACGTAAGCTTCTTTAATATTTTTATCACTGAGAATATAAACTAATGGCCATAAACCATTTACAAAGTGGTCATCGTCAATTTTGTGTAATAAATTATTATCAAAATCATATTTTTTTATTTCAAATAAATTTACTTCATTCATATTATAGTTCCGTATATTTAGTATGTTTTCCTTTTGATTTTTTTATAGGATACTTTTTTCCATTCTTTTGCATTTTTAACATGAAAGCTTTTTCAATATCAACATCTAAATCATTAGATAAAAGCAAAACCCAATAAAAAACATCTGCTAATTCTTCAGCAATATCTTTTTTATTTTCTTTAATATATTTTTTAATTTCTTCGGGAGATTTCCATTGAAAATGTTCAAGTACTTCACTAGCTTCGAGAGATAAAGAAATGGCTAAATCTTTAGGATTGTGAAATTGTCTCCAATCACGAGCATCTCGGAAATCATTAATTACTTTAGTTAGAGCCTTAATTTGATTCATAACCCCTAAATTCTACCTTATTTTTAAGGATTCTACAATCAAAAAGAGATTGCCCAGCGGAGCCGAAGGCTCCGCTGGGCTTTGCTGTTATTTGGTATTTTAACCATACCCTTTTTCCACCCTTCTTCGCCAAGGCTTCGAACGGGCAAGGCACCTTGTTGACTAATCTTACTGGTTAGATTATAATATATTTACAAAGTGCCGAAAGGCTCCGAGAAAGCCCCCGTAAGGGGGCTTTCGATTTTCTACAAGAATTTCTTCAATTTGTCTTTTATCTCCTTTAGTTGTTCATCTGACAGTTCATATAATTTTCTTTTTAATCTTTTTACACTCAACAACTTTAATTGAGCTAAAATAGCAGAAACTTGATTATTATCCACATCAGTAAAATTGTAATAAAAATCAAAATCTTTTTGTTTAGTAGATAATGGAACAACCCAAAACATATGATTATTAAATTTTTTAATAATTAATATAGGACGAGAAAAATTTTGACCACTACCATTTTGTTCATAACCAATATTTTTTCCTAAACTACTCATCCAAACTTCCCCTTCTTTTGGAAAGCGATCTGGTTTATTTTCTTCAACATTAATTTTCTTTTTTAGATTATTCCAATTATCAAATTCTTGGTCCATATTTTAATTATATGTGAACAATCGTTCACAGGCAAGTGTGGAAAACTAATTTATCTTAAATTTAATTTAAACAATATCACCATCAAAGATTCCTTCTTTTTGGCGGACGAGTTTTTTGACACAGAGCAGATAGCTGGCGTCCCTTTTACTCGGCAAGAGTGACGCATCCCAAGACGTGCGCCCGATAGTGGCATATACTTTTACAAAACCACGAGTATACACATCTCGAATTTGTTTAGAGACTTTTTTATCTAAATTCACAAAATGCCAGCCCCCATCCCCCCGGCCATCGCCACACTTTTGCTCGTATATTAAAATTCTTTGGCATATCAAAATTAGAGCATTTTAAACCTTTAAATACAAGAAAAAGTAACTCCAACTATATGCTTGACGCTATCCGAACGTTCGTATATAATAGCTATATCACTATGAAAGAGACCCTTATGCAGATACGTCTGCATCGGGGGCTTTTTCTTTTTAACCTCTATTTGAGAATTTATGATAATGCTCATTTAAAAACAATATCTCAGTATTTTTATTTCTTAAAAGAATAGAACACTTACTTTCATCAGGTGACACAATACAACTCATTGATTTATTTTCTTTTAAAAATTCGACAAGGCAACCAAAGTCACCATCGCCAGTAACTAAAATACAAGAATCTAAAGATTTAGTATAAAAATCTGAAACAGCTTTCAAAACTAGCTCAGCATCACAATTTCCTTTTATTTTTTCACCGACAGATATTGTTTGTTTAAAAACTAGAATATAGCCACATTTTTGTAAGTGTTCGTAAAACTTTGCACGTTCTGGAACAAGTCCAATAAATAAATACACAAATTGTGGATTGTATTTTTGACGAAGCCAGCCTCTGAATTTTTTATAATCAATTTCAAAACCAAGCTCTTTGGCAGATCTGTATAAATTATTCCCATCTATATAGATATTGATTTTATTCATACGTAAATTATACTAAAAGATTACCAAAAACATCAAATTTTCCTACTATCATATGCCCAGTGGAGGAGGGCTTGGCGTTGGCGGGGGCGGCAGAAAATGTCCCCTGCTCGGCAGTTTTTTTCTATTTGCGCAGTATGCCTTTGAATCATTCGCCAACGTTTTATTTGTCTCGCATCTTCATCAGGAATTCTGCGTCCCATATAATATCGGCAATACCATTGAAACCAACCCCGCGGGTCCATAGGGTGAATCCATCCATTTTTCTTCCAGGTTGATAAAGACTGGCTCGCATCGACACCGAAATAATTTAATTTTTTATCATGATGATGTGGAGAAAGTTTTGCACGAGTGAACCATTCTTTTGGGAATTCCTTTTTGCAATCTGTGAGGTAACGGCCGCCAAAGACGCCCAAGGAAAGCATTTGCTTGGGCGTCAGGTCTGGCTTGAAATCGGGATCAAATTTTTTACCCACAGGCTCAGTCAAAAAGTATACATACTTTTGCTGCATTTCATCATTCACTGTTACTTTTTTCTTTTTGAAAGGCATTACTTATTCAAAAAGTAAATGCTTAACTGCAACACTGTCGCAAAAGAAACCCAAAGGAGGTACGGAATTTGAATATATGTAATCCATCGCATATGTGGAAAAATTGCAATCATCATCCAAATGATAGTACCGAGGACGAGCAAAATATCGATAGATGCGAGAGTATTGTTTTTCAAACCAAACATCAGTGGTGTGTAAATAATATTAAAAATTAAATTTAAAATAAATGGCAAAGCTACGATAAATGGAATAGTCTTCTCAAAAGCCATCATAAAAACTTTCCCAAAAGAAATGAAAATCAAAATATAAAGGAAGCTCCAAACCGGACCAAAGAGATATGACGGTGGTGCCCAAGACGGCTTTATTAATGCTTGATATGATTCATATGTTTTCATAAATTTATCCGATTTGAATATTTTGTACTGCAGATGTTGCTGCGATTATAAAGAACAAGTATAAAGAAACTAATATAAAAAAGAGATGTAAAGAATACAACAAAACTTTATTTATGGAAAAAACTTTTTTAAAGTAATGAGGTATAAAGAAACTTAAAATCGGAACAATAATTACTAAATAAATTAAAAATAAACTACTTCCTACATCAGTATTATTATTTGGATGTTGATTTGGTAATATTGAAAAAATTCCATAAAACACACACCAATAAACAACATAAGTTAAAAGCATGAAAATAGCTTTACCCCACCATTTATCTGTATGAAAAGTTTTTTGGATCCAAAGTACCATCCCATTAGAAAATTTAATTAATAAAGTTTATTTTTTACTTATGCCCGATGATTTTCTAACGGGACAAGTTATATCTATTTTACCAATTTTTTGCCAATAATAAAAGCTAAAATACAAACAGAAAGAACTATTAAAATATCTTTAATTTTAAAACCAGAATTTATTGCAGAGGCCGTTTGGGATGCAGACTCAGGGTTTAAATGTATTAAGGTCGCACCTTGAACTCCTTTAAGGAACGACCTTTTAAATACAGAATTCGTTAAGGTTGGTCCTTTAACAGCCAAATTCTTAAGGACCGACCTTTGGGATTCGGAATTCAATTCAGAAATATTTTTTTCTTCTAGGTTTTCTTTTTTATCATCATCCTTTTTATTTAATATTGATAAAACACTACCACCACTAGAATGATGAAGTTTTTCTTCTGTTTTTTCAGCCAGGCTAGTGCCATCAAAATTCAAAGGAAAAGTTTTCTCAAAGCTTCCATTACCATCTTCATCGGCCTTTAATACATAATCATTTTCAGGATAATCTGGGCCAATATTTATTTCAGTATTTGTATTCAAAGTCTGTAATGGTACAAGATTCCAAGAAAAAGAATTTGTAATGTCATCATTGTTTGCCACATTATCAATATTCAAACTATACCCTCCTGTATCTGTAGCATGGTTCACAATTCGATAATTTTGCCCATCTGGTAAAAATGCATATTTCACATCATCAAAAATATCATAAGATACTCCCGGAACGCCGTACTCAATGTCACCATCAGTATTCAATCCTGTATGATTGCCGAAGCTATCATAAATATCGAGTGTCGCTGGGCTGTGGACAGATACAGTGTGCCCAGAAGTCGTACAATCACCCACATCAGACAAAACCACTGGTGAGCTCGGTAAATCAGCACCCGTGAGAATAGCCAATACATCTTGCCTCAATCCATCCGCTGAAGGCAAATCCATATGTGAAATATTTTTCACAAAGTATTCATTGAGAGCGTCGACACTAGTAGCCGAAGACAGTGGCACTGTCTCATCACCATTCGTATA
This sequence comes from Candidatus Nomurabacteria bacterium, assembly GCA_026395995.1. Classification (GTDB taxonomy): domain Bacteria; phylum Patescibacteriota; class Minisyncoccia; order Phycocordibacterales; family UBA9973; genus UBA9973. The sequence continues at coordinate 63,353 of JAPLXQ010000010.1, read as the reverse complement.
TGAAATAATTACATCGTCTTTCCATGTCAGTCCAAGGTGTGTCCAATCTCTCTTCTTCCCCACTCGTATTTTGCCAATCGTTTTCGTCTTACCACAACCAACAAAATTGTACACATCTGTATTTAGTAAATTTAAATTGTCTGTATCATTATGCAAACTTTCAGCTGGTGTAAACATTGAAATATTCCGTCCTTGAGTATTCATAAAATCTTTCGTCTCAGAATAATTCAAATTCTGCACAGGATTATTTTTGGCATTTATCACATAAGACCCATTATCATTAATATATTTTTCACTCGGCAAAAGATCAAAAACCCCTGGCATATTTTGAGAAATATATTTTGCCCTACTTGGACTTAATAAACTAAGTTTCCAATAATTTATTCCCATATCATCTCCATAAGTTAGTACTTTATAAGCTTTCGGTGCACCGAGGTGCGGAGTGCCAATGAAGACGAGTTTGTCTATCAGGCCGGCGCCGTGATCAGAAATATATTTTTTCGTGACGAGCCCGCCCATACTGTGAGCCACAATATCTACTTTGGAGGCGCCGGTCTGGGAGAGGACGGCAGCGATTTTGCTGTCGAGCAAAATCGCTGCCTCCGCATCATCTTTTCGCCAATCATATGGAAAGACAAACAAGTCAGTATTTTCTACATAGCCACCATTGGTCAATTCATTTATCAATCCATCAAAGCTATGTGAGACACTATTTATTCCAGGCAGAGTGACATTGATACTACGAATAATATCTCCTACTTGTATTGGCTTAGCTGGATCTTCAGTGCCATCTGGTCGCAAAGCAAGATCATTTAAAAAATCATCAGAAATCGATGTTATCAAAGTATTAATATTCGGCCACAATTCACCCATGTCACCAAAATTTTTATTTAAATATGAGCCCATAATTCCGGGTATCAATATCACTGGATTATGAGAGATGAGTGGATCAGTAATCTTAAAAGGAATAAAGTCGACATTATTCGAAACACCATTACCGAGCCCAGATGGATTCAAATCTGGATGGTATGGCCCAGTAGCATCACCCCAATAATTATTGATAGCATTTAGCACTGCTGGACCATAATTTCTAATTCCCAAATAATCAAAATTTTTAATCGTGCAGTTTTGAATATTAGCGGTGACTAGGCTATTTCCAAAAGTAATAAATGCTGACCCTGCCCCAGTATCGAATAATGTATTATAAGCACTCACACTCGAAGGATTATTCAAATAGCTATTACTATCATAAAAAGCTATACACGAATCCCCTGGGCAATTTTTAAAAGTAGAATGATCAATCAATAAATTACTATGATTTACTACGTCTATTGTGTCCTGAGAACTACCAAAAACATCTTCAACGTCTAAATGATCGCCTATCAAAAAACTATTACCATAAATAAAAAAAGCTCCATATTGTGAAACATTTTTAACAGAAGAGTTGTTAATAGTTAGCCTACTACCCTCAAGAATTTCAACAGCAGCTTCATCTATATCTTGAATAGTAATATTGTCCACTAATATATTAGTATGATTATAAGCAAACAAAACATCACTGGTGATATTTTGTGCGGTAGCATTAGTAATTGTAATATTACTATTATCATAAGAATAAATTCCAGTATTACTTTCATAAATATCAATATTTTGTAAATTAATGTCTGAAGTATCTGTAGTTAAAAGATCGGTAGCATATTTAAAGTTCACATAAGTAAAAGACGAATTATGAGAGCTATTAAAATAAATACCATCCCAATCATTTTTATTTGGAATGGTATTATCAGAATCTTCATTTGTATCTCCGGCTATTGAATCATCTAAAATAGAAGTGAAGGTTATTTTATTATTTATATTTCCATTCGCTATGATATCACCGGCGGAATTTATACTAGAATTATTTTCAAACTTTACTACGACACCTGGCTCGATAGTGAGTATGGTACTGGGGGCAATATACAAATTCGTACTCACAATATATGGACTCTCTGCGACAGTCCACGTAGTATTGGAAGTAATATCATCAGTCACATTCGTGCCAGCCAAGGCACAATGAGCTGAAAAATAAAAAACACTAATAAAGCTAGTGATAAAAATAAACAACAAACGCGCCCGTTTTATTGAGTACATTAATATAAATTATAATCCTGAGATTTTACTTTTTCAAGATGTAATGGTGGAAAACTGAAAATCGCTAGGTCTTGCCTAACGATTTTTACATTCTCTCTGGAAGTTCAATGCCGAGAAGCCAAAGGCCGTTTTGCATTACTTGAGCAACTGATTTAGTGATAGCTAAATTGTAATTCATATTTGGATTAGCTTCATCGATAATTTGAGTATGTGCATACCAGCTGTTGAATGATTGCGCTAATTCACATAAATATGTCGTGACATAATGTGGAGCCCAATTAGTGATAGAATTTTCGACGACTTCCGGAAAACGAGCAAGTATTTTTTCTACATCGGTGATTTCTAAATTATTGAGTCCTTCCTCCCATTTGCCAAGGGGAGGATTGAGGAGGGGTGCCTTCGCTAGTACAGAATTTGCACGGACACCAGTGTATTGTAAATACGGACCTGAATCCCCTTCGAATGAAAGTGAAGTATCTGGATCAAAGTCGATATTTTTCCCTGCTTGAGCACGGAGAATAGCGAACTTTAGTGCGCCGACAGCGATAGCTTCTGGATTCTCACGTGTGTCTACTGTATCTCTGTCTTTTGTACGTTCAGAAACTTCAGCAAGGACTGTCTCTAAAATATCAGCAACGAGTGGAACTCCCCCGAGACGTGAAGACATTTTTTGTCCTTTGAATGTCATACGTCCATGTGTTCGGTGAACACTTCTCTCTACCCAGCTTTTATTTATTTTTTCTACAGCATCGAGAACGACAGCGAAATGAGAAATCTGTTGATGGTCTGTAATAAAAATAGAAAGGTCTGGATTATATTTTTCAAATTTTAAATCGAGAAGGCCGAGGTCTTTCGCTTCATAAGTAGGATTGCCTTGACTGTTTATAAACACGGCAGTATTGATGTATTTTTTTGTTTCTTCTGGAATATAAACGACGGCGCCTTCACTCTCGGTAAAAATAGCAGGAGTATTTTCTAAAACCATTTTTTTACCTATGATACCAGCCTCACTCTCGTAAATATATCCATCAAATTCTGAACCGAGACGTTTTGTAATATTTTTAAAATATTCCATATTGAATTCTTTACAAGCGACAAAAGCGCTGAATTCTGGAGAGTCTTTTTCAGAGTATAGATTATCAGCAATTTCTTTTACACGAGCATGGATAGATTCATCTTCATCATATCTCTTCGTGCCTTCTACATAAGCATCACCTAATGCAACGATATCTACTGGTTTAAAAACCTCACCATCAATTTGTTTTTCTAAAATTATAAAAATTGCTTTAGCTACTCCGAGAGAAATATCAGACGGGAAAGAAATAGCTTTTACTTCCGCACCAGAAAAATGTGCGAGTCGAGTAATAGATTCACCGATAGCATTATTCATCATATGCCCGACGTGAAATGGCTTAAATAAATTCGGACTAGAATGTTCAACTAAAATTTTCTTTCCTTTATTTAAATCTGAGGATCCGTATTTATCAGCTAAAGTTATTATATTTGCTAATTCTTTTTGAAAATATTCTTTTGAAATATAGAAATTTATAAACCCTGCGCCGGCGACTTCTATTTTTTCAACACCCCCACCCCAGCCCTCCCCCTTAGCTAAGGGGGAGGTGACTGAAAGCCGGAGGGGGTGCTTCATAATTTCTGCAGAAATTTTTTCTGCAAGTTCACGTGGATTCATTTTCAATTGCTTCGCACAAACCATCGCTACGTTCGTAGAATAGTCTCCATTCTTGAAATCTTCTGGATGTTCCACGACAAAATTCACCTCACCTATTTCGAGTTTATTCAAAGCATCTTTTATTAAATTTATTATTTTTTGTTTCATTATATTGTGTATTCCATCCCGGCGCCCCTCTCCTTTATAAGGAGAGGGGTTGGGGGTGAGATCTTATTTTCTACCAGTTGAACCATATCTACCCTCTCCGCGAACAGATTCTGAAAGTTCATTCACCTCCTCTATCTCGCCTATTACGACAGGAGTGATGACTAGTTGAGAAACTTTATCTCCTACTTCGATAGTATATGATTTATCAGACAAATTAACCAGATGTGTATTGTATTCGCCTCTATACCCTGCATCATATACCCCACCCATAACTTTGAGCCCTGCTTTTGAAATACTTCCCTTGTCCATAACAAAACCTCCGTATCCTTCAGGGAATTCTAAAGCAAAACCATGATTTAAAATAGTATGTTCCATAGGAGCCAAAGTAACATTTTCCATAGAATACAAATCCATACCCACATCCCCCGGGTTTGCATAACTAGGTAATTTCGCACCTTCTTTCAATTTTTTGATCTTAAACTGCATGTTTTCATTGTACATAATTATAAGAAAAATAAAAACCCGAGATAACTCGGGCTTTTTAAGCGATAAATATTATTTAAAAATTTCTTCAAATATTTTATCTAATTCAGAAACTTCGGTATATTCTATACAAGTAATATTACTATTTCCTGCTACCATTGCGGAAAGCCTTTTACCGTCTACTACTCTGTATAAGGCAATAATTTTCTTTTTAAGAGATTCAGCAAGGCCTAATTCATAACCAACACCAAGTGATGGGTTTGTAACTTCAGCAATGATAATATCAGATTCATTAATCCAATTAACATCTTTCTGATAAATTTGTTCATTCGTCATTGACGTTTGACCTTGACTTGAAAGATTTTTGTCGCCTATATGTTCACTCAGTACTGGGCCATATTTTTTCAGTAAAGAAATAATATCAGCATAAATATCTTTGTCATCTCTTCCTCCTCGTATTGATCCTGCAAAATATATTTTCATATTATTTTAAAACTTTTTTAATTTCTAAATATACATCTTCATGAATATCTTCTCTAGCTCTCATATTAAAACCTTTTACGCAAGAAATTTTTATAAAGTTATTTAATTCTTTGATAAGTTTCAATGCACTCTTACGTGAATTTTCCAAAAAGACTGGGTCATTTTCGTGAACATCTCCCTTTTTCTTTAAATACTGTCTAGCGTTTTTTGCATCACGTTCAATCATTAATTTTTGGGTAACCTTGATTGGAACCTCCAAATAAATTACTACATCTGGTCTCGGTATACCGAAAACCCTATATTCCATATCATCCAGCCAACGTAAAAAGTCTTTTCTTTTTTTAGCATTTGTTATTTTTCCACCCTGGTGAATTTGATTAGCTGAAACATATCTATTGGCAATAACTATGCACCCAGATTTCAACCACCCATCAATTTGATCAGATGATTCCCAACGATCGGCTGCATATAAGACAGAAGCTATTTTAGGATGAACTTTCACAAAATTAAAATATTGCTCACTCAAACAGTGACCAATAAAGTTGCCGAAGAAATTTTTATAGTATTCCGGGAAATCTACAGTCTTTACTTTATAGCCTTCTTTTACTAAACGTAAACGAAGTAATTCTACCTGTGTCGCCTTTCCACTTCCGTCCGTACCGTCTATTACAATTAATTTTCCTTTTTTCATAAAATTATTTTATTAAACTTAAATCACCATTAATAATAAAAGGGTTCATCCCCAGCAATTCATCTTTTAAAAAGCTTTCTGGAATTGGATTATACAAAAATATCTTTTTACCTAATTCAAAAGCCATGTAAATTTCTAAAAATGTAGCTCCTCCAATATAATTCGCCTGTCCGTTCTTTTCAAAATTTAAAACTAAAATTGCATCATTCATGTTAACTTTTTCTTTTTGAAGTCGAAGCATCTCTCCTTTCCATTTTGAATGTTCTGCTGTTCCTACTGTTTTCATTTCTTGCTCTTTCAAAGGATTATCAAGACTATTTGGTAAAGTTATAATGTGACCACTTTTTTCAAGAGATTCTTTTATAGGAGGAATCTGATTATATAAATGTTTACTTGTGCAGATAAATATCTTCATAAATTATTTACCTCTTAATACTTTATCCATCTTCTGTGCTATTTTAATCATATCTTTTTCTTTTTTACCTATTGTTGTTTCTGCACAAGTACCTAGGCGAATACCAGATGGATCCATAACAGAACGTGTGTCCCCTGGAACAGTATTCATATTTACTATTATCCCTGCTTTTTCAAGCTTTTTACTAGCATCACTACCTGTAACACCATTTGAAGAAAAAGTATCCATCAATATCAAGTGTGAATCAGTGCCACCAGAAACTATTTTCCAGCCTAAACGTTGTAATTCTTTTGCTAATGTTTGCGCATTTTTAATAACTTGTTTTGCGTATTTTTTAAAGGCTGGAGTGTCAGCTTCTTTGAGTGCTATCGCAACTCCGGCAATATTGTTTTCATGTGGACCACCAAAGAGTCCAGGTATTACCATCTTATCTAATTTTTTATCAAAACCACGTTCATCTTTTTTTACAAAAAGAATTGCTTGTCTCGGACCACGGAGAGATTTGTGAGTAGTAGTCATCACACTGTCTGCATATGGAAATGGAGATGGATACACTCCCCCTGCGACAAGTCCTGCAAAGTGAGACATATCGATATGTAATAATGCTCCGCATTTGTCAGCGATAGATCTAAACTTTTTAAAATCAACAACGCGTGGATATGCGGTAAAACCAGCGACGATAATATCTGGCTTTTCTTGTATTGCTAATTTTTCAATTGCATCATAATCGATGACTTCTGTTTTTGGGTCGAGTTCGAATTGAATCGGTTTCCAAAGTTTACCTGTCATAGAAAGTGGATGTCCGTGTGTGAGATGTCCACCAGAAGTTAATTTCATTCCCATTATTTTTCCACCGATAGGTACGAGAGCAGAATACAATGCAAAATTCGCAGGACTTCCAGAAAGGAGCTGAACATTCACATGCCATGCGTCTGGTTTTAATTTAAAAAGTTTTAACGCACGATCGATAGCTAGAGTTTCTACTTTATCAATAATTTCATTTCCTCCATAATATCTTCGTCCTGGATACCCTTCTGCATATTTATTTGTAAGGACTGAACCGAGAGCCGCTAAAACATCTTTGGAAACATAATTTTCTGAGGCGATTAAATTAATAACACTTTTCTGTCTTTTACCTTCTGCTGTTATTAATTTTTTTATTTGTGTATCTTTCATAGTAAAAATAGTTAAAAGTTAAATAGTAATAAAGTTTTGGAGCTCATTAAATCACAGATTGATTATATATGAAAAAAATCCCGCTTGCAAAGCAGGATTTTTAGACTAAAAAGAGTGACTCAATGCCACTCTTTTTTCTTATTTTGATTTTTCCTCGAGGTTTTTTACTTTTAAAATTGCTACACTATTATTTGGATCACAAGCCAATGCTTGTTTGTAGTACTCTAATGCTTCTTTAAACTCCATGTTAAGTTCACTTATTAAACCTAGTTGATAAAATTCAGTAGACATAGGCTTTAATTTTTTTCTTATTATTTCTTCAGCTTTATTTAGTTCTTCTTTGTCCATTTCACTAAATAGCTTATTGTGTGGTACGTTGTCCATATGTTTTTATATTATTTAATTGAGTAATAAGCTAATAATACTACCTATAACAATAGTGTCAAATTTATTGCGGAACGAAAGTCAGCGCGTTGCCTTTTTTGTCAGCACGACCGGTTCGGCCGATGCGGTGGACGTAGGTGTCGTAGGTCTGCGGGATATCGTAGTTGATGACGTGGGTCACATCGGGAATATCGAGTCCACGAGCTGCGACGTCTGTCGCAACAAGGATATTTATTTTATCAGTCTTGAATAAATCCAAAGTACGGATACGATCACGACTACGTTTGTCGCCATGAATACAACCAACTTTGAAACCAGCATCAGAAAGTTCTTTTGTAATAGTATCACAAGCATGTTTCATTTCGCGGAAGATTAGAACTTTATCAGAACCATCTTTTTTCAAAACTTCTACAAGTTTGTCGAAACGATCTTCTTTTGAAGTAAATTTCACAACATCTTGATCAATATTTTTTGAAGTCTCCCCTGTCATAACAGATATAAAGATAGGATCTTTCAAGAATTTTTCTGTAAGTTTTTTAATTTCTGGAGAAAGAGTAGCAGAGAAGAAAAGAGTTTGTCTTTGCTCTGCACATTTTCCTAAAATGAAAACCATATCATCGCGGAATCCCATATCTAGCATACGGTCAGCTTCATCGAGAACGATAGATTTGTATGGAGCAAGGTCGAGAACTTTTCTTTTTATAAGATCAGTTACACGTCCTGGAGTTCCGATAACGAAAGATACTCCGTGTTTTATTTCACGAATTTGTTTATCGATTGGCATACCACCGACGACACAAACTCCGAAAAGTTTTGAACCAGATGCCATAGAGCGAAGGTCTTCTTCAATTTGCATTGCAAGTTCACGAGTAGGAGCAAGTACAAGGACTTTCTCTTCTTTGTTTTTCATTACTTTATTTATAAGTGGAAGTAGGAACGCTGCAGTTTTTCCTTGTCCTGTATTTGCCATACCGAAAACGTCTTTACCTGCAATAACTGAAGGAATTGATTGGTCTTGAATAGGGCGAGGATGAATGTAACCCTTCTTTGCGATATTTCTCTGAATAACTGCATCAAAAGGAAAATCAGAAAAAGTATGTTTTGAAACATACGGCTTCTCTTCTACTTTTACTGCTTTTTTAATAAAGCGAGAATAATCTATTCTCTCTCCTCCAAATCTTTTTCCTCCTGCACCTCTCTTTGGTCCAAAATTACCTCGTCCTTTAAAACTAGGTCTGTTACTACCAAAAGCTCTGCCTCCAGATGGAGCAGAATGAGGTCTAGATCCAAAAGCTGGTTTAGCTGCTGGACGATGAGAAACTGCCCCGCTACTAGCGTGACGTGGTGCACTATGTGAGTAACCTGCTCCACTTCTCGCTGGGCGAGCAGAAGGAGCATGCGGTCGAGCCGAAGCCGGACGCGCGAAACTGCGTGTTTTTATCATATAATTTTTGTGTCATGGTAACCAATCGCACGACACAAAAGTCATAATTGATTTCCACAGGTTTCAGTCTCGTTATTTAATAGATGAGAGTGATAGTAAAAGAATAGCATTTTGTACTTATTTTGTCAAATATACAAAGATTTATATTATGCTAAACTCAAAGTAAATAATTACCTTAACTATAATAAATATAGTACAATGGAAAATATGGATAACAACAATCATGTAGATAACCAGTATTTAAAATTATTGGAACATATCTTACAAAGTGGTGCGACAAAAACTGATCGTACAGGAACAGGTACAAAAAGTGTCTTCGGATATCAAATGCGATTCGATCTAGCAAATGGCTTCCCTCTCCTAACAACAAAAAAAGTACACATGAAAGGAATCATTCATGAATTGATTTGGTTCTTACGTGGTGATACAAACTTAAAATATCTAGCTGATAACGGTGTAGGTATTTGGGACGAATGGCCATACAAAGCATATTTGAAGAAAAATGGTATCCCTGTACCAAAGACAGAAAGTGATGAATGGAAAACTGGATTGAAAGAATATGTAGAAAAAATAAAAACTGATCCAGTTTTTGCAAAAGAAAATGGAGACCTTGGACCAATCTATGGTTACCAATGGAGGAACTGGCCAACACCAAATGGTGGACATATCGATCAAATCAAAATTGTCATTGAACAATTAAAAAAACAACCTGATTCTCGAAGAATGATAGTATCTGCATGGAATGTTGCTGACTTAGATGCAATGGCTGTAAGTGGTCTTCCACCATGTCATTGTATATTCCAGTTTTATGTAGCTGACAATAAATTATCTTGTCTGTTATATCAAAGAAGTTGTGATACCTTTTTAGGTGTACCTTACAACATTGCTTCATATGCATTACTTACTATGATGATGGCACAAGTCACTGGACTTGAACTCGGAGAATTTATTTGGACTGGTGGAGATACACACTTATATTCAAACCATCTTGAACAAGCAAACCTTCAGATTTCACGTAAAAATGAAATTCGTAGCATGCCGACAATGAAAATAAATCCTGAAGTAAAAAATATAGAAGATTTTGTCTTTGAAGATTTTGAGCTTATTGGATATGACCCTCATCCGATGATTAAAGCACCAATAGCTGTATAAATTATGAAAATATCTATTATTGCAGTTATAGGTGAAAATAACGAACTCGGCAAAAATAATAAATTGCTATGGCGTTTAAAGACCGACCTGAAACATTTCCAAGAAATAACTTCAGGACATCCAATAATCATGGGTCGCAAGACCTTTGAATCTTTAGGTAAAGCATTACCAAAAAGACGAAATATTGTCATTACTCGTAACGTAGACTATACAGCTCCAGACATCGAAGTGGTTCATTCACTTGAAGATGCTCTCACTCTAGTTAGACAAGATGAAACAGTAACAGAATCTTTTATTACTGGCGGTGAACAAATATACAGAGAAGCAATAAAAATTGCTGACAAGCTATATATCACTCATGTAGAAGCGACAGACAAAGACGCTGATGCATTTTTCCCGGAAATTATTCCAATAGTTTTTGGAGAAACAAATCGTGAAAGATACGATGCTGACGAAAGGAATGAGAAGTCGTATTCATTTGTAGAATACATAAAATTTTAATCTAAAAAGGCCCCACAAGGGGCCTTTTATTATTTATGGATCTATGTCTGTTTTCTCTCTTATGAAAATATCTTTACCGTCTGGAGATTTAGCTTTTTTATATTTACGATTTTTATTTATTTCAATTTTTCGAACCAATTCTTTTTCCAAATCATAACCAAGTATTTCACACATACCGAGCAAGAACACAGCCACATCAGCAAATTCTTCTGCTACTCCGTCTTGATTTTTATTAAACTTTGAAAAAGCTTCTGAGAGTTCTTCATGAGCTCGACAAAATTCTAATGCTACATCAGTAGTATTGAAACCTTTTTCAATCTTATTCCTCATCACCTCTTTTTGTAATTCTTTTAGATCAACAGACATAAAGTTTTAATTATTGATTAGTATATTTTTCGACTTCATTATTTATAAGTTCATATTTAACTCCAGCTTCTTTAAATATTTCTTTTGATCTTTCTCCAGCATGATAATCTTTCTTGGCTACTACTCTGACAATCCCAGAATTAATAATCATCTTTGCACAAGCATAACAAGGAGTCATATAACAATACATTGTTCCACCTAAAAGTGCGACGCCGGTACGAGCAGCATGCACAATAGCATTTTGTTCATTATGAGCAGTACGAATACAATGCTGTGTTTGAGTACCGTCAGCATGGATTACTGTATGCATTTCATGTCCTGCATCATCACAGCTTTTTACTCCTGCCGGAGCACCGACATACCCAGTAGCAAGGATTCTATTATCTTTGACAATAACGCAGCCTGAGCGTCCCCTATCACAGCTAGCTCTCTTGGCTACTGTGTCCATTATTTCTAAAAAGTATTCGTCCCAAGATGGTCTTTTATAGTTTTCTGACATATGCAAAGTATACAACAATAAAAGTAAAAGAAAAGAGCCCTAATGCTAGGGCTCTTTTTATTATTTCCAAATTATTTTTTGGTTCTTTTCAATTACCTCTACTGCTTCACTTAAATTTCTCACACGAAAAATTTCCTTTGGTAGACCTGTAATGTTTTTATTCCAAGGTGCTGGAATTAATATTCCGTGTATTCCTTGTTCTGCTGCAGAAATCAAATGTCCATGATGGTCATCTATAAGTATTGGTGTATTTATTTCTTTACACTTCTCCCATTTACACATAGATGAATCCGGCCCATAACCTATCGAATGTATATCCAAAAAATGATCTGGCAAAAATAATTTTGATAAAGTAAAGTTAAGATATTCTTCTGCATCTTTACTTCGTGAAGTAACAATATGAAGATCATATTTTTTAGACAAGTAACTTACTGCTTCATGAGCACCTGTAGTTGTTTTAATCTTCCTATAAAATTCACTGTCATAAAACATACGAATATCTTCTACTGTTTGTTCATAACTAACTCCCCATATTTTATACAAATCGTATGAAGTATAGTCCTCAATGCTAAATTTTTTATTATATTTAGCATTGTAAAAATTATTCAACATTTCTAACGTATAGATAATAGTATCGTCTGCATCAAATGCAATACTTTTTATAAGTTCCATTTTAAAAATTTATTTAGTTTAACAATGAATTCATTTTTAAATTACCATTTCAAACACAAAAAGTAAAGAGCCCCGCCGTAAGGCGGGGCTCTTTTAAATTTTAGTATTAACCTTTTACTTCGATACCAGCAGATCTAGCTGATCCTGCGATAATAGCGATTAATCCTTCATCATCTTTAGCATTAAGGTCAACAGCTTTTTTCTTTCCGATTTCTAGTGCCTGAGCACGAGTAATCTTTCCGACTTTAGCTGTATTAGGCTTTCCTGAACCTTTTTCTACACCGGCAGCCTTAAGGATAAGGTCTGTAGCAGGAGGAGTCTTAATAACGAAATCATAAGTACGATCTTCGTAAACAGACACAATACATCCTACCTTTTCGCCCATCATCTTTGATGTAGCGGCATTAAATTTGGTAACGAAATCACCAATGTTTATACCAGCCTGTCCAAGGGCGGGACCAAGAGGAGGAGCAGGAGTTGCTCGGCCACCCATAATTTGTAATTTAATTTTCTTTGTTATTTTCTTTGCCATATATTTTTATACTATATTAAATCTTTTTTACTTGCAAGAAGTCTAATTCGACTGGAGTTTCACGACCAAACATTGAAACTAAGACTTTTACTTTTCCTCTTTCTTGATCAATTGCATTTACCTTACCTTCCAATTCTTTAAACGGACCATCTACTATCATTACTGTCTCATCTATCGCTAAATCAATATTGTGTTTTGTAGTACCAGCGTCCATTTTCTTAAACAAATAATCAACTTCTTCTTTTTTTAATGGAACTGGATTTACTCCTGCTCCGACGAATCCTGTGACACGAGGAGTATTACGGACTACATACCAAGAGTCGTCAGTCACAATCATATCTACTAGTACGTATCCTGGATAAATTTTCTCTTCTACTTCGACACGTTTATTTCCTTTAATTTTTACTTTTTTCTCAATCGGTACAATGACATTAAAAATCTTTTCTTGCATACCTAGAGATTCGATACGTTGTTTTAAATTTCTCAAAACAGCGTTTTCGTATCCAGCATAAGTGTGGATAGCGTACCAATTTCTTTCTCCTTGTGTTTCTTGTTTAGCCATAAATTATTTAAATTAATTATTATAGTGAAATTACTTTTTCTAGACCTTTAGAAAATAGAAAATCAAAAAAACCTAATATATAAGCCAAGCCGACAGAAAGAACCGCCACTATTATTGTGTAATAAATAGTCTGGACTCTAGTAGGCCAATTTACATGCTTTAATTCTAACTTTGTTTCTGTGAAATAATCTTTGATTTTTGACATTGTATTATATGGTTATTTTATAAATTCTCCTTATAAAAAAGCCCCGCAAAGGGCTCTTTTAAATATACTCTTTTTCTGTCGAATAGTCAAATCTACTTTATTTCATAAGTGATTGTCACATCTGAAGCAATTGTATTCTCTCCTTTTGGAATTTCAGCTGGTGCACCAACAGAAGATGACACTGCCATATCAGCCTTAGCATACATCATAGGAGCTGGATAATTATTACCTTCTGAAAAGGAAACAATTTTACCTAAACGTATGCCTAGATCTTTTGCCAATTTTTGAGCCTTTACTTTTGCTTCATCAATAGCCAATTTGCGTGCTTGTGCTTTTAAAGCATCTTCATTATCAATGGCAAAATTAGGACCATTCAAATTTTCAACACCGAGAGTACCAAGACCTTGGATGATAGATCCGACATCGTCTGTATTTCTGACTTTTACAGTAATACTTTCACTTGATTCATATCCGACAATAACATTATTACTAGGTGGGCAATTATACATTGAACATGGAACTAGAACTTTATTTTCATACTTAGGATTAAAAGAAGTATTTTCTGTTTTAATGTCTTTATTATCAATATTTTTTGTTTTCAAAAAATCCAATGAAGATTTTTCAATACTAGCCACTCCAGCTTGAGCTTCTTTTACAGTCTTAGCTTCTTTACGAATTGTAAAATATATATTAGCAATATCTGGTACAGCTTTTACTTCACCATGACCAGTGAGAACAATAAGGTTTTGATTATCGATACTATTCAAATCACTTGGTTCTCGAAAAATATTAACGATAGATAAAAGACAAAGTATTGCTACAAAAATTGTTGATGCTGTAATAAACCTTTTGTTTGTCCAAAGTGTTTCCATATTTAATTCCCCGTAAACGGGATTACTATTTAATTGCTAAAAGCTCTACGTCAAAGATAAGTGTCGCATTTGGAGGAATAATATTTCCTGCTCCTGTAGCACCATAACCATCTTCTGGTTTGATCACTAGGTGGCGCTTCTCACCTACTTTCATTCCTACCAACCCTTGATCCCAACCTTTTATGACTTGCCCTGCTCCGAGATTAAAGACAAATGGTTCTACGTGTTTAAATTTTGGATCAACATTTGAATCAAAAACTGTTCCATTTTCTAAAGATCCAGTATAGTTCATAGCGACTGTATCACCTGCTTTTGTAAGTCTTCCCTCTTGATTAGCTGTATCTGTTGTTGAAACAGGTTCATTTTGAACTGTATTATTTTGCGTATTTTGAATATTGTTTTCTTCTGGCATTTTGTTTTTATAATTACTTGTAAAATAAATAGCACCGACTACGACTATCACAATGACTAATGCTGACACACCTAAACTCATATTTTTATTCATATTTTATGATTATATTATTTAATAATTTCTACACAAAAAGCTGACCAACTTTTGGTGTAAAGTTTTAATATTTAGATTATATCACAATAATCCTAAATTCTAGAACAGAAGAATTGCTAAGAAATTATGGATTAACTGTAATCAGATTATCTGACTTGTCCCAGACACTATAATTTCCAGCAGATGCTAATGTCACATCTTGAACCAAGATTTTATAATGTAAACCATATACAGCATTGGCGCCCCAAGATGAAATAGTTAACGGGTCACGTATTTTAATAACAGCAGAACCTGTATTTGGTAGTGGATTTGCACCCAGTGTTGGAGATAGCAATTGTTGACTTATAGCTTGACCATTTAAAGAAAGAGAAATCTTTACTTTATCAGTAGCTGGCGTATTACAGCCAACCCAAGTCACAGTGGCTAGCTGACCAACAGTGAACACTTCACCACCATTTGGATAAGAGAGATGTAAAGATGGAGAACTTGTAGAAACACAACCTTGGTTCAATATGACTCCAAAATTTTTATTTACCAAATTCTGTCCACTTGTCGAAAATTGAAAACGATAAGCATGAGCATAAACTCCATAACTAACACTATTGGGTGAAACTGGTTGTGTTACAGACTGATAAATATTTTCAGGTACCAAAGTAACATAATCAAATGGAAAATACGTGTTTGTATTATTTATATTATTAAATATATATTTACCACTAGCATCTGTCGAGGCTGTTTGTATTGGTACCGTCGATGAAGATGAAGAAAATAGGTCTACGTGAATACCAACCAATCCTTGCTCTCCATTATCTTGGATGTGGTTATTGTTTTGATCTTCGTACACAATACCTTTGATTGAATTTGTAGCTGGTAAAACAGGCTTTATTGAAAAATTATCAAACAACACAGCTAAACTAGACTCAATATTTTGATTGGCTTCTTGAAAATATCCGAAGCCTCTTAAAAACTGATAAGCAACAGTAGGAGTAAATGTATAACTCACATGAGTCCATTGATCATTTGAAGGATATGGCAAATTCTGACAAGAATTATAATAAGGGGCTGATGTTGTAGGTGAATAAGTAGAACCACTCCATGTAGTATCTAAATCAATACAACCTTGTGGTGAAACAATGTTTGCATCAATCACGTCTTGATACCCTGGATTATATTTAGCGATTACATCAAAAGACACAGTGTAGGCTTGCCCAGGGGTTAATGGATTTTTTAATTTTGTAATTATTGGTTCATCATATGGTCCAAATTGTCCTCCAGGTAAATATCCACCACCAGCTTCTTTAATACTTCTAGAAATTGAATTTCCTCCATTAGGACTATTCAGTCCTAATGCTGGTAAAGACCAAAGTTGAAAACCAGAATTGTATGGTGAGTTAGCAAAAGAAGAACTAAATACATCTGGAGTCCCTATCTGATCCCCTGTCCAAAAAGGAACAGGGCAAACATTAATTAAATTATTGGTAGAAAAAATTGTTTGAGGCAAGAATGGACACCAAAAAAGAGACCAGCCTGGATAAGTATATAAATTAGTAGCAAAAGTAGGATTAAATGGTTGTTCAAAATCACCATTACAAACATACTCACTAGGATTACTAGAACATACGGAAGAGAAAAAAGTTATTGTGGCAGGAAATGAAATTCTATTTGAAATAGAATCTGTAATTTTATATTGTATAATTCTAGAATTTGTACTAGATGTAGGAATTAACTGAATAGATTTAGTATTTGTATTTGAAGTTGTAGAGGAAGATCCGGTGCAATTAATTGCAGAAAAATAATTTAAAATATCTCCAGATTGACTATCTACAACTTGTAAAGAATTAAGACTAATTACTCCACCACTAAATGCGACATCATTCGCCAATATATTAATACAGGTTGTTCCTGGTAATCCACCACCACTCACTGTAGTTGATTTAAAATCATTATTGGCAAAAGGAGTAGGTACAACACATCCACTCATTCCCAAAACCTGATAACCTAAATGACATAATACTTCTTTTTCATCATTCTGAGGTAAAAGTATTTGTGTATTAGTAGAAAGAGAAGGATTCATAAGGTACTGAGTACCATCAAAATGAGAAAGTGATGAACCTTGTTGCCAAGGTAGAGGACTAAAAACTGGTCTAATACCGTCAAAACTAGCATTAACAATATTCTTTTTACCTCGATAGATATCGGTATTATTAACAAACCAAGGTGATGGAGCACCAGCTGGTACATTGAGAATATTATTAAAAATACTATTTGTTCCTTGAACAATAAATCTGTTTGTATTTGTAGTGGTACTATTTTGATAAAAATTTTCATCAAATGTACTATGTTGTATTGGTATATTTGTAGAATAGATTACAGCAGGTAAAAGTGAACGGAAACCTAGGGCATGCATTATTTCATGAGACATAACTGTATACAAACTATATGTTCCAGAATTTAAATTACTATCAACATCCCAATTTATTCCACTATTAAAGTTTGTATAAACAAAAGCATCAAAACTTCCAATGTTTGGAGTAGGATCTTGTCTTGTAATTATATGCATATGCAGTGAACCATTGTCTGGGCCATTCATCTCATAACCAGAATAAGCAGATGCTGCTGCAAGAGCATTTGATGGTAAATTGCCAGGATCAACAGCAAATAAAATATCAGGAGTTATGTTCGTTGTATCGAGTTTAATTTGATGCGCAATAGCTTGTAATACATTACAAACTTCATTACGACGAGCAAGACCAAAAGAAGAATCGTCATAGCCATGACCGTTGTGTACTGCTACTTCCTCAAAGTACACTTTGAAATATCCTTGAACTGATGTACTAGTTCGACAATTTATTTCTCCTGGAAGTGTTCCCTGATCAGAAGCAATAGCTTGTTTTAAGCTAAAAAAATCTTTTATATTATTTAAAAAAGAAGTTTTTCTTACTGGTGTTTTTTTGTTAAATTTTTGATACGCATTGTATTGCACTGGACGTCCCCAAGCATCTTTAGGATACGATTCCCCGTGAACTTTTATATATTCTTTTCCTTCTTTTGTAGTACTAAAATCTGGAATTTCTAAATCAAAAGAAGCTTCTGTTTTTGAAGTTAAAATGTTTTTTGTAGTAATAGTATTTTTAGTAATACTTCCTATAACAGCAGCAGAGTTATCTGATGGTGGAATATTAAAACCAATTTTTGCAATAATTACGACTAGCACAGCCACACTGGTAAACAAACCTAGTTTTAAATATTTCATAAATATATTCTACAATATTTATAAAACGTAGACAAGTTTAATGTTTTACATCCAAAGAGAAATAATTGTCGCAATACCAGCAAGAGCCATGACGATTGTAGCAATCCAGCCAATTATTTTTGCGACAGGGCGACTTTTGAAATTACCCATTACCTCTTCGTTTGAACTAAGCCGAACAATGAAAAATAAAATCACGGGTGCCACGAGACTATTTAAAACAGCAGAATAAATAAGTGCTTTAATAGGATCAAGGCCAATAAAGTTCAACACAATACCGACGACGACACCGAGCACGATCACTCCATAAAAAGCATAAGCTTCATTCCATTTTCGGTAAAGCCCTTCTTTCCAATCAAAACATTCAGACACTGCATATGAATTCGCACCAGCGAGGACAGGGATAGCCAAAAATCCAATACCAATAATTCCAATAGCAAAAAGAAGAGAAGAAAAATGACCAGCAAAAGGCTCTAGGGCTTTCGCAGCATCAGCAGCTGTGCCGATATTTGTAATTCCACTTTTATATAAAGTCGAGGCGCAAGCAATAATTATGAAAAACATCACAATGTTTGAAAAAAACATTCCACTCCAAACATCTGTACGCATCTCTTTTATATCTTCTCTGATTTCTTCTTCTTGTTCTACTTTATCTATCTTCCCTGTCATTATCTCCTCTTCTACTTCTTGAGAAGTTTGCCAGAAAAATAAATATGGAGAAATCGTCGTTCCTAAAATAGCAGAAAGAATAATAAAACTATCTTTTGTGAAAGACATAGATGGAATAAATGTATGACGAAAAACTTCTTTCCAATCCATATCTACCATAAGAGCAGAGAGTATGTATGCGAGTAAAACAAAAGATAAATATTTTAAATATTTTGAATAAGTTTTATATGGAATGAAAACTTGAAACACTAAAGATAGGACTGCGAAGACAATTACAAGTACAGCGAAATTCCAATTAGGAAAAATCAATTGCATTCCTTGAGACATTGCACCTAGGTCTGCTCCAATATTAAAGGTGTTAGCAAAAAGCAAAAGTGCTGTACAGAAAAACAAAACCTTTTTTGAATAATGTTTCTTTATATTTGCAGCGAGTCCTTGCTTTGTCACAATACCGATACGGGCACACATTTCCTGAACCACAGACATAAGAGGAATAGTAAAAGGAGCCAGCCAAGCAAACATAAAACCGTATTTAGCTCCTGTCTGAGAATATGTCGCAATACCAGATGGATCATCATCAGCTGCACCAGTCGTGAGACCAGGACCAAGAGTTTTCCAGAAATTTAAAAATTTATCTTTAAAATTAACCATACAAGTATTATATACTAAACTCCCCATTCACCACCCCCTCCCTCACCTCAAACTCCCCTGATGTATATACAGGTGTATATGTATCATCTGGATTGTGTTTCTCAATCTTCACATAATAATGACCATTAGAAATAAGACAATAATATTTACCAAGAGCATTTGTAGTCTTGTGTAGCATTTCAGTGTGAGTACTAGCAGAGAAAATACGAACAATGGCAAATGCCAGTGGTGAACCATCTCTGTCTGTGACAGTACCTTCTTGTTTTGGTTTTAGTAATGTTGTTCGGAAGAAGAAGATTAAAATGTACAAAGCGAAGATTACAATATTTAATTTGTCTACAATGTTTAAGATGGCATACGAAGAAAGAATGAAACCAAAGTAGAAAAGAGCGGAAGATACTTTGTTTAAGAGGATATCTCTCTTTTGGTAGAAGTGTAAAAGGTTTTGCTGTTTCTTGGCATACTCATTCCAGTCAAAATTCATTGGATCCATTGGTATGTTCTTTGCTAAGACATCTCCTGCTTTTAATATGTTGATTGTATCTCCGAAGTATAGGTTGTCATATAGTTCATCGGAGAACTTACCTTGTAGTTTAGCTGATGGGAAGATGTAGTTTGTTTTGTTGGCAATCAGTTTGTACATTCCAGGATTTAAGAAGAAGCCATATCTACCGTCTAGGTCTGTGATGGCTGTGTTGATTTCAGTACCATTAATATCTTGAAGGACTACATATGCTGGATCGAGTGGTTGTTTTGTAATTGAGTCATATACTACTCCCCATGGTTTTCGTTTACGTACAGCGAGGAATGAGAGCATTGAACGCCACATGGACATTGGAGTAGAAGCCATGGTGGTAGCTAAGGCTGTAGAAGCGACTGTGACTAATATGATTTTAGCTGCGACTGTTTTTAGAAATGTTTTGATTGGAGATATTGGAGTAGGCTTTGGTGTTTGTATTGGTATTGGTGGAGTTACTGTTGGTTTTGTTGGTGGTGTGACTGTTGTTGTATTTGAAGGACTTCCGTTTGGTGGTGGATTATGTGGTGGTGGAGGTGGAGGACACATTGATGGAGTGTTTGCACATGTTTTGATTGGTGGTGGAACAATACAGAGTGATGGGTTTAAAGTACAAGGATCTACTACATGACAATCTGATAATGTGGGGTTAAAGAGACAATGATTTGGACATTGTGGTAGGGCTGGGTTTGCTAGGCAGGGGTTTGGTGTAGGATTACAGTTGTTAATACAACCACCATGAGGTGGTGGTGTTATAGAATAAGTAACTGCATCACTATTAGCAATATTCCCAGCATTATCAATTGCATGAATTATTAAAGTTCCACTCGAAGTAATTTTAATAGAACAATCAACTGTTTTAGAATCAGTTTGAACACAATTTAAATTTGAAGTATTTGCAGTCGACAAACCACTCACCGTAATATTACCAAAATCAATAGCATTATCATCTGTAATATGAATAGTCGTATCAGAAATTGTGCTATGAGAAGCTAGTGTATGCAATGTCACATTAATTATTGGAGGACCAATAATATAAGTAATTGTTTGACTGGTCACACTATTACCAACATTATCATCAGCAGAAATAATTAAATCACCACTTGAAGTAATGTTTAAATCACAATTAACAGTATTAGGGTCAAATTGGGTACACAAAAAATCAGAATAGCCTGCGGTAATACCACCATCGTATACATTTCCAACATCGATAGTGTTATCATCTGTCACATGAATGGTTACAGGTATCATATTTGCTGAAGACATTGATAATGGGCTTATCTCAATTTGGAACAGTGGGTCAATAGAAAAAGAAGCTGCCGAACTTTTTGTCGTATTTATTCCATTTGTTGCACTTACATAAAGAAGTCCACTTGAAGTAACGTCCACAAGACAATCAACCGAAAAAGTATCTATTTGAGTGCAGCGCAAATTTGTAGCACCAGCAGTAGTATCACCATGAATTGAAACCTGGCTCGGTAATATTGGTGTTATGGTACCTACAACATGAACAATGTTATCAGTAATATTTCTATTAGAAAAAACAGCCGAAGGTACAATAGTAACAGTAGGATTATCACTAACATTAAAAACAGAAGAAGCTGAAGAGATATCTGGTGATGAATTAAAAACAGTAACTGGATAATTACCAGCTATATTAAAATCAGATGCTGATAAAAAATCTACTTGCAAATGATCACTACCTATAAATGTAGGAGTATGATCAATTCCATTAAAACGAACTATAGATGCTACATTAAAATCTTCTCCTAAAATATCGATAGTTGTATCAGGACTTCCTGCTGGTATTGTATTTAGACTAAGACTAGAAATTACTGGGATGGCATCTATTTTAAATTTTTGAACAGCTGGGAAATAATAATCTGCTTCATAAATATAACCAGCTGTATTTATGATTAAACCCATTGGGTTTGGTATTGTCCCTGGAGTTCCACCACCCTGTCCGACTTTTATAATAAAGTTTCCATTTGAATCGAATTCTTGAATATCTCTCACATTTATATCTGTGACATACACATTATTACTACTATCAATACCAATAGCTTGTGGCCAATAAAATTGGCCATTTCCATAACCCAATATCCCAGCCTGGCAGCCTGAAGTACAAACTTGAAAAGTGTTTGTACCATCTTGGACACCCCAGCCAAACATTTTTATAAAAGTTCCATCTGATTCAAATTCTTGGATGCGTCCATTAGAATTCGCACCATCTGAAATATAAATATGATTCAAAGAATCAATAGCCATACCAGTAGGATTGTTAAATTGACCAACACCATGACCAGAGACACCACTCAAACAACTAGAAAAACATGTTTCAAAAGAAGCACCTCCTGTCAAAACACCCCAGCCGAATGTTTTTACGAAAATTCCGTTTGAGTCGAATTCTGAAACACGATTATAACCATACTCAGTAATATAAATATTACCCGAGGAATCTGCCGCAATACCACTATATGAACTAAAATAAAAATTACCTATACTCATAACTCCAGCCTGGCAGCCTGAAGTACAAACTTGAAAAGTGTTTGTACCATCTTGGACACCCCAGCCAAACATTTTTATAAAAGTTCCATCTGATTCAAATTCTTGGATGCGAGAATTTGTAAGTTCTAAAACATATACATGACCTGATGGGTCAACAGTAATACTTACAGGAAAATTAAGTTTATTTTCTGTTGTACCTGTACCACCCCATGATGTTAATAAATTTTCATTTGAATCGAATTTTTTAACAGTATTATCAACTTTATCAATTACGTAAATATTTCCAGATGAATCTTTTGCAATACCTACAGGTGATGAGAATGAGCTAGAATTAATATTAGATACGTAAATTAATCCAGTATAAGAATGTGCATTATTTAAAAAAAAAGAAAACCCTGTAGCTATGATTAAAACTACAATTAGGCTTTGGGTTAAAAAACGAAATTTTGAAAATTTTCCAAACATAATATACTCCCATTATAGCAAAATAAGGGGATTTTTGAAATTAATGGGAGGCATGAGGGGGTCGAACCCTCGATGACAGCTCCACAAGCTGTAGTGTTACCGCTACACCAATGCCTCCATGTAACTATTCCCTATTTGGGTTAGCTATATAGTTATAACAGATTTTTAGAAAAAGTTAAAGTTTTTTAAAAAAAAATTAAAAGTAATAAACGTAGATAGTGTGATTTGTTTGCCAGTCTTTTGATTTTGTTTTTATTACTTCATCTGGTTTTCTTTTTGAAAATTGAAAATCGCAAGACACTAATCTAGTCCCCTGTTTTAATTCTTTTTCGAATCTTGGTAAAAGCTCATCGAGAATACTAGGAAAAAGATAAATAAAAATATGGGTCGCCGGAGAAAAATCTAATTTAAAAAAATCACCGTAAACAATAGAAACATTTTTTGTCTTAGAAAAGACTTTTCTAATTTTTGCACAAAGGTATGGGAATGGAGCGCGCTCGATACCGAGCGCGCTCCTATTTGGAAAATCTTTTACTCCAGCAAAAAGCACTCTACCATCCCCACAACCAAGATCATAAAGAACACTATCGTCTTTCAATTCTAATGCTGCAATTATTTCATCTACGATTCTCCCCCTCACTGGTACAAAAGGTACCTTGGAAAAAAGCGGGGTCAAAAAAGAAGTAAAAAGAAATAAAATAAAAAGAAACAGAATCAAAATTACAATATAAAGAAAAATCATATATTTGTTGTGCACGAGAGAGGACTTGAACCTCCAAGGATTGCTCCATACGAACCTCAATCGTACGCGTATACCAGTTCCGCCACTCGTGCAAATATCTTATATATTTGATACTAGCATATTTAACTAAAAAGAAAACCCACCAAATTTTTATTGAGTGGGTTTTCTTTTTATATTTAAAATTATTTTTCTTCTTTTACTTCTGGTTCCATTTCGTGTTCTGCGGACATTGCTACTGAACGGAGTTTTCGGCGAACATCTTTGACCGCTTTTGTACGTACATAGTAGAGCTTACTGCGTCCGGCATTTGCTTTCTTGATGATTTCTACTTTGTCGATCATTGGAGAAAAAATTGGGAAAATTCTTTCTACTCCGACACTACTAGCTACTTTACGAACTGTAAAAGTACCTCCGATTTCTGTGCCGTGTTTACGAGCTAATACGATTCCTTCAAAAGCCTGAGAGCGGAATTTTTGTGCATCTCCCTTTTTTGTAGCTTTTTCGTCTGGAATCTTTGACCACACGCGAATAGTATCCCCGGCTTTAAAATCAAGCTTTTTTCGGGCATCCATATCTACTGGACTAAGTTTTATATTTGTTACTGTCATAGTTCATATAATCTAACACAAAGCATTAGATTTTGCAATTATTAAAACAAAAATCCCCACTTTAATTAAAAAGTGGGGATTTCCAGTATCTGACTGGTCGCAGTTTATTTTTTACTCTTTTTAGGTTTTTCAGAATTTTTCTGTTTACCTAAATCTCGAGCAATTGAATCAAGAACTTCATTAGAAATATCTCCATTATTAATGGTTCCCTTTACTGACTTTCTTGAAGCATCCAAACGTTCATCTGCTCTTTTCTTATTTGTTCTATTAATTACATCGCTTTGATTTTTTGAAGCTTTTATATTTAAGCTCAGGTTATCAAAATAATTTACAGAAATAAGATCTGAAGGAGAATCAAGAAACTTAATCCTTACTGAATCTCCAGGCTGACTAATAAGAACTTCACGATAAGATTGTGGAACCACATAAATATGGCTACTTTTATTAAAGTAAAGATAATATAAACTTCCAGAAGTTGTAAATCCTTCATTTATACGACCTATAACTCCAACATAATCCTCTTGATTAGTTGCTATATCAGTACCAATAGCAGAAGCGATTGATCCTAAACTGTTTTGATATTTCATCAAAGCATTTGCAGGATCAGGATCCCACGCTAAACTTTTTGTAGCAACATCAACTAAAGCCAATCCTCTAATAGAATGATCTTCAGCTAATATTGGAACCAATGCTGTTAATTTATCTGAAACATTTTCAAATACAATTGCTGCAGCATGTAAATTCTGAAACTTAACAGTAGCATCAACAGTAGCTGTTATTTTTTCTTCAGTAGAACCAGACACACAGTAACGATGAGATTCACCTGTACGAGAATTAGTATAAATTAAATCAGTCATAGTATGGTCTTCACCAGAAGTCGAAGTCATTGGAGTTACATACCAACAAGTTCCATCACTACCATAATTCAAAAGAGTTGACTCAGGCTCTCTTAAATTAGCTTGAGTACCCCAAGAAGTATTATTCCAGAAACCACTAGAGTAAGTTCCCCAGTATTTTAGATTATTATTAATAATCTGTTCTGGAATTATTCGATCAACCCAACTAGGTGCTTTGTTTTTATCATAATAATTTGTTTCTCCATTTTCTGGATCCACAATTACCACACCATCAACAACAATACCTCCATCAGTGCCGATTGTATGATGGCAAACACTTATAACCCAATACGGTTTTAAAGAATCATTTAACTCAAAAGAGTAGTCAGTCAAAATTTTATTTGAGTAACCTTTTTCCGAATAAAGATATCGCTCAAGATTTTGACTAAAACAAGCTCCTGGAGTAAATTTCATAGAATGCCCATCAATATACCTAGGCGTTGCATGTTGATCTTCAGCATCTACTATTACAAAACCTGGGACTCCAGTAGTAACATTATTCCAAACTCCCCAATTTTTAAAATCAAGAGGAATAACATAATACATTTCACTATCAACTTTCTGTAACGTAATAAGTTTTTCAGATAAGGTAAACTGACTTCCGACTAAATTTCCACTACCATCAGAATTTTGATTAAGTGAAGTTTTAGCAATAGACAAAGCATGTTCTTTAGGAACAATACGAATGTGTGAAGGTGAGATCTCCTGATTTTGCTGAGTCCAATGTTTTAAAGTTTTACCTTCTTTACTAATATTACCTACAAGTGCGGCATATCTTGTAGTATTACAAGAACCACAGCTAGATAAACAAGCAAAAATTAAAACAATAAGACCAACTATTGGAATTGTTAAAGAAAAACTATTGTCACTATCCATACTCATTGTAATAACAGTAGAGATAATTGAAAAAACAAAAGTTACTCCAAACACACCATCAAAAAGTCCGTACTCCAGACAAGGAGGGAAGAAATAATAAGCGAGCCACCCAACTATTAAATAAATAATTGCAGCGACAATAAATGAACCAAAATCTTTTGAAACAAGAAAAGGCGAAGCACCAATAAGTGCTGTTACTAAAGCAAGAAATAAAAACAACATATGTATATAAAATTATAAATGAACTATTTTGGCAGAATGCTGCTCCCCATTCCATATATCCCTATATGTAACTTATTTTATAAAGCTGAGTATATTATAGCATAAAATAGACACAAAAGTCAAGTAGATATTGCCGGTAAAATAAGACCTGTTTTAGGTGTTATTTTTCAAGTATTTTTTCCAAATCTTCCGGTAGTGGGGCTTCTATTTTGATGGTTTCCCCTTTGAGGTTTTTAAATTCAATAGATGAAGCATGAAGTGCTAGGCGGGAGATGCCAAAAGGTGTTGTGGCGTCCTTTGGAGTATATAATTGGTCCGCTACGACAGGATGATTTAGGAATTTCATATGCACGCGGATCTGGTGTGTGCGTCCTGTTTTTGGTTTAACTTCGAGCCAAGTGAATTTTTCTTCTCCCTCTCCTTCGCTAAGGAGAGGGCTGGGGTGAGGTGCTTGAATTCCAGTCCCCTCAAGGTCGGACCTTTTTGAATTCTTAAGGTCCGACCTTTTCCCGACTGAAATTCTTTTCAAAACTTTATATTCAGTTACTGCGTCACGAATCTTGCCAGTCTTACCACGTGAAGCAATTCTCTTTCTAGGATCACTCGGACTACGTCCGATACCAGCATCCACAATACCAAAATCATTTTTCATATTTCCATAGACGAGAGTATTATAAGTTTTCTTCACTTCCCTATTTTGAAATTGCTCTTTTAAATATTCATAAGCTTTTTGATTGCGAGCCAAGATAAGAACTCCACTCGTATCTTTGTCGAGTCTGTGTACTATTCCAGGACGATATATAATTTTCTTCTCACCACCACCGATATCTATTTCCATCGGTTCACCTACGTCTTTCATCTCTGGATATTCCGCCAATATCAAATCTGCTAAAGTTTCCACATCGCTCCTACCGTCACCGTGGACCGAAATCCCCGCTGGTTTATTTATGACCAAAATGTCTTTGTTTGAATATAAGACTGATATCTTTTTTTTCATCTATTTTTCATCACAAAACTCTTTTATGGCCTTAAAGGCAACACCATCTTTTTTAGCTTCCATAAAATCCTTAGATTTTACATATTCTTGATAATGCACATCTTCTTTTAGTTTTTCAATAAAAGATTTTATTTCCATGTATTCTTTTTTTATGAAATCAAAACTTCTATCATCTTTTTTGGTTTCAAAAAATTTGATAGCTGAATCTAGCTGCATATCAATCTGCTTAATCATCATATGTTTAAAAGGATGATCGTTCAATTCATCAGCCTTATCGTTTAAATATTTATCTGTAAAAAACTCTATATCTTTTTTACTTCCACCAATGATAAACTTAGGTACTAAGAGTGACCTTTTTTCATGAGTATCTGGATCTTCAAAATATTTTACAGTAGGAATAATATGTCTTTCTATGTTAAAGTTCCAATTTTTTTCTAATTTGTCTTGTATATTTGTCTTACTTGCTGTAATTGTAAAATCAAAAGATGCACCCAAATATCCAAGCTCTTTCTTTTTAAGAACAGCATCAATCCCCACTTTTAAATCATCTCTTTCAGATGTCATCACCGCTTTAAAACCTGGAAACATTCCTTTATTAATACGATCAATGATCATTGCTTGCATCATTTCACTCAAAGAAAAACCACTTTCAAGAATAGCTAAGGTATCAATTCCTTTCTCTTTATTACTTTTTTCTATGCTTGCTTTTGTGTTTTCAACATAAGAAATATCTTTTTCTATCTCTTCAGCAGAATATTCATTCTCACGCTTAGTGCCAGACATTGCTCCTATAAAATTCCTTGGATCAGGCCTGTTTTTATAGACATCTTCTAGCTTACGAGCAAGTGCTATTTGTTTTTCAACACTATTCAAAATACCCTCACCAGCATATTTCATTAAATTTTTATTTTCCATAATATCTAAATATTATCACAAAACTTGAAAAATATACATTTTAGCGTATACTTTAGAAACCTTCAGAAAAAATTGTTTTTTTGAATTTTGCGAGGTTATGCTGTTTTGGTAGGTATGAGACCAAATTAGCAAAATCAACGTTATATTAAAACTTAATACACATTGCGAGGTTAGCTCAGTTGGTAGAGCAACCCGTTTACACCGGGAAGGTCACAGGTTCGAGTCCTGTACCTCGCACCAGAGATGAGTTCTTGCCCCGAACCGGCAACAGAATTCTTTAGAGTGGATTCAGCTAATTTCTTTATAATATCCTGCGGTAATTTCAATTTTATATGAAGTGCATCGGGTATTTCTTGCCCTTCTTTTTTTATTCCAGCAACCTTATCTTCTGGAGTAACTGGCCTTGTTATCACAACAATCTCTTCAATCAGTAAATGAATTAAGTCGTACAAATTTTCGCGGTTCTTTTTTATTTCCTCTAAAGCCCCTACATATTTAGTTGAAAGTAATTCAAAGGTTTGAGCATAACGTTCTGATGTGCTTTCTTTTGAAAGTTCAACTTCAATTTCCTTTTGTTGGGATTTCAATCTTTTTATTGTGTTTTCCTCATCTAGCAAATATTTCTGTAATTGTGGCATTTTTATAATACCAACACGATGTTGCTCCTTTGAATTTTTTTGCCTATTTTCACTTGCTTGAATCAACCTTACGGCATCTTCACTTTTTTTACGAAGAAGTTTAATGTGATTTTTACTTGAAGCAAGATTTTGTTGATACCTAAACACAGCAATAGGTGAACTTACAATCTGTAAACAAAAATCTACTATATAATTTTCTATTTCATCAGCTGGTAAAGATAACGAAGAGCAAGGAAAATACGATTTAGCTTTTCTTTTTCTTCTACAATTGTAATAATAAGTTTTTCCTCCACTATCAAGCTTTTTGGGCTCACCTCCCCAAACAGATCTATTAGAATCTCTTTCTATTTTATAACAACAATCACACCTTAAAAGACTAGTGAGTAGATAAGTATGATTATTTTTAGGGCTATTTCTTCTCTGATGTTTAACATTTTCTAAAAGTCTCTGCGCTTTTTCAAAGATCAGCAAATCAACGATTATAGGGGCTTCCTGATCTGCAATTTTCCACTCACTTTTTTCCAACTCTTTACCATCTTTAGACTTACCAAAATATATTTTGCCTATATAAATTTCATTCAATAAAATTCTTCGTATTGTTTCTGACCTCCAATAAGTGAGAGGGTTCTTATGTTTGGTTCCGCCTTTTCTTTTTCGTTTTTTTATACCAGACGCTTCTGGTGATAAAATTCCAGAATTAGTTAAATGTCTAGCAATTTTTTCAGAATTCCAACCATTCACAAATAAATTAAATATGTTTCTTATACAATCAGCTTCTTCGTTGAGAATTACAAGATGCTTATTTTCATCTTTTCTGTATCCATAAGATGCAGAATTACCCATCACAACACCCGATAAAGCAGACTGATAGCGCCCACGCCTTGTTTTATCAAGTATCGTATCTCGGTCAAGCTCGGCTATGATTCCAATAATTCCTAGCATCGCTTTTCCAAAAGGAGTAGAAGTGTCTATACTTTCACTTGCTGAAATAAATTGAACATCATTTTTATCAAAAAAATCTATAACATCAAGGAGTATTTTCAATTTTCTGGCAAAACGATCAATTTTATAAACAGCCACAATATCAAAAGGTTTATTATCCGGAGATGAAAAAATGATAGCTTCTTTTAGCTTCGCAAAACTGGGCCGATCATCAAGCGAAATTGTGCCACTAACCCCACCGTCAATATAAACATGCTCCTCCCCTGCAAAAGCCCAGACTGGCTGACCAGTAATTAAATTGCCCTTTGATTTTATAAGAGACATCAAAGCATCTCTTTGCAAAGAGAGCCCAAATTTTTCAACTTGTTCGTCTGTAGACACTCTTAAATAAAGAGCTACTTTTAAGGTTCTTTCTTCTGTTTTTGATAATTCAGTCATTGATATTCAATAAGCGGTGTATCCCCGACTTAAAGTAAATAGTTAATTCAATAAGAGATATAAATATGTTATCATAAACATACAATTTAATATATAAGTGGCCTAACCCTTTAGAAATAAAGACATGGCCGAAAGTCTCGTCAAAGCTAGAAACCCCATCATATAGGGATGCTTTGACGAGCTGTATCTGGAAACGGATGCAGAGAGCGAAAGCTCTCACCTATGTGGTGGGATTTTTGATTTCTACTCATAGGATTAAAAATAACAAAAATCTTATGAAGAAATATATCTTAATTTTAATACTAGCCATGATTATTCCGGGAATTTCCCATGCAAATTCACTAACATCAACAGTTGGTAATGATGCATTATATCAGCTACAAGATTTGGTAAATAAAACCAAAGCTAAACAAGTTACAATAAAACCAGCTCCAACTAAAGCACAACAACCAGAAATAAAAAATGAACAAGTTATTCCAACTCAAGAAGCTAAACAAGCAGAAAAAATAACAGTCGTACCTAAAACAGAGAATACAAACCAACTAACTACTCAATCAGTTAACTCAATAGATAAAAATACAGAAACTGCTCTTACAAGATTATTTAATTGGTCCTTATTTTTATCAGTTCTAGTGATTTTTATAATTATCTTTTTAATTAAAATATGAATAATGAGGACCAAAATATGAAAAAAATACAAGAACTTTTTGTAGATAGAATGAGAGAAATTAAAAGTGAATTAGCAAAGAAAAGAAAAGTAATGGCAATAGTAATAGTAATTATTATTTTGTTTGGCTGGTTTCAAGTAAGACCAGCAATAATAAAACATAATTGTTCTTGGATAAACTATGAACAAGAAATCTATGCTAACTCAACTACTCCAACATTTAATTATAGTTCTCCTAAAACACCACTAACCCTTTCAGACTTTCAAACACCAGCGGAATGGGAAAAGTCACAACCTAAAATAATAGATACTGAAAAGAGAACAAGAAAAGCTACCGAAAAAGAGTATACCTTTTGTTTGCATAGTCATGGGCTTTAATAATAATAGCATTGATAATCGTGGATTTTTAAGTAAAGGGATTATCTAATTTTAACCCACAAAAACATAGTGGATAATGGTGGATTTTAAGCACAAGGCAAATAATAGGAAACAACAGATTTTATTGGAAATTATATGATAATACTACATTAGAAATCTCTAATAATATATAATTTTTAGTTTAATAAATATGGTTGATAATGGTAGATTTTAGTTTGCAGATAATCTATCCCATAAAAATAGGTTTTTAATTAAAAAGTGCTAAAATTACACAATGAAAATAAGATCACTTCAGATTTCAAATATATTAAGTTTCAAATATTATAACAGCCTTACCGATGCTGAAGTAGTGATTTTTGAAGATGGATTAAATATTATTATAGGAGAAAATGGAGCAGGAAAATCAACGGCTCTTGAAATAATTAACTTTATTTTTAAGAGAATTTTATGTAAACAATACAACACAAATCAAGATTCATACTCTGGTAGAGAAAATCTTAAACATGAAGAAAAACAAAAAATACTATCGGCAATAAATACTCAATCTTATTCACACTTCCGACTAGACCCAAACTGGGACACACCAGATGATCCTCAAAAAATTAGATTAGTAATAGCTCTTGATGAGATTGATTTACAAAACATAAAACATATTCAAGATAATATTACTAAACTTAATGCTATAGCAAGTTCTTATACTACAAAAACAATTACCAATAATACTACTGTACAAAGTGAGTATGTATTTGATATAAGTTTGAATAAAGATACAGGAAAATTTACTGTTACGCTTGTAGATGGTTCGCAAGATTTTGGTTTTGAATATCTTTCTGACTACAATTTTTACAAAGAACTCATATCTCTTCATAATTTAGAACACCCGGAAGACTTACTAACTTCAATATATGATAGCTTCACTCTTATAAGTAGCTACAGAAATTACCACGCATTTACTAATTCAATATCGCTAAAAGATCAGCATCCAATTCAGCAAATACAAACAATAAAAACTAAAGATTTTTCAAAAAGTCTTAACGAAAATGACCAAACAGAACCAAGTATTTTTTCTTTAGTAAGACTGCAAATTGCAGAAAAACATTTTAATCTAATTTCACAAAAACTAACTGAAGCTGAATGTGAAACAAAAGCTAATAACCTTGATTTTATCCTCTCAATAAATAAAAAACTACAAGTCGTTAATCTTGAATGTAAAATAAAACTAATTGATCTCCGGACATGGCAGTACTCATTTGAGTTTTTTGACATAAGAAGAAAGAAAGTTTTAGCTAATATTAACAGTTTAAGTGCGGGACAAAAAGCAATCATCCATCTTGTTTTTGAAGCTTACGGTCGTGGTAACCTAAAAGGGGGGTTAGTTATTATTGATGAACCAGAAATACATTTACACTACCAATTTCAAAATGAGTATTTGCAAGTTGTTAGAGATTTGAATAAAGAACAAGGTTGCCAGTATATTCTAGTAACTCACTCGGAGGCCTTAATAAACTCTTCAACAATAAACCAAGTAAAACGTTTTTCCTTAAATAGCTCTGGAAACACAGAGATAAAAGCACCCACTTTGTCTACTGATCAAAGAATTTTAATTAAAATACTTGATAACACTAGATCCACTTATGCTTTCTTCGCAAAAAAAGTTCTTTTAGTTGAGGGTGATACTGACCGATATTTCTTTAAGTCTATAATACAAGAAAAATATCCAGAACTAGACCAGCAAATCGCTATTTTATATATGGGTGGAAAAGGTGGCTATAACGAATGGAGTAAATTATTTGAAAGTTTTGGTCTTTTAGTTTACTGTATAGGTGATTTAGACTTTGCTATTGAAAGATTTTACCCAGCTGAAAAAGGAATTGGTTTAAGAAGCTCTACTGAGATTACAGCGTTCAAATTAAGAAATACAAACTGGGAAACAAAAATAAATACA
The DNA here is from genome assembly GCA_026395995.1 of Candidatus Nomurabacteria bacterium. Lineage (GTDB taxonomy): Bacteria > Patescibacteriota > Minisyncoccia > Phycocordibacterales > UBA9973 > UBA9973. The sequence goes on along the minus strand of JAPLXQ010000010.1, from coordinate 30,120 downwards.
GAATACACGAAAAAAATATATATCTTAAAAAATGGAGACCTTGAACATTATCTTGGTATCAAAAAAGGCCTTCCAGAAACAATTGAGTTCTGTAATAAAAAACTGACAACATATCTTACTGAAGATACAAATGCTGAAAGTAAGGAAATAAGAGAGATAATTAAACAAATTGTAAATTAAATCCCAATTATTTTATTTTTCTTTAACTTCTTGAGTTAATTCAGTTTTGAAATAATCCCTAGCTTTAAGTTTTATATAAAAATCACAATATATCTTCATAGCAACAACTTCAGTCAAAGTTATATTATATAACAAATCACCCTGTTCTAGTTTCAAGTTAAGCCCAATTTGTATAGTCGCCTCCAGTTGCTTAAATGCTGGAAAGTCCTTTTCAAAAATCTTTTTAGAGGTTTCTAATAAGTCAGTTTTACCATCCCAATCACCCAAACCAGTCAATGCTTCTTTGAAAGCTTTGAAAAACTCACTAAATGCATTTACTTCTAATCTTAAATGAATATCTGTTTTACTTAAAAAGGTTAACCCTAAAGCATACGCCTCCATAAAACTCTTTACTTTTTCTTGTTGATACATAAGAAATGCAACGACTAAAGAAATTTCACCTATATTTTCTTTTTTCAAAGTCATTTTTGCATCTTCTCCCCAATCTATCATTAGTCTTTTTTGTGGTACTATTTTCAATTTTATATTTTCACTTTTATCGGCTTCAAGGTCCGTTATTTCATCATAGTACTTCTCAACATCTTTCGGCATATTCCACCAGAATAGCCCCATTGTTCCTATGTTTATAGCATTCACAAATGTTTTTGCTAAAGTAAAACCAGTATCCCATAGAGAAGCCGGTGAAGTACTTTTATAAAGTATAAGTTCAATAACTAGTTCAGATTTTGCGTAAATTGGTAAATTTTTTGGTGTTGTTTTGTATATCTTTGTACCTGTAACTTCTTTATTCCAATCAACAAAAGCATTATCTCTAATTGTGTGAGACTGACTTTGTATACGAAAGCGCAATTTATACTTTGGTTCAAGTCTTTCAACTTCAGTTGCTGGTCTCCCTCTTGAAAGTTCTTGTTGTGCAAGTTTTAACATCGCATCTCTATTTTCTTTGAATGCATCATATAACCATTTTATCCAATCTCTACCATTTTGAAATTCTTTTAACTTCTCAATTGAAACATTACTAAAAATTTGTTTTCTTTGTTCAGGGTCTTCTTGTGCAGAAAAAAACCATTTCAATTGTTCGGTTTCGTCTGCATTAAATTCATGTACTTCAGTAGTAGTTTTTTCTCTTTCAAGTCGTAATCGTGTTAAATCTATTAGTGTCTTTGCTTCACCAACACGGATTTTATCTTTAGGGTCAATTAAGTCGTTTGGGTCAGTATATAAATATGTAAGTCTATTTTCGTGTAAACTAGTTGCTAATCCTTTTGTTTTTTCAACATCTTCGGGACTAGCATGTCCAAAAATAAAACCACTCCAGAGCGCCCAAAATATCTTCTTTACGTGATCATCCATAGCATTTTTAATATCTTCCTTTTCCTTACCTGTAACTGAAATAGTATACCCAACTGCTACTAAAATTGACTTACCTATTTCTTCTAAAGCAAGTAATGCTAAATGAAAACAAATATTATCTACACCTTTATCTAATTCTCTTTCAGCAACAGACAAAGAAGCTTCGGCATTCACTAAACAAATCTCTCTTACTTTTTGTATTTCATCTGCTTTATTACTCATAAAAGTTTAATACGGAAGTGCGTGTTACTTCGTTTTATTAAGAAGAAAATGTAACAACTGCTCATTATCTTGATCTACAGATGAAAAGCTGATGTTAAGCCGTTTACGCCCAATTTGAGGCGATTTTTCAGTCCTAGATAGAATCTTTTGATAAGATTGAAGTTTACCATCTTTCCCATCTATAATTATTTCTACTCCCTTACCAGAGTCATAACGCTCCATTATTTTCAAAAACTCTTTTTTAGATTTTGCACCAGTATATTCTTTTTCTAGTTTCTTTTTCATTACAATGAATTATTGCACATTTTTTGAATCTAAAAAAGTATCAAGCTGATAAAACAAGGGTATTTCACCCAACTCTCCTTATTTTTGAGCTTATATTTGAGAAAGTGAAAATAAAATGGTATCGTGAATAGTACGGGGAGTTCGGGTCAAGAATACACCCCTCACAGCGCAACGAGTCCTGTATTTCGCGCCAAACATTGCCTTCGTAGTTCAATGGATAGAACAGAGCTCTTCTAAGGCTTCGATGTTGGTTCGATTCCAACCGAAGGCACCCAAATATAAAAAAGTACCCTAGGGTACTTTTTTATATTTGGGTGTATTAACCCTACAACGACGGATCAGTCACTACGGGTACACTATTCAAAATATCAATTGATTTTTTTTCTCGAACAGTAAAGACGTCTAAGGTTCTTTGTATTTTTTCCTTACTAAGGATAGCTTCTTTTGAAAGTAATTCCTGATCATCCAAAGAATTAATAGCATTATTTTCTTTATAAAAAAGAAATGCACCAAAAGCCAATGAAGCTAAGATTAAAATTATTGAAGTATAGAGAATTATATTCCAATGAAAAACTGGGTTATAAACAAATTCTTTATTTGTAAAATTTATTTTCTTTTTAGGTTTTAAAAATTTTAAGTCCATAATATTATTAGCTTTCAAAAGAAAGCAAGGTTAAATTAAAAGATGCATCCCATTTTTGATTTCCGGTTTTCAAGCTACCAGTATTGTCCAAAGCTGAAACAGTATTAAAAATTACAGAAGAAAAATCGAGTTCATATTGAGAATTTTCTAAAAGGGACAAAAGTTTGTAAACAGAAACAAAAGAACCAGTAGCTTTCATTTTTACTTCCAATCCCCCTCCCTCGGCAGTCAAATCTAAGGACGAGACTTCGGCTGTCGCTCCTACTGATTTTGCTAAAGCTTGTAAATTATCTAAAAACGGTACGACGTCTGAGCTTTTAGCAAAGTGTGTCGCTAGCATTCCACGCTCTTTAGCAATAGCTTTTATTTCAGAATTTAAGGCTGTGATTTTATCACGACGATCTGTTTCAGTATTAATTTGTTCGGTCAGGCTTGCAGCGCTTATGTTTTTATTATTTATTTGATTGTACAAATAAATAAAACCAAAGACAAAAACAGCATTAAATAAAATTGCTAGAAATACTTTTATTAAAATGTTATTTTCATTTTTCATATTAAATAGAAGTAAGATTTAAATTAAAACTAATATTTTTCTCTTTAACGAAATTGGAAATTGGTAAATCTACCTTTGAAAAAGCAGGATTATTTTCTAAGGATTGCCTAAACAATAGTAGACGCTCACGGTTCAAAGCAAAACCTTTTATATTTATACTTCTAGTACCTTCAATTTTTTTATCATAAGCAATCTCTGTCAATTTTATATCTGGCATTTTTTGAAAAATTACTTGATTAAAAGCATTTTCAAGAACTAAAAACTTTTCTTTTTCTGTTTTTGTAATCAAGTCTATTTTTTTATTAACATCTGAAATAGCATCCATTGTTTCTTTATCTGGCTGTGATACTGGCATAGCTTGAAGTGTTTCCCATTTTTTAGTTAAGATATTTTCTTTCAAGGAAACAAGAAAGAAGGATGGTAACAATGAGACACCAGCTACGATAAAACAAATACCTACAGTATATAAAGAAAATATAAAAAGACGGAAATAATATTCCTTTACAATTCTTTTCTTTTCTTCTAAGGGTAATAAATTAATCATATTTTTATTCGTCGACAAAGTCTGCTAAGGCTAGACCGACAGCTGTAGCATAAGAAAGTGATTCTTCGAAAACCATGATTGGTATATATTTATCTGATGAGACGACATTCGTCCAGACATTAGCCAGCTCAATATTTTGATGCATTGTAATAGAAAGATATTCTACCAAACCAATCAAGTTTGCATCTCCCCCGCAAAGAATTATCTTTTTTATTGCTGGCCTATCTTTACCATTTTCATCTTTATGTGTATGCCAGTAAATAAAATTTTTACTAATCTCATCACGCAAAATAGAAACTCCATTTAAAAGTGCTGAGAAAATATCTTGGCTACCAGTATTACGACTCAGGCCGTATTTGAGTTTCATTGCTTCAGCTTCGGCAAAGCTAACTTTAAAATTTTTCTCAATCAACCTTGTCAGTAAAATACCACCAATATCGAGAGTCGAAGTAAAGACGACCATTCCATTGCTGACAACAGAAAGGCCTGTACGGTCATTTCCGAAATCTACAATCATATAAGTATCATTATCCCCATCTTTAACAATGGACCGAGCTCCAGCCTGAGCTTCAAGCTCAAAAGAAGGGGCATCTAAATTACAATCTTTAAAAACGGAAATATAACCTTCGATAATTTGTTTTGGTACAGCAGAGACCTGTACTTCAAAATTCTGATCATCTTCAGAAAATAACTCATAATCAAAAATTATATCTGCAGGTGGTATTGGAACATATTCTTCTAAAGACAGCTCAATGGCTTCACGAATATTAATAGATTTTTCTCTGGGAATTTTTAATTTAAAAAGATAGACTTGCTCTTCTGGCAAAGAAACTCTAGCAGAATTCATACCTTCTACTTTTTTTAATTCGAGTAAAATATCCTTTAATCTTTTTGAATCAATTATTTTACCAGACCCGATAATTCCAGCTGGAAATTTCTTTTCGCCATATTTACCAATATGTAACCCTTTATGTGTCTGCAAGATTTCAATAAATTTTATTGATTCATCAGAAATATCTAAACCAAAAGATGGTTTTGAAAGAAAATCTGGTAATGGAAAAAATTTATTATATGACCGATTTAACATTAACTATATTATACCCTAATTTTTCTTATGGAAGAAGCCTACAATGATTGGAATTACAGAAATTAAAATAATTAATCCAGTAATTGGTAAAATATAAGCATCAATATTTTTTATTGAGTGACCCAAAAAATATCCAGCCAATATCATCGTCCCTGTCCAAAAAAATCCACCTAAAATATTATAAAATAAAAAATCTTTATAATTCATATTGGCTGTACCGGCCATAATCGGTGCAAAAGTTCTTACTATTGGCACAAAACGTGCAATAGTCACAGTCTTCTTTCCATATTTTTCATAGAAGTGCGCTGTTTTGTCTAGATTTTTTTTATTAAAGAAAAAAGAATTTGGTCTGGTAAAAAGTTTGGGTCCAAACTTTTTACCAGACCAATAGCCGACAGTATCTCCCAAAAAGGCGCAAATAAAAGCACCTACAAAAAGAAAAGCTACATTAAAATATCCAGCAGCCGATAAAAAACCAGCAGTAAAAAGCAAAGAGTCCCCTGGCATAAAAAAACCAAAAAATAATCCTGACTCAGCAAAAACAACAGTAAAGATTCCAAACAAACCTAAGGTTTTTATTAAAGTTGTAACTTCAAATAAATGCATATATTCATATTAACATATTTCTTAACCGCATGAGGACTACCCTCATGCGGTTACTCTTCTTCTGTTTTAAACCATTTTTCATATTTTCCAACATCAAAAGAGATTTTTGGTAAATATTCTGGTACCAAAGAAAGGTCAAGGATTTTTGATTCAATACGATTACCACCTTCGTATTCATAATAACTAGAGTATTGATATAATTTTAAAAAATTTTGAGCTATTTTTTTATTACCGAATCCTTTGGTTTTAAAGTCTTTTTTTATAATTCCAATAGGATTTAAATGGATGTATGAAAAAATCCATAAATACTGTGACTCATTTGAAATATGTTCAGAACGAAATGGGTGCACAAATAAAGGACCACTTCTTTTATATTTAGTATTAAAATACATCGAATACGCAGTCAGCAATCGACTCATAAATTTACTTATTCCTCCTTCTTCATTTTCATAGACCAATAAATGAAAATGGTTTGGCATAAGAGTATAACTTACAATAGAAACTAGTGTTTTTTCTTTTTCTTTAGAGAAAATATCTTCAATCTTATTATGTTTTAAAAAATTACCAAAAGTAAAAGGTTCAGAATTGTTCATTATATATAGAAGTGCCATAAATCTTTTGTGGTCTTTTGGGTCAAGAAAAACTTTTCTTTTTTCAACACCTCGACTGTACAAATGGTAATATTCATTTATTGAAAATTTTACTTTTCGTTCCATGTTAAAAGTATATCACATTCAATATTAATGAAAACCGCATGAGGACTACCCTCATGCGGTTTTGCACAAAATAAAAACCTTATTGAGTATTTTGCCCAATAAGGTTTTATCTATTCCATGAAAAGGTTCGAATACTGTTCCTGAATTTTCTTTTTGTATTTTTCAATAATTTCTTCTTTTTTTTCTTCAATTTTAAATTCTTTAGCAATTGAATCTGTGATGTTTCTTCTTCTTGCAGCTGCTTCATACTTTTGATGTTTTATAAGCTTATTTTGTTCCATTTTTGAATCACCCCACTCTTTGAACCCCGGAAAGGCTTCTAATTCTTCAATTATTTCTTTTTCATACTTTTCCAAACCAACAGCAAATGAAATATAGCTATCATTTAATAGCAAGGTTGTTACAGCAAGAATAATACTCTTATCAAGTTTTATAAAGTCACTCCTTTCTATTTCTTCTAAAGAAATTGAACCTGGTTTCGATGAATTAACTTTTATTCCTTTTAAGGAAAGTTCTTCTATTGATTTACTAACACGATTGTTTTTATCAGTAAAATTAAAATCAACAGTTATGGCCTCTAACTGATACTTATTAAAAATTTCATCTAACTTCATAGTTTTATAGTATTAAATTTTACAATGTAATTTCAAAAAAACTATAACAAAATAAAGTTATTTTGTAAAGGAAAATTATTTTAATATATGAGTGGGGTTATTTTGCTCTAGTTCCCGCAGGAATATCAGCGTTTGGTTCAAGTAAAGAAAATTTTCCGTCTTCAGTAGAAACTGCGAGTATCATCCCCTGACTTTCAAGACCTTTGATCATACGAGGTTCGAGGTTTGTGACAAACATACATTTCTTGCCGACGAGTACAGAATGATCAGGAAAATAAAGTGAGATACCAGAAACGATTTGGCGAATATCTTTTTTCTCCTCCTTCTCTCCTTCTGCATTTTCAACAAAGAAAGAACCTAGGTCTACAGACAATTTTAAAAGCTTATCTGTCTCTGGAACTTTTTCTGCAGATAAAATCTGCCCCACTGCAATATCAACTTTTTTAAAATCTTCAAAATTAATTTTTTCCATATATTTATTTATTTTTTTCTAATAATTTATTTCTCTTGTCTAAATATCTTTGCAAAATGAGAGCAGCAGCAGAAGCATCTACTCTCCCTCTCTTTGTATCTTTGAGTTTACTGTGGGCTTGAGAAGGGCTCATTTCTTGTTTACCATTTTTGGATCGTCGAGCTTCGACAGTGGTCAAAAATTCTTTTTGTCGATACACAGGTAAATGATAAGTTTCTTCTAGTTCTGTAATAAAGAGCTCAATATGTGACATCAGCATATTCAACCTTCCAGAAAAATCGACAGACTCTCCAATCACAATTTCTTCGACATTTTCTTGTTTAATAATTTCACTAATTCGAGTGAATTTATTTTGATCGTTCAAGACTATCTCTTTTGGGAAGGCCAAAGTACCATTTTCATCAGAAATGGCCAAACCTATTCTTTTCATCCCAAAATCTACTCCTAAAAATCTCATATATAGAGATACTAGCATAAAAAGCCTTTTTCTGATATGATTTTGAAATGAATTTAAATGGTAAAGAAGGTGTGTTTTTTGTCGCAGTTATCCTTTGGACACTAGCCTGGAAGTGTTATTCTTCATGGTTAGCATCAAAGAATAACGACAAAAGATGGTTCGTAGCATTAGTAGTCCTCAATACAGCCGGTATTTTGGACATGATTTATGTTTTCTGGGTTTTAAAGAAAACAAATACTGATGTATTAAATTCAGTAAAGCGAGTTTTAAGAATGAAATAAATTGTTTCTAGCGCGGAGGCGTGGCTGAGTGGTTGAAGGCACTTGTCTTGAAAACAAGAGACTCTTTACGGGGTCCGTGAGTTCGAATCCCACCGCCTCCGCATTGGAAATAATTTCTAAATTTTATAATTTTCGTACTTTTAAATTATGAATATCATAAATCGTAAATATTTTAATATCATTGCTATTATCACAGCAATTGTCATCACACTGATTACTTCTGTTCAAAGAAATGAAGTCGGTGGTAATTTTATATTCATTTTTATTCTAATTTTCATTGGATATCTTTTTGGAGAGCTGACTTGTCACTTTCACTCAAAAAATAAAGGCTTCATTTTAACTTTGGGTATTTTTATATTATTCAACTTAGCTCACAGTGCTATCGATGGGTTAAATTGGAGTGGTAACATTATTCCTGTTTTACTCCATGAGATAGTCCGTCAACCAGTCTTATTCTTATTGTTATGGGAATTACTCGTACCTTTTACTGAGATAAAAAAGAATTGGAAAATTTTGGCTTGTATCTTGTCAGTCTCTGGTGTCTGGATTGTCGGTTTATTATTAGGAGCTAGTGTGACTGGCCTTATTACAAGTGCAGAAAATTTAGATAAAATAATTGGTCTTTTTATCTTTCTATTGATTGGTGATTTGATTCACCATTTAATAGAAGAACTCAGAAAAGATGGTAAAAAAGAAACTTGCGATCATATTCACTAATAAATAAAGTATTTTTATTGTTTAAAAAATTTGCATTTGATACAATTACTATATGCAAAAAATATCTTGGTCTGCTTGGGAGTATGAAGAAAAAGAAAGAAGTCGAGATTGGTTTTGGGCTCTTGGTATTATTATCGTAGCTGGTAGTATTACTGCTATCATTTTAAATGATTATTTTTTTGCTATTCTTCTGGTACTCGGAGGAATCTCTTTAGGATTCTTTGCTACCAGAAAACCAGAACTCATCACCTATGATTTAGAAGAAACAGGCTTTAAAATAAAAAACCAATTATATTTATATAAAGATATTAAATCTTTCTTTGTTCGAGATGATCACAACCCTGCCCTTTTCATAAAAACCAACAGAATTTTTATGCCAATTATCGTCACCTATTTACACGACGTCTCTAGAGATGAAGTAAAAGAAATATTTCTAGCAAACAATGTCCCCGAAGAAGAAATGAAAGAACATTTTTCTGAAAAAGTGCTCGAAAGATTAGATTTGTAATTTTTTTCCTTGACTGGACTTTTTACTAAAAAATGCTAATCTATTAGAATTGCTCTCGTCGTTCAATGGATAGGACGCAACTTTGCGGAAGTTGCGATGTAGGTTCGATTCCTACCGAGAGCACATGCGAATAAATAAATATTTAGCCTTACATAATTTCTCTACTAGAAGAGGGGCAGATGAACTAATTCAAAAAGGTTTAGTTTTTATTAATGGGAAAAAAGCTAAACTCGGAGACCAAGTAGAAGAGACAGATAAGATTGAATTAAAAGGCAATAAAAATGAGATTTCAAAATCTTATGTTTACTATGCTTACAATAAGCCAATCGGTACAGTGACTCATTCTCCAATGGAAGAAGAAAAAGGTATTCTCGACAATATTAAAGGTAAAAATCTACCGAATGACGTCTTCCCTATTGGACGACTCGACAAAGCCAGTCATGGGCTTATTATCCTGACAAACGACGGCCGAATCACAGATAAGCTTTTAAACCCAAAATATGTTCATGAAAAAGAATATGTTGTTAAAACATTGAATAAATTGCGCACTAGCTTCAAAGAGAAAATGGAATCTGGGGTGAATATTGAAGACTATATTACAAAAAAGTGTAGCGTCAAAATTGTCGACGATTCTGCTTTCAAAATAACCCTGACTGAAGGAAAAAAACATCAAATTCGCCGAATGTGTAGTGCTCTATTCCAAGAAGTAGCTGATTTGAAACGTATCAGAATAATGAATATCAAACTCGGAGCAGTAAAAGATAATACTGTTCGAAAAATCGAAGGCAAAGAACTCGAAACTTTTCTAAATTTAGTTTTAAATCAAAATTAATTTTTTTTGAATAAAAATAGGCTAAAAAGTATTCCTATTTTTTGAAAAGATGTTCTAGTTATCCCCAATTTTCTAAATATTTTTTTTGGTAGTATACTAATCTTATGGTTATGAAATTTTTGTAACTTATTATTATTATTTTATTAAAAAAATTAAAAATATGAAAAAAGATATGAACTTAAAAAAATATGCTTCCCTTCAAAAGATTCAAAAGAGAGATGGTATGATTGTGCCTTTTGATAGTAAACATATTACGCGTGCTATTTTCCGAGCAATGCAATCTGTCAAAGAAGGCGACGAAAAACATGCAGAAAAAGTCATGTACGGGGTGATGGACAAGCTTCTTTTGGTTCAAAAAGAGAATAAGATCAAAAATTTCATTCCGACAGTTGAAACGATACAAGATATCGTTGAAAACGAACTCATAAATTCAGATTTTTTGAATACTGCCAAAGGATATATCCTTTACAGACAAGAGCGTTCTTTAGTTCGTGAAAAAGTCGGTACTGTGCCAGAGGATGTGAAAGAACTTTTCACTGAAAGTAAGAAATATTTCCGTAATTCCCTAGCAGAACTCGTGTATTATCGTACTTATGCAAAATGGATACCAGAACAAGACCGTCGTGAGACCTGGATTGAGACTGTCGATCGATATGTCGATTTTATGCGCGACAATGTCAATGGAAGTTTGACTGATGCTGAATACAAAGAAGTAAGAGAGACGATGCTCAAGCAAGAAGCCTTGCCTTCAATGCGTCTTTTACAATTTGCAGGTAAAGCTGCTCGTCGTACCAATGTCTGTGCTTACAACTGTTCTTTCATCGCCCCTAGAACTTTCCAAGACTTTGCCGAGATAATGTATATCTCAATGTGTGGTACTGGTGTCGGATGGTCTGTAGAAAGTGAGAATATTCAAGCTCTTCCACAAATCCAAAAACAAACAAACAAAAAAGCTGTCACCCATGTCATTGCTGACAGTAAAGAAGGATGGGCAGACGCTTTCTCTTTAGGTTTAAAGACTTGGTTTGAAGGTGGAGACATAAACTTTGATTTCTCTCAATTACGCCCAGCTGGTGCCCGTTTAAAGACTATGGGTGGCAAGAGTTCTGGTCCTGCACCAATCAAAGAACTTTTAGCATTTTCACGTGAAAGAATTCTTCGCCGACAAGGACGTCACCTTTCAAACATGGACGCTCATGATATTATCTGTAAAATCGGTGAATGTGTCGTGGCTGGAGGTGTACGTCGTAGTGCGATGATTTCCCTTTCTGATTTAGACGATGAAGCTATTCGTGATTCTAAAAAAGGACAATTTTATCTAAACGAAGGACAAAGAATGCTCGCAAACAATTCTGCTGTATACACTACAAAACCAAGCTCAACAGAATTCCTTGATGAATGGATAGCTTTGATGAAGTCTGGATCAGGAGAACGAGGTATTTTCAATCGTGGAGGATTAGCAAATACTTTACCAAAACGCCGACTTGATCAATTCAAAGGTGGTATCTACCCAGCCTGGGGTACAAATCCTTGTGGAGAAATTATTCTTCAATCAAAACAATTCTGTAACCTTTCAGAAGTCGTCGCTCGAGCTGAAGATACAGAAGAGAGTCTTTTAAGAAAAATTCGTGTCGCTACAATCCTAGGTACATATCAATCTACCCTCACATACTTCCCTTACCTTTCTAAGGAATGGAAAAAGAATTGTGAAAAAGAAAGATTACTCGGTGTTTCAATCACAGGACAATGGGATTGTGCACTAGTACGTGATCCGAAAATGTTAGAGAAATTAAAAAACGAAGCTATTAAAATAAATAAAAAATATGCAGAGAAATTTGGAATCAATTCATCTACATGTGTGACTTGTGTGAAACCATCTGGAAACACTTCTCAAACTGTCGACTGTTCTTCTGGAATGCATACTCGCCATGCTCCATATTATATACGCCGTGTTCGTATCGCTGCAACTGATTCTCTTTTCAAAATGCTACGTGACCAAGGAGTACCTCATTTCCCTGAAGTCGGACAAACACTCGATGATGCTACTACTTATGTCTTAGAATTCCCTATCAAGGCTCCAGACGGTGCTATCTGTAAAGATGATGTCGATGCTATTGCTCAGCTCGAACACTGGAAAGTAGTAAAGAATCACTACACTGAACACAATCCTTCTGTGACAATCTCTGTCGGAGAAGATGAATGGCTCAAAGTGGCTCATTGGATTTATGAGAATTGGGAAATAGTCGGAGGTCTCTCCTTCTTACCTCGTTCAAACCATGTGTACCAGCTAGCCCCTTATGAAGAAATTACAAAAGAGAAATATGAAGAAATGAAAGAAAGACTCGGTGAAATTGATTTCTCAAAGATCGTAACTTATGAAAGAGAAGATGAAACAGAAGTAAAGAAAGAACTCGCTTGCGTAGGAGGACTTTGCGAAATATAAAAATAAAATGCTATATACCAGAAAAGGAGACAATGGAACAACTAAAACTTTTGGATGCGATCAACGTATATCAAAAAGTAGTGCGATAGCCGAAGCTCTCGGCTCGATGGATGAAATAAATTCTTTTCTAGGTTTGGTAAAAGTAAAAGCCGCCACTTTAAAGGTGGCTTTTACTTTGGATACTGGAGAAATAAAACTTGCTGAAACTATCGATAGAATTCAGCAAGACCTTTTTATAATTCAGGCCGAACTCGCCGGTGCAGATAAAACAATTGTAGAAGAAAAAGTAAAATGGCTCGAAGAAATTATCGACGGCATTGAAAAAATGCTTCCACCGATTAAAACTTTCTTCGTGTCTGGTGGTACAGAGCTCGCATCTCTTTGCGACATCGCTCGCACTATCGCCCGCCGTGCCGAACGCCGAGTAGTCGGCGTCGCGGAAGAGCAGAAAAATAGAATCGCCACCCCCGAAAATCAAAACCAGAATCACCACCCCGTCTCGGATTACCGAGACACCCCTCCTCCACAAGGAGGGGAAAAATCCGTCAACCCCCAAACCCTCGCATACCTAAACCGCCTCTCATCCGTCCTCTACGCCTTCGCCCGCGCCTCAAACCACGTCGCTGGTATTGTCGAAGAAGCTCCAAGGTATGAATAAAATATGAAATTAAATATTAAACAAGCTAAAAATTTCATGAAAACTTATTATGGTTGGGGGACTTTCTTAGTACTAGTTTTTATAATTTTAGTTTTTATCCTTGTTATAAAAGCTTTTGTCTCTAGTATTCATAATGGCGATGTCGGAATTACTATTGCTACTTCTTTTGCAGGGGCTTTTTTTGCTTTTTTATTTATTAGAATTGAGACAATTTTTGAAAAAATATACCAAAGACAGGTTCTTCATTATAATGCTTTAGTAAAAATAGAACATGATGCTAATAGGATTCTTGGCTCACTCCATCAAAAGATTTTCGTTATTGATTCATTTTTAGATACTATAAAAGAAACAAAAGATACAAATCAAGCCTTAATATGTACGAATAAAATTAAACCTTTAATATACGACAAATCTGTTCTTTTAGAATTATCAAACATTGATTTAGTTAATCAGCTTTTTGGTTTTTTTACTGAATTAGAAAAATTTAATGAAAGTACCGAAACTGTTATGGATAGTTATAATGGATATAAATACTCATTTATTAATAAATTATTACCAGCAGGTTGGTTTATAGAAAGTACAATAAAGCTAGAAGAAAAGTTTGTTACAGCAAGAAAATTTGCTGAGGAACTTATTAAAGAAAATAAAGAAATTTACGGTATTACAAGAGAGCTTTTAAAGAAAAAACCATTTTTAGTTTTGTTTATGGCTATGATTTCAAAAAGAACTATTACTGAAAAAGATAAAGAGGGCGGTAAACTTGAAGAAGTAATTTTAGAAGAAGAAATTGAAAAAACTTACAAAGAAAGTAAAGAAAGAATTGATTCTGTCTTAAAAAGACAATAACTAGCTAGTCATAGAAATCCGCTATAGTTATTACTTCTCTATTAGCGACATAATTTGATATTTTATGAGTATATTGCTATTATAAATATATGTTTTTCTTCACATTATTGCGAAAAATTTTTCCAAATAGTAACTTTGTAAAAGATGATATAAATAATAAGAGATTTTTTATATTTCTTATCAGTGCTTTGGTGATTTTTGGAATTATATTACTTATCATACAACTAACTAACTAGAACCGTTCTAGCTAGTGGTACAAGTCTGCTATACTGTAACATATGATTACCTTGGAATATTTGAGACACTTTCGCTTTTTTGATTTTACTATTTTCGACACAGTTTTGTCTTTTCTCGCCGTATTTTTACTTTCTCCACTACTGTCAAAACTCGCTAAACTTCTCAAATAGATAATGAAAAACACCCTTGCGGGTGTTTTTCTCTGGGAGGACGGAAATTCCCTCCATAGCCACATGGGCCGGCAGCACTCCGATTTTCTGCCTTTCAGTACTTGTATTATAACATAAGTAGTTATAAAAATACAATAGCTTTAAAACTAGCAAGAACGGTTCTTGCTACAAAAGCACTAAATCTGACAGGTCTTGCATGTCATTACAGTAACAAAAAAACAGGATAACTAATAGTTATCCTGTTTTGCTTTTTAGGCAAAAAATTATTTATATGTACTCACTCAATGTTTCATCAATAGAAGGCATCAGTTCTTTGTTTTTTGGTTCTGATCGAAACTTAAGTAAGGCAACTTTATTTCTATCAGATATCTCTTTGTTGGTTGATAGGCAACAAAATGCAATTGCGCGATGGTTAATATCCTCATCTTCCAAAAGTGATAACAGGTAATTTTCACCTTGTTTATCTTTGTCCTCCCCCAGAATACAAACAGCTCCTACTTCGTTCACCAGCATACAGCTCGGAAGTGTGTGACTGTTTGGATGTTTCAAAAAATTTAATAATTGCTCCAAGCTCAGCTCAGTTTGTTTTTGTACATTTTTCATAATTCAAATTTTTAAGAGTTTATCTAAATCCAAGATAACATCTTTGTATTAATTTGTACAGTAGAAAATAAAAAAGGCGTACCTGATAACAAGGTATTAACTAGCAAGGGCAGTCCTTGCTAGCGGTTAATATTTGATTTATTTAACTAGCTAGTGGTGTAAATCTGCTATAATAAACCTATGCAAAAATTAATTTATACGGGTAAAAATTTAGATTGGATAAAATATGAAAATATTATGGAAACTTATATTTCTGATACTATTCCAGAAAATCTAACACCTACCTCGGTCTATGCTTTTGTATTTAAAGATGGAAAATTTTTAATGACTGATTTAAAAAAAGGAGAAAGGCCTACGCGAATACTTGATATATCAGGTGGTCATATTGATCAAGGTGAAAGCCCAGAAGAAGCTTGCACAAGAGAAGCTTTTGAAGAGACAGGTGTTCGAGTCAAGATTAAAAGACTTGCAGGTTACAGTAACTTAACTATAACCTGTCCAAAACCAGAAAATTATAATTATCCCTACCCCACAAGCTGTATGCTATTCTATCTTTGTGAAATTATAAATGAAGAAGATTTTAACGGTAACGAAGATACTCATGGGCGTGTTTGGTTAGCACCTGAAGATTTTAATAAATCAGAATGGTGTATAAAAAATAAAATATTTTTAGAAGAAGTTATTAAATTAATTTAAGTAGCAAGAATCGTTCTTACTACAATCAGTAAATCACTTCGCATGTTTTGCTATCGCAGAAAGTGCGAAGTAACTAGCTAGTATTGTAAGTCTGATATAATATACCTTATGGAAAAAAATATTTACATATTTCCTGGCTTAGCCAATGGCCCAGAACATTTAGACACTCTAAAATTAGACGGCAAAAAGATCATAATTACTTATCCGAATTTTGAATTAAATGAAGATAAAGAATTGTATTTACAGAAAATAGCTGAACAAATAACAGATGAAAATCCAATATTTGTTGGTTTCTCTCTCGGTGGTATTTTAGCATTACATGTAGCTAAATATAAAAAACCAGAAATATTTTTTTTAATTTCTAGTGGAAAAGAAAGAAAAGAGTTGGGTTGGTTGTTTAAATTTTTAGTTTTAGTAAAACCAAAAGGTAAAACAGTTCTTTTCTTTAGCAAAATTGTTTTAATGTTTATGTCTCCCAAAACAAGAGAAATTTCTCAAAATAGGATAAATAAAGCCAGTCAGAATTTTCTAAATCTTTTGTTTGGATTCTTTTCTTATTTTCCTGAAGATGTGAATTCTAAAAGACTGATTAGAATACATGGTAAAAAGGATAAATATTTTCCATTTAATAAAATAAAAAATCCTGATTATGTTTTAGATGGAGGACATTATCTTCTAGATTCTTTTCCAGATAAATTAAGTGAAATAATCAATAAAGAGTTAAGTAGGACGGTATTATAAGTAGCAAGGATTCACTTACTCAAATAATAAATAAAAAAAGCGCAATCGATAAAGATTGCGCTTTTAAAATTTTAACCAACTAAACAAACAAGATGAATTTCACCTTTCATCTTCTTAACATAAGCTTTTGTTATGACCTATGTCGTACTATGTCCTACAGCGGTAGCGAGAGCCCGGCTGCGGGTGCATAAATTTTGGCTAATGAAAGCCAGTTTCTTTATCTGTTGGTGTAAAGATAAACAACTTTTCCACAAACAGTGCAAATGTTGTTTTCTTTTAAAACACCTTTGTCATTTATGTAACGACAGCTAGGACAATTCCAAAGATTGAAACTACCCATTTTTATCTTATTAGCATTCTTAACAGCCGAGACTGCAAGATTCCTGTGTGATCTACGATACCTCTCACAGTTTTTTGTTTTTTCGCCAGTCTGGATACATTTGAACCAGCCGCGATTTAACGGTTTGAACGTTAAAGTTACTGTTAGATTTTTCATGTTTTCCAGATTTATTATTAGAAATATTTAAAAGGTCTTTGTTTACTTTAAATGTACTCCTTTTTAAAAACCTGTCAATCAATCAAAAAGGGGTTCTGTGTATAATTTTTTAAGTCTTCTTTTCGGTAAAACGAAACACTAGTCCAGATGCTATTATAAATAGTCCAGCGATAAATATCGGTGTCCAAGGAGCAAAAACTACAGCGATTAAACCAGCTAAAAGTGGAGGTAATGATTGTCCAACAGAGTTTACAGAAGCCGAAATACCTAACACCTCCCCTCTTTTTTTAGGATCAATACGTTTAGAAAGAAGGGCAGAAAAATTTGCTTGTTGAAGACCGTTTGGAATAGCAAAAATTAAAGCAATCACAAAAATCCACCATGACTGCGTCGGTAATAAATACAAAAGTAAAGCGACACCGGTGGCCGGTATTGTAAAACGTAAAATTGAAATATTGTCGTATTTTTTTGAAATAAGACGCACTACTACTAACTGAGTAAAGACGACACATACACCGACATAGCCAAAAAAGTTCCCAACCTGACCAACACTAAAATTAAACTTAGTGGTTAAATAGACATTAAAAAAAGAAGTAAAAAATGCAAAACCAGCATTAAACAAAAATGACACGATTAAAAGATGACGAATTTCAACCATCTTTTTTGCTTTCATAATGTTACCAATTGCGCCAAAGAAATTAATCTTTCTGTCTTTATCGATATGTTCATTAGTTTCTGAAAAGAAAAAATAAATCGAAGCCAAATTTATCAATGCCAAAATTCCAGCAAAAATAAATGGTATCGTAGCACTGAACCATGGTACAATGCTCGGATCAGCGAGTTTTCCTCCAATAAATGGACCGAGAATAAAGCCAAGGCCAAAAGCAGCGCCTATCATACCAAAAGCTCTGGCGCGATTTTCTAGCTTCACCTGATCAGCGATAGCAGCTTGGACTGTAGCTACATTCCCTCCTGTCAGCCCATCAAACATTCTAGAAATAAAAAGTAATGGGATATTTTTTGTCATAATTGCATATGCAAAAAGAAAATATCCTATAGCTGTACCTAAAATTGAAATGAGTAAGACTGGTCGGCGACCATATTTATCAGAAAGACTACCGAGTATCGGTGAAGCAAAAAACATAGCTATCGGGTACACAGCCATTAAAAATCCAAGTAAAATGAAACCAAGATGTTGCTGACCCGGACCAAGCAAAAATGCCGGAGAACTAGGCTCACCGAGCAATTGTGGAATGACAGGTATCAAAACACCGACACCGATCATATCTATTAAAATAGTTAAAAATAAAAACCAAGTCTTCTTTGGCATAGAAAGTTATTATAGTTTAAAAATACTTTTTTTCAAAATAAATTTACTTTTCTAGATATAATTCTTATGCAAAAACAGAAAACCCACCGAAGTAGATTTTCTACTGGTGGGTTTGATGATTACAATCTGGAACCTTGACCTTGTTGCATAAATGGAAGTTCGCTTTCTTGTTGAAGTTCGAAATCTCGCTCTTTTCTATACTCATCAGTGTGGAATTGTAAACCATAAGGCAACACTTCTTTCTTGTGAGTAAGCTGGTCATAACAACGAAAAATAGAAAGAGTTGTCTTGTCAGCATTCAAAATCCCAAAATGGTAAACTTCATCGTAACCGTATTTTTCTGGAAAATCTACCAGATATGCAAGTTCTTTATCATTTTCAGTAAGGACTGAATGAAAACCATTCTCCTCACTCCAAATAAATAAAGTTTCACCTGCACGAATTACACAATATGGTATAAAAAACACGTCCATGCAATTTATTACCCCAATGTCTTTACTGATTTTCCTAGCTTTTCTATTAAAAGAAAGTAGTGCTAGATTGTTTAATGTACTATTCATTTTTCAATGTATTTTACCGCAACGTGCGACGCCGAGATTATTTGATTGCTTAGTGCCATTAAGTGAGTTTGTCTATTCTCACCATATCTACTAATTAAGGAAGTAGAATAACCTATAATGAAAGTATATCATAATTAATATTAAAAGTCAATAGATATAATTTCTTGTAAAATAAGGTTTAAATACAACCTCTCCTAACCTCCCCTTATCAGGGAAGGTAAAATGCTTAGCATTCAAAGTCCCCTTGATAAGGGGGATTTAGGGGGTTGTATCTATTTCTCCAAATCTAAAATTTCATCTATCCTAATTTGGTCTACGAATTCTTGAACGTGAGATACGAGGATCATCGCGCCTTTGTATTCATCGAGAGCTTTTGCAATTACAGGCAAATGACGGAAGTTGATATGGTTTGTCGGCTCGTCGAGAATGAGGAGCCCTGGTTTTTCCATTACGAGACGAGCAAAGGCGACGAGACCTTTTTGCCCCTCAGACAGACTGCCGATTTTTGTACGGATAAATTCTCCAGTAATTTGAAAACTCGCAGCTATCGAGCGCATACGCTCTTCATCAAGGCGTTCTCCACCGATAGCCATCGCTGAAGCCAAAGATTCATAGACAGTGTGATCAAAATTCAAAGTAGAAAAATCTTGGCGATAATATCCGATACGGATTCCCTCTTTAATATTTGTACCTTCGGCATGGCCACTAGCCAAGCTTTCCAGTAATGTACTTTTTCCAATTCCATTTGGACCTTTCAAAAGCAAGTGCTGATTTTTATTTAAAGAAATATGAGCTTTATGTTTTACTATTTTATGAGTTTTTGGATTGAGCGTAGTGTAAGCAGAAATGTTTATTATCTCTCCGATCATATCTTGCTGGGCAGGGATAATAAATGGACGAATAGCCTTATCTTCTTTGCGGACATCCACAATGTCTTCTTCCAAATCTTCAGCGAGTTCACGCATACGACGAGCTACGAGACGTAGACGTCCCCCTTTGTGAGCGAAGACATTGGCTTGGTCTTTCTTGGCTTGAATAGTTTTTTCAAGTTGAGCATTTTTCATATTTTCTCTTTCAATACGAGCTTTGATATCTTTCACCACGTTGAAATAGTTACCGACATATTGCTCCACTTTTCGCGTATGAATATCTAAATAAAAAACTCCTTCAGTAAAAGCATTCAGGAATTCCGCATCGTGGGAAATGACGATGACTGTTTTTTTGTAGTTTCGTAGAAATTCTGTCAGGTGTGCAATACCAGCCTTATCGAGATTGTTTGTCGGCTCATCAAGCAAAAGTAAATCTGGACTTTGAATAAGTGCACTGGCCAAGAGTAAACGTGCTTGTTGCCCACCAGAAAAAGTTTTGATTATTCGATCGTGAACTTTCTCATGACCTTTCAAATTTACCACTTCCAAAATATCATCAATTTTTACATCGATATCATAAACCTTTTTAGCGAAACATTTTTCAAAAAATTCTCTCACTGTGAGTTCCAAATCAGCTCGTGGAATAACCTGCCTAGACAAGGCTATCGTCACACCATTCATAACATTAATGATTCCCTCTTCTGGTTTTTTCTCGCCAGTGATTAAAGAAAAGATTGTACTTTTACCGGCACCATTCTGGCCCATCAAAGTAAATTTTGAACCACGACGAATAGAAAAAGAGACCTCTTCGAGGATTGGTTTGTTTATACTGTGTTCAAAAAACACTTGATCGAATCGAACGATTGTTTCTGCTGACATAAGGCCTATACTAGCTTATTTTTAGATAAATTGAAAGGAAAAATTATTCGTCTTGAGTAAAAGGTTCTCCTTTGGCCCAAGCTTTCAATATTCCATAATTGGCATCTCCACAAATAAATTTCTTAGTTTGAGTATTGTAAAAAAATGGTACACCTCCACACATATCTTTATCGAGTTCTTCCAATCTTTTAGCATTTTCTTCGTTGTGCCAACACTCGATTGATTCCACTTTTATACCCTCTTCTTTTTCTAATTTTTCCACAAGCTCGTGCATACTCACGCAATGTGGGCATTCAGTTCCATAAAATTCTAATAAATGATTCATACGTCCATTATACAATAAAAAAAGAAGTCTTTCGACTTCTTTTTTTATTTATTTTGTTAATCTTGCTAAACGAGATTTTCTGCGAGCTGCAGTATTTTTCTTGATAACTCCACTCTTAGCAGCTTTATCAATTGCTTGAAAAGCAGTTGGAAGCATTTTTACTATAGATGTTTTATCAGTCTTTACAACTTTTAATATCTTTTTAATTTCTTCTTTAACGGCACGTTTTCGGCGGTCATTAATAGCCTTCTTTCGAAGGGATCCACGCATTGCTTTTTCAGCTGATTTTGTTATTGGCATATACGTATAACATAACAGAAATATAGAAAAAATGCAAATGACCCCCTCGGCTTTCAGCCACCCCCCCCTTATAAAGTGGGAGAAAATAAATATGTTATACTAAAATCATGATTGGAAGCATAAAAGGCAAAACAATACTCAAAACAGACAAATTCATTATTGTGGAAGCAAACGGGGTCGGTTATAAGATACATATCCATAAACCCCTCTCCTTTCAGGAGAGGGGGCAGGGGGTGAGGTCTGATGAAATCTTTCTTTGGATTCACACCATCGTCCGCGAAGACGCCCTCGATCTTTATGGTTTCCTCGACAGAGAAGAATTGGAATTTTTTGAAATGCTGATCAGTGTCTCAGGTATTGGACCAAAAGGAGCTTTGGGTATTTTGAGTGTCGCTTCTATTGAGACTCTCCGCCAAGCCATCGGTACAAATGATATTTCTTATCTCACAAAAATTTCTGGTATTGGTAGAAAAACCGCCGAAAAAATTGTCATCGAACTTCGAGACAAATTTAAAGATGAAAAGACAGGTGGAGCACTCAAAGAAGAAATGGATGCACTCGAAGCCCTCAAATCTCTCGGCTACTCTCAAAATGAAGCTCGTGATGCATTGAAAAATGTCACTGCTGTCGACACTAATGCAAAAATAAAAGAAGCATTAAAAATTCTTGGTGGAAAATAAAAAATACTAAAATTCTAGTTCTCTATAATCCAACCAGTCATTTATAAAATCATTAAATTCTTTTTTAGAAAGAAAGTATTTTGGAAAATTATCCAGCACTAAAATAACTTTTTGTTTTCTTGATATATCACAAAAATCTACAAAACTAGAAAATTCATATTTACTTAAAAAGTTTTTTGCTTCCAATAAATTTTTTATTCCATTTTCTTTCCAATTTTTATCTATTAATTTAATAGGGTTTAATCCAATATATGCAAATAAATATTTTAAATAATTGTAACCTATTACATGTTTGCCTTTAAATTTCCCTTGAAATAAGGTACCTGTACGATTATATTTTTTATTAAAATACATAGTATATGCTGTTGTTAGTTTTTGCATAAATAAACTAATTCCTCCCTCTAATTTTTCCTTAACTAAAATATGGAAATGATTTGGCATTAAACAATATGCACCGATATCAACCAAGGTGTTATTTCTTTCTAAATCAAAAAGTTCTAACAAGGTTCGACCTTGTCTTAGGTAGTCACCTAAATCTACTTTGTTCAGGCTATTACATAAATATAGAAGAAGAGTGAATCTTTCATAATCATTTTTATTATTAAAAATGATTCTCTTTTCAGTACCTCTATTATAGAGATGATAAAATTCACCAATAGAAAATTCTATACTTCTAGTCATATATGCATGATAACAATATAATAAAGTTTTTACAAGGTTCGACCTTGTAATTCAAATGTCACTGCTGTCGACACTAATGCAAAAATAAAAGAAGCGTTTAAGAATTTAGGAGGGAAATAATTTTTATTTTATTTGTTCCTCAAAAGATTGAAGTTTTTTATTAAATGAATAAAGTTTATTTATTTCTTCTTCATTGTTGCTTTCTTTTAAAGAATTCATTCTTTCACTAGAAAGATGTCTTAAATAAATCAATGTATCAGAATCTTTATTCTTTGAAGCTTGATCTAAAACACCATCTAATCTTTGATAGAATAAATCTGTATTTTCAGAATTATCCATTTTATTAAACATATCGGCTAGTTTTTCTTTAAATTCAGCTCTTTCTTCTTGGTGTATTTTAACTTCAGGATGCTCTGAATTTTCCACCGAATTGGCAGTTATTTTTTCTTCTCTTTTTAGCTGAATATTTTTAATATCATCGATTCTTCCCGCAATAGTCTTTGTATATTCTTCATAGGAAGAATCCAGTTTTTTCCCTAAATCACCTAATTTTTCTTCAGGATACCCTTTTTCTTTTAAAGAATTAAAGCTTTTCACTTGAATTTCTCTACTCTGTGATTCACTGGCGAGGATCAGATTTACAGAATCTTGTTTTACTTTTTCAAAATCGCCAACACTTAAATTATATATTTCAGAACCGAAATAAAAATTCTCGGTTTTACTTCTATCTTCTGCAGACATTGCACGGAAATTTTCTTGAGTATGTTTTGTATTTTCTCTAATTTTTAGAGCTTCTTCTTTTGAGTCTTCCATTGTTTTATTTTCGTTCATATATATTTAATTTAAATTAATAATTTTGATCTTATATTTGCTATCTTTTCGTTATTATCATCTTTTTTAAAATCTTTTATTAAATTTTTATTTCTTTCTTCATATTTTTTTGAATCTTCTAAAGAAAGCTCATAAATACCTTGAATATGTTCCATTTCTTCTTTAATTTTTGCTTTGTCATCATCCATACACCAATAATATACTTATATAGATAAGACGTCAAACTTACTTCTTCGGGAAGAAATAATTAATAATTCCTTTTACAGTTAGATCAGCCATGGTTTTATAAGCCTGATGGCGAGTGGTGCTATTTCGGAATATTTTTTGATAAATATATCCGTATTCTACCAAGACACTACGAGTGCTGGGTAAAAGTGTGTCGTTGGCTCCTAGGGCAATAAGTTTTTGATCTGGTATCAATCCCCCTTTCTCTTCTGGATAAGTACTAGTAATATATTTTTTTTCTAATTGCGCAAAAATATTACCAGCAAGAAGTGCACTATTTGCTGCATTAGGGAATTGTGACTCAGGCATATAAATAGCAAAACCTTTATAATCACCTATTGTCCAAGCATGAGGACGTGGATAATCATCAAAGTGAATATGAATCATCGCATCGATATTATTTTCATTCGCCCACTTATTCAAACCATAAAGTCTATCTGCTACAATTTCTTTGACGGAAGCATGTGGTGTATTTTTTTTCTGAACAAATAATCCTGCTGCCAGCTGGCCAGCCATTTGTGTCTTTGCTATCTGTTTAAAAGATTTTATTTCATCCATATGATTCGTGAAATAATCGGCAAAATCTTTTGTGTATCCATTACCATTACGTGTGATATAAACTTCAAATCTTTTGTCTTTTTTTAATAAATTATAAATCTGTGTTCCTAAGGCCAAAGTCATACTAGCTTCTTTCATATTTTTATATTGAGCACCCCAGACTTCATCGTCATGCCCTGGAACTATCAAAATACGTACAGGTTTTATAGCTTCAGCTTGAGTCTTACTTGCACCAGTCTTAGCGATAGCAGAAAGTGGTGCCACACCGAGTGTGGCACAAATAAAAGCTATTAAAAATGTACTAATAAATTTAGTCATAAATTAAATGTAGTATAATCATAGCATGCCTGAGCTACCAGAAGTAGAGACGACAACTAGAGGACTACAAAAAGAAATTGTAGGGCTCAAAATAAAGGACGTTTGGACTGATTTAAATAGCAAAGATCAGCGTCAAAAAGATGCGGTAAAAAATCCAAAGTATTTTATCTATTTCAAAAAAGAAGTTATTGGTAAAAAAATCTTGTCAGTAGAACGACGTGCAAAAAATATTTTGATTAATTTATCTGCTCCCACCCCCTCGGCCTCTGGCCACTCCCCCTCAGACAGGGGGAGAAAAAGTACTATACTCATTCACATGAAAATGACCGGCTGCTTATTTTACCAAAAACAAAAAACTGGACGTTTTATTCATGTAATTTTTACTTTATCAAATGGTTACTATCTTGCCTTTTCAGATGTCAGAAAATTCGGAAAAATAACATTACTCGATACTGAGACACGAAACAATACAAAACATCTAGAAAATATTGGACCAGAACCACTCGACAAAACTTTTACTTGGCAAAAATTAAAAGAACGTCTAATCTTAAAACCAAATGGAAAGATTAAAACAGTTTTAATGAATCCGAGCATACTCGCCGGTATTGGCAATATTTATTCTGATGAAATCCTTTGGCGAGTCGGTCTACATCCTGAAACACTCATTAAAAACATTCCGCAGAAAAAATTTCAAGAAATTTTTTCTGCTACACAAGAATTACTAAAAAAAGGAATTAATTTTGGTGGTGACTCAATGTCGGACTACCTGAATATTTATGGTCAAAAAGGATCATTCCAGCTTCATCACGAAGCTTATCGCCGTACTGGCGAAAAATGTAGAAAAAAAGGGTGCAGTGGTGCTATAATAAGAAAAATAGTAAACGGCAGAAGTGCGCACTTCTGTAATTATCATCAAATTAATTTATAAAAAAAATGGATCATCTAAAAGAACTTATATTATTCTTCATCGTACTTTGGTTTGTATGGTATTTATTAATTGGACCAAATAAAGATAGTAACAAGCCATTCCTCAATCCCCCTGCACCAATCTCCACTGGAGGAGCTTATGGACCCACAAACTAGCCCCTCCCCTGACCCCTCCCCATTTTCTGCAAAAAATGGGGAGGGGAAAATGCATAGCATTGGGGTGGGGTATATTTATATTCCTAGCATTCTAAAAATAGCGACACCAAAAGAAACTGAAACATTCAGTGACTCCTTTTTACCTTTCATTGGTATCTCGGCTATAACATCACATTTCTCTAATGTCTTTTTATCTATTCCTGTAACCTCATTCCCTACTAGAAAAACATTTTTATTTCCTATTTTTACTTTTTTATAATCAATGGATTTTTTATCTTGCTCAATAGCAATTATTTTAAAGCCGTCTCTTTTTAATTTAGCTATTACAGGGCAGACTAATTTTTTCTGCTCCCAAGATATAAATTCCTCAGCTCCAAGTGCAGACTTTGCAATATCATTTCTCTTTTTGCCGAATCTATCGAGTGGTGCCGGAGTATATCCAGTAATATAAATCTTGTTTATCCCTACGGCATCAGAAGTACGAAACATCGCCCCGACATTCTCAGTACTACGTATATTATGCAAAATTAAAATATTCTCTTGATTTTTAGTCATATTTGATATATTATCACATATGTACAGAAATGCGCTCGTAGCTCGGGCGTAGCGGTTCCAGTAAATTATATGCGCTCGTAGCTCAGTCGGTAGAGCAGCTCCCTTTTAAGGAGACGGTCGAAGGTTCGATTCCTTCCGAGCGCACAGATTAAAAAAACTTTAGCAAAAACTCTTCTAATGCTATTTCGGCATCTATTCCCTCTCCGCGGGCTTTGGGTAAGATATATGAAATTTGTGAAGTAAAATTCTTTAATTCTGTTTCACTAAATTTACCATAGCTCTTTTTCACGAGCACATCTTTCGCTTTCCAAAACAAAATACCTACTAGTTCTTCGAGACTTACACCCAAATCTACCGCTTGGCGATAATGAATCCAAAGGTTTAATTTATCTTTCACGCCGAAATCATTAGCTAGAATAAAATTATCATATTTTTCTTTTGCCATCTTTGGCAATTCATAGGCATTGATTTCGGCGCGAGCTTTTTTAAAAGCATCAAGAACTGGCTTGTTCAATTTTGAAGCCATAAATATAAAATCATTCCCTGCTTCACTCATTTGCTCTAACTTGCTGAGAATATAATCTTTCATTTCTTCTCTCTCGAAAGCATTTTCAAAAAACACAGCGCATTTGGTAAAAAATAAACCCTGGGAAGACAAAAAGCTTTCCAGTTGCAAGGAATCAAAATCATTCTTAATGATGAAAAATTTTTCTACATCTTTAGGAATAGAAATAGCAAACTTATCATAAGCGAGACGCTTCTTTTTTGTATCATCCCCCGTAAAAAGGTAAATCATAATCTAAAGGTGAACGACATCTTTATATTTTAAATAAGGCTCACCGTATTTTTTTTCTAAAATTTTTTCTTCTGTTTTAATAAAGGTCATTTTAGTAATGAAAAAAGAGAAAAAAGAAAACAATATTACCCAAAAAGAATTTGTAATAATACCAAAACCTAAAAGTAGGATAAATATTCCCAAATGTGTAGGCATTCGAGAAAATTTATACGGTCCAACCATAAAATTTTTATAACTTATTTCCTCTTTCTTTAAGTTTCGAGAAGTTCTCTGTGCCCAGTGAATTAGTAAAGTAGAGATAGCTAACAAAATAAGACCTAGTGGTTGAATTGAATGAATATCAAAAGATTGAACTGGATATACAAAATCCAAAATAATACCGAACAAAAATGCAATAAAATAAAATGAGTAAGAATGAGCCAATACATTGTGAATACTTGTTTGATAAATAGAATTTACATCAAGCTTATGCTCTTTTTCTTTAATTCTTTCTTTGATTCTTTTGGCTAAATTCATATTGCTATTGTAGCATAAAATAGGTGAAATAAAACTACTTTACCTCCCCAAAATTGTCTCCTGATCCGTAGTGGACCTCGAGTGGTATATCGCATTTATAGTGCAAAAATGACCTTTCTAATACGCCCTGCATTGCAGATAGGATTATTTTTTCAGATTTTTCTAAGACACTTTCTTCTATTTCAAAGACGAGCTCATCGTGAATTTGCAAAACAAGACGAGCCTTATCTAGTAGACCAGCTTTAGCCAAATCTTCATTAGCAAAACGAATTGCCAACTTGATAATATCAGCTGTGGCTGTACCTTGAATCGGTGCATTTGTCGCAGTGCGGAGCGCCATTGATTGTATAAAAGGAATACGAGAATTTATCATTGGAAACATTCTTCGGCGTCCAAAAAGTGTTTCAGTGTAGCCATGCTCTTTAGCAAAAATTTTTACTTCTTCCATATATTCTTGAATTCGAGAAAATTGTTTAAAATAATTATCATAAAAAATTTGAGCTTCTTGTCTCGTACCTCCGAGGTTTTTACGAAGAGATGAGACTCCCATACCATAAATAATTCCAAAATTTATTACCTTTGCTTTGCGTCTCATTTCTTTGTCGACTTTTTCTATCGGCATACCAAAGACAAAAGATGCGACACCCGAGTGAATATCCTCCCCTTCTTTAAAAATCTCAGTCATTTTATGATCACCAGAAAGCATGGCTGTGACACGTAGCTCAATCTGACTGTAATCAAAAGCGGTTAGCTTGTACCCTTTTTGTGCCACAAAACCACCACGGATTCTTTGCCCGAGATCGCTCTTGATTGGAAGATTTTGTAAATTTGGATCTTGAGAAGAAAATCTCCCAGTCGTCGTACCATTCTGAATAAACTTTGCATGGAGTCTACTATCTTCCCCCACCATTTGAGGAATCACATCTATATAAGTCGAAAGTAATTTTTGTAATTCACGATATTTCATAATCTCTGAAATAATAGGATTTTCTTCTTCCAACTCCTCTAATACAGAAATATTTGTAGAGTAAGAACCGCTCGCAGATTTTTTCTTTGGAGATTTTATTCCCATTTTTTCAAATAAAACTTCAGCCAATTGCTTCGGTGAATTAATATTAAACTCCATCTCAGCTATAGCGTAGATAGCTTTTGTGAGTTTATCTAGCTCTATATGATATTCAGCTGAAAGTTTTTTAAAATATTCTTGATCAACCAAAATACCAATATCTTGCATAGCTTTTACAATTGGAATGACAGGTTTTTCAATTTCTTCATAGACCAAAGTGAGGTTTTCCTTTTTTAATTTTTCAAAAATAAAATCTTTTGCTGTTTTAAAATATTTCGTCTTAGAAAAAAGCAAGATATCATCAAGTGTAGGATTTGTGATTTCGGAATTTATCAGCCACAGTGCGACGCTAGTTTCTTGTAATTCTGTTTCATCTACTACTTCTGTGCTTTTTTCTGTTTCATTATTTTTAAGATCTTTAGCAAATTCAGAAAGACCTGTCTCTTGTTCCCCTTTATTAAAAAAACTTTTTAATCTTCCAAACAAACTTCGAAATTCGAAATCAGCAAAAACCCTTTCAATTTTTGATAAATCTGCACTTTCCCAAAAAGTTTTTTCTGGAAGCTTGAAATCTATCGGCGCATCACGACGAATTGTCGCCAAGGTTTTTGAAAATATTGCTTCTTCTTCGTTGTCTTTGAGGAGCTGAATAATCCGAGCCTTAATACCCACTTTTTCCAATTCTTCTGGATTCTTTTTCAAGACCTTATATAAATTTTCTATGGTACCAAAATTCATTATCAAATCCGTCGCAGTTTTTTCTCCGATACCTTTGATACCAATAATATTATCAGAAGGATCACCACGTAAACCCTTATAGTCAGGAAGTAGAAGGGGTTTAAAATTAAATCGACTCACGACAGCATCTTCATCATATAAAATAGTATCTGTAATTCCTTTTTTCAAAGTATAGACTTGGACCTTTTTATCATCGACGAGTTGCATCGTGTCCATATCTCCAGAAGCGATAATTATTTTGAAGTTCTCCTCCCTCTTCGCTAAGGGGGAGGTTGGGAGGGGGTGATTTATTTGTTCGACAATCGTACCCAAAATATCATCAGCCTCGAAACCCGGAGCATCATAAATAGGAATATTAAATGCTTCAAAAATTTGTCGTGAGCTTTTTAACTGAGAAATAAGTGCATCATCAGATTTAGCTCTTCCTGCTTTGTATTCTTTATAAGCTTCGTGGCGAAATGTTTTTTGTGGAAGGTCATAACAAGCCACGATGTAGTCTGGCTTCAAATCTGAAATGATTTTCATAATCATATTTGCCATACCATAGAGTGCCCCTGTCGGCTCACCAGTACTAGATACAAAGTCCGGTAATGCATGATATGCGCGATGAATAATCGCGTGAGAGTCGAGTAATACCAATGTTTTTGTAGTATTTTTAGCCATTAAATACAAGTATAGCATTTTTACCATATTTTTTTTATAAATAAAAAAATCGTATTCTAACCAATAGCTTGGAATCACTTTGATATAATTTGATTAGGCGTTTTTAAATTTAAACTTAAATGTAATCGTTCGTAGTTGTAGTATTGCAAATATTTCTTCAATGCACAATTGATACTTCTGACATTGG
>JAPLXQ010000013.1 GCA_026395995.1 Candidatus Nomurabacteria bacterium | reverse complement strand
ATCCAGTAAAGTTAATTCAGAAAGATTGGAAAGAGAAGGGAATTAGAAACAAAAAAGAAACCTTAGATTTCTTAAGAGGTTACGAACATTCAAGTTATTTAGATTACTTTGGAATATATAGAACTGAAGGGAAAATAATAAGCAAAGAATCATTTCCTAATTATTTCCCAAATACTAAAGATTTTAATAATGAAATTTTTTCATGGTTAGATTATAAACAGCTCTAGGCAAGACCTAGAGCTGTTTGCTAAATAATGTATTTTATGGTAATTTAAAGAAAATAGTATTAACAATTTAAACTTTTAATAAAATGAAAAGAAAACTTATTTTCCCGTTTATTATTACAACTATTTTTGTAATAATTATTTTAATTTCTATTAAATATAGATTAGATCCATGTGGAACAATTTTTTGCCCCACTGTTATCTGGTTAGCTTTAATGGCTGATTGGAGTGGTAATTTTATTGTTTTTCTTATTAAGAATAAATTTAAAAAAGAATTAAAAGAATTAGGAATAGAATAATTAGTTAAAAACTAACCCTGTAAGGTTGGTTTTTTTATTTCTTCTCCAATTTATCTGGGCGGTGGTTTGGGCATTTGTTGTTTGAACAACGTTCAGGAATTGTTTTAGTTCCGAGCATCATTAAAGAATTACACATAGGACAAATATTTCCGGTTGGTTTTGCTTTGATTGCATTTTTACAATCAGGATAATTTGAACAAGAATAGAATATGCCAAAGCGTCCGCGGCGTTCCATCATTTCGCCTTTTTTACAAACAGGACAGGCGACTCCAGACATTTTCTTTTTCTTTTCTTCTTCGTCTTCTTCTATATATTTACATTTTGGATATCGAGAACAAGAAACGAATGCGCCAAATTTTCCTTGGCGAAGGACGAGCTTGCCGAGTTCTGGAACTTTTGTGCTCTTTCTTTTTTTCTTTCCATTTTTATCAAGTCCTGAATCTTCGACTGGTGTGCCACATTTAGGACATGGTCGTCCCAAATCTTTCGGACCTTCGAGTTCCAAACCTTCGAGAGTTCGCGCGCCTTTGCACTCTGGGAATTTACTACAAGAATAAAATTTTCCGTTTCTTGCGAGTTTGATTATCATCGCACTGCCACAAGTCGGGCAGAGCATATCAGCTGGCGCTTCACCCATATTTGTCGCTTTAGCTAATTTGTCTTTTTCTTTGACGTCTTTTGAAAATGGTCCGTAGAAATCTTTTAATGTTTTTAAGTATTCTCTTTTTCCAAGAGAAATTTCATCGAGTTGGTCTTCCATTCCCGCAGTGAAGGTGTCTGAAATATATTCGGCAAAATTTTGTTCTAGGAAATCTGAGACGACTTCACCTGTATCAGTAGGGAATAATGTTCGTCCTTCTTTTGTTACATATCCACGTTCTTCTATTGTGCGCATAATAGATGCATAGGTTGAAGGGCGACCGATGTCACGAGATTCAAGTTCTTTCACGAGACCGGCTTCAGAGTATCTTCCAGGTGGCTGAGTTTCTTTTCCGAAACTTTCAAGATTTATCAAAGTTAATTTTTCTCCTTTTTTCACTTCAGGAAGTTCTACATCTTCACCACGAGCATCAGCATCTACTTTTAGCCAGCCAGGAAAAAGAACGCGTGAACCGTTTGCTGAGAAGTCCGGAAAAAGCTCGTCCGCATTTTGGACAGTTCCAGTTACTTTTGTTTTCAAAAGTTTGGCGTCAGACATTTGTGAAGACACAGTGCGCTCCCAAATGAGTTTATACAATTTTACTTGCTCGTCATTTGCACCTTCGGATAAATTTTCTACGTGTGTCGGACGGACGGCTTCGTGAGCTTCTTGAGCATTTTTACTCTTTGATTTATATGTTTGAGCTTGAACATATTCAGAGCCATATTTTTTTTCTACAAGTTTTAGTATTTGTTCTTGAGCAACCTTTGAAAGGTTTACAGAGTCAGTACGCATATAAGTAATATGTCCTGCTTCATAAAGCTTTTGCGCAACTTGCATTGTACGAGAAGGGGAAAAGCCGAGGCGAGTAGAGGCTGTTTGTTGCAAACTCGATGTGGTAAATGGCGCACGAGCAGAACGCTTTTGTTCACTTTCTTTTACATCAGAGACAATCCAATTTCCTTTCTTTCCAATTTCTAAAATCTTCTCAACAATTTTTTCGTCACGAGGTTCTTCGTTGCAAGTTAATTTTATTTCTACTTTTTTTTCTGTTTTGAAAAGCCCTTCGAGCACCCAATATTTTTCTGGAATGAATGCACGAATTTCTCTTTCACGTTCCATAATTATTCGGAGAGCAGGAGATTGCACGCGTCCAGCAGAAAGTCCGTAACGAACTTTCTTCCAAATTATTCCAGAGAGATCATAGCCGACGAGACGATCGAGTACTCGACGAGCTTCTTGTGCTTTCACAAGTTTTGCATCGATGTCGCGTGGTTCTTTCAATGCCTCTTCAACTGCTTCTTTTGTAATTTCGTGAAACGTCACACGCTTGATCGGAGCTTTAACTTTTTTATCTGCGTCAAGAATTTCTTTCAAGTGCCAAGAGATTGCTTCTCCTTCACGGTCGGGGTCAGTCGCGAGCATTATCTCTGTCGCTTTTTCTGCGAGGCCTTGGAGTTCGTGAATTACTTTTTCTTTTCCTTTTGAGATTTCATAATGAGGAACAAATCCAGCAGGGATGTCGATAGCTTGTTTATTTGATTTTGGTAAATCACGCACATGTCCGACAGATGCACGCACAGTAAAAGCACCACCGAGATATTTCTCGATTGTCTTTGCTTTACTTGGTGACTCCACGATTAATAATTTCATTATTGCTAAGTATTACACGAGATTAAACTTTTTGGCAAATTTCTTTGAAAAATAAAGCCAGAAT
This sequence comes from Candidatus Nomurabacteria bacterium, assembly GCA_026395995.1. Lineage (GTDB taxonomy): Bacteria > Patescibacteriota > Minisyncoccia > Phycocordibacterales > UBA9973 > UBA9973. The sequence goes on along the minus strand of JAPLXQ010000013.1, from coordinate 49,161 downwards.
TTTGTCACTTTTGGCTTGGTGCTACGGCATATTATAGTGTATAATGTATACAATGAAGAGCTTCCGCAAAAAACTCAAAATTTTTAGCTTGATTTTTATAATAGCTTTTTCTGTGTTTCATTTTTCTAATATTGCTTTAGCTAGTATCAATGATCCTATTTCAAACATACTAGAGACAGATGGTGAAGTGTTGGCAACAGCTTACGATGCATCTAGTAATATAATTTATATTGGAGGTACTTTTACTCATGTAATGTCTCATGGTGGTGCACCAAAGCCGTCTAATGCTAGAAATAATATAGCAGCCATTAATGCTTTGACAGGTGCACTTTTGCCTTTTGATCCTAGTCCTGATGCTACTGTTCGTGCTTTAGCTTTAGATGCCACTGGTAGTAATATTTATGTCGGTGGAGATTTTTTAAATATGGGAACAACACCAACTACATATCTTGCTAAAATAAAAACTGGTGATAGCTCAGTTAATACTACTTTTAATTTTAATATTTTTGCTGATGGAAAAGTTCGTGCACTTCTTTTATCAAGTGATGGCTATCTTTATGTCGGTGGAGATTTTACAACACTAGACCATAGTGCTACTTCAAGAAAAATTATTGGTGCAGTAATTGCTAATGGTCTTCCTACTGATGGTGTTACTGTTTCATCTTTCAATCCTGATGCTACTGGCACAGAAGTACATGCTTTAGCTTTTAGTAGTGATCAACATACCTTGTATCTTGGTGGAAGTTTTTCTAAATTAAATGGTGGAACAAATAGAAATAATATTGCAGCATTAGATTCTAAATTTGGAACACCTAACTATGGTAAAGTTACAACTTTTGACCCCAATGTGAATGACAAGGTTTATTCTATAGTTTTAGATAGTACTAATTCTACTTTATATCTCGGTGGAAATTTTACAAATGTTGGATCTATTACTTGCGGAGCCACTTGTACTAGAAATTATCTTGCTTCAATAAAATTAGCTGATGGAACTCTGAACCCAAGTTTTGATCCAAAAGCAGATGCTCCAGTAAAGGCATTGGCTATAAGCTCTGATGGATCTGCTCTTTATGTCGGTGGAGATTTTACTAATTTTGGAGGTGTTCCAGCTGGAGACAGAAATCATCTTGCTTCTATAAAAACTGCTGATGGGTCTCTCAATACTGATTTTAATCCTGGCGTGACTGGTAGTACGGTAAACACTCTTTATCTTACTAGTAGTTCTATACTCTATGCTGGTGGTCTTTTTTCAAAAATAAATGGAACAACGGTAATAGATTTTACTGCTTTTGACCTTGCTCCCGTTGTCAGTCATACACTTACATATACAGCAGGAGCTAATGGAACTATCAGTGGTGATAGTCCACAAACAGTAGCTGACGGTGGAAGTGGTAGCAATGTTACGGCTGTTCCATATTTCGGATATTCATTTAGTAAATGGTCTGACAATTCAGACACTAATCCTAGTCGTACTGATAAAAATGTCGCAGGTGATGTCACTACTGAAGCTATTTTTAATTTAATACCGACTTTTAATACAACATGGAGAACTACATCTGATTTAGAATCTATTACTATTCCTACTACTGGCAGTGGTTATAGTTATATGGTTGATTGGGGGGATGGAACTTCTGACGCTACTGTCTATACTGGTGATGCTACTCATACTTATGATTTAGCTGGAGATTATCATGTTTCTATTACACCAGAGACAGTAGATAGTTTTCCACAAATATTTTTTAACGAAGCTGTAAATCCTGAAAAAATAATTTCTGTCGATCGATGGGGAGGAATTCGTTGGATTTCAATGCAAGCAGCTTTTGCTGGTTGCAATAATTTAATTATTGATGCATCTGCTGGAGCTCCTGATTTATCTATGGCTACAGACACTAGCTATATGTTTTTAAATGCCACAAAGGTAAATGAAGGTATAAATAATAGCTGGGATGTTAGTACTATTCAAAATATGTATGGAATGTTTCAAAGTGCAATGTCATTTAATCAAGATATAAGTAGTTGGGATGTTTCGAATGTTAATAATATGGGTTATATGTTTGAAAACGATCCAGCTTTCAATCAAGATATTCATCTATGGAATGTTGGGAATGTTTGGAATATGGATTCAATGTTTTATAGTGCAACAAAATTTAATAATGGTGACCAACCTTTGACTTGGGGTACAAATACACTCAATGTTTCAAATATGAGTAGTATGTTTCGAAACGATACAGCTTTTGATCAAGATATAAGTAGTTGGAATGTTTCAGCTGTTACAAATATGACAGATATGTTTACTGGGGACACTCTATCTATTACTAATTATGATGCATTATTATCATCTTGGTCCGCAGAATTATTGCAAGAAACTGTGACGTTCGATGCAGGTAATAGTAAATATTGTTCTTCGACTACTCAGCGTGCGTTTATAGAAAGTAATTGGGGTTGGACTATTAATGATACTGGAATTGGTTGTCATAATCTTTCATATACTTCTGATTCAAATGGAAGTATATCTGGTGATAAGACTCAAATAAATATATCTTATAATGGTAGTGGTACAGCAGTAGAAGCAATACCAAATGAAGGTTATAGATTTCTAAATTGGTCAGATAGTTCTATTCAAAATCCTAGAACTGATACAAATGTGATTGGAGATATTTCAGTAACTGCAAATTTTGAATTGATACCAATTGTTGTAGTTGAAACTAAACATCCAAATGGTGGATATCCAACATATGGTTGTACAGATCCAAAGGCATTAAACTACAGTCAATTTGTAGCTAGTAATCCATTACTTTGTAAATACTCACCTATAATACCGACAGCACCAGTTCTCGGTGCTCCAGGGAAATGCGCACCGGAATTAATTATTACTCAAAATCTAAAAGCGGGAAGTAGAAATGGAAAATATAATTCGTATACAAAAGGAATTGTCAGGGAAGCAGACAAGCTTCAAAAACATTTAAATCGACTTGGTTTTGCTTCAGGTAAAGTAGACGGCATAATTGGTCCTGTTACTAGAAGTGCAATTATGAGAATGCAAAAATTCCTCGGCACTCCAGCTGATGGATTGGTAGGACCATTGACTATATCTTTGATAAATAATTCTTGCGGAAAAAATTAGCCGAGTCTTATTTCTCCGAGTTCTTCTTTTATTAAACCTTTTATTTCCATGATTGATAAAATAGAATTGGCTTTTTGGGTTGGCATTTTCATCAGTCGAATCAATTCATCTCTCTCGATTGGTTCACGCAATAAATCTACCACTATTTTTTCTTCTGGTGATAAATCTTCAAAAAGTTTCATTTGTTTTTCTTCATCATCTTCTTTTTCAAAACCTAGAGCAGATAAAATATCTTCACTGCAAGTGATAGGTGTCGCACCTTCTCGAATTAATTTGTTTGTTCCTTTTGAATTTGGAGAATTTATATTTCCTGGTACAGCGAGTACTTCACGATTGTAGTCGAGAGCCATTCTAGCTGTCACCAATGTGCCAGATTTTTCTTCTGCTTCTATTATTAAGACCGCTTTTGAAATTCCAGCTACGAGGCGATTACGCATTGGGAAATGATAAATCTCTGCTTTCCTTTCTGGTGGAAATTCTGAAATAAGACATCCACCTGAAGCTACTATTTCTTCAGCAAAATTCCAGTTTGAAGATGGATAAAAAACTTCTTTTGAAATTCCATTTCCTAAAAATGCGACAGCCTGTAAACCATTTTGAATTGCACATTGATGAGCTATCACATCTATACCTACAGCGAGTCCAGATACTATTGCAATAGGGTAGCCCTTTAATCCTGAAATTAATTTTTTTACGACATCTTTTCCGTAAGTCGTGCATTTTCTAGAGCCGACGACAGCTAGGCAGATGGTGTCTTCATCTGGTAAGTTACCGGCTAAATATAATTTCTTCGGCGGTTGAGGAATTTCTAATAAGCTTTTAGGAATATTTTCTTTTTCTAAAATCCGTAAATCGAATTTCATATATTTGAATTATAATAATTTTCATACTATAATGTAAAGTATGTTAGATATAAAGTTCATTCGTGAAAATAAGGAGATAGTTCAAGCTGGTGCTGTAAAAAAGCATGTGGATATTGATATTGAAAAGCTTATAGCTCTTGACGATGAGCGTTTGGTAATCTTGAAAGAAGTAGAGCAATTACGTACTGAAATAAACAGAGTTTCCAATGATATCGGACGCGACCAAGATTCAGCTTTGAAAGTGCAACTCATTGAAGAAATGCGTATTGTAAAAGATGAAATAAAAGCTAAAGAAGAAAAATTGAAAGAAATAATTGTTGAATGGCAAAAAATAATGCTCGCTATTCCAAATATTCCATCAGTTGATACACCAGAAGGTTCTGATGAAAGTGGAAATCAAGTAATAAGAACATGGGGAGAAAAAACAGTTTTTGATTTTACACCAAAAGAACATTTTGAACTCGGTAAAGATTTAGGAATAATAGATACTGAAACTGCTGGAGAAGTTGCTGGTTCTCGTTTTGCATATTTAAAAGGAGATTTAGTTTTGTTGCAGTTTGGAATCATTCAAATGTGTTTAGAGATGTTAACCAATAAAGAAACTCTTAAAAAAATTGCAGACGATGCAGGAATTACAATAAATATAAATAGTTTTATTCCTGTAATACCTCCTGTTTTTATTAGACCTAATGCACAATTAAAAATGGCGCGTTTAATGAAGCCAGAAGATCATTATATGTTTCCAAATGATGATTTAATGCTTATTGGTAGTGCAGAACATACTCTTGGTTCTATGCATATGGATAAAATCTTTGAAGAGAATGAATTGCCTGTTCGCTATGCAGGATATTCTACTGCATTTAGACGTGAAGCGGGAACAGCAGGGAAAGATACAAATGGAATTTTGCGTCAACATCAATTTGATAAATTAGAAATGGAGGTTTTCTCATTACCAGAAAATTCAATGCAAGAACAAAACTTCCTTGTTGCTATTCAAGAATATGTATTAAAAACTTTAAACTTACCTTACCAAGTTATTTCTGTTTGTACTGGTGATATGGGTTTTCCTGATAGTCGCCAAATCGATATAGAAACTTGGATGCCTGGTCAAAACAAATACAGAGAAACACATAGCTCTGATTCTACTGGAGGTTTCCAGGCACGTCGTTTGAATACTAGAGTTCGTAGAAGTGATGGAAAAATAGAACATGTACATATGAATGATGCTACTGTTGTGGCTATTGGACGTGTACTGATAGGTATTATAGAAAACTATCAGCAGGCTGATGGCTCAATAAAAATCCCGGAAGTACTCAGAAAATATATGGGTGGAAAAGAATTCATAAAGTAAATTGATGATTCAAAAAAAAGTCATTTTAAATTCGCCTAAGGTTGAAGAACTGAAGAAAAAGAGGCGTAAAGAATTGCGTAACAAAATAATATTTTGGGCTGTTATTGTATTGGTTTTTTTTATAATTTTGATTTTTCTATCTCGAATTAAAAAAATAAATATAGATACTGTAGTCATTTCAGGTAATAAAATAGTTGAGACTAAAGACATAGAAAATATTGTGAAGATGGATTTATCTGGTAATTATATGTATTTTTTACCACATTCAAATCGTTTCATTTACCCTGAGAAAAAGATCAAAAATGATTTAATGGATAAATTTAAAAGAATTATAGATATTTCTCTAGATTTAAAAGGTAATAAAATTTTAGAAGTAAATGTAAAAGAAAGAGATGGAAAATATTTATATTGTGGAGAAACTGCTATATCTATAGATACCACGACTGGATGTTATTTTATAGATGATAATGGTTATATTTTTGATAATGCCCCATATTTTTCTGATGGAGTATATTTTAAATTCTATGGGCATTTAGATGATACAGATAATAATCCTGTTGGGCTATACTTCTTGAAAAATGATTTTATGAGATTAGTGTCCTTTAAAGAAAATTTAGAAAAATTAAATTTAAAAATAAATTCTTTCTTTTTAAACACTGAAGGATATTTGGTTATAAATCTTTCAAGTGGAGCAGAAATTCGTTTCAAACCAGATGCAGATTTTGATAAATTAATTCAGAATTTGCATGCCGCTTTGACGACAGAACCATTTCATACTGATTTTCAAAAGAAATATGATTCTCTTCTTTATATTGATTTAAGGTTTGGGAATAAGATATACTACAAATTCCGATAAATAAAGATGAATAATTTCTGGATAAAATTAAAGAAACCATTTTTTGTATTAGCTCCGATGGCAGATGTCACAGACTGCGCCTTTCGTCAGATTATATCGAAATATTCTAGGCATGGCCTGCCTGCGCAGGCAGGAGAAGAAGGTGGCGGGCCTGATGTATTTTGGACCGAGTTCGTATCAGCAGATGGCCTCGCACATCCTGATGCTAGGGAGAAACTTTTAATTGATTTGAAATTTGAGAAAAATGAACACCCAATAGTGGCACAAATATTCGGTTCAAATGCTGATAACATCCGTGAAGCTGCGAAACTCTGCGCAGAGCTCGGTTTTGATGGTGTAGATATCAATATGGGCTGTCCTGATAAAAGTATTGAAAAACAGGGCGCAGGAGCTTCTAGTATGAAGGATCCAGCTCATGCTCGGGAAATAATCCGTGCCGCGAAAGAAGGTGCACCGAATATTCCAATATCAGTGAAGACACGTATTGGTTACAATAAAAATGAAATTGAAACTTGGATTCCAGAAATTTTAAAAGAAGGAGTCGCAGTACTAACTGTGCATTTAAGAACTAGGAAAGAAATGTCTCTCGTGCCAGTGCATTGGGATTTGATGCCGAGTGTCGTCGCGCTACGAGATAAAATAGCACCGGAGACTTTGATAATAGGGAATGGTGATGTTTTGAATTTAGAAGATGGAAAGAAAAAATGTCTTGAAACTGGTTGCGACGGAGCAATGCTCGGCCGTGCTATTTTTGGGAATCCGTGGTTGTTTAGCGAACAGAAATCTCAGGAACATATTTCTAAAAGCACGAATAATTTTTTACTAAAAATTTTCTCTGCTCGGCCCAGTCGGCCTGCGCAAGGCTTTTCTCAATACGTTCCCTCGATTTCTGAGAAATTGCGCGTGATGGTAGAGCATACAAAACTTTTTGAAGAATTACTCGGTAAACACAAAAATTTCGCTATTATGAAAAAGCACTACAAAGCATATTGCAACGGTTTCGATGGCGCAAAAGAACTCCGCGTAAAACTTATGGATGCAGAAAATGCGGACGAAGTAGCTAAAATAGTTAATAGTTTTTTGATTATGTTATAATATTTTTATGAAAATACTTATTATTTTTCTGATAATTTTTTTAATTATTTTATCTTTTAATTTTAGAAATATTAAAAGAATTCCAAAAATTACATATGTAAGATGGTTACCTAAACCACGACGCGGAATGACCATTCCACCATTTGGTATTTTTGTTAGAAAAGAAGTTACTGAAGCATGGGAAGAAAAACACGAAGATGTGCATTGGGCACAATATCAAAAATTAGGATTATTTAAATTTTATTTTAAATATTTATATGAATTTATAAAAAATGGATATTTTAAAAATTCTTTTGAAATAGAAGCTCGTAAAAAGGGCGGATGGAAAGATTAAAATAAATAACCTTTTAAATTTGTTGTTTTAATTTATAGTTTTTTTAGACTCACCACTCCTAGCGATAGCAGTAATTGGTGAGTCTGTGGTATACTTTATATATGAAAAATAATAAATCTATTATTGAAAGTTTCCTAGAAGAACTTATGAAGTCTAATATAAGATACGGTGGTGTAGCTGTAAATTTATTAGGTTTGCCTGTTTTTAATAAAAAATATTCCAAAACATCATTTGCGAATGCTATTTCAAGAATGAAGAAAAATAAGTTTATTGAAAATGATGGCGAGTTTTTAAAAATTACCCCTAAGGGAAAAGAGTATATAAAAAAGAAGCAAGATAGCTTACAGGTCTTCTCCAATACATTTAAAAAAGATACACCAAAGAATTTAATAGTAATGTTCGATATACCAGAAGGCAAAAAGGGGGAGAGGGAATGGTTCCGTTTCCACTTAAAGAAGTTTAATTATGTAATGATCCAGCGAAGTGTCTGGGTTGGTCCTTCACCTTTGCCAAAAAATTTTATGAATTATGTGGAATCAATAAAGCTCAAAGATTGTATTAAGACTTTTAAACTTGCGAAAGCGTATAAGATTGAAAAATAAGTAAATCTAGATAATGACTCACCAGTCTTTGCTATCGCTATGAGTGGTGAGTATGTTTGACAAGTATTTTAAAAATGTTAAGATATAATTGATCAATTTGTACGGTTAGATATTCAAAATATTAACTTTTAAAAACTTTTAATAATGAAAAAACAAGACATAAGAATAATTTCTCAACAAGAAAATGTTGAAGAAATTCACCCGTATTTTGGTAATGTTAAATGGGAATTAATAATAACATTACAAGTTTTTAATAATGATGGTTTTAATGGTAACCCGTTTACTTTTAAGTATTCTCTTTTGAAAGATATACCAAAAGAGCAATACAAGAAATTCAGAAAGGGTGTACGAGATAATGAAATTTTTTTTGAAATTGAAGTTCCAAAACCAGAACATATTAAAAATGAATCAGAAAAAGAAACAAAAAAAAGAAGATTCTTTCCTTATCCAATACGTGATGACTGGGATGTCTATAATTACTATCGTCAAGACATACAACAATTAAATGGAGATTTTATTTTAAGGGTTGGTGAAGAAGAATGGTATGGTTTATTCATGCATTATATGCCAGATATATGTATGAGAGCTTTTAGAAAATTAGGTAAGCCGACACTTCTTTCTTGATTTTTTTTCTAAAATTTAAAGCCTACAGAAATTATTCTGTAGGCTTTTTTATTTTCCTAATTTTTCTGATATACTAGACCCATGATCGAACTGGCATTATATAGAAAATATAGACCAAGTAGCTTTGCGGATATGCTCGGACAGGAGCATATTGCGAGTGTACTTCAGAGTTCGATAGACTCCGGCAAGATTTCACATTCATACCTCTTTGTTGGTTCTCGAGGCACGGGGAAGACTAGCGCAGCCCGTATTTTTGCTCGTGGTATCGGCGTGTCTGAAAATGATATTTATGAAATAGATGCGGCTTCAAACCGTGGAGTAGATGATGTGCGTGAACTTCGTGACGGAGTGCGTGTACTTCCTTTTGATTCAAAATACAAAGTCTACATTCTTGATGAGGTGCATATGTTCACTAAAGATTCTTGGAATACGCTACTCAAAACCCTCGAAGAGCCACCAAACCATGTGATATTTATTATGGCGACGACGGAATTAAATAAAGTACCAGATACGATTATTTCTCGTTGTCAGATTTTTACATTCAAAAAACCTAGTGATTTAATTTTAAAAAATATGTTAATAGATGTAGCGAAAAAAGAAGGCTACACGCTCGACAACGGCTCAGCAGAACTTATCGCAATACTCGGTGATGGATCTTTTCGTGACGCACTCGGAGCTTTACAAAAAGTCTTGAACTTTGCTACAGGTAAAAAAGTCACTCGTGAAGATGTAGAAAAAATAACTGGTGCTCCGAAGACGACACTCGTAAATGAATTCCTCTCAGCTATAGCAAATAAAAATATTGAAGAAGGAATACTTTCTGTGCGAAAAGCAGGGGAGGAAAACCTCGATATGAAACTTTTCACAAAGTTAATTATTCAAAAATTTAGAATGGCTGTGATACTGCGTTATGCACCAAAATTAGAAAAAGAAATGTCAGGGGATTTATCTCCAGAGGATTTAGAATTCTTAAAGGAACTCGTGAAAACCGATAAAGAAGGTATGCTCCGCTCAGGACAACTCTCTGTAATCCTAGAAGCTTATCAAAATATCGATAGAGCTTTTGTAGACTCACTACCACTCGAAATGGCTATAATAAAAATACTTGGGTAATTTATAGAATTAAATTATTTTGTTATCTATACATTGTCTACTACGTTTGCTTCAATAGTATCAATAGCTGCTATAGCTTTCTTTAAACGTTCCTCTTTGCTTCCAGATACTATAATATATTTTTTGTGATCTTCATTTAGTCTCTCAATAAATCTCTTGTGCATGTCATGACGAATATGTTCGCCGTCTCTTGTTCCATCTTGTACGAAAGGAATCTCGTCTCCAGTTAAAATATATAAATCATATTTCCTTCGGGCAGCGATGGCTTCGACTTGAGGTGAACGGCTACCCATATATCTCTCGTGCCAAATACTCGTAGCAAAAGCATCTGTATCACAAATAACTAAACCATTTGAATCTTCTGTTAGTGAATCTTCGAGTACACCTTGTGCTTTTGCTATTTTAATAAATTCATCAGTTCTCCATTCTGCATTTTCGTCTCCAAATATTTTTCCTTCTGAATAAAATCTACCATATTCAGGTATCCATGTTGTATGATAATGTTTTGCTAAATCCATTGCTAAGGTAGTTGTCCCTGTTGATTCAGCGCCCAATACACATACACGACGTGCAAATGATGCACGAACACATGGCTCTAAAAACTTTACATATTTCATGGGATTACTTCGTACCATTGTCGCTGAGATAGGGAGGTGAGTGCGTTCTTTGTCTACGAGTACATGAACACAACCCATAAAAGATGCGTATGGATCGCCGTATGCTTCAGATGTAAATACTGCATCAGGAGTAAAGCCGAGGACATCTAAAGTATTTTTTGCCCATCCTTCTGAATCATCATCTGTAAGCCTATCATCGTCTAGGAGTTTTACTTGAACATCAGGATGAATTTCTTGTATCCAACGAGCTCTTTCTACGCCAGATATTAATTGTGATTTTTTCCAACATACTATCACTGTGAGTTGTTCGCACTGAGATTTTGCAGTATCAATGAGATACTTGTGTCCTAGGTGAGGTGGATAAAATTTTCCAATAACGATTCCTTTGTTAAACATATATTTTTATTTATTAACTTTTGCCCACTTATTTAGAGCAAAAGCAGCGTGAATAAAGAAGGCGATATACAAAGCAGTGAGTGTGTATGCGCCTGTCAAAAAGAACAGAACGATTGAGATCATATTTACTGGTCCGAGCCATAGTATCCAACTCTCGACCTTTTTTTGTCCTAGTAAATATTGCGCAATGATACTTGCTGATACAACCAGAGCATCCATCCAAGGATATGAAGAACCTGGAACAAAAACATCTATGAGTGAATAAATAGCTACTGTGCTCAAGAGGGTAGCAAGTATTGTGAGAATTCTTGCTTTCAATGATAGTACTGTAACTGGAAGATCGTCTTTTTCTTTGCCACCAAATGCCCAGTGTGGCCAAGCCCATAATTGAATTACTACGAAGTATCCCCAGTTTAGCCATTGTTGACCAGGTAAACCTATTTGACTAAAGAATATACCGAGTGCTGCTGAACTTATTATTCCCCAAGGCCAGCAGAGGATGTTTGTAGTACGAGAAAGCCAAACACAGATAAGGCCTGTCCATGTCCCGATAAACTCCCACATATTAAAATGGTAGTCTGGAATGAAATGTCTTGATAATAGCTCATATGCGACTGTAGCTAATAGCATGAGTACTGCTACTTTTGCCCCTTCAATGTGTTCACTCTTTGTCCCTAACAATCTCTTTATTTTTGTGTATTTCATAATATTTATAAGTTACTTATTGTAATAAGTACACTATATACCCGTAATGTTTTCGAGTCAAGGGGGAAAACTCGCAAATCTCATTTTATTTATATATTGCAAGCTTAAATAGCCGTATTTAGTCTTTATTATTACTAGTCATTTTAAATGATTTAATTATTTTTTTTATTAAAAGACAAATAAAAAAGCTCTACATTTCTGTAGAGATTTTGTTTGATTTAATCTGATTTTTTTTTGTTATTCTTTTAGTTGTTTTGCTGTTTCTTCGACTAAAACTTTAACTGCTCCATTAAAAACCGGCTCCATTTTTATTCCAAACCACATAAGACTAACAAATAGCCAATATACGAATGTGGTGAAACCCCAGCTAGCTTTTGCAAGTTCCTCTTTTGAACATAGAAAGTATAGTACTCCGATAAAGAGTACATACCCTAAACATAATAAACCAATAATTATTCGGTTTCTTCTTGATAATTTCTTAAAGTTTCCCTTTTTCATTTTTTTGTTTTATTGCTAAGTTAATTATTTGTGTTTCCTCCACCTCCATAAAGAAGCAGGGGAAACACAAAAATCCATAACAAAAAACCTATTTTCAAAGTACGAAATTAGTTTTATATTACAATACTTCAGATTAAAAAGCAATAGCTGGGAGATGAGTCATCGGTCACAGATATTTTTCTACTGAAAAATTCCGCTACCCCACCTCGGCACGACCGCCTCCGGCTTTCGACTCCCGCTTAGCTCCCACCTATGTAAATCTAGAATGGGAAAATCAATTCAGATTTCCATTGCTGACCGTCTGGGATGACGTGGGAACGGAATTGTTGAGGGGTAAGGGTTAAAATGAATAAAAAAATCCTCCTCAATGTTATTTGAAGAGGATTCCTTACATTTGCTAACTTTTTACGGAAGGCAGGGTAATTTTAGTACGTTTTCACATACGAACCGTTCCGCCATTATTCGATTACTGAACATACCTTCTTCTTTGCTTTCCAGAACATTTTTTCCGCCATTAACAGCAGCGATCGCCCAATCAAGTTTACCTGATAGACCCATTCGCGCAACATGACGAAGACCACAAACAACTATCCCTGATTCTTTTGATTTTGAAATAATACTCTCTTCTAAAGAAATGTCAGGAGAGATTATTGTCGGATACCACGTATCACGTAACCAAATAAAAACATCAGTAGGAATGTCTTTTTTAATAGTACCCATTACTTTGCCACTATCTACAATACGCATTTCACAATATTCAGTAAAAATATCTGAGAACTTTATGTTCAACGGATTTAAAATACTGTTTCGTGATGGTTCTCTCGTATCAATTCCTTCTACCGATTTGTACCCCATATCAATTACACAAGGAGGAACAACTTTGGCTAAGGCAGTAACATTTGAGATGCCCTTATTGATAAAGACACCTTCGCTAAAAAGCGGTAACGGATTGTTGTTTCCTTGCAGCTCGTGAATTTTTTCAAAAGCTTTGTGCATAAGACCACCATTGTCATACATATATCCTTGTAGCTTTTCCGTATTAACATACGAATGAGCTGTTCCGATAATGTAAAAATTAGACCTCTTAGGTGGATTCCCCAAGAATTCAATTTGTTGGTCTGTGTTACAGTTTTCTACTGAAAGTGAATCTAATGTAAATAAGATAGGCTTACTTTCAGCTTGTTCAGTTGTTGTTTGATTTTGTGTTTCTGTACTGGTTGTTTTGTTGCGATTTTTTTCATAAGTATTTTCGCATGAAATACTAAGTAGTATAAATACTACAGTTGCTACTTTTTTCATTTGTTTATTTATTTGAGGTTTATTTACTATTGATTATTTATGTTTCCTCTACCTCTAAGAAGAAGCAGGGGAAACACAAAAATCAACAACAAAAAATCTATTTTCAAAGTACGAAATTAGTTTTAAATTAACATATTTAAATAGAAAAGTCAATTGCTGGGAGATAGGGAATCGAACCCCAATTAAAGGCTTCAAAGGCCTCTGTCCTACCGTTAGACGATCTCCCAATATAAAACAATAACTCAGCTATTCTATAACAAAAACAACATTTTTTCAACTAAAAAAACTTTTTTAGTTATTTCTTAATTATATTTGTATAAATTGACTATTTTTTTCTAATATGGTAATTTGATAAAAACATAGTATTAATCTTGAAAATAAAAAATAATGGGAAATAAACTTATTAAAGATCCTAGTTTGGTAACAAGGTTACAAGGCTGGTGCCATGAATTCTTAAAGAAAGATAATTGTAATACTCTTCCTGGTACTGGTGAGTCATTTGTTATTTTGTTTGTGGCATATCAAGTCGAAGCCATAAAAGAACGCATTGAGAAAGATGTAGAAAAAGCTGAATTTATGAAAATCTATAATTTGAAATTGGCAATGAACGCAGTTCCTGGTTATTATGCATTAGGCTTTATGACTAACGATGAAAAAGAAGATACTTCATCCGATAAATTAGTTTTTGAAAATAAAAATATTGATAAAAAAATAGTTTATTCTCAAAAGAGAAATGTTGTTGTAAAAAAGGAAACAAAGTTACCAGGGCTTGAAAGCCAAATTCTCGACCTTGTGGGACCAGAAGCTGAAGGGCAGATAACATCTGTACTCAAAATGCTTCAAGATTTAGGTTTTAAAATTATCAGCCCTACTGAATTTCAAAAGTTTCAGTCCGGTGATATTTTTCTTGAAATTAATCCTGATATTATTTCTGGATTAGAAATAAAGGACATTTTAAGAATCATAAAAAACAAAAGTCTAAAGTAATAAAGTTTAAACATTTGAGGCTGTTGCGTAAGAAACAGCCTTTTTATTTTTTTAAATTAAAACGATTTCTTATCTCTCCCATTAAAATCTGTTATAATAAAACTATGAAAGAAAATTTTATTTGTTTAATCACTGGTCCGGCAGGGGCGGGGAAATCATCAGTGACAAAAGCATTAGCCAATAAATTTGAACGAAGTGCTGTAATAGAAGTAGATAAACTTCGTGCAATGGTTATAGGAGGACAGGTTAGACCCTATCCTTATAATAACGAAGTAGAATTGCAGCTTTCTCTCAGTGCAAAAAATACCTGTGATATGGCTCATAATTTACTAGAAAAAGGTTTTAGTGTTTTTATTGATGATGTAGTTGGAAGAAAATTACTTGGACAATATTCTGAATATTTTAAAGACGACAATTTCAAAACATTTCTTCTCCTACCATCGCTTGAATCTTTATTAAAACGTTTTGATGAAAGAGGGGATAATGAAGATCTTCGTAAAAGAACTCAAGATTTGCATAAAACTTTTTCAGAAAAGAAAGATGAGTTAAACTGTAAAATAATAGATTCTAGCAATCTCACTTTAGAAGAAACAGTAGAAGAAGTTTATAAACAAATCTAGTTAGAGTTACATGTTATAATCAATCCATGGATGAAATCCCAAAAACATTTTACAGAGTGAGTATCAAGGCGCTTATTTTAAATGAGAGTCGTGACAAGTTCCTCGTTATCCTTGAAGATAGCGGGTGGTGGGAATTACCTGGTGGAGGACTCGATTGGCCTGAAAGACCCGGGGACTGCCTTAGGCGTGAGCTCAAAGAAGAAATGGGATTAGAAGTAGTGGAAATTAAACAAAATCCATCTTATTTTTTAGTTGGAGAAAATATGAAAGGTAAGAGAAGTGTAAATATCGTACTTGAAACAAAAGTTAAAGATTTAAATTTTACTCCTTCAGAAGAATGTTTAGAAATTAAATTCGTATCACCAGAAGAAGTGGAATCCATAAATGCTTTTAGGAATGTAAAAGAATTAGCCGAAATTTTAAAAAATAAACAAATTTAACCAATATGTCAATTAAATTAGTATCTGAAGAAATTAAACGTTTTTTAAAAAGTCCTGATCCAGAAGTAATTTGTATAATGGGTAAATGGGGTGTTGGAAAAACATTTGCTTGGAAAGAATATTTAAAAAAAGAATCAAAATTAAAAAATGGCATTTCTCTTAAAAGATATTCTTATGTAAGTTTGTTCGGAGTAAATACAATTGAAAAAGTTAAAACTGCTATTTTTGAAAGTACTGTAAATGTTGGTCAGATTGATACTGGACCTAGTATTAAAACAGTCCAAGATAGTATTTATTCTCTTGAAAAAAATGTTCGTTGGTTATCAAAATTTTTTCAATATATTCCTAAAATAAAAGATTATTTACCTGAACTTTTCCTTGCTGTTAGAGGACAAATAATTTGTATTGATGATTTAGAGCGTAGGGGAGAAGGTTTATCTACTAAAGAAGTTCTTGGTTTTATATCGTTTTTAAAAAATGAAAGAAATTGTAAAGTAGTGCTTCTTTTGAACGATGAGCAACTTATCAAAAATGATAAAAATGATGATTTTAAAAACCAACTAGAAAAGGTGATTGATGTTGAAATGCATTTTGAACCAACTCCTATTGAATCAGCAGAAATAGGTATAGATAAAAGTACTTCTTTTAATAAAAAGTTCTCAGAAACTTGTATTAGCTTAGGTATAGTTAATATAAGAGTTATTAGAAAAATTGAAGCTTTACTAAAAAAACTAGAAAAACTTTTAATTTCTCATGATGAAAGAATTTTTGAATCTGCGATAGTATCAGTTACCCTTTTAGGATGGGCAATTTATCAACCTACCATAGCCCCTTCTTTGGATTTTATAAAAAGTTTTCTTAGATATGGAGATCTTTTTGATGATAAAAATAAAGAAGGAGAAAAAGAGAAAGAATGGCGATTAATTATAAATAAAATAAATTTTAGTAGTTTTGATGAATTTGATGCTCTTTTATTGAAAGCTATTCAAGATGGATATTTTGATTCTGATGCAATAGAAAAAAATTCTCAAGAAGCTGATAAAAGATATGAATTAGAAGATAGAGATAATTCAGTTCATGATGCATGGAAAAAATATCATAATTCTTTTGATAAGAATGATAGTGAAGTTTTAGATGGTTTATATAAATCATTTGAAAAAAATGTTAAATCAATGAGTCCAATGAATGCAGATTATATAATAGTTTTTTTCCGTAAGTTTAATAAAAATGCAGAAGCTGATAAGTTGATTGCACTATATATGAGTGAAAGAAATAATGAAGATCAAAAATTTTACGATCCAGGTCGCTCAATGTTTTTAAACATTAATGATGTAAATTTTAAAAAATTTTTTGTTAATAAACTTGCAACATTTAAAGATACAAGACAACCTGAAGAAATTATAATTAATATCGCAAGAACAAATAGTTGGAATCACGAAGACATCGAAACATTAGCCAAAATATCAGTTAGTGAATATTATAATCTTTTTAAAAAAATAAAAGGAGATTCTTTAAGAATAGTTGTTAGTCAGACTCTCAAGTTTGGTACATATAATCCTTCAGATGAAAATATGCAAATTATAAGTAATAATGCAGAAGGCGCATTAAAAATTATAGCAAAAGAATCACCGATGAATTTAGAAAGAGTTATTTCCTATGGAATTAATGTAGAAGAAAAATAATTTTCTCAATTCCAAAACCTCGCAAAAATGCTATAATATGCTGGTTATTTAGATATATACAAAAATGAACCCAAAAGGAGATAAAAAAGTAAAACCAAATCTTTTCAGTCTTTTAAAGCCATACAAATGGCTCGTTTAATTTTTTTAATATAATAATCTTATGATAAAAATAATTTTTGAAGGGCACTCTACAACGCTTGATAATGAAGCAAAAATAGCTTCAGGTTATAATGATATTGCTTTGTCTCCACTGGGCATGCAACAAGCAAAAGATATGGGTGAACGCCACAAAGATGATCATTTTGATGTAATCTTTTGTTCTGATTTACAACGAGCATATAAGAGTGCAGAAATAGCTTTTGGAAATAAATTTCCTATTATAAAAGATGCTCGACTTCGGGAATGTGATTATGGAGATTTGACTGGACACCCAAGTGAAGAAATTGATAATGAAAGACCAAATAGAATCGAAATTCCATTTCCAAATGGTGAAAGTTACACGCAAACAAACATTCGGATGAAAAGTTTTATTGATGATTTAAAAAAGAATTATAATAATAAAAAAGTTATGGTTATCGGTCATCGAGCGACTCAATATGGCTTAGACCATTTTATCAATGGAGAATCACTCGAGTCATTGACTACTGCTAAATTCAAATGGCAACCGGGCTGGGTTTATCAAATTGATTAAATAAAGCTATTTTCAATTCATTTTATTTCCAAAATTCGTAAAAAGTGTTATAGTAGCCAAATGGCTAAAGAAGAGAAAATCTATATATATGGTAAGCATGCAGTAATGGAGGCACTCGCGAATAAACCTGAAAGTTTGAAAAAGGTTTTTTTGGCGAATCAAGACGATGCTGAATTAATGGCTTTAGTGAATAAATCTGGCGTGTCTGTCGCTAAATTCAATGGCTCTGAGACAGGAGGACTCGACCGTGATGCAAAACATCAAGGGATTATCGGCTTACTCTCTGTTGATCGTTTGGTTTTGAATTATGATAATTTTATAAAGAATTTAAAAATAACTCCGGACACTTGCCTAGTGATTTTAGGAGAACTTCAAGATCCACAAAACGTCGGATCAATAATTCGTACTTCTGCTGCGATGGGTATCGCTGGTATTTTTATTCCTGAACATAACCAAGCTCCAGTCACAGGTGCAGTAGTAAAAGTTTCCGCTGGAATGGCTTTTCGTGTACCACTGATTCAAATAGGAAATATAAATAATTTGATTAAAGATTTAAAAGAAAAAGGCTTCTGGATTTATGGTTTAGATGGAGAATCAAAACAAATACTCAATGACGAAAAATTCGAAACACCAACTGTTTTTATAATAGGGAATGAAGCTCGTGGAATTAGAGAAAAAACTCGTGAACACTGTGATGTAATGCTCCGAATTCCTATGCATAAACAATGTGAATCAATGAATGCCGCAGTTTCTACTGCTATTGCCCTTTACGCTTGGAGCGATAGGCATCCTGATGCATTAAACTAAATAAAAATATTTCTATTTTATTAATTAAACTGATATAATATATATTATATTATGAAATTTTTGCGTCCAAAAAAAGATGAAAAGGCGAAGCATTTTTTTATGCAAGATATCGTTCGAAGAACGATTGAGAATCATCCTATTTTGAAAGAAAATTTACCGATTGTTGAAATTCATTTTGATAGAATGAAAGAATTATTTCGTGAGCACCGTCGAGCTATTTTTGGTGTTTTAACTTTAGTAATTTCTCTTTCGATTTTAAGTGCTTTTTCTATGGGTCATGCATCTGTGACGAATTTTTATCCTACGAGTTGTCTCGGTGGATGGGAGCATCCAGAAAATGCCCAAGGTGAACCTGATTTACCAGAAGGTTCATCTCTAGAAAGTTTTAGTATTTCTAATTCTGCACGTTTAGATAAATCCAGTGGTTCTATTTTTTGTGGAAGTTTCAAAGGGGAAGTTCTCGATAACACACAACCAACAAATTTTCATTTATCTTTTTCTTGGTCTGTAGATGATGGATCAGTAAATCACAATGAAGTAAAACCATTTGAAAATGTTTCAAATACGGATCAACAAAATATAAATACTATAGATACAAATTCTAATTCCACAGATACAAATAATTCTTCTACTACAGATACAAATAATAATTCAAATATAAATTTAATAGAAGTTCCAAATAATCCTGATAATTCTGTGAATGTTCCGTCACAAGATTCTGCTCCAGCAGAACAAGCTCCTGCGCCAGACCCTAGTCTAGCTCCAGCACCAGAATCAGCTCCAGCTGATAATCCAGTATCAGCTTTTTTGTATAATATTTTTTCTACAAAAGTTTTTGCGCAAGAAAATACTACTCCTACTCCTGCTCCAGAACCTTCACCTACACCTGTAGTTGAACAATCTACGCCAGATATTGCACCGGTAATAGTTTCTGATCCCACTGCAACATCTATAGAAGCTGTGCCTGTTGTTGAACCAATTACCTTACCTGATGCAATAACAAATACAGATACAACAAATACAACATCAGATATAAATAAAATAAATCAAGACAATCTTTTGAAAACTGAATTAAACTCAGATAAAATAAATCAAGATGCTTTTGCTGAAGTAGAATATACTCTCGATGGTACAGATTGGAAAAGTCTTGGAACTATTAGCCGTAGTCAATGGCAAAATGCTTCTTTTGATATACCACTCGATGCTTGGGCAAATTTAGATAATCTTCAAATTTCAATAAAAACATTACCGACTTATGATACTCCCGCTGTTATATATCTCGATGCTATGAAAATGAGTGTCGAATATCAAGATATAAAAGAAATTTTAAATCGTCCAACAGTTGAATTAAAAGATTCTAGTATTGTTATTTCAAATCCTCAGCAAGATTTTAATTCCAGTGAAGATGTAAACTTCACTATCAATACTCCAAATTTAAATATTAATGATATTAAAGATTTAGTAAATAATGGCACTGCTGAAGTGGTAGATGATAAAGCTGGAGTTCTCACAGATACTCCTGTTATAGATAACACAACTTCTAATAATACTATTAATTCTATAAAAGATATTGTAAAACCCACTGCTGATTCTCTGAATACAGCATTGCCTAACAATTTACAAGATTCTCAAATCATAGTTTTACCAGATATACCAAAAAAAGAAGAAGACAAGACAATAAATACTACTGAAATAAAATCAATAGATGCACCAGTTTCATTTTTAGATTTTTTAAAAACAAAAAAAGCTTTAGCTGATACCCCTGATGTTACAGCAAAAGTTTTAGATTTAAATGGGGATGATACAGATATAAATGCAAGAGTAATAAATGTAAACATAAACGGAATAGATAAACAGCAGGTCCAAATAACAAAAGGTAGGGAATTTAAACCTGGAAAATATACGCTCAAGGTAACAGTAAATACACCACAAGCGATAATCGTCTCACAACAAGATTTCACTTGGGGTGTTTTGTCTATTAACACCAATAAAAGTATTTTTGAAATAGGTGATGATGCATATTTACAAATGGGAGTATTGAATGATGGTGGACATACTATTTGTGATGCTGATTTGAATTTATCTATCACAAGTCCTAGCGGAAGTATAAATAATTTTTCAACAGGTAATAATTCAATAATTCGAGAATCACAATGTGGACCGGACAATGTAATTTCTGTACCAGATTATTATGCACATTTTAATATTCCAAACGAAGTTGGTACTTATAAAATGAAACTTACTGCTAATACATATAATGGTATCAAAACTATTAATGATACTTTTGAAGTTTCATCAAACTCTAATATTTCTGTTGAAAGAATTGGCCCGACTCGTATTTGGCCATTGGCAAATTATCCAATGCTAATAAAAGTAACAGCAAATAATAATTGGCAGGGAACTGTAAGTGAATTTGTACCAGAAAGTTTTGATATTTTAGCTCCAGAAAATGGAGAGAACTTTAATTCTGTAGATACTATTGAAGATCCAAATAATCCTAGTCTTCAAGTAAAAAAGATTTCTTGGAATGTTAATTTAATAGCAGGACAAACGATCGAATTGGGTTATATTTTTGATGCGCCAAATATTTCTCCTGAATATTATGTATTAGGAAAAATACAATTAAATAATAATGGAAATATTTCTTTTGAAGAAAGTCGTAATTGGCAAATAGCTTCTGATGCCGCTTGTAATGCTACAGCTACAGGAACTTGGGGTGGTACAGATACTGCAAGTTTCACTTCTTGTACAGGAGCAGCGACGACAGGGACAGGTACAGGAAATAGGCCTGGTATTGCCGATGCTTTGACAATAAACTCTGGAGTCACAGTAACACTTTCTGCTAGTGCATCTGTTGGGTCCATAACTATGGCAGTAGCGACAGCGGCTAATGGTTTGACTATTAGTACAGGAGCCACTTTAACCGTGACGACATCTTCGGGTGGTACAGGAGCTATTACCTATACTGGAAACACTACTGCCAATGCTCAAACAATTACATTAAATGGAACAGGGAGTATTTCAGCTGTTTCTATGGTTTTAAACGTTCCGACAAGTACAGGAGGATCTAAATTTACTTGTGCGGCAGGTTCTGGATCTTTGACTCTTTCTAGCACTTTAACCTTAACAGGAAATAGTACTACAACAGGAACAAATGTTATAGCAATGGATACTTGTACACTATCTGTGGGTGGTCTTCTTTCTATAAACGGAGGAACAAATGCTACAGGAGTAGCCAGTGTGACATCTAGTACGGGGACTATTACTGCTTTAGCTGGTTTAAGTTTTGGAAACACTGTAGCCAATACTAGATTTACTACTACAGGTGCAGGAATATTTAATTTGACTGGTACGATGCAGGGTGCAGGAATAGTTTCTTTTAATGCCGGAACAACTGTAAACATTTCTGGAACTTCTGCTATTTCTGCTGCGTACACTTTTCCAATTGTAAATATAACTTCTGGAACGACAACTCTCGGTAACGTCGGTATTACTTTTTCAGGACTAGTAACTGTTTCAGGTTCACTTGCTTCTAATGGTGCGACAGGAACAAAAGCATTTAGTGGTGGTGTCATGGTGAATTCTGGAGGAAGTTTTAACTTGTCTGGAGTCGCAACTATAACTACTTTTGCTGGAACTTTGACAGCTAGTACTGGAGCCACAGCGTTTAACTCTGGAACAGGTGCAGTTACTTTCACTGCTGCTACTACACTCGCTGGAACAGTGGCTATGTCTTTTGGTGGGGCCGTCACTATTAACGCTGGAGTTATTGTGACAAATAATAATACAAGTGCTACTGGTGTCACATTTTCTACTCTTACAATTACCGGAGGAGCAATTACAGCAAATACTGGTCTAAGTCTTTCTACTGGAACAGTAACATCTACTACTACAACATTGACAATAGGAGCCAATCAATCAACTGGAGCATTTTCAGATACTATTACAATGAACGGAACTGCTACATTGACAGTCGGAACGACTGCAACATTTACAATTCCGACTACGACTGTCGCTGGAGCAAAAGAGGGAATTATCGCAGCATCAGGTGCGAGTGGAACTCTGACAATAAATGGAACGACTACAATAAACGGTGGGGCGACTGGTACACAATTTAATGGTATCGATCTATCTCTAGGAACAAACGCATTCACTTCTGCGGCCGTGACTTTGACTGGTGGAGCGGCTGGAACAGCATCACTCACTATGGGAACTGGGGCACTTACAATAAATGGAAACGTCACATTCGGAACAGCTGGAAACATTTCTCGTTCTGTGATTACTACTGGTGCATCAGCTATTACTTTAAATAACTGTACACTAGGTGCGAGTGGTACACTTTCTTGGGCTTCTGCGACTTCTTTTACTACGACTGGTACCGTAGCATTAAACGGAGCTATTTATACTTTTCCAATGTTGACAGTCAGCACCGGTACGACGACTCTCGGTGGAGCAGATACTATTTCTAATAACTTGGTTGTCTCAGCCAATGCTACATTAAAATTTGGAGGGTTTGGATTTACTGTAAGTGGAACGAGTAGTATTTCTGGATCTGTAATTTGTCCAGCAGCTGCTACTTGTACAGGCGCTAAGACTTTTACCGGAGCAGTGACAATAAATTCTGGAGGATCCTTTAATTTGTCAACTGGTGCACCATCAGTCGTAGCTACTACAATTTTTGGTAGTGATATTACAATGGCTTCTAGTGCCATTTCTTTTAACACTCATACTGGGGCAACGACATTCAATGCGACATCTACATTGTCAGGTCCAGTCGCTATGACTTTCGGGGGAACTGTGACGCTGGGAACAGCTAACGCTGCTACTATTACAAATAGTAATACTAGTACTGTCACTTTTGGAGCGTTAACTCTTTTTAATGGAGCTGGAGGTGCAGAAAATGTATCGCTTTCAGATTTATCTACTACTACTGTGACGGGAGCTATCAGTTTTACTGCCAATAATAGAAATTTTAGTCAGACTATCACAATGAATGGAAATGCAAATCTTAATGCAGGTTCTTTGAGTATTCCAGCACCGTCAAATACAGGGCTTTCCACTATTACTTGTAATGCTGGTACTGGAACATTTACTATTACAGGAGCTGCTACTATCACAGGAAATTCTACGTCAACAGGAAATTCTAGTTTGGCTATGAGTTCTTGCAATCTTTCTGTCGGTGGACTTTTGACTTTGACCGGAGGAACAAATGCGACAGGAACAGCCGGTGTCACTTCTAGTACTGGAAATGTCACAATTTTAGCTGGTCTTACTTTTACGACAGCAAACGTAGCCAATACAAGATTCACAAAGACAAGTACAGGAACAATTCAACTGACAGGTACGATGACCGGTGCAGGAATAGTATCTATAAACTCAGGTGCGACATTTAATACTTCAGGAATTGCGACATTGAGTACTTCTACTACGTTTCCAAATCTAAATGTTTTAGATGGAACTACTAAATTAGGAGCTGTAGCTATTACTTTTACTGGGGCTTCAAATATTTCTGGATCAGTAATTTGTATTGCTGCTGCATCATGTACTGGTTTAAAAACATTTACTGGTGATGTGACAGTAAATGCTGGAGGTTTATTTGATTTAAATGTCGGTACACCAACTGTAACTCCTACGACAAGTTTCGGAGGCAATATTACAAACAATGGAACTGGTGTTTTAAATACAGGAATTTCTACCTCTTCTACTACTACATTCACAGGAAGCCCGACACTTTCTGGTTCTATGGGTATGACGTTTTGGACAGTGACTGTAGCTTCAGGATTATCTATTACAAATAGTAATACTGCTACTGTGACATTTCAAGGAAACTTTATTTTGGCTTCAGGCTCACTCGGTATATCTCTTTCAGATCTTTCGACGACTACTGTCACTGGTACTACGAGTTTTAATGCAAACTCGAGTGCTTCCAATATGTATATTACGATGAATGGTAACGCAAATCTAAATCTTGCAATTATGAACAATACTGCACCGACAGGATCTGGAAATACAGGAATTTTTTGTAACAATGGAACGGGGACTATGACTACGACAGGTGCCGTGACATTTATCGGTAACTCAACTAGTACAGGGACTATGACAATGACAATGGGGTCGTGCCATTCTTCTTTCGGTGGACTTTTGACTTTGACCGGAGGAACAAATGCGACAGGGGTCGCTGCTCTTACTGCTAGTACAGGAAATATTACATTAGGGGCAGGTCTTACTTTTTCTGGAACAGTAGCAGATACAAGATTCACAAAGACAAGTACAGGAACAATTCAACTCACAGGGTTAATGGCTGGAGCAGGAATAATTTCTATAAACTCAGGTGCGACATTTAATACTTCAGGAACAGCTGGTTTCAATACTGCTATAACATTACCAAATTTGAATGTTCTAGATGGAACTACATCTTTAGGTGGAGTAGCTATCACAATTTCTGGCGCGACAAATGTGACTGGTTCACTCGTCGGTTCTAGTAGTTCTAATCCAAAAACATTTTCTGGACTTGTAACAGTAAATGCAGCGAGTAGTTTTGATCTATCAGGAGGAGCTTTATACACAGTAGTTAATAATTTTAATGCTGGTATTACAATGAATGGAACTTCTTTTAATACTAGTGCTGGTGCTACGACAATTACAGCAAGCCAAAATCTTTCTGGTTCTGGACCAATTATTTTTGGTGGAGCGGTGACAATAAGTAGTGGATTTACATTAACGAATAATAATACAGGAACTGTCGATTTCAATAGTACTATTACAGGAGGAAATGGATCTTCTAATTTTGCCACAGGTTTAAATTCAAATACAAATTTTGCAAGTACAGTAATGGCTACAGGAATACTCACACCAGGAACAGTAGTAAATACTGTTGCATATGACGGAGGAACACAAACAATAAAAATTCCAACGACAAATCCATATTACAATCTTAGTGTTACTGCAGCTGGAGTAAAAAGCCTTGCTGCAATTACGACAGTCACAGGTACGACAAATATTTCAGCTGGTACTTTGGATACTACTTTAGCTTCACATTACAATCTTACAACTGGAAATATGACTATTGGTGTTGGTGGAACTTTTTTACCACAAGCATCGACTGTCACTGTCACAGGTAACTGGTCAAACTCTGGAACATTTACAGCTGGTACTTCTACTGTATTAATGAATGGTGGTAATACTGCGACAGTTTCTGGAACGACAACATTTAATAATTTTACTATTACACACACAGGAGCAAAAGAAGTTGATTTTCAAACTGCAGGCTCGCCAGTATTCCATGTGACAGGAATATTTACTGTTACGGGTTCTCTTGGTAATTTGATTACTCTTCGTTCTGATGCGACTCCTACAAAATGGACAATAGATCCTACTGGTACTGCAAATGCAGACTATCTCGATGTCATGGATGGTGGATGTTTTTCTGGAGCAATAACTATTAATACTAGTAATCTTACAAATAGTGGTAATAATGATGCTTGTTGGTTACCGACCGCTATCACTTTTTCTTTTTCAAATGATAATTCTAATATTGGCTTCGGAACTTTATCAAGTTCAAATATTTGTTATGCTAATGCTACTGGTGGTTCTGTAGGTAGTGATGTTGTTGCTCATAGTTTAAATATTATTACTAATGCTGCTTATGGTTATACACTTACGTATTTTGGAAATACTTTAACTTCGGGAGGGAATACTATTTCACCAGCTGTGAATATTAGTGCTGGCTCTATTGGTCAATCAGAATTTGCTCTTTCAGGTACAATGATTACTTCTGGCACAGGAGCTATGTATGCAAATTATAATCATGCAACACCAAAATGGTCTTTTGTTAGTGGAACTACGACACCTATTGCTAGTTCTTCTGGTCCTGTTACTTCTGATACTGTAGAAATGCATTACCTTGCTAATATTTCTGATACTACACCAGCGGGGAATTACTCTACGACGATTACATACATTGCGACTGGTAATTTTTAATAAAATATAACTGTGAATAACTTTTTATTGTTTTCTTTTTTAAGATTATGATATAATATATAAATATATGAAATTATTTAAATCAAAATTTGTTTCCTCATTATTAATTCTATCGGTCGTAGTTTTTAGTTCTGGAATTATTTATATTCAAAGTGTAAATGCTGCTGCTCTAACTGCAATCTCTGATACAATGTCTCGAGAAAAAGCAAGTACATTTTCAAGTCATCGTATAAAATTTACTTCAACTTCTGCTATTGGTGTTGCAAATACTATTGCTGTAGCATTTCCAGCTGGTTTTACTACTACAGGCTTGGTAATTACTGATTTACAAATTTGTCACGGAGCAACTACTGGACTTGAACATGGTTCTGGTGCTAGTTGTACTTCTAACGATGAAACTATTGCTGCTGGTAATGGTGCTGCTACTCAGTGGGGTGCTGTAGTTTCTGGTTCAACAACAATTACCTTTACAGCTCCTTCAGGGTCTTTTACTAACTCTATTTCTGCTGGTCATATTGTTACTATTATTATTGCTGCTACTCATATGCAGAACCCTACACTTTCAACTCCAACTATTACAATAACAACCACAAGCGATACTGGTTCTTTTGTAGTGGCTGTAGTAGATGAAGATCAGGTTACTGTTACAGCTACAGTGTCTGAAACACTTACTTTTGATTTGGATACATATAATACTTCCACTACCAGTACAGAGACAGGTGGACCATATTCAGTAGCTTTAGGAACTTTGACAACTAGTGCTGTCACAGGAACAACAGAAGGCGGGGCATCAACTCCAAATGGTATTTGGTTTGATCTTTCGACAAATGCTGGTGGTGGGGCAGTGGTCAGTGTTCTTTCTTTAAATGGTGCCAATGGTTTAGTATCTACTTCTACTGTAGGTGACAAAATCGTTAGTGCTACGGGAGCGATGGTGGCTGGTACTGCAAATTATGGAATATGTGCAAATCGAAATGCTGCGACTACTGGTACTTTGGCTAAGGTTGCTCCATTTGATTCAACTTGTGGAACTACCCCAAGTAGTAATACTGTTGGCGGGTTAACTACTTCAGCTCAACCAATATACAATACTGCTGGAGCTCCTATAAGTGCAGGGCGAGGAGAAATAATGGTTGATGCAGCAATAAGTGGTGTAACACCAGCACATACTGATTATACTGATACATTAACCCTGATTGCGACTGCGACTTTTTAATATATGAAAAATATTTCAATAAATATTATTAAAAAAACTTTCACAATATTTTCTTTTATTGTTATTTTACTTTTACCGGTAAGTAAAGCATCAGCTTTGACTCTCACACCAACTCGTCTTGAAATAAGTGGTGATGCTGGCCAAACTATCTCACAAGAAATGACTTTAATAAATGAACGTGATACAGAAGAGACTTATTATTCTTCTTATGCTAATTTCGAAGCACAAGGTGAAAGTGGTAGCCCTAGTTTTATAGAAGCCAAAGACGATGTAGGCACTTGGATGAGTTCTGTAACCTCAGTCGTCTTGCCTCCTAAGAGTTCAAAAATAATTCAAGTGAAAATAAATATTCCAAAAGATGCTGATGCTGGTGGACATTTTGGAGCTATTTTTTGGGGTAATACTTCTTCAAATAATAATGGACAACTAGGTGTGGGAGCAAAAACAGGTATGCTTATTCTTCTGACAGTCAATGGTAATGTGACAGAAAAAGGAGGTATATTAGAATTTTCTACACAAAATAAACAAACTTTCTTTACTTCGCTTCCTGTTTCTTTTTATTATCGATTTAGAAACGAAGGAGGTAATCGTATAAAACCAAATGGAAATATCGTTTTTAAAAATATTATTGGCATGATATCAGCCAAAATTTCTGGTAATCCTGTAGAAGGAAATGTTTTACCGAATCAGGTTCGTAGATTCGAAACTACTTGGCAAGGAAAAGACGGACCTACACCTCTCGAAGAAAAAGATAAAGGAAACTTTTTTAATAAAATAGGTTATGAATGGAGGAATTTTGCTTTCGGACACTATAAAGCAGAAATTAATTTATCTTATGGTCTAAAGAATGAAGTAGCAACAGCATTATTTTCTTTCTGGGTATTTCCATGGCATCTCACTATTTTTGTAATTATCTTATTATTAGTAATTTTCTTTGGCGGTAAATTCTTGATCAAGAAATACAATCATTGGGTGATAAGACAGGCTGAAGAAATACTAAGAAAAGAAGATCATAAAAAGAAAGTTCATGAAGAAAAACTTTCAAACAAAAAAATTTAGAAATATTTTTTTAAACCAGATACTTTTTATAAGTGTCTTGGTTTTTTTATTTTTCCCAATAAATTCTTTTGCTATAACCTTGGTAGATGCTGGTAGTTTGAGTATTTCAGCAACTGTCGGTAGTGGAGGAAGTGGAGGTTCTAGTGGGGGCGGAGGAGGTGGGGGAAGTTATAATGCACCGACAAGTATTACTTTTTCTGGACTTGCATATCCATTATCTCATGTTATCTTATTGAAAGATGGCCAAGAAGTAGTGAATACTGTTTCTGGTCCTGATGCTCATTTTACAATTTCTATTTCTGGTTTAAATTCAGGGACATATACTTTTTCTATTTTAGGTGAAGATTCAAATGGAATAAGGTCTACACTTTTTACTGTTCCTATTTTAATCACTTCCGGTGTAGCCACAAACATTTCAGGAATTTTTCTTGCCCCGACAATTGAAATAAATAAACAACAAGTTCGTCGAGGAGAAACGCTCACTATTTTTGGTAGAACTGCACCGAATGCAACAGTGGTGATAGAAGTGCATTCCGCAAATGAAATTTTTAATACAATACCCTCTGATAATAATGGTGCTTATTTGTATAATTTAAATACAATGCCATTAGAATACGGTAGTCATAATACAAAATCAAAATCATCTTTACCAAATACAATTTCAAATGAAACTTCTTCATATAGTAAGACACTTACTTTTGCTGTCGGAGATACGACAATAGAAAAAAAAGAAGATTGTGGCACAAAAAGTGATTTGAATAATGATTGTCATGTGAATTTAATCGATTTTTCCGTTTTGGCTTATTGGTATCATCGGTCAGGCCCTCCAATAGGTGTAGATTTGAATGGGGATGGAATTATAAACTTGGTTGATTTTAGTATCTTAGCTTACCACTGGAATGGTTAAAAATATTTTTAAAATTAAATATTTGTTTATCTTAAGTTTTTTTGTTTTTTTTATTATTCCTACAAATTTATTTGCTTCAGAAATAGTTTTAAAAACAAATACACCTACCTTAGGTGTAGGTGATGAATTCACTGTACAGGTAATACTTTCAAATAATACAGAAAATGTAAATGCAATTTCTGGAGATATAAACTTTGATGACAATTTATTGTCTGCTGAAAGTATTTTATCAGCAAATTCTATTGTTCCTATTTGGATTGAAAATCCTAGAATTTCAGGAAATTCTATAATATTTTCAGGTATTATGCCTGGTGGTTATCAATCTGTGGTTGATCCTGTAACTCAAAATCCTATTGAAGGTGTAATTTTAAATATTACTTTCAAAGTTAAGGCTCAGGGTGTTGGAAAAATTTCATTTAATGATATTCATGTTTATAAAAACGATGGTTTGGGGACAGAAGATATTACTCAAACAAGGGAACTTTTTTTGAATTTAAATTCTATTGGTAGTCATTATGTTGTAAGCATCGTAGATACTATCTCTCCAGAAGATTTTACTCCAATGATTTCAAAAGATTCAAATATGTATGACGGTCAGTCTGTATTAGTATTTAATACTAATGATAAGCAGAGTGGTATTGATCATTATGAAATAAAGGAAGGAAATAGAAATTGGATTTTAGCTGAAAGTCCATATTTATTAGTAGATCAAACTCTTTCAAGTGAAATTAGTATAAAAGCTATTGATTTGGCTGGTAACTACAAAATAGAAAAAGTTAATTCTAGAAATATTCCTTCTAAATTTATATTTATAGTAGTGTTATTACTAATAATTTTGATTACACTATTGATTCATGGTGCCTATGTGCGGTATCATAAAAGAAGGATACAAAAAAATTAAATTATGAAATTAAAAATAATTATTATTGCTATATTTCTGTCCTCGTTTTTGGTTTTTGGTCAGCAAGCTAATGCTGCTTCTTTGTCCTTAACACCAAGTAATTATTCTCCCAATGTAGGAGATACTTTTACTGTGAGTGTTTTTGTTTCTACCACTTCAGACAAAGCTATAAATGCTATCTCTGGAAAAATTTCTTACCCAGCAGATAAATTATCTATTGTCAGCCTTTCTAAAGCTAATTCGATTGTAAATGTCTGGACGACTGAACCAGTCAAAGAAGGTGACACTGTTCACTATGAAGGTATTGTTTTAAATCCTGGATACAATGGAACAAAAGGAAAAATTACAACTATAACATTCAAGGCTAAGACTACTGGTGTAGCCAACCTTAATTTTTCTTCAGCATCAGTGTTAGCAAATGATGGCTTTGGTACAAATGTTTTAGATAAAACAGGTACAGTAAATATTACTATTAAAAAAGCCCCATCTACCATAGTAGCTACTCCAATAAAAACACCAGCAAAAACTCCTGTTGTGAATTTACCTGAACCAATTTTTACCATTACACCAGTTCCTACTTTAGTTGAAATAGAATTGCCTTATAAGAAATTTAATTTTACTGTTAGTAACACAATTACTCCAATTATTTCTTATAATATATCAATAGATAAAGGAAGTTTTGTTGTTTGGAATGATGATGGTACTGGTATATATACAACACCAGAGCTTTTGTCTGGTGAACATACTTTAACCGTCGAAGCCATTGATAATGATGGAAATAAATTAATAAATAGTGCTAATTTTAAAATTGCGACATTACTAAAACCCGTTATTAAAATGTCTGGTCAAGTTCTTCGAGATGGAGATTTCTTGGTAATTTCTGGTAATGCTAGTCCAAATGAAAATGTAAATATTTTTATTAAATCTCAATTAGATAATAGTGATAATATTTATAATACTTTGCTTGGAAAAACTTCATACGTCGCAGGGGACTTTGAACAAGCTGGCACTGTCCTCGCAGACAAAAACGGTTTATTTACTTTTGTTAATAATGACCGTATTAAACATGGTATTTACTCTATTTATGCTATTTCTAAAACCGATAATAATATTGAAAGTAAACCAAGTGAGACTGTAGTAATTTCAATACAGAGAAATATGTATCAAAAAATAATAACTTTTGTATTTAGAGGATTAGTATTTTTCTTACTACCATTGATCGGCTTATTAACCATCTTAAAATTAATTACTGCTTTCTTTTCTAAAATTTACAATATCTTTAAAAGACATAAAGAAAATAGTATACAAGAAATAAATAAAACTAATATATAAAATTAAAAAACTCTACATTACTGTAGAGTTTTTTAATTAATACTAATTTTAAAAAGTATTAGTTTATTCCTTGTTCAAATCCACCCATCATTGGATAAGCGTAGTTGCTATTTTGTGTTTGTGTGGTTTTTTGTGAATTGTAATACATGTTCATTTTTAACATTCCTTTTACTTCTCCGATTTTAACACCAAGATTAAAAATTATAATCATAACTAAAAGCATGAAAAGTTTTTTTAATACTCTATGTTTATAATTACAACCTGGAACATTCATTCCACATTTACTTGTTTCACAGTCACAACTGTTTTCCTTGTTTTCCATATGTTTTTACCTAAAGGCTTTATTTATTTTTAATAATTACGACTTTTATATTATAGCATAAAGCAAAGTTTCTTTTTTATTTTTAAAGTGTATAATTATGCTATAAATGAATAAGTTTTTCAAACAATTTAGTAAAGTACGACTACTCTCATTGGTCATTTTTTCTGTTCTAATTATTTTAGGAACTTTTTATATTGGAGATATTTTTCCTTCAAAATACAGTCAAGCTGATGTAGAACCAAAAATTAAAGATAATACTTTAGTCGAAAATGAAATAGTACCAGAAGTTAAAATTATTCCGCTAGATACTGTAGCTTATGATTTAAAATTGAAACAATTAGCTAATTATCCAATACCAAAGCCGGTAGTGGCTGCTCCTGTCGTTGTAAAAAAAACAGATACAAAAAGTACTACTGGAAAAATCCCAATAAAGCCAGCAGTAGTTAAGCCTATTCCAGTTCCCAAGCCTAATATTTGGCCTGTGAAAGCTGTTTATCCAAATTCTGGGGCACTTTTACCTTTTAATAGAATTATTGCTTATTATGGTAATTTTTATTCTAAAAAAATGGGAGTATTAGGAGAGTATCCAGAAGTTGAAATGATATCAAAATTAAATACAGAAATGGAAAAGTGGAGACAAGCTGATCCGACGACTCCAGTGATTCCAGCGATTGACTATATTGCTATTACAGCGCAAGGAAGTGCTGGAAGTGATGGAAAGTATCGTTTTCGAATGCCTGATAAACAGACAGATATTGCTATTGCTTTAGCAAAAAAAGTAAATGGAATTGTTATTTTAGATATTCAAGTTGGTTTGAGTAATTTGCAAACAGAATTACCTTTGCTTGAAAAATATTTAAAAATGCCGGAAGTTCACCTCGCTATTGATCCAGAATTTTCTATGAAGACAGGGAAGGCTCCAGGAAAAGTAATTGGTACTTTTGATGCTACTGATGTGAATTATGCTGCGGAATATTTAGCTAAGCTTGTGAAAGAAAATAACTTAACTCCAAAGATTTTAATCGTACATCGTTTTACAGAAAAAATGGTCACGAATTATAAAAACATTAAACCACTTCCTGAAGTCCAGATGGTGATGGATATGGATGGCTGGGGAGGAATGGAAAAGAAAAAGGGAACGTATAAATATTTTATCCAAATGCAACCAGTTCAATTTACCGGTTTTAAATTATTTTATAAAAATGACTTACAACAAGAAAAGAAACGAATGATGACCCCAGAAGAAGTAATGAAACTCCAACCTCAACCTAGTTTTATACAATATCAATAATTGTTCAACACTCGGTGTTGAACAATTAAATTTCAGAAATAATTTCATCTTCGATTATTTTTGTAGTACTTGTATTTACAAATTTTTTATAATCTTCTTTGTTTTTAAATTGTTCAAGAATTATATTGGGTACTAATAGGTTATTCC
Organism: Candidatus Nomurabacteria bacterium; assembly: GCA_026395995.1. GTDB lineage: Bacteria > Patescibacteriota > Minisyncoccia > Phycocordibacterales > UBA9973 > UBA9973. Next base: position 15,302 of record JAPLXQ010000013.1, on the reverse strand, counting down.
AGCGATTTTCTTTTATAAAATCTTGATAACTTGACCAAAGATATTCTTCTTCTTTTTTAAACCAATCTTTTATTTCTCTAGGATTTCTATGAATATAAGCAGATAGATGTAATAAATAAGTATCATCTATAATATGAATAGCCTTATATGGTCCTTGAAAAAGATGACCACTTTTTTGGTATTTTTTATTAAAATATTTTGTATATGCATTTAAAACTCTTTGCATGTATTGAGAAATACCACCTTCTACTTCTTCTTTAACTATTAAATGAAAATGATTAGACATAAGACAAAATGAAATCAATTCAACATATCTGTCTTTTATAATTTTATCAATGTTCAACACCGAGTGTTGAACAAATATGTCTTTTGATATCCGACCTATGTTTTGAAAATTAACAGGGGATTGGAAATAAAGGATTAAAAATAAAAAACGTGAATAGTCATTTTTGTCGTGAAATATTATTTGTTTATTTACTCCGCGATTTAAAATATGATAATATTCACCTACACTTATTTGTATATTTCTCATAACTTAATTATATCAATACTATAAAATTGTTCAACACTCGGTGTTGAACATGTGTAAATGCTTGCTATTTGTTGCGGGGGGGGGGTTATAATTGCTGTATATTATGACCCCACAAGAACAAGCGAAAAAGATAGAGGAAATATATAATGAAGCAATACGAAAGCTTGAAGAACTTGGCAAAGAACGCCAAAGTCTTTTAAAAGAGCGAAAAGATATTATTACTAATTATATTAAAGAGCTTGAAGCTCAAAAAGTCGATGCGATTCGAACATCACTCGGATTATAAATAAAGAATAATTTTATGGATAATGAAAAAGAGTTATTGAAACAAGATTTAGCTAAACAAGAAACAAAAAAAGATATTGAAGCTTTTATCGAAGATACTGAAATCATGGGTGGACATGAGGATATTGTTGCATTAGCAAAAGCAAAGCTTGAGAACATTGATGTTAAAGTAATAGAAGTAAATACTCCTATCCCACCAGTCGAAGCAACTAATACAAAAGTAGAAGCTATGAATGGTTCATCTGAAGTTGTTCAAGAAAAAACTGTAGAAGTTGACACAAAACTTACACAAAATGCTGAAGAAATTATTGAAGTTAAAACAGAAAGTGCAAAAGAAATTGAGGAAGTGAAAGGAGTTGAAAGCAAAGAAACAAAACAAGAGTTTTCAGAAAATTATATTTTAAATCCAAAATTACTAGATAAAATTGCTCAAATGGAAGCGATTCATCCTGAAACTCTTGAATTCGACCAACAACGTTATGATGATTACATAAATGGACAAGCTAAGCTTGGTAATTATTCTGTTGGTGTAAATCAAAATAAAGTAAGAGATGCACTTGCTACAGGCAAATCTATCCGTCGCGCTCGTACTGAGCCTATTTATGGTCAAGGAGGTTGGAATCGCTATGGTATTGATGGAGAAAGTGGAGAAGTTAAATTGTTGCGTGGTGTCAGTAACACTTCAGGAAGTGAAGAATATAAAATAAAGCTTGCTGAAAAGGCAAAAGAACTTGGGTTTAAGGTTGAGTAGAATATTTGCTATTTAAATTCAAAAAAGTTTTTTTACACTGGCGAGACTGCGAGAATGTGATATATTTAACTATATGCAAAATACAACAAATATGAAGGTCTTCTTTTCTATTATTGGCTTATTAATAGTCGGTTCTATTGCTGGTTTTATGATTCAATCAAAGGTTGATTCAAAGCCTGTCGTTCCAGGCAAATTTGATACTTTTGCTCAATGTCTGAAAGATCAAGGTGCCACTTTTTATGGTGCTTTTTGGTGTCCTCATTGTAAAGCTCAAAAAGAACTTTTTGGTGATTCTGTAAAATTACTTAATTATGTAGAATGTTCTTTACCAGATGCTTCAGGTCAAACACAAAACTGTAAAGATAAAAAAATTGAAGGATATCCTACATGGGAATTCAAAGATGGTTCTAGATTAAATCAATCAACCCTCGAAGAATTAGCAACTAAAACTTCTTGTGTTTTACCAAAATAAATAATATGAATTCAGATACAGTACATTATCTTAATATGTTTTTAGGTTTTGGTGCTATTTTGCTTCAGATTTTTTCTGTTGCGACATTGGGAATATTATTTTTTGGAAATAAAAAACATCCAATCTTAAATTTTCTTGATAAGCATTTTTTAATTATCGGATTTATTGTATCTCTATTTGCTATGGTTTTCTCTCTCGTTTATTCTGAGGTGATAAATTTTGCTCCATGTTATCTTTGTTGGTGGCAGAGGATCTTTACTTATCCATTAGTTTTAATGTTTGCTATTGCTCTTTGGGATAAAGATAAGAAGGTGTTACGTTATTCTTTACCATTACTTGTTGTAGGTTTTCTTTTTTCTATTTATCAAAATCTAGGTTATTATTTTGGTGAAAAAGGAAATACTCCTTGTGATTCTAGTGGTGTCTCTTGTTATCAACAACTCGTGAGCGAATTTCATAATTATATTTCAATTCCAATGCTCGCCTTGACTGTCTTTTTCGCATTGATAACTCTTTGTCTAGTAGTACATTTCCGACAGAAAAATATAGCTCAATAAAAAGAAGATAAAATGGAAAAATTAAAAGACTTTAAATTAAATACTGAATTTAAAAGTGCTAATAATATAGTTCTTGATGAAAGCACTATTGAAACAATATCTCAAAGTCGTAATAAAGGTAATCTTTCCTTTGGGTGTAATCAATTACCTGTAGAGTTGATTTCTAATAAACCGATTGGAGCTGGGGGATCAAAAGAAGTGTATGAGGTAAAAATTAATAATGCATCTTACGCACTTGCTATTCCTCATGCTGGAATTGATAGTTCTAATAAAATTTTAGAAAAATGGCAAACAGTCTTGAAAGAGCCAGATAATACAAATCATCTTCGAAAAATGGGATTTTATACTAATGATTTTATTCAAACTATTCCAGTTTCTATTAATAATATAAATTTTCCAGCTTTAATAATGAAACGATACGAAGATTTACCTTTTGAAATTCGTGATTCAAAAAATATACACTCTTCTATTGGAAGCAGTAAATTAATATCTAAACAACCAACGCAAGAAGAAATTGTTCAGGTAATGGATAATATTATTAAAGAAATTGTAGCTCTTATTAAACATGGAGTTATCTTACACAAAGATTCTTTCAATCTTTGTGTTGTTAATGGACAATCACATTTGTATTTTAATGATTTGGGAAATACAAAATTTGAAACTATTGATCAAAAAGAATATACAAAATATATAACTGGATATACTTCATTTGCAATGAATGCTTTTTTAAATGGGCTTACTGATGAAGAATATGTCTTATTTGAAAGTACTATTGAAACATTAAGGTTAAAAGAAGAAATTATAAAAAAAGTTTTAGAACAATTTGTCTAAGTTATTTTTATGAATCCTGAAGAATTAAAAATTAAAGAAATAGCTAATACTTTCGCTAATAGTAATAAAAATGCTATTGCAAAAGAAATTACCAATATTGCAATTTTTCTTTCAGAAGAAAATCCAGTTTCTGTATTTATGGCTGGTTCACCTGGAGCAGGAAAGACTGAGTCTTCTAAAAACCTTATTAAAAAGTTTTCAAAAGTTAGTAGCCAAATTCTACGAATTGATCCAGATGAATTACGTATAAGAATTCCAGGCTATGAGGGAGATAATTCATATTTATTTCATGGGGCTGTTTCAATTTTAGTTTCAAAGATTCATGATCTTGCTTTGAAAAATAAACAGAGTTTCGTGTTTGACGGAACATTTTCAAGGATTGATATAGCAAGAGAAAATATCGAACGTTCACTTAAACGTAATAGATTTGTTCAGATATTTTATGTATATCAAGATCCTATTCAAGCTTGGGAATTCGTCCAAAAAAGAGAACTCTTAGAAGGAAGACGTATTCTAAAAGAACATTTTGTTACTCAATATTTTGCTGCAAGGGATAGTGTTAATCTTTTAAAGAAAGAATTTGGAGAAAAAATTCAAGTGGATCTTTTGGTAAAAAATATTGATGGGTCTGATAAGTATTATAAAGAAAATATTGATGTAATTGACAATTATATAAAAGAAAGTTATACTGTGGAAACGTTAAATAATATGATATAATAAATATATGTTGTCCAAGATATTTACAAAAACCAATAAAACAGATTCTGAATTCTCTAAATTTATCAGAGAGGCATCTTCTCGTGAAAAAAAGAAAGTATTTATGGAAGTTCTTGAAAAAGCCACCGAAGACCAGCGAAAAATTTTAAATAAGACAAGTACAAAAACCGCATAATGCGGTTTTTGTATCAGATACTATGAAACTTAATACAGAACATTTTGATGTGGTAGTGATCGGGGGTGGGGCATCAGGGATGATGGCTGCGGGTGTAGCTGGGCAAAAAGGTAAGAAAGTTTTAATTTTAGAAAAAAATAAAAACCTCGGAGAAAAATTAAAAATTACTGGTGGTGGACGATGCAATGTTACTAATGCAGAATTTAATATTCGAGAATTTTTAAAAATCTATGGAGATGGAGGAAAGTTTTTAAACTCAGCTTTTGCAAAATTTAGTGCAAAAGACACTTTTGAATTTTTTGAATCAAAAGGTTTGCCTTTAGTTGTGCAAGCTAGAAAAAGAGCTTTTCCTAAGACTGAAAAAGCATTAGACGTCTTTAATGTTTTAAATAAATTTATAATTTCAAATGGTGTAAAAATTAAAACGAATTGTGGAGTTAAAAAAATATTACACGAAAAAGGTCATATTACGGGCCTAGAAACCAAAGATGGCACATATACCGCAAACTCATATATTCTCGCTACAGGAGGCCTCTCACACCCTGAGACGGGCTCTACAGGGGACGGTTTCAAGTGGTTAGCTGATCTAGGTCATACTGTCAAAAAACCAACACCAACAATCGTACCATTGGCAGTCGAAGAAGAGTGGATAAAAATGCTTTCAGGTATTTCTTTATCTTTTATGAAAATTACTTTTTATTTAGGTGGAGTAAAAAAATTTAAAAAGATAGGTAAAATATTATTTACCCACTTTGGTCTTTCGGGTCCTTTAATATTGAATAGTTCGAGTGAGGTCAGTGAGCTACTACATGAAGGTATAGTGACTGCACTTATCGATGCTTATCCTGATACAGACCACGGAGCACTAGAAAAAAAAATAATTAAAACTTTTGATGAAAATAAAAATAAATCTTTAAAAAACATTTTTAAAGAAATTGTTCCAGAAGGTATGTCTCCTGGAGTTATGACTTTGTTACCCCAAATAAATTTTGAAACAAAAGTTCATAGTATTACAAAAGAAGAAAGAAAAATAATTGTAGATTTATTAAAAGCCTTACCAGTGACTATTACTGAATTGATGGGTTATGACCGAGCGGTGGTGGCTGATGGTGGGGTAGATTTAAAAGAAATTGATACAAAGACAATGCAGTCATTAAAATTAGATAATTTGTTTGTAACAGGTGATTTATTACATATTAATAGACCATCAGGAGGGTATTCTTTACAACTTTGCTGGACGACAGGATTTGTGGCTGGTGAGTCGGCCTAAGGGTGTATTTATGTTATAATAGCTATATTACAAGATTTTAATTAATTATTTATGATGATATTATTTTTATTAGGAAGAGTTCTTTTGGGAGGTTATTTTTTGATGAGTGCTTATAATCATTTTTCTAAATCAGAAATGCTGACTAATTATGCAAAATCAAAAAATGTACCACTTGCTCATTTAGCAGTTTTATTGACTGGAGTGATGCTTTTATTGGGAGGTTTTGGTATTTTATTGTGGGTTTATTTAAAAGCTTCTATCGCTTTATTGGCAATATTTTTAACCTTTGTCACAATTCAAATGCATGCTTTTTGGAAAATAACTGATCCTGCAAGTAAAATGTCTGAACAAATGAGTTTTACAAAAAACATGGCACTCCTAGGTGCATTATTAATTATTATTGCTTTTTTATAATTTTAAACAATGGCTTCATTTTTCTTAATCTTTATACGTTTTGGTAGAGCATTAAAATCTTCCTGGAAAGAACCAGAGTTTAAGGGTTTGATTTTTATTGTGATCGTTATTTTATTTGGAGGTGCGATTGTCTACCATACTATCGAAGGATGGTCTTATTTGGATTCATTATTTTTTAGTGTTACGACTCTGACGACCGTCGGTTATGGCGGTGATGATATGATTCCTCATAGTCCTGTCAGTAAAATATTTACAATGGTTTATATTTTTGTCGGACTTGGAGTAATGTTTGCTTTCATTAATACAGTTGCCAAACATGCTCAAAAAGAACCATCTGTGATGGGTGGTCTGGCTAAGGATGGTAAAGAAATATTAAAGAAATTTAATATTCTTGAGGGTGATGAAGAAAAGTTAAAATAAAATCTATAAAATAAAAACCTCATAAATTATGAGGTTTTTATTTTACGTCTTTTAATCTAGATGTTAAAAGTATTCCTAGAAGCATTATTGCACCCAAGACAAAGAAAAGAAATTCAAATGATGGAACTAGTAATAATACAGGAACAGCAATTAATGGTCCTAAAATATATGAAATCGGAAGAGTATTTCTAAAGAAGCTTATTTCATCTGATTTTTCTACTGAAACAATTTTGAAAAAATATATTTCAGACATTATTTCTATTGTAGCTGCTCCGATACGTGTACAGAATAGTATAAATGCCCAAATAATCCAGCTTGTGCTTGATATAAATGGAATCAAAAGGGTAAATATTGTAGTTACAATAAAACCAATAATGAGTATTTTTTTCTCACCAATTTTGTCGGAAAGACCTCCTAGTGGTATATCTAAAATTACAAAAGGTAAGAGCATGATTGTAAAAATTAATCCAATTTTTTCCCAACCAAAACCAAGGTATTGATGTAAATATATTGGTGTATAAATAACCATCCAAGCATAAAAGAATTTTAAAATTAAATTAATTAAATATATTTTTGAGACATTTCTGTCTTTAATGAAAAATTTTACTGTTTTAAGTACTGACATTTTTTTATAAATTGGATCTTCGAATTTATTAAAAAATAATATTAATGTACCAGTCACGAGAGCCATTAATCCAGCAGAAAATAAATAAATACCGCTATAAGAACTCTTGGCGATGATTGACCCAGAAATCATTTGGGCGACAACCCAAGCAATATTGATAAATGTTAAATATAAGCCACGAGTCTTGCCGACATCTTTTGAATTTGAATATTCTTCTAAGAATATATCTAAATTAGCTATAAAAAAGTTTCCAGAAGCAAAATATAAAATAAAAGCCGGAATTACGATAAATCCAGTATTTGAAAAAGACATAAATACTAAGGAAAGAAAAGATAAACTACTCACTAATATAGCAATATTTTTATTTCCATACTTAGACATTAATCTAGGCATCATAAATAGGCCTATTATTGTAATAATAGCTGAGATTGTGTAAACAATACCAATATAATCTACATTTATGAAACTTTCTAAGAAGCTAGAACTAATATAAGAAGTTAAAGCTATGTTTATAGCAAATAGAAATCCAGTTAAGTAAATTGTTTTTCTTTTTTTTTCTATCACGTATTTAATTATACACTGAGGATGACTGGTATTACTAGTGGACGCTTGGCTGTTTTTTGGAATAAGAATTTTGAAACACTATCACCAAGATTGTTTTTAATGACATCAAAATCCACATTTTTATTATTAGCTGTTCCATCTTCAATTGTCTTCTTGATGATTATACGACAGGCACGCAAGAGTTCTTGATTCTCTTTTAAGTAAACGAAACCACGAGAGATAAGGTCCGGAGATTTTTTTAATTTACCAGTGGCTTGATCGACGACAGCAATAATGACAAACATACCGTCTTGGGCAAGCATGACACGGTCTTTAATAACCACATCAGTACTATCACCAACAGAAGTACCATCTACCATCATTGGAGCACTCGGAGCTTTTTCTTTGCGAACTGAAATTTTTTCTCCATCAGCTGAAATTTCAATAATAGATCCATTGTCTGGTACGACAATATGATCTTCAGACATACCCATTTCCATTGCGAGTTCTTTGTGTGTCTCTAAATGAGAGTGATATCCGTGAATAGGAATAAAGAATTTAGAATGAATTTTATTATGTAACCATTTTATATCTTCTTTGTTTCCATGACCTGTCGCATGCACAAAGTCTTCTCCAGGAGTTCTGTAACTAATGATTCTTACTCCTCGTCTTGAAAGATTATCTTTCATTTTTTGCATTTGGCGTTCGTTTCCAGGAATAATTGAAGCAGAGATAATAATAGTGTCACCAGCTTTTAAAATAAATTTTTTATCTGTTTTATTTGCAGCACGACTCAGACCAGAAAATTCTTCTCCTTGTCCTCCTGTTGTTAAAATAACAACCTTGTTAGGTGGGTAATTATCAACTTCATCCATAGTAATGATAGTTCCTTTTTTAGGAGTAAAGAGTCCTGCCTCAAAAGATACTTCCATATTGGCTTTCATTGAGCGACCATTTAGTACTACTTTTTTACCTAAAGCTTCAGCAATTTGCATTACTTTTATTAGACGAGTGATGTGTGAAGCAAAAGCAGCAATAATTATTTTTCCTGGAATTCTTTTGATTAAGTTTTCTAAACCTTGATGAACTTTTATTTCAGGTAAGGCAAAACCTTCTTTTTCGATGTTTGTAGAATCTGTCATTAATAAAAGCACTTTTGCTTTATCAAAAATACTATATTCTTTTTCTTCTTCGTCGGTAACAATACCATCGACTTGGTCGAGCTTGTAATCACCAGGGTTTACGATCCAGCCGTGTGGAGTTTCTATGATGATACCCATAGAGTCTGGAATTGTGTGTGTAACTCCAAAAAATCTTACACGCATATTTCCGACAGTGACAACATCATCTCTCTCTACTGTAACAGTTTTCATTTCTGGTAGGTGAGGGAATTCAGTCGCTCTTTTTTTCATCATTAAGATTGAAAGATTACGAGAGTAGACTGGTGGATTACCAATACGAGACAAGACTAAAGGCACACCTCCAATATGGTCTAGGTGTCCGTGAGTTATAAATAATGCACGAATTTTATCTTTTCTTTCTTCTAAATATGTAGTATTTGGAATGACATAATCTACTCCAGGTGTTTCTTCTGTGGAGAAGTGCATACCAGCATCGATAATAATAATATCATTACCGATTTCAATAGCTGTCATATTTTTTCCGATTTCTTCTACACCACCGAGAGGGATAATACGAATATTTCCCATTGGTAATTCTGGAATTTTTGTAATTGTATTTCTTGAGACAAAAGGTTTACCGTCATTTGTACCAGCAGATGACCGACGTCCTTTACCAAATTTTGAATATTGGAAAGTAGAACTTTTTGTTATTCTTTTGTCTCCACTTTGGTGTGGATTAGAGTGTGATGGTTGACGTGTCGGTGCATGAGCTCCATGTGTATGTGTAACCTGTGTTGCTGTTCGTTGATGAACAGGGTGATTTGTTTTTGTTGTTGTGTTTTCTTCTTTTTTCTTTTCGATACTTATATCGCTGAAAGACATTCTGTTTTTTCTTATCATAGTATTTTGCTTCTTAATTACGCTATACGTAATTTATTTTAATTATAATTATTTTTTAGCAAATATTTCCCAAATATAGTCTTTGGCTATAGACCAATTATAGACATTTTGAAATCTATCTCCTGGTGTGGCAATGTGGTCGATTGCTAAACCATTTAAATTTTTTGATACTACATAGATAAAATCTGGACTATAAAGAAAGACTGCTGGTACATCTTTATTTATTTCATCTTCGAACTGTGAGTATTTTTTTATTCGATTTTTATCATCAATCGTACCTAAGGCTTCTTCTAATATTTTATCTACTTTCACATTTGTATACATTGCGACGTTTAATCCAGGGTCTTTTATTTGAGAAGAGTGCCAAAAGGCAAAAAGGTCAGATTCGTGGGTTATTATCTCTCCAAACAATAAGGCATCATAATCTCTTGGTCGTATAACTGTTTGGTTTAAATTTCCAGTTTCAAAAGTTTTAAAATCAACTTTCATACCAATAGCAGTCAAATCTTTTGTAATAAGCTCGGCAGCTTTTGATAATTCTGGAGCATTTCCAGTGGAGATTGTGAATTGTAAAATAGTTGTATTTTTTGTAGTTTTCTTTTTCTTTTTATCTACAATTGTTTTTTGTAAAAATCCATCTGCTCCTTTGATCCAACCATCTTTTGCTAAAATATCTTTAGCTTTTTGAAGACTTTCTTCTCTGGAAGATTGAATATCTTGATTTAATTTTTGATAAGCAATCAAGTTTGATGGTATAGGGTTATCGATAGCAACTCCATATCCATAGATTACTTCATTGATTATCGCATCTTTATCTATGGCTTGATCAATAGCTTCTTTTATATGTTTATCGGTAAATATTTGATTTCTATTTTGATTAAAAAATAAACCAAAAACACGAGGAATAACAGAAGACTCTACTCTATAATTATCATTTTTTAACACATTAGCATTTTCTGGAGTAATAGAGCTGACTTGATCAACTTCTCCATTTTTTAACGCTGTTATTAAATCATTTTCATTTGGGTAGAATCTTAGAGTTATATTTTGAATATAAGGTTTACCTAAAATAAATTTTTTAAATTGAACTAAATTATAATAATTTATGATTCCTGATGATTGCTTGTTTACTTTTGAAACAAGGTATGGACCAGATCCTATTGGATTTATGTTTAATTCATTTAATTCAATAGGGGAATCTTTCCAAATATGTTCTGGTAATATACCTAGTGTTGTATTTTCTAAAAATAATGTATATGGTTGTTTTAAGGTAAATTTGATTGTTTTTTCGTCTATTTTTTCAACATTGATACCGTCCCAATTGTTTTTATGTGGACTTTTGACAGATGGATCTTTTATTTTATTTATTGTAAAAATAACATCATCTACTGTAACTTTTGTATTATCTTGAAAATAAATTTTATCTTTTAATGTAAAAGTATAAGACAATCCATCTGAAGATATTTTATATTCTTGAGCTAAATCTGGAATAAGACCTCCATCTGGAGATTTTCTCATTAAGCCAGAGTAGATTAGGGAAGTGAGATCTCTATCTGCATCTGATAATGCTAGAATCGGGTTTACGAATCTAGGTGTGCCTACCATTCCTTCAGAAAGAGTTCCACCTGACATTGGGACTTCTACTAAAAACATTTTGTTAATTTTTCCTACTATAGCAATAGTGCTAATTATTAGGATAAGACAAAGTACTAAAAAGACACGTTTTTCTTTTTTTGAAAAAGTTGAAATTGCTTTTTTGATCTCATCTTTAGATGGTAATTTTGCTGTATTTTTTATTTGACGTATACGATTAAAAATATTTTCCATAAGAAATAAATTGAGAAAATATTAAACAGCTAATTGCGCTAGTTTAATACTAACCTTTTGCTTTTATAATTATAGCGAGAAAAGCTAAAACAGCAAGCAATATGCCTAAAATAATTGAAAGTATAAAAAGGAATTTTTCGAAACCTCGGCGAGTATGATGAAAACTTCCTCCATCTCCACCTCCTAATGCACCACCTATACCAGCGCTGGATTGTTGAAGTAAGATTGAAGTAATCAATACAATAGAGACTATGATTTCCGCATATGGAAGTATTTTAGCTAAACTTTGCATAGGTCTATTATTGCATATTTGGATTTAAAAAACAAGTTCTAGGGTTTTTATATTTTATATATTGTTATATAATATGTGTATGAGTATGGATGGAAAAGAAATAGACAATATATTGACCGGTATTCACACTGATCATAAAGAAAATCATGCTGACAAGTATATTGATCATTATCTTGAGCAATATCGTATTTATTTGCATATGTTCAATACTGTCAGTGATCGTCGCCTCAAGACCAATGAGTTTTTCCTTGGGCTCAATACCGCTATTATGGCGATCATGGGTTATATTGAAACTAAAATAGTACCTCATGCTTCTATTGTTTTTATTTTGGTTCCATTTGTCGGTATTGCTATTTGTTATTGTTGGTATGAAATTATTATTTCTCTTCGTCAGCTTTGCCGAGCAAAATTTAAAGTCATTCATCAAGTGGAGCAAAAATTACCAGTCTCTCTTTTTAAGACTGAATGGATTCTTTTAGGTGAGGGGAAAAATGCAAAAAAATATGTACCTCTTTCAAAAATAGAAAAAAGGATTCCTATTATTTTTATAGTTCTCTATATAATTATATTTTTATTTAATTCTCCAATCGCCGGAATTTTTAATTTTTAATTTTATTTAATATATGAATTTTAATCATCCACCTGAGAGTAATCAACAAGAAAATAAAAAGAGCGTAGATATTAATAAAGAAAAATACCTTGACCTTGTTAATGATTTTGCTATGTTTATCACTCTCAATGCTTCTAAATTGGAACAACAAATTTTGCCTGGTAAAGAAGGTGAGCTACTAGAACTGAGGATTAATTTAAGAAAACCTATTATTAATAATTTAAATTATGCTGATTTTATCTCTCAACATTTTAATAAGCTTACGGATCCTATCGTGAGTAAAACAATCATTTCTCAAATATATAATTTTCTTCAGTATATCGAACCAAGACTTAAAATATTTAAACAAAATAGTGATTGGGTTAAAAGGTTTTCTGATATAAAAATGAAATATAGTAGTGCTGTAACTGGTTAATAAAAATTCATGTACATCAAAGTCACAGTTACAGCGGGGATGAATAAGGAAAAATTTTTGGAAAAGAAAAGAGGTTATTTTGATGCATGGGTGAAAGAAGAAGCTGAGAGAAATATGGCGAATACGCGAATCATAGAGCTCGTGTCAGAACATTATCAAATTCCGAAAAATAAAGTACGAATAATAAATGGCCACACTCATAGGAGTAAGCTTTTGTCTTTAGATATAGAAGGGGAGTAAATTGTAATAAATTTCTAATTCTCTCGGCATATATTACATGCTTACAATAATTGGTTTTGTTTTAATATTTCTATGGCTCGTCGGTTTTATCGGCTTTCATGTGGTGGGTGGATTTATTCATATCCTTCTCGTGATAGCAGTTGTCCTTTTCTTGATTCGTATAATTCGTGGAGAAAATCCATTGAAATAAAGTTTAATTCATATATACTTTTATATATGAAAATATTTAAAGAATTCAAACAATTTTTATTAAGAGGGAATGTGGTAGACCTCGCTGTGGGTGTCGTTATTGGTAGTGCTTTCGGGACTATCGTATCTGCTTTGGTAAAAGATGTTTTGACTCCGCTTGTCGGAGCGATAGCGAAAGTTCCTGATTTCAGTAATATGTCTTTTATATTAAATGGAAGTAAATTTATGTACGGAGATTTTATCAATGCTTTGATCTCATTTCTACTCGTAGCTTTTGCAGTTTTCTTTTTTGTTATCAAACCGATGAACCTCCTCATTGCTCGTTCTCGAAAAGAAAAACCAGCCGACGACACAACTAAAAAATGCACGGAATGTCTCTCGACAATTCCACTCAATGCAAAGCGTTGTTCATTTTGTGCACAGGCGCAGTAGGGGAGAAATAAAAAAAGCATTCCAATATTTTGGAATGCTTTTTTCTGAAGAATAAATCTTACTCTCCAAATTGATAAGTAACTGTACCCTTGCGCCTCATTGAAGAATAATACGCTTTTACTGTTACCAGACTTTCATCTTTTGAACCAATTACAACGAAACATTTCTTTACTAGGAATGTAATATTCCAAGAATGTCCGCTGCCATCTTCGGCTGCAATGCTTTGCATTGTAACTAAAGGCATAATCAATTCTGTTCCTTTTGTTGCTTTAAAAGTAAAAGGAATTTGTCTTTTTTCAGATAAAAGACGTAAACCATCAAATAGTTCTTCTCTCGAAGGACCACCTGTAATCTCAAGTGTTGTGTTCATCGTACGATGTATTTTGTTTTTAATGTTCTAAACATTTTACAGAGGTTAGAACTAACTCTGGAGCTGTGAAGCCATCTGTCAGTACTGAAAGATCTTAGATAAGTATAGCATAAACAGGGTTAAAAGTCAAGTCTTTTTGAGGGCTATTTAGCCCCCTAAAATAGGTCATTTTTGGGTCATATTTTAGAGGGCGGGAGAATGCTTGACTTATGAATTCGCTTAGTATAGTATAGACCTTACGTCTCATCCAAGTGGATAAGACATTTTTATTTCAATAGGTATTGTTATAAAACCTTGAAAAGTTAATAGTTTGAGAACCCCGACTCCGAGAGAGTCGGGATGCAAGTTCTAGTTATATTCAATCAATAATTTTTTAAGTATTTTTTAAAATACTTTAGTGAGCAGGATCGAGAATGTTTTAGAAAATTAAATTCGAGTAATCGAATTCTGTTTTTTATTTTGTTTCGTTCTAAATCTGTTTAATCAGAATCTAATTTTAAATTAGAGTTTGATCCTAGCTCAGGATGAACGCTGGCGGCGTGGATAAGGCATGCAAGTCGAACGAAACTTATTTTTCCAGAGATGCGATTATATCAAGTCAAAGGTCGTTTAAGTTTAGTGGCGAACGAGGTAGTAATACATAGGAACTTCCCCCTAAGTCGCGAATAGCCTGCCGAAAGGCAGAGTAATACGCGATGGTCTCGCAAGAGTAAAGTTTTAACGCTTAGGGAAAGGCCTGTGCGATATCAGCTAGTTGGTAAGGTAATGGCTTACCAAGGCTATGACGTCTAGGGGAGCTGAGAGGCTGACCCCCACCGATGGTACTGAGACACGGACCATACACCTACGGGTGGCTGCAGCCGAGAATATTCGACAATGGACGAAAGTCTGATCGAGCGACGCCGCGTGATTGATGAAGCCCCTCTGGGGCGTAAAGATCTTTTATGAGGGAAGAAGTTTATTGACGGTACCTCATGAATAAGAGGCTCCTAATCTCGTGCCAGCAGGAGCGGTAATACGAGAGCCTCGAGCGTTATCCGGAATTATTGGGCGTAAAGGGTGCGTAGGTTGCAATGTTAGTCTCTTGTCAAAACCCTGTGCTTAACATAGGGATCGCAAGGGAAACGGCATAGCTTGAAAGTGTGAGAGGTTTGCGGAACTCATGGTGTAGGGGTGAAATCCGTTGATATCATGGGGAACACCAAATGCGAAGGCAGCAAACTGGCGCATATTTGACACTGAAGCACGAAAGCGTGGGTAGCGAATGGGATTAGATACCCCAGTAGTCCACGCCCTAAACGATGATCTCTCGCT
>JAPLXQ010000004.1 GCA_026395995.1 Candidatus Nomurabacteria bacterium | reverse complement strand
TGCATGGCCGTCGTCAGTTCGTGGTTTGAATTGTTCCCTTAAGTGGGGTAACGAACGCAACCCTCGTTGTCTGTTATAAGTGTCAGACGAGACAGCCCAGTACAAAGCGCAGAAGCTCAAAAGAGTTTGTGCATTTCGTACTGGGAGGAAGGAGAGGATGACGCCAGGTCAGCATGACCCTTGATACCTTGGGCTACACACATAATACAATGGCCATCACAACGCGCAGCGACGAGGCGACTCTGAGCTAATCGTAAGAAAAATGGCCTCAGTTCGGATTGAAGTCTGCAACTCGACTTCATGAAGCTGGAATTGCTAGTAATCGCAGGTCAGCTAAACTGCGGTGAATACGTTCTCAAGTCTTGTACTCACCGCCCGTCAAGTCAAGGGAGCCGGGAGTGCCCGAAGTACCTCCGTTCGGAGGTCCTAAGGCAAGCTCGGTGACAGGGACTAAGTCGTAACAAGGCACGGGTAGCGGAAGCTGCTCGTGGAATAATTCAATTTGAAAATATGTCCCGTGTCCTCTTCGGAGGATACGTGGATAGGCCACTGGTCTATTCAAAAGAAATTAATTTATTAAATTCTTGGATTAATTGAGTCGGTGTTGTGTCGCTCAATTGACGACACAATGCTTGATCATCACAAGCTAAAAAGATGAAGTTTGCTCGGTACGATAAAACGAGATGACAATTTGGAAAGACAAATACCAAATTAAAGTTAGTAGAACGAAACAAAATAAAGAACAGTATCTCAAAAAACACCTATTTCTGGGTGTTTTTTGTTTGGTAAGTTGTATTGACTTTTGTCTTCCTAAATAGTACTATTAGTTAAAATATCTTTAACTTTTTAATACAAAAATTCTTATGAAGAATCAGTACAATCCAATTGCAACAGGGCTTTCAGCCTTTTCTCAATATCAAAATTCAGTTTTCGAACCAATTAGAAAACTAGTAAAAAGAGAGTATCGAGAGCCGAAAATTATCTATTTATTTTTATCATTACTTTTCTTTTTTTTTGCATACATTAATTCAAAATTTATTTTTTTCGATGAACATTTTGTTAATTTTTTGTATCCAGTATCTATTCTTCTTTTTATTTTATTTCTTAATGTCTTTCGTGTGCAAAGAAAAAAAATAGAAGAAATAATTTCAGATGTAAAAACTAGGATTGATTTTCAAACAGAAAAACAAAAACTGGTAGATACGTTCAATGATCTAGGAATTGACTTAAATGATGCAAAATCAGTCATCAAAATTGTTGATGACATGAATAATCAGGAAGACCTTGATTTTGTTCTGAAATTTTATGTCCCGGCTATTCGTGCTCTGGATTATGAATTTTATGTGAGTCGATGGAAGGGAAGCGAAGATAGTTTTATAGAACTTCGTTATAAAAAATTACGAAGACTAAAAAAGCTTTCTACTGTCGGAAAGATTTCCGATATGGGCCAACATTCAAAATAGTATCAACACCCAGAAATGGGTGTTTTTTATTTGCCTATTTTGCTATAATGAATAAATGAAAAAGTCATCTATTATTATCGTTGCTATATTTATCGGAATTCTTGCCTGGTTATTTTTAGACCCAATTATCGCTGTGCCTAAAGATAAACTTGCTAGGCAAGACCTAGCAAGTAAAATCTCTACTGTAGAAATTGCAAGGCAGAATATTAAAGTTGAAGTTGTAGACACTGATACCAAAAGACAGTTGGGGCTTTCTGGCCATGCACCTTTGGCTGATAATCAAGGAATGTTGTTTGTCTTTGATCAGCCTGCTAAATATGGTTTTTGGATGAAAGATATGACTTTTCCACTTGATATTATTTGGTTCTCTTCAGACCTCCCCCTTACCAAGGGGGAGGTAGGAGGGGGTCGGGTTATTTATATTGAGAAAAATCTTCAACCAAGCTCATATCCAAATTCTTTTGGTCCAGATCAAAATTCACTGTATGTATTAGAAGTGAATGCTGGATTCTCAGATAAGAATAATTTAAAAATAGGGGATGAAGTAAAATTTAAATAAAATAAAAATCCCCCGACTTACGTCGGGGGATTTTTATTTAAATATTATTCCATGTTTGCAGAATCAATAGTTACTCTCTTTTTGAAACCATAATCAAGGTATAGTTTTCTACTTACGATGATTAAGGCCATTATAATTAAGATTAATATCATCCAGCCGATCAATGTTGATGGAAAGAATCCAGCACCAAAGATAGATGCAGCTGCCAAGTTATTACCATCTACTACATGATTGGACACATAGTCTATTTCATCTTTTTCAATACTACTTCCTTCTGGATTATAAGTCATTGTAGCAGTTGTTAATAATACAGATGAAGTCAAAGCTTTTCCATTTACTTGTCCTTTGATAGTGATTGATCCTACTTGTGAAGCGATCAAAATATCAGGATTAAATGTTACAGCATTACTTGAATCTACTTTACCGAAATTTGATTCGTTAAAAGTTATTTCTTTTGGAAGTTGAATAGTAATTTTTGTGTTTTCAAAATTCTTTGCAGAAATATTTTTATAAGTAATTAAATATTCTACACTATCTCCTACAGATACCTTGTCTGTCTTTGTGGTGATATTAAGAATTTCACTTTTAGTTGTTGTTACAGAGCTTGTTGGGGTAGGGGCTACATCACCAGCATCAGATCCTAGAGTTTGAAATACAAATGTATTTCCTGTCGCAGGAGTACCAGTATTTGATTCAACGGCACGGAAGTAATAAATAGTTCCAGGTGTTAATCCTGTGATTGTATCAGAGAAATTAACAGTTGAATTTGTACTACCAAGGTTTTGAGCTGTAGTTGTATGACCAAAACTTGAACTTGTACCATATTCGAAATACCCATTATTTGTTACTCCATCTTGTAAGACAGCAACACCGTTTAGTCTTGCAGAAGTGCTTGTCTTACTTGTGGC
This sequence comes from Candidatus Nomurabacteria bacterium, assembly GCA_026395995.1. GTDB lineage: Bacteria > Patescibacteriota > Minisyncoccia > Phycocordibacterales > UBA9973 > UBA9973. The sequence continues at coordinate 60,678 of JAPLXQ010000004.1, read as the reverse complement.
GATAACAGTAGTGACACTTGAGTTATTGTTTTGGGCTGTAGTAGTGAATGATAAGATTGCATCACTAGAAACAGTACGAGAAGCATTGCTTGCCATTGCTTGGAAATAATAAGTCGTATTTGGACTTAATGTTCCAGTTGTTGCATTAAAGTTTACTAAATAATTTTGATTTCCGATTATTGTATGTTCAGTTTCACTTGTCATAGAATTTGTTGAAGTTCCATATTTGAACCAAGTTGTTGTCGCATATGAATTTGGATTAACTGAACCATAAAGAGTAGCTGTTGTGATTCCGTTTAATGTTGATGAAATTACATTGATAGTTGGAGCAGTGTAATAATATCCACCACCACCTCCGCCTCCACCACCACCATTATTTACAGCATTCACTGTAAAAGTTTTTCCATTTGAAACACAGTTTGTTCCATTAGTTGCTGTTATTGTATTACTTCCAGCTGAAGAAATATCAGAAGAATTAAGACTGGCTGTAGCGACATTTCCTGAGACTGTAGTTGTTCTACTTGATCCATTAAACAAAACTACTGTTGTTCCGTTTGTAAACCCTGAACCGTTCACTGTTAAATTTGTAGAACCGGATCCAGCTGTGACAGAAGTAGGATTGATAGTATCAATACTTGGGACAGTTGTAGCGCAAGTAGTACTTGCTGGTGCATTTATTGTAAATGTTCGAGTGTTTGATATTTGTCCACCACTTGTGACACTGACACTTCTTGTGCCAGTTGCACTAGCTGCTATTGCAATATCAGCGGTGATACTTGTAGTACTAACTACGGTGACTCCAGTGACAGTAATTCCTGATCCATAAGAAACAGTTGAGCCAGATCCAAATCCTGTTCCAGTCAAAGTGACAGGGTAAGAATTTCCAGCAGTTCCGCTAGTAGGTGAGATAGAAGTCAAAGTCGGAGCTGTTGAAGTTCCAGTTGTTCCCATTGTAAAAGTTGATGGTGCACTATGAATTGTTGTTGTTCCTAATGTTCCAAAAACTTCATATGCATAAACTCCACCAGATGTGATAGTTATTGCACCAGCACCAGTACCATATGTTTGACCGACAGTAATCGGACAAGAAATTGATTGTGCGTTTACACTTTGAATTGTAGGACAAACAGATTGACTTGCTGAAAAGTTTGAACTACTTGTTGAAATTGCAAACCAAGTAGAAACTGAGCCACCACCAGTAGTAGTGTTAGAATATGCTCCACGAAGTGTAACAGTACTTGCTGGAGATGTTGGTCCTGTAACTGCAACAGTAAAAGAACCAGAGTTAGTTCCTGCTGTTCCCATTGTAAAAGTAGAAGGTGCACTAGATGCAGTATCAGTTCCACTTGTCGCAAAAACTTTGTATGCATAAACTCCACCAGATGTGATAGTTATTGCACCAGCACCAGTACCATATGTTTGACCGACAGTAATCGGACAAGAAATTGATTGTGCATTTACACTTTGAATTGTAGGACAAACAGATTGACTTGCTGAAAAGTTTGAACTACTTGTTGAAATTGCAAACCAAGTAGAAGTGGAAACTCCAGGAGTACCAGAGTAGGCACCTTTCAAAGTGACAGTTGTTGCTGGGGCAGATGGTCCTGTGACTACTACAGTCGGAGCTGTAGCAAATGCAAAATTTGAGCCAAAACCAAAAAAGGCGACCAAAGTAAAGACAAATATTAAGTTTTTTGTAATTTTATTCATAATTTATGTTTAAGGCTTTATTTGTAATGTTTTCCCGCCTTTTTGGGTTTTTTAATTTATATGCCTATATCTTATCACAGTCAAGTTTAAAAGTCAATAGCTGCTCACTTAAGGTGCTTGACAAATAGGTATATAGTATGCTATACTTGTCCTAAGAACTGTTCTTTGAAAATTCTTTGCTTTCTTTTACAATAAATGATTTTTTCATTTGCAAAAGCACATATTTTTTAATTTGAACAAAAAAAAGAAAATAAACAAAAAATAATCAAACAATTAAAAAAAAGACAAAAAATGAAAAAACTATTTATTACCGCGATGATCATCTGTTTGATGGTCTCCACTGAAACAAATGCACAAACACCATATTGTCATGCTGACACTATTGTCGTTCATGCGAATGATGCACAATTTTTATTATCCTGGGGAAATATTCCTGCAGGGTTTACAGAAATTCAATGTTCATTTTCCAGCTATGATTCTACTTTGAATCAATCTGGAACTGCACAACCCGTAACACACATCACAGTACCGGGTGACACCTTACAACCAGGAATTAATGTACCGTTTGTTTCAAGTGCTGGTCACTTGCATTCAGTACAGTTTAATATTTTGGTATACTATGGTGATTCACTTGGGCAATTGCTTCAGAGTAATTCAGTTAGCTTTACCGCTGATTGTTTGCCTTTAACAAATGTAAGTATTTCTGCCACTCATTCTACAATTTGTAGTGGTGAGCAAACTACTATGACTGCTACAGGAGGTACTACGTATTCTTGGCAGGCTGGAAACTACAATGCTACAAGTATTGTAGTTGCACCATCAATGACCACTACATACACGGTTACTGCGACCACTGGTCAATGTACCGGAACTGCGACACAAACAATCACTGTGAACCAGACGCCAGTTTTGGCGAGTGGTTCAAACCAAACAATTTGTTCAGGAAGTACTACAATAATTGGTGCATCAGCATCAGTTGGAACACTTACTTGGGCACCGGGTGGTGCACATACTGATTCAATTACCGTTTCAGCTGCTGCGACTTATACAGTCACAGCGACAAACGGAACTTGTTCTAGTACAGGAACAGTTGTTGTTGGTGTTTCATCAGCACCGACTGCAATTATCTATTATTCTACTTTACCAATTTGTATTGGAGGTAGTAGACAACTGACAGCCGTTACAGGTAATGGATGGACTTACACATGGTTGCCGACTACTGGATTAAATAATCCAAATATTCACAACCCTATTGCAAGTCCTACAAGTACCACTACTTACACTTTAACCGTGAGTAATGGAGGTTGTGTTGACACAAACCATGCGACAGTCACTGTTTCTACTGCTCTTGCTGTAAATGCAATAGCAAACAATAGTGTTGTTTGTTCTGGGAGTTCAGTGAATCTTAGTGCTACTGGAGGAAGTATTACTTATACATGGATGCCGGGCAATTTGTCTGGAGCAAGTGTAAATGTAAATCCTACAGTTAATACTACTTACACAGTGAGCTCTAGTAATGGAACTTGTACAAGTAGTGATACTTTGACAGTTAATGTTTTTCCTAGTTTCCCAGCCGCAGTATATCCTGCAACAGGATTTTGTGCTGGAGGATCGACCTTGTTGCTTGCAACAGGTGGAACAACTTACTCATGGTTTCCTACTGCTGGATTAAATAATCCAAATGTTCAAAATCCTATTGCTAGTCCAGTATCTACTACTACTTATACAGTAACTATAGGTGACGGATCTGGTTGTACAGTTAGTTTGCCGACTACGGTGACAGTATTACAGGCTTCTGGAACTTTTACAGTAACAGCAAGTCCATCTTCAATTTGTGCCTATAGTAATACAGGTACATATATTACCCTTAGCTCAAATGCTTCGGGTGTAAACCATTTTCATGGTGTTGGAGTTGTAGTGTCATATGGTAACAGAGTGTATGTGGCTGGTTTGTCTCCGGGAGATTATGTCGTTTACGACACTGTCTACAACCAATTTGGTTGTCCGGATGTAGAGTCAACGATTATTCATATATTAGGTATACCCGATGTGAGCAGTATTACTTTTACTAGTACTACTACCACAATGGGTCAACTAATCGTGAATAGTGGAATATATTTTTCTGATTCGGTGTATATTATTACTCCGTACCAGACGTTACACACGCCAACACAAAATATATTACAAGCAGTGTTTCATCAAGTTTCAACTATTCATGTTGGAGAAGTTATTGAAGTTCACTATGTAAATAGTGGTTGCTTCGAACTTGTTCCATACACTGGAAACGTTGGTATCATTGAAAATGAAAGCAAAGAATTTAAAATTTTCCCGAATCCGTCTAGTTCAGATTTTACTATTGAATTGATGGGTGATAACAAAGTTACTATTAGTGATATGTTAGGACAGGAAGTCCAGCATTATATAGCTAATGGCAACGTAGTTGTCTTAGGAAGTGAATTGTCTAAGGGTGTATATTTCGTTGAGGTTAAAAACTCAGAAGGAATTCACACTCAAAAGATAGTCAAACAATAAAGTAAAAATAATAATTTTAAAACCCCGGTGCAGAAATGCATTGGGGATTTTTTATTTCTAAAAACAAAAAGTATATATACAAATATTACGGCCGTCATATTTGTATATAGTATTTAAAAAATATTTTAAAAAAAGAAAACCCTCGACTTTCGTCGAGGGAATTCATTTTTACAGGTGTCTATAAGCCGAATTTTGTGGAACCCTCGAAAGGGAACCGACAGTTATTTATCTAGGCTTATTGTTACCAATAAGCTCAAGCGATTCTCTCGTCTTGCGACGAGCACGATCTTGCACATGCGTAAGTATTTAGCCGTTTCAGCCGGACTTAACCGGGTCGTTTCTGTTCGCAACTACACATTGCTGTGTGTGGGCGTTACCCACTACGTTTATCGATTAAACTATTGTGTGTTCGGACTTTCCTCACTAATCTTAAAAAGGCTAGCGCAATCCCGACGAATCTTATGATTGTCGGGACCCCGATCCTCACGGCGTCGGGGCTGTCTGACACCTGTAAATATATCATACAATAGATTTAAATATATTGCAATAGTAAAAGACTTGCTTTTTTATTTGGGGTATGCTATACTGTATTTGTGAGTGTGAGGATGTTTCCTTACATTATTTATGAACAACATAAGTGCCCAAAAAATCCCCGCAAGGGGATTTTTTGTTTCCCCTGATAAGGGGATTAAGGGGTTGTATTTTGTTTCTTAAATTCTTGTTTAATCTATCTTCCTGTGTTAATCTAAAGAAAAATATTCATTGTAAAAATTAATAATTATGAAAGAAGATTCTATTCTTAGAGAAGTTATCAAAAGCCTCAGGCTTTCCATGACGATACCAGCAGGGCTTTTGGTTCATGTTGGTTATGCTGTAGTAAATAAAACAACAAATTGGTGGATAGTATTTATTGTGTTTTGTATTGCTTGCCTTACAATGATACAAAACGACTATCACGACAGAGACAATGATAGAAGAAAAGGTAAATATTTTGCTTCTATTTATACAAAAGAGTTACAAGGAGCCCTGTATTTATTATGGGAAATTGTTGTACTTACTATTGTTATTTGTTACAAGTATTCTTTGATTAATATACCGCAATTTGTTTTACTTATTATTTGTATTGCGGTTGGAATATTTTATTCCTATTCAAGAAAATTAGTATTCATACCATCAATGATTACAGCTCTTGTAAGTGCATCACCATTGTTATTTGTTTCTATGGAAGAATATTATTCTATTTCAATAATGTTTTTCTTGATTGTATTTTTATTAATTCTCGGCAGGGAAGTAATAAAAGATTTTGAAAATAGAAATAATGATATGGCTTACAAGCAAACTATTTTTACTCAAAGAAGAATCACAGAGAAGAACGGTTTAAGGTTCGCTGGAGTATTATTTTTTTTAGCAGGATCAATAGCAATATTTTTTCCGCCAGAAAAGTTATTAATAATGACCTTTTACTATGTTGGTATCTTTTGTTTTTTAGCTTCTGGTTTTCTTTTATTTTTTGCGAATAACTTAAATAGAGATAAAGACATCGCCAAGTTAACATTAGATATGGGGATTTTCATAGTTATTATTTCATTATCTTGTTTACCTTATGTCGATAATTTTTAAAACCTTTAGTTTAAAGGGCCCATAGCAGATATTGCTATGGGTTTTTTATTTTTATGATATAATTTAAATACAAGTAAATATCGTATATTTATATACAGAATCGTTTTTATCTGTAGCGGGTTATCGCACTCACATAGGCACATATGTTGGAGGTTAGCCATGACCCGCTTCAAATGAAAGCGATTTTTTTGTTTGTAATTAAAAACTTTTTCATTTTTAGAGTACGGATATTTTTCTGCTGAAAAATTCCTCGTGCTCGCGCCGTCGCGCTCCCAAGTCTCTAAAAAATAAAAAAGTTTTTATTAAATATTTATTTTATTTTTTATTTTTTAATTTTTTAAAAGTTATCCACAGTTTTGTGAAAAAAGTATTGTATTAATATTTGTTATGCGAGATAATTAAAGTAGTTCTTCGTAGTAATTATTTTTTAAGAAAATTTTTATTTATAAATTTTTTCTTAAGGTCGTTTTATTACGAAACTAATTAAAAATTTAATTTCAAAATAATTTTATGGCAGCAAAAAAGAAAGCAACAAAGAAAGTAGCAAAGAAGGCAGCAAAGAAAACAGCAAAGAAGCGAGCATAGTTTTCTAAAAAATCCTCCGGCTTAGGTCGGGGGATTTTTTGTTTTTATATTCGCCGAAATGAACATTTTATGTTAATATATAGCTTATGGCTTTTGGATTAAAAAATATATTTGGTGACGCTAGCTCCAAGTTTATCAAGGATGCTAATAAAATTGTCGTAAAAATAAACTCTTTAGAAGAGTCCGTTTTATCTTTAAAAGATGAGGATTTTCCAAAGAAAACAGCTGAATTTAAAGAAAGACTTATAAAAGGTGAGACATTAGATGATCTTTTACCTGAGGCTTTTGCTTTGGTACGTGAAGCCGCTAGAAGATGCTTGAATGAGAGACATTATGATGTTCAGCTTATTGGAGGCTTGGTTTTAAATTCTGGAAAAATTGCTGAAATGAAAACAGGAGAGGGAAAGACGAATGTCGCCACACTTCCTGTGTATTTAAATGCATTGATGGGTAAGGGTGTGCACGTCGTCACTGTGAATGATTATCTTTCTCGTCGTGATGCTGTACTCATGGGACAAGTTTATAATTTTTTAGGTTTGTCTGTCGGAGTTATTAATTCACAAAATGTTTCCTATCTCTATGATCCGACTCACAAAGAAGAAGACCCTGAGCGTGACACTGTCGGACAATACAAAATTATTTATGATTTCTTAAAACCTTGCTCACGTCGACAAGCTTATGAAGCAGATATCACTCATGGTACAAACAATGAATATGGTTTCGATTATTTGCGTGACAACTTGGCTACTTCAAAAGATCAGCTATCTCAACGTGGACATTATTTTGCTGTAGTTGATGAAGTCGATTCTATTTTAATAGATGAGGCTCGAACACCACTCATTATTTCTTCTCCATCTGGAGACTCTGAAGATTTTTATATGCAATTTGCAGCTATTGCTCGCACAATGAAAAGAGATGAAGATTTTACTGTTGATGAAAAATTGAAAGCTATTCAGCTGACTGACGCTGGTATTACAAAAGCTGAAACAGCTCTCGGAATTGATAATATTTATACCGAAAAAGGAATTAAATATGTTCACCATTTAGAGACAGCCGTCAAAGCTATGGCCATTTTTGAAAATGATAAAGATTATGTCATCAAAGAAGGTGAGGTCATAATTGTCGATCCATTTACAGGTAGACTTCAGCCAGGACGAAGATGGAGTGAAGGTATACACCAAGCCATTGAAGCTAAAGAAGGAGTGAAAATTGAAAAAGAGACTCGTTCATCTGGATCGATTACATTCCAAAATTATTTTAGATTTTATGAAAAGCTTTCCGGTATGACAGGAACAGCCGATACTTCAGCTGAAGAATTTTTGAAAGTATATGGTATCGATGTCATTATCATTCCTACTCATCGTTCTGTGGTACGTATTGATCATTCTGATGTAATTTTTCAGACAGAAAAAGGCAAGTTTCAAGCGATTGCTAGAAAGATAAAAGAATTGAATGTCATAGGTACACCGGTACTTATCGGTACTATTTCTATTGAGAAAAATGAATTACTTTCTGTTTATTTGAAACAAGAAGGGGTGCAACATACTATTTTGAATGCGAAGAATCATGAAAAAGAAGGAGAGATTATCGCTCAAGCTGGACGCCTCGGTGCGGTGACTATCGCTACAAACATGGCTGGCCGTGGTATCGATATCAAGCTCGGAGGTAATCCTGCGACACATGAAGAATATGAAAAAGTAAAAAGTGTCGGCGGACTCTTTGTCCTCGGTACAGAAAGACATGAAGCACGTCGTATCGACAATCAGCTTCGTGGACGTTCCGGTAGACAAGGTGACCCAGGAGCCACACAATTTTTTGTCTCACTTGAAGATGATTTGATGCGTGTCTTCGGAGCGGAAAGAATCAAGACAATGATGGGGCGTTTTGGTATTCCTGAAGATCAACCAATTGAAAATAAATTTATTTCTCGTACCCTCGAAGGTGCTCAAGCTAAAATTGAAGGATTTCACTTTGATTCTCGAAAAAATACACTCGAATATGATGATGTGATGAATCGTCAACGTCAGACTATCTATGCTCGCCGCCAAAAAATGCTTTTTTCTGATAAAGAAGAGGTTAAAAATATTTTAAATGATATTTCTACTGGTCTTGAAGGTGCTGAAAAAATAATTGCTGACAAAATATCTAAAGTTGGGGAAGATAATTTCTATGAGACTGTTCGCCGTATTGCTTTGTATACTACAGATGCACTTTGGATGGAGCATATCGAAGCGATGGATTATTTGCGTAGTTCTGTGAACCTTCGTGCTTATGGTCAGCGTGAACCAATCGTCGAATATAAAAAAGAAGGTTTGAAAATGTTCCGTGAAATGGAATTCTCTTTCAAGGATCAAGTTCTTTCGATGATTGAAAATATGAATGTTGAAAATGTTCAAAATATACAAAATGTCGAAGAAGAAGTAAAACCTATTTTTATTGAAAATAAAACAGAACAAAATGATTTTTCAGATACTAGCGAAGTTGGCCGTAATGACCCTTGCCCTTGTGGAAAAGTAAAAGAAGACGGCACTCCAGTAAAATACAAACATTGCCACGGACAATAGTTTAAAATACTAGCCATGCAAACAAAATTTATTTTATATGGAGGATTTGATCCGGAGCAGACAGACAATGGTAATCCAGATTTTTCTCTAGAAATAATGAAAGAAACTCCTGAAAATGGAATGGTTTTAATTGTGCCTTTTTCAAAAGAAGTCGATAGAATAATACCGACTACAGAAAGAGTTAAAAATGAATTAAATGCTCAAAAATGGCAAAAGAATATTAAGTATGAAGTAGCTAGTCAAGAAAATTTTATACTACAATTAGAATCTGCAGATGTTGTGTATTTTCAAGGAGGTTCAAGTTTAAAACTACTTGAAGTGCTTAAAAAGTATCCAAACTTAAAAGACTTATTAAAAGGAAAAATTGTCGCAGGGGATTCAGCTGGGGCAAATGTTATGTGTACTTTCTTTTATACTCCTAGCACAGATAAAGTCCTAGAAGGGCTTGGTATCTTGCCAATTAAGATAATCCCTCATTATAAAGAGAAATATGCTGGAAAATTTGAGAGTATTGGTCCAGATTTGGAGGAAGTTTTACTACCAGAGTATACTTATAAGGTTTTTAAATACTAGCTAGGACTGTCCTAGCTAGTGGTAGAATAATAAAATCCCCGATGCTATTGTAGCAGTCGGGGATTTGTTAATTTAGAGCTAAATTTGAATTGCTATATTTAGGATTATTTGTAATATCCTCTATTACATCAATAAAATTTGGTAGCTCTGTTGATTCATTTAGGTCAGTTTTTTCTCTTTCCATAATGATGGTGCCATCATTTCTTTTTGCAAAAACATCAACTTCAAAATATTGATATTTCCATAAAAAACAGTGACGTTTTTTGTAAATCGTGTGTCTTGTTGGATCTCTTCTTGTTAAAGAAGAAAGAAATTCTGACTTGAGTGTTCCAAAATCTTTCTCTATTCTTCCACCTTTTTCTGGATAATCAATTTTTGTTGTATGAAAGTAGGAACTCGACTCATAATAAGTCCTTTTCCTTACTCTTTCTACGGTAGATTCATTACCACTCAATAGATATGTTTGCTCTATATCAGTAGCTTCACATCTAATCCCTAAATCAATTAAATGTTTTGGATCGAAAGATTTAATTAAATATCTTTCTTCAATTTCAATAGGAACTGGATATCCAAGTATGCAAAGTATTTCTGCGAGAACTTTATCTATTTTTTGTTCAAAAGTAATTCGATTACCATTTTTGTCTATATTTGGTATTACTCGCAAATGCGGATGTCCAACCCAAACATTTTGAGTCCTTAAATCTAAATCTCGTGCTTCTTGCGGTGTTTCACTTCGAGCTTCATTATTCTCAAGAGTATAGAATTCTTCAGCTCCATTTGCTGCTGTGACCATGTGAATTATTCCATCATAACGAACTCTAGCATCTTCAATACTTAAATTGAAATCGTTTAAAATTTCTTTTTGAAAGTGCTGAGTGTCTGAATTTTCTGTTAGATATGCAGCTCCAGTTAATAAGGCTCTATCGTTTAAAAGAATTGGTTTAAGGTTTAGTTTCTGAGCACTTTTAATTGCATATTCTTTGTAGAATTCTTCATTTTGAAGTTGCATTTTTACTATCGCCCTTTGAAACTCAACTGATCCGAGGTTTTTATAAGTGATACCGTTTTTAAGAAGCATTGTTGCTGCTTCAGGTACAATCACTGGTAAAAATCCTAATTTAACTAATTTCTCAGATGCGACATATAATCCTGTCGTTTTTCCAGAGCATGGACCACCTTCTAGTCCTAATTTTTTGATATTGTTATCAGTTTCCATTTTTTTTGTTAAAGAATTAAGTTTATATCTAACCTAAAAGTATCATATATCGGTAGCTGGGTCAATTTTTGGTAAAAAGCCCGGCCAAGGTTGAACCTTGGCCGGGTTAGGAAAGTATTCAAAAGACAAAACCTGTCAAATCTTTATCCCCAGACCTAATATTAGCCATATTTTAAGCTATTTTGTCAAATAGGAACAGTGAAAATATCCTTATTTATAAGGATATTTTGTGTTTGACAGACTATAAAAGTGTTGCATAACCATTGACTTTTTAAACCCAATATGCTAGTATATAGGTATGTCCTTGTTATAGGGTGTAACCCTAATTAATAAGGACTTTTTGATTGATACGGGTTTTGCGGAGCACAACCGCTTGAATATGAAACATAATAATCTAATACGCTTTGCATTCGGTTTGGTACTTCTACCAATGACAGCAGTTACTCCTTCTATGGTGACTCCTAAGGTAGAAAGTCCACAAAGTATATTGGTCCAAAAAATGAATAATGGAGTCGAGTCACTATTAGCTCTTAACCAAGCTACTGATGATAAGACTAAGACCTTAAAACTTGAAGCTGATGCTATTGATGCTTTCTTTACAAAAAGAGATGCACCACTTGCTGGGCTTGGTATGAAGATGGCTATTGAAGCAGATAAGAATGGCCTTGATTGGCGTCTTTTACCTGCGATAGCTACTCGTGAGTCTAATGCTGGTTTACAAGCTTGTAAACGTGTTGATCATAGCTTCTTTGGTTGGGGTTCTTGTCATATTGCTTTTGATTCTGATGAACAAGCAATTGAAACTGTTGCTCGTCACCTCGGAGGTAATGATGATGCTACTGATCAATATTATGATGGAAAGACTACCTACCAAATTTTAAGAAAATATAACGATGTTATTAAAAAATACCCCGAGCAAGTTATCAAGATCATGGATATGATCGGCCCGGAGGATGTAAACACTCCAGTCGCAACTCCAGACATTACAGCATAAAATCACCCCGTCAAAAGGGTGATTTTTGTTTTTATATTTCCTTTATACCTTCGACAGCTAAGGTTTTTATCTTAACTATTCCGCATATTTAGACGGCCGTCTAAATATGCTATACTTTTAATATGAATAGAATTTGTATAAATTGGGAAGATCAAGCTTCATTTGGAGATATTATTGTAAGTTACTTATTTTCTTGTAGATCCAAAAAAATGCAAAAGAAGATACTTTTTCAATCAATAAAAGAAAAAAGAAAATTAGATAATAAAACTTTTAGTAGTAACTTATATAGATTAAAGAATGGTGGTTTTATTGATTTTAATAAACAAAATATCTTTTTTAATAAAAAAAAATTAAAATCTTATAATGTATTTTCAAATCTTAAATCAAGACCAACGGGTGAAACTCAAATTATGGTACTTTTTGATATTCCAGAAAGTAAAAGAAAAATAAGAAATTGACTCCGTGTTCAATTAAAACTTTGGGATTTTAAAATGATTCAACAAAGTGTTTGGATAGGGGATGGTCCAATTCCAAAAGAATTCCTAGAAAGAATGAAAGCTTTTGGTTTGAGTGATTGTGTAAAAGTATATAAATTATCTAAAGTTAATATTAAATAATCTTGTTAAAAACAAAAAATAAAAAGACTACATTTTTAGACGGCCGTCCAAAAATGAGGAACTACCTTTAAAATGTATTGAACCATTACATTTTGTTTGACAAATTTAAAGCTAAATGGTAACTTTTAGTTAGAAGAAACTTAATTTAAAGTTATTTAAAAATGCAAACAATAGAAAAAATTCCTGAATCTTTAGATTTATATTTTAAGGAGAAGCTTGGTTTTAGTCTAACTACTCTTTTAGAAAAAAAAGAATTTCAAAAATTAAAAAACAGATTAAAGGCTACTATTGTTTTAGTACCAGAGAGTCATCATTCTGTTAACGCACCAGTTTGTCTTGAGAAAGATATTTTAATAAAGATAACGGGTCCTGGAGAATATGGTTTTCAGCCTATTGGTAATTCAAATACAATTGCCTTTCAATTAGAATATGTTAGTTTTAAGCAGGTTAATTTCGGTATAAATATTGAAAGCCATTTTGAAACTAGAATAGAAGATTTAGTGAAAGCATTACAGTAATTTTGTACTAAAACCCTTTGATTTATAAAAAAGATCAAGGGGTTTTTATTTTTATATTTCTTTTATTCCTTCGATAGCGAGGGTTTTTTCGTCATTACGGATGGAGACTTTGGCGGTGAGGGCGACGCATTTTTCAGCTTTGATTATTTCAGCGACATCTTTATAAAGTTTTGGGAAAACTACAGCTTCGATAGATCCAGAAAAATCAGCAATACGAATAAAGGCCATTGGTTGATTTTTCTTGGTGGTGACATTACGCACAGTTTCGATAATACCGGCGATAGTCACAGGGTAGCCATTGGTTAAATTTTCTTTAATTCTTTTTATATTTATTTCTCTTTTTTCCAATTTTTCTCTTAGTCTATCGAGTGGGTGACCAGAAATATAAAGTCCGAGTAATTCTTTTTCCCAGATGAGTTTCGTAGCGGGTGCTGCGTCTTCAGCTGGTTTCAATTTGAATGACGGTAATGTCTCTGCAGAAATACCACCAAAGAGTGATCCTTGGTCGGCAGATTGTTTACCGCTTTCTTTATTGTATTCGAGCATATTTTCTAGGTTAAAAAGTAATGTTCCACGCTCATTAAATTCATCCATGGCACCTGTTTTGATTAGGGCTTCCATAGATTTTTTATTTACATTTTTATGTTTTACACGGTCTAGGAAGTCTGTAATGTTTTTAAATTTCCCATTCTTTTTTCTTTCAGCAATAATTGCATCACCAATATCCGAACCGAAATTTTTAATCGTATATAAGCCGAAACGAATAGTGTTGCTATCGATACAAGTGAAGCCTTTAAAACTTTCATTTATATTTGGAGGTAGAACTTTTATTTTCATTTGCTCACATTCGTGAGTAATTTCCGCAATTTTTTCTACGTCACCAGATTCAGCTGTGAGGATCGCACACATGTATTCGACAGGGAAGTTCGCTTTCATATACGCCGTCTGATAAGCGACACGTCCATAAGATGCTGAGTGAGCTTTGTTGAATCCATAAGCTGCGAAAGGCTCGATTTGGTTCCAGAGCTCTTGAGCTTTCTTGAGTGGCCATTTACTATGTTCAACACAACCAATAATAAAATGATCTTTTTGTTTAGCCATTTCAGCTGGGATTTTTTTACCGACAGCTTTACGGAATTTATCAGCTTCTCCCCAAGAATATCCCGCAATGTGAATTGAAATAAGAAGCAGGTCATCTTGATATACGAGCACACCATAAGTTTGTTTTAAAATTGGTTCTAGTGCTGGGTCCATATATTTCACTAGACGGGGATTGTGTTTACGTTCGATATACATCGGAATAAATTGAATTGGTCCTGGGCGATACAGGGCGACCATCGCATTGATATCGTGAATCGTTGTCGGTTTTAATTGTTTCAAATACGCAGTCATACCTCCGCCGTTCAATTGGAAGAGCCCCATAGTTTCTCCGCGTGCTAGCATTTCAAAAGTTTTCTTATCAGCAATATCGACATTGTCGAGATCGACATCAATGTTGTGAATTTTTTTAACAATTTTTACTGCGTCAGCCAGAATCGATAAATTTCTAATTCCGAGAAAGTCGAATTTTGGAAGACCGACATCTTCGATTTGATACATATCATATTGAGTAATGATATTATTTCCATCTTTTGGATCAAATTGCACAGGAGTAAATTCATAAAGTGGTTTTGGTGCAATGACGATACCAGCCGCATGGACAGAGACATGGCGAACACAGCCTTCCATTTTTTTTGCGAGGTCAATAATTTCTTTTGTAATAGCTTCTTTTTTGTAGGCTTTTTCGAGTTCAGGAACTATCTCCATTGCATGCTTGATTGTCATTGGCATTCCTTGTGAACCCATTGGTATCATATTTGAAATTCGATCTCCGATAGCGTATTCGTAGCCGAGAGCTCGAGCCACATCACGCACAGAACCTTTAGCCATCATTGTACCAAATGTTCCAATTTGGGCCACGCGATCTGCTCCATATTTTTGTTTGGTATATTCAATCATTTCATCGCGTCTATTATCAGCATAGTCCATATCGATATCAGGAAGAGAAGGACGCTCAGGGTTTAGGAAACGTTCAAAGGGAAGTTTGTAGACGAGTGGGTCGACATTTGTAATACCAATCAGATAAGTCGTGAGTGATCCAGCCACCGATCCTCGAATATTTGTCAGGATTTCATTTTCACGAGCATAACGCAGAAGATCTCCCACTACGAGGAAATATGTCGGATAGCCTTTTTGTTTGATAATACCGAGCTCATATTCTAATCGGTCTGTATAGTCTTTATTTTGTGGTAATTTTCTAAATTCAAAACCAGCATAGGCTTGCTCTTTCAAGACTTCATTTGGGTCACGGTCTCCTTCGATTTTAAATTCTGGGAAATACGCTTTACCGAGTTCGATTTCATAATCTTCACACATATCTGCGACGATGGAAGTATTTTCCACTGTACCAGGTGCATCTTTAAAATATTCTTTGGCAGTTTTTTCATCAATCAAAGAAAAATCATCATCAGGGAATTCAAATTTACTAGAGTCTTTGACATCAGCTCCAGTATTCACTTGTAGTAGTGTGTGGTGAGCTTTATGGTCGTCCTTACAAGGGTAATGTGAATCTTGCGTTGCCACGACAGGGATATCAAATTTTTTACCAAGAGCGATTAATTTTGCGCGTAGTTCGGCATCACGTTCGATATGTGGATGAGCTTGGATTTCGATAAAATAATTTTCTTTACCGAAAACGTCTTGATGTTCTTTTACGATAGCTTCAGCTTTTTCCATATTGTCAGCGAGGATTGCCTTCGAAAGTTTTCCTCCCATACAGCCAGAAAGAGCGATGATTCCTTCACTATATGTTTTTAGCATTTCTTCATCGACACGAGGTTTGTAATAATATCCTTCAAGGTTTGCGATACTTACTATACGCATTAGATTTTTATATCCTTTCAAATTTTTTGCTAGCAGAATAAGGTGGTATCTTTTGTTATCAATACCAGCTTCTTTATCAGTCATTTTTCTTTCGGCGACATAAACTTCACAACCAATAATCGGCTTGATCCCTTCTTTTTTACATTCTTTATAAAATTCTATTGCACCGTACATATTACCGTGGTCAGTAATAGCCATTGCTGGCATATCATGCTCTTTTGCGATGCGCACCATGTCTTCGACTTTTGAAAGCCCGTCGAGTAGGGAATAGTGAGAATGCGTATGTAAATGGATGAATTTTGAAGACATTTGATAATTTTAGCATAAAAAGTAGATCTTCACCCCTCAGTCGCAAGCGACAGCTCCCCTTCGCAAGGGGAGCAAAAAAGAGCTTTACCCTGTCGCTCGCGAGCGACAGGGTTGACTTTTAAACCTTATTGTGTATAATTAAGAAAAATAAGTACAATAAAAATAAAATTTTAAAACCTAGAAGAGATGAAAAAGTTAGTAGTAATAATGTTTGTTGTAGGTTTAATATTTACAGCAAAAAGTGCTTTGGGGCAAAACAGAGAAAATTGTGATTGTAGTGAGTATCTACAAAAAACATTTCACTTATCATTTGGTCCAACGTATGATTACAGAAAATATGGTGGTTTTACCGCTGGTGCTAGTTTTTTAAATATAAAAACTGCCGCGTACAATTTTAACCGTAATTTTTATATTGGAATTGTCAGCACTTTAAAGTCTCCAATTGGAGCAGAAGTTGATTTCTTACCTACGATTGTTTTTGCAAACAAAAATAGGAAAGATGAAGTTGAATTTGGTTATAAGCTTGGAGTAGCCTATCATTATGATTTAAAAATAATGAGCAACCATGACAATCAGCTTTCCAGGGTTGTGGATAGTTCAGAAATTACCAAAAAAGACAAAATGGCGATTTGTTTACAGCTTGGATTAAATTTTAGGGTTAGCCGTTTTAGTTTCTATGGTACTTGGAACCCAGGATTTTCTTGGATACCTAAAGATCCAAACAAGCTGAGCACAGATGATGCTTTTGTTTATAACTCTTTTAGATTTGGTGTTAGCACCTTGATCTTTAACAAAGTTAAAAAAAATCCTATGCAACTGCAACAAGAAAGGTACCAATGATGGCTGCAGTTTCAGCCCGAAGCACATTTTTACCCAATGAGGCCACAGAGAAATTATTTTCTGTGGCTTTTTTTATTTCTTCTGGAGTCCAGCCACCTTCGGGACCGATCCAAATACCTGGCGAAGTTTTGTTATTTAAAATGCACCCATAAAATTCTGATGAATTTTTGCTCGTGTTCGCGCCGTCGCGCTCGCAAGGCATTTTTCCTAACAAAACTTCGCCAGAAGCATCAAAAATAATATTAACATCATTTTCTTTTGCCAATTCTAAACTTTCCTCAAAACTCATTGGTTCTAAAATTTCCGGTAAAATACTGCGATGTGATTGTTCACAAGCTTCACGAGCTATTTTTTGTAAACGTTCCATGTTGAGTCCCATTTTTATTGTACGAGTAGTGATGATAGGGATTATCTTGTCTACTCCGCATTCAGTCACTTTTTGGACCACGAGTTCAAAATTTTCTTTTTTCAATACTGCACAAAAAAGTGAGACAACTTTCTCTTTATCGAGGTTTAACCTCGATATTTTACCTAGTTTTAACTTCACCATATTTTTATTTAAACTTTCAATCTCAGCCATGGCTGAGATGCCTTTTCCATCACAAAGCTCTACTTGCTCACCGATTTCAAGTTTCAATACCTTTACCATCTGATGTGCAATTTCGCCAGTGATTTCCACTTCCAAGCCTGTTAGATCAAAGTTGTCTATAAATCTATGGATTTTCATAGGGATATTTTAGCATAATGAGTCTGTGTTGACAAATTTATATTTAATATGTTAATATTTATCTGAATAAATACAGTAATAACTTTTTAAAAACAAAATAAACAAATGAAAAATAAAGTTGATTTATTGCCACTTGAAAATTTTGATGAGGTTTTTAAGTCATTGAAAGCAAATTTTGCAGAAAAATTTACAGAAGCTTTTAAAGATGATTCTGCGTGGATTTATAGTAAAGATGGGAAACACGAATTTCGTGTGAAAATACTTTCAATAACTTTGTCTGATGAAAATGAAGATTTTGAAAATTATGGACAATTAAAATTTCTAGCTCAATTACTTGAGCAAAGAAAAAGTGGTGAAAAGTATGGTACACTTTTTGGTTTTCCTGCATTAGGCAGGCCAGGAAGAAATCCATTTTTTACTGGTTACCTAACAACACAAATTGGTTCAAGAAAAAGCTTTTTTGAAACTGATAGACAGTTAAGTTTGTAAAGAATTATAAAGCCCCTTAAACAAGGGCTTTTTTATTTTCCTATTTAAAATGGTATACTGGATGTATTAAAATTTATATAAATAGGCACATACCCCCGAACGAATTTTCAAGATTAACTATGGGGTAGAATAATTTTAAGAAATATTATTAGATTTAATTTTTATAACAATATGAGTGAAAATTCAAACGGGGCAAGAATAAAAGTAGGTATTAACGGTTTTGGGAGAATAGGAAGAGCTTTTTTGAAGATTGCATGGGAACGCCCAGAGATCGAAATAGTAGCAGTAAATGACTTGGGAGATGTTGCAAACCTCGCATACCTTTTAAAACATGACACAGTATATAGAACTTGGAATCATGATGTTAAAGCAAATGGTCAGGAATTAGTAATTGATGGAAAAGTAGTAAAAGTTCTCGCAGAAAAAGACCCAGCAAACTTGCCTTGGGGTGCGATGGCTGTGGATGTCGTCGTAGAATCAACTGGGCTTTTTGTTACATATGACAAAGCAAATGCTCACATAAAAGCTGGTGCGAAAAAAGTAGTTATCTCTGCTCCAGCAAAAGAATCCGCCTCCGCCGAAGGCTCTGGCGAGACAAAGGGTGAGACAATTTTAATGGGCGTAAACGAAGATAAATTCGGCACGTGCGCAGTTACTTCAAATGCATCTTGTACTACAAATGCCGCGAGTCCTTTGATCGCTATTTTACACGAAGCACTCGGTATCGAAAAAGCAGTTCTCAATACTGTTCATGGATATACTGCTTCACAAGGTATTGTTGATGGTCCAAACAAAAAAGATTTCCGTGAAGGTCGTGCTGCAGCACAAAATATCGTTCCAGCTTCTACTGGTGCGGCGATTGCTGTTACAAAAGCTTTTCCAGAATTAACAAATCTTTTCGATGGTATCTCAATGCGTGTGCCAGTTCCAGCAGGAAGTATTGTAGATATTACTTTTATTTCTAAAAAACCAACTACTGCACAAGAAGTAAATGATATTTTGAAAAAAGCAGCTATGGACCCAAAGTGGAGTACTATTTTTGCAACTACAGAAGAAGCTCTTGTGTCATCAGATATTCTTGGTGAATCACATGCTTCAATAGCTCAGCTCGACCTCACTCGTGTTGTTGGTGGTAATCTCGTAAAAGTTATGGGTTGGTATGATAACGAAATGGGGTATACACATACACTCGTGGATCATGTAATCAAAACTGGTAGTAAATAAAAATGAATCCCGTTAGAAATAAAAAACGGGAAGATAAAATTATAAATTAAAAAATTTCTAAACAGGGTGAAAATATACATCGGATCGGATCATGCAGGATATGAATTAAAAGAAAAACTCAAAACATATTTGGGTGAACTTAAATATGAAGTCATAGACAAAGGAGCTTTTGAATACAAAGAAGGTGATGATTATCCTGACTATATTCGCCCAGTAGCAGAAGCTGTGGTAGGAGATGAAGGAAGCTTCGGAATTATTCTCGGTGGTTCGGGTGAAGGCGAAGCAATGGATGCAAATAGAGTCGAAGGTGCACGAGCTTGTGAATATTATGGAGGAAATTTAGGAATTGTAAAAGTTAGTCGTGAGCACAACAATGCAAATATTCTCTCACTCGGAGCGAGATTCATACCAGAAGAAGAAGCTATAAAAGCAGTAGATATTTTCCTTAATACAAAATTTTCAGGAGATGAGAGACATATTAGAAGAATTAATGAGTTAGATAAATAATTTTATGGCATATTTACTTTTTCATGGGCGACATATATTAAATACTTCTTTTCAAGAAAAGTATTTGTGGCAAATTTTAAATTTACCATTTTCAAAATTGGATTTTATTGGTCCTAATAATTTTAATCCAGATGAACGTATTGATACAGTAGTTTTTGCGGTGACATCTTCAAATAAATCAAATTCCAGATTTAATCCATTACCATTTTATATCCGTGCTATTTCACTAGATAGATTTTTTGAACATTTTAGAAAAGATTTAGGAATAAAACAAAAAATAGTCGGCATACCTCATTTTGATCCGACAGATAAATATATAGAAATTATTTTAAAAGAAATTCATGAGTCTGATGGATTGGAATTGACCCCCAAAAATACAATAGTCTTAGCTTCGACCCCAAATGTCATAGATATGTATATATCTCTTGGTTTTACAGTGCTACCAGCAGAATATGATTATCAAAATAAAAAATTTATTGCACAGGCTCCTATCGATGCATTACATACTCTTGCAGAAGAAAAGGTGGATTGGCAAAAAGATACTATTTTAGAAAATTTAGTTTCAACCTCTACTTTTAGTTTTTGGAAAGATTTTCCTTCTGTTCCAGATAGTATAAAAAAGATTTGGAAAGAACCCCTTTTGACAGACAGTGGTTCTCTTACTGAGACTAGAAATTATTCTACTTATGCTTCTGCAATGGCAAGGTCAGAAGTTTTAGATATGAAATATTTAGATATTAAAAAGGCTGTAGTTTCCGGTAAAATTGTTGACGAAGGTTGTGCCGATGGTGCCCTAATGGTAAAGCTTGCATACGATTTTCCCGATTCTGATATTATTGGTATTGATATTGCGAGTGAATTTTTAGCTCGTTGTACTGAAAGACAAAGAGCTGGAGAATTTGGTGGTGCATTTGTGCATTTTCATCAGCGCAATCTTATGGATTCTATTTTTGAAGATGGGTCTATAGACACTACTATATGTAATTCTACTACTCATGAAGTCTGGTCATATGGTGATGGACTAGAAAGTTTAAAAAATTATATTAATTTAAAATATAAACAGACAAGAAAAGGTGGAAGACTTGTAATACGCGATGTCGTTGGTCCAGAGAACAAAGATAAAGAAGTTTATCTAAAATTAAATAGTACAGATGGAACAAATGAAAATATATTTTTCCAAACAGACAGTCAGGATGATTTAATGAAACATATAAATTCTCTTTCTACTGAAGCTAAATTCTTTAGATTTGCTAAGGATTATTTGGAAGATATGAGAACTTCTGGAAGAAGAGGAAAAGAAACAAAAATAAATTTTAAAGAAGAAAATATAGATGGACAAAAATATTTTGTTTTAAGAATGAAAGATGCAGTAGAATTTATTACAAAGAAAGATTATGCAGACAATTGGAAAAGTGAGCTGAATGAAGAGTTTGCCTTCTTTAGTTTTAGTGATTGGAAAGATTTATTACACCAGGCAGGTTTTGATATCTTAGAAAATCCTAATAAAATAGAAACTGCTTCACGTGTCTATACCAATGATTGGATTGTTCAGAATAGGTTTGTCGGAAAAGTTGAAATATTTGAAAATCAAAATGGAATTTTGAAACAAATACAATATCCTCCGACAAATATGGTCCTAGTTGCCCAGAAAAGCTTTTAAATTATAGTATGCTATAATCGCCTATATGGAAATAATACCTACAATACTTACCAAAAGTTATGATGATTTAAAAAACAAAATCGCCCTTGTGCGAGGGGTCGTTCCTGTTGCTCAGATAGATATTTGTGATGGGGTTTATACTCCTCAATACACATGGCCATTTCGTTCCAATGGTGCAGATCGAGAAATTAGTGAACTAGATTATCATGCTCAAGCTATTTTAGAAGAAAGAGAAGGTTTACCGTTTTGGGAAGATGTTGATTTTGAGCTTGATTTGATGGTTTGTGATGCAGTTGAAAATTTTGATTTTTATACTCGTTTTGGACCAAAGAGAGTAGTCTTTCATTTGGAGGCCCAGAGAGATTTTGAAAACTTTCGTGATTTCCTAGAAGGAATGGATATGTACATACGTGATACGATAGACATTGGTGTCGCGATAAATACGACGAGTGATTTAGAAAAAGTTTTTCAAATAGTTTCACATGTTGATTTTATTCAATGTATGGGAGTAGAAAATGTCGGCTTTCAAGGACAAGAATTTGATGAGAGAGCTATTGATCAAATAAAAAAACTAAGAGAAAAATTTTCTGAAATCACTATCAGTGTGGACGGTTCTGTAAATACAGACACAGCTCAAGACCTAATAAAAGCAGGTGCCGACCGCCTCGTCATCGGCTCCGCAATCTTTAAAACTACAGATATCATAGGTACTGTTCAAATGTTTGAGAATTTGTAAGTATTTTTCCTCCCCTTACGAAGGGGAAGTACCAAGATTTTAATCTTGGGGATGGGGTGTATTTGAAACTAATTTAACCCCACCGTCGAGAATACTCTCCACCTCCCCTTCGTAAGGGGAGGAAAAGAAAATGACAGAAATATTTAATACAAAAATAACAAGAGAGAATAGAAGAAATTTAAGAAAAAATATGACGGAGGAAGAACGCATTTTATGGGTTCAAATTCGTGATAATAAATTAGGAGTAAAATTTAGAAGACAAGTCGGAGTTGGAAATTATATTGTTGATTTTTATTGTATTGAAAAGAATTTAGTAGTCGAACTCGACGGCTCGCAACATTTAGAAAATAAAGAATATGATAAGGATAGAGAAGTATTTATGGATTCTTTGGGTTTGAAAACGCTTCGATTTTGGAATCAAGATGTGCGGAAGAATTTGAATGGAGTGTTGGATATAATACGAAAATCTTTAAATTAACCCCACCGGCTCGAGTACTCGCCACCTCCCCTTCGTAAGGGGAGGAAAAGAATTCATTTTTCTCCACCTTTAGAAGGGGGAGAGTTTTTGGTAATCCAAAAAGAGGGGGTCTGATTCATATTAACCCCATCCCCCTAAAGGGGACTTCCCCTTCGTAAGGGGAAGAAAACAAAGGCTCAAATACATATTGACAAACAGGCATATAATATGCTATACTGTATTTAGATTCGTTCGCCAGTTCATCGGTTAAAACGACGTAAATTTTCCTAATTTTTAACTAAAAAACTTAATACAGATGAAAAAAAATGCGCTAGAAAATGTAAGTAATTTACTTTTTGATAATATATCAAATTTATTAGAGCCAATTATAAAAAAAGTAAATAGTCACAAATACCCCTCTTTTAGAGGATTAGGTATGAGTAGACAATTTCCGATATTTAAAATTGAAAATAAGGTTTGGTATAACTTCGTCATTAAAATGGAATGGTACAGTGATATAACATCAACTTCTCCATCATATTTAATTATTTTATTTATTTATATTCCAGTAAATAAAACTGACGAAGTACGTGTGTTTTTTAATAAACCAAAGTTGAAAAGTAATACAGATACTTTGTTGTTAAATAAATCTGTAGAAGTTTTTGAAAGTTTAATAAAAAAACATAAATGGAATATAAAATATATGTCTAAAAAAGAATTTGATTCCTTTCAAAAGGAAGGTAAGAATCCTATTTTAACTTCTAAAGAAGAAGAGAAAATATTGAATTCTTTTTAATTATAATTGGTCACCAATAGCAAGGTGACCTTTTTTATTTCCCAATTTTTCATATATGTTATAATATAAGTATGAGTTTTCTAACCCAATCCAAAATTTTAGATTTAGAAAAAAAGGCGAATGATATTCGTATCTCTATTATTGAAATGCTTATTGAAGCGAAGTCAGGACACACTGCAGGCCCACTCGGCATGGCAGATGTTTTTACACTTTTTTATTTTCATATTTTAAAACATGATCCGAAGAATCCAACATGGCCAGAACGTGACAGATTAGTTCTTTCAAACGGTCACATCTGTCCTGTGCTTTATGCTACCATGGCTCATGCAGGATATTTCGGAGTGGAAGAACTTAAAACTTTAAGAAAATTCGGTACACGTTTACAAGGTCATCCACATCGTGAATATTTACCATATGTAGAAACTTCTTCCGGTCCACTCGGTCTCGGCCTCGGACAAGCTGTCGGTATGGCTCTCGCAGACAGGATGGACAATGGAGCAAATACAGAGAGATATGTTTATTGTTTTCTCGGTGATGGAGAACTCGATGAAGGCTCAAACTGGGAATCAGTAATGCTTGCAGGGAAAAATAAATTAAGGAATTTAATTGCTGTTGTAGATAGAAATAATATTCAAATCGAAGGATATACAGAAGACGTGATGCCTTTGGAGTCTCTAGCTGACAAATGGCGAGCTTTTAATTGGCATGTGATAGAAGTTTCCGGTCATGACTTTCAAGCCTTAAATGAAGCCGTAGAGCAAGCTCAGGCTATATACGAAAAGCCGACTGTAATAATTGCACACACAATTCCTGGAAAAGGAGTAAAAGAATTTGAGAGAGATTATCGTTGGCATGGAAATCCACCTGGATCAGGCCCAGAAGATAAAATTAAAAAAGCCGAACAAGGTGCCGTAGCATTAGCTGAACTTCGCACACTTGTCGGACAAATAGTTAGCGAACATCAATAGTTCGGCAAGCTCACTATAAATAAAATTATGCTTAATCCAAATTTAAAACTTAATACAAAAATATTTAATGAAGACGTTGAACAAGTTCCTATTAGAAAAGGATTTGGTCAAGGTTTAGTGATTGCTGGTGAGGTAGATAAAAATGTCGTTGCTCTTTGTGCTGATCTTACTGAGAGTACACAAATGCATTTATTTAAAGAAAAATTCCCAGAACGTTTTGTCCAAGTCGGTGTAGCAGAACAAAATCTAGCAACAGTATCTAGTGGTATGGCGGCAATGGGTAAAATTCCTTTCATGTCTTCATATTCGATGTTTTCACCGGGGAGAAATTGGGAACCAATTCGTACAAGTATTTGTTATAACGATCGTCCTGTGAAAATCATCGGTAGTCATGCTGGTATTTCTGTCGGTCCAGATGGAGGTACACACCAAGCCATCGAAGACATTGCTATTACTCGTGTTATTCCAAACCTTGATGTGATTTCTCCTTGTGATGCACTCGAAGCAAAGCGCGCAACTATTGAAATAGCTAAAACAAAAACACCGACATATTTACGTCTCGCTCGTGAAAAAACACCTATAATTACTACAGAAGAAACTCCTTTTAAAATAGGGAAGTCAGAAATATATTGGATGCCTGATATGGGTCTCGCACAAGTTGGTATTATAGCAACTGGTGCACTTTTGTATCGCGCGATAATGGTTGCAAAAGAACTCGAAACTGAAGGTATAAAAACAAAAGTGATGAATATGGTCAGTATTAAACCAATGGATGTGAATTCATTAGTAGCTCTTGCAAAAGAGTGTCGTGCAATAGTCACAGTCGAAGAACATCAAATAGCTGGAGGAATGGGTTCTGCTGTCGCAGAAGTGCTCGCGCAAAATTTTCCTGTACCGATAGAATTCATAGGCGTAAATGATAAATTCGGTCAATCAGGAACTCCTGATGAACTCATAGAACATTATGGTATGGGTAAAAATGCTATTAAGGAAGCAGTGAAGAAAGTATTAAAAAGAAAAATCTAATTACTGATTAATAGTATTTTCCAGTCTTTCTATTTCAGATTTTAAATTTCTTATTTTTATAATATTTAAATTATAATCTGCAGATAATTTTTTTCTTAAATTATTTAAATTATTTATTTCATGAATATTTTCAGCATAAATATCTTTTTCTGCTTCTGAGAGCTCATCTAAATCTGTGTCTTTAATTTCTCCTAATTCAGATATTTCTGAATTTTCCTTTATTTTATTTTGTATTTCTTTGTTTTTTTGTTCTAAATTAGATATTTCAACCTCTTTATTTTTTATTTCATCTTTAATAAAAGTAATTTCCTTATTTACAATTTCTTTTACTTTATATAAACCAGTACCATTTTTAATGTATTCTATATTTTTAGTCTTTATGATATTTTCTGTTTCTAATTCAGACTTTTTAGCTTCTATTTCGTCAAAAGTATATGGTTCTAATTTATTTTCATTATATATCCTAGCTATTTTTTGAGTTATTTTAAGTAAATCTAATTCAGTATCGGCTAATTCTTGCTTATTTACTAATAATTGTTTTTTAATTTTTTCATCATTTAAGAATTTTTCTTCATTTTCTAGTTCATTTAATTTTTCTTTTAAATTAACTTCTTTTATTTTTAAATCATAAAGTATATCTAAATATTTTGATTTGTTTTTTAAATCAGATTCAATTTGCTTGTTCTGTACTTCTTCTTTTATTTCTTTGCTATCAAAAAAGGTATTTTTTTCCATATATTTATTATACTAATTTTTGAACTTTATAAGTTTCTGGAGCTTTTGATAAATATTCTTCTAATTTATCCTTCGCCAACAAACCTTTTTGTGCACCGACATATTTTACAACACTCATAGAATTAATAGGTCCCCAAGACAAAGCTTCTTGGATAGTTTTACCTTGTGCTATTGCTACTGTAAATGTAGAAGAAAAAGCATCACCAGCCCCTGTTCTTTCAAAGGGAGGATTACCATCGTTGTACATTGGAACAAAATAAATATCTGTACCATCTGATGCATAAGCCCCATTTGGTCCATCACTTATAGCTACGATTTTTGGTCCTAAGTCGTGGATACCTTTTACTAGTACTTTAATATCTTTATTTTGGATATTTAAAATTCTTTCCGCCTCTTCTAAATTACAGAAAAATATTTCTGTACGAGCGTAAACGTCTTTTAATTTTTCAGTACCTAGCTTCATTTGAAATGTTCCTGGTTGAAAAGCTAGTTTTGTTTCAGGGTGATTCTTTAAGAATTCTATAATTTCGGCATGGTAGGGTAGAGAATTTTCGGCCATTGAAGATAAATAAATCCAACCAATTTCTGGTATACTAGGTAAGTGATAATTAAATGCTTCATGTTTAATTAAAATAGTTCTCTCTATTTTATACCAAAGTACATAGTGGTAGTTTGTTTTTTTACCAGCATCAGTTTTTATATAGTCTGTTATTATATTGTCTTTTTTTAGAGATTCTAAACATTCTTGACCATTTCTGTCATCACCAATAGTAGATAAAAGGGCGGTACGCAGACCAAGCCTTGAAGCAGATACAGCAGCGTTTGGACTATTTCCTACAGCATAGAGGACATCTACGGATTCATAGGGGACCTTGTCTCCAAAGCGTAGACATAGCTCATCACTTTGTTCTCCGTCTAAACCCTTGTGTTCATGGGCGTCATTTAGCTTGATAAAAGCATCGATTACGATATCCCCAATTGCTAAAAATTCAATTTTGTTGTTTTCTATCATATTGATATAATTATAACATATCAATTAATATTTAAAACAAACTTAATTATGTCTAAAAAACAAGTTTTGGTTTTATTTAGTATTATCTTTTTATCTAGTTTTCATTTTGCATATGCAGATATTGTGATCAGTGAAATTATGTACAACCCTGCTGGTACAGATACAAATAGAGAGTGGGTTGAGCTTCATAATAATGGTACCGAGACAGTAAATGTTTTGTCTGGGCACGCTAGTACAGATTGGCGTTTTGATGACGGTAGTACTTCTTTGCATTATATAAATGATTCTCTAGAAATACCTGCCGATGGTTATGCAATCATTACGAATGATAAAAATACTTTCAATATAGAATATCCAAATGTTTCTTTGGTGGCTGATACTAGTATGACATTAGACAATTCTGGAAATGTAAAAATTTGGGACGGAAGTGATCCGAGAGTTCTCATAGCTAGTTATAGCTATAGTTCTGCTCAAGGAGCCGATAATGATGGAAATTCTTTACAATTAAACGGATCTTGGTGTGCAGCTCTTCCTACTCCAGGACTAGCCAATGTTTCTTGTGATGCTGGTGGAAATCAAAATACTGGTGGTGATACTAATGGAAATAATACAGGAGGTGATACTTCAGGTGGAAATACTAGTGGTGGCGGTAGTGGATCTACCCCTGAAAAAACAACGACAAAACCTAAAATACCAGAAATAATTACTATTAAAACAAAAATTACTGCAAGAAATAATTCTTTTATAAATATTCCGATTAATTTCAAAGGTGAAACGTCTTTTTCTAATAGCCAAAACATTTTTTCTGGTAGATATTTGTGGAATTTTGGTGATGGAGATTCCAGGGAGATGTTGGTGACGAATAATGAAAAATTTACACATACTTATTTTTACCCTGGAGATTATACTGTTATTTTGGAACATTATCCAAATTTTTTTGCTGACACTCCAGATGCGATAGATAAAATAAATATAAAAATAGCCTTAACCGCTGTGACAATATCAGCTGTAGGAGATGAAAAAGACTTCTTTATAGAATTGACAAACAATTCTGATTTGGATGCCGATATTTCTGCTTGGTCGATTTCGAATGGAATTAGAAATTTTTATTTTCCTAAAAATACAATTATTCCAGTAAAAAAGAAAATGAAGATATCTTCTAGAATCACAGGTTTTACCGTTGACGACAAAAGTAATTTGAAATTATTATCACCGACGAATGAAGTTGTTTTTGATTATAATGCTTTACCTGCAGTAAAACCAATAATCAAAACAGTAAGTCAAACTACAAACAATATAGTAAAAACAATTGAAAATAAAGTAGATGATAGTTTAAATAAAAATGATTTTCAGATTATAGATGCTGATTTGTCAGCCTCAGCTATTAATTCAAACGAGTCTTATGGAGTCTGGGGGCTGGTATTTTGGTTGGTATTAGTAAGCGGAGCCATTTTATCTATCTGGATTTTACGTAGACGAATGAGCTCAGCTGGAGTCAAATCTGCAGGAGATGATTTTGAATTGATTGATGAATAATCTGGAATACTTTTTGTATCTATTGGTATTATAGGTTTAGTTGTTTCTTCAATTGGTTTTGTTGTATCAGGATTTATTAAGACTGGGTTTTCTACTGTTGTATTGTTTTGTGTTTCTAAAGGTTTTGTTTTTGTTGGCATATTTATGATATATCCAGTGTCCTGTTTAATTGATGAATTTAATGTATTTGAAATAGAATTTGCTGTAGCAATTAAAATTAAAGTTAGTGCTATTAATTTAAAAATATATAATAAAGAATGAGATAATGAAGTACTTGCTGAAGACTTCACTTTTGGTATTTGAACAGGATTACTATTCACAAAAGACATCACCTTGTGCTTTAAAATAGCTTTCTCAACTGAGGTCAATTTTTCCTCTTTGATTTGGCTTATTAAATTGTTGAAATTATCTTCCATATATTTTTAAATCTTATTTTCTCCTAAAATATTTTTTAATTTTTCTAAAGCCCTGTGCATTCTTACTGATATGTTATTTTCAGTTTCATCTAAGATTTTGGCTATTTCTTTTATGGACATATCATCTACATACTTGAGCATTAGGACATCACGGTATTTTTCATCCAATTGGGCTACTGCTTCCATGGCTATTTTTCCTTCAAAAGCATTCTCATGTCCCTTATTTTCATCGTTCTCATCTTTTACATCAAAACCAAATTCTGTCATCGCATCCAAGGAATCGGATTTCTTTTTACGACGGTCGTCAATAATCAAATTATTGGCTACTCTATAAAGAAAAGCACGAATATTATCCAATTCTTTTCCAGAAGAAATATACTCCCAAGTTTTGGTAAATGTATCAGCTGTCAGATCTAGTGCTTTTTCTTTGTTGGATGTTTGGTACAAACAATATCTAAATATTGCATCAGAAAAATTATCATATGCTTTAGAAAAAGATTCTTTTAAGTTTTCATTTTTTGCTTCCATATATATGACGTTTCAGTTAAAATTTTCTTACATTAAGTATACTATGTAATAAAATTAAAAAAAAGAAACCCGCATCTTATAAAGATTTGGGTTAATTTGTTTGCTCTATCGAACCCTTTTACGCTTATCGTTAATTTTATAACTTTTGCGTAAAGAATTGTTAGTTTGAGCAATGGCCGTGAAGTAACAAAATGCTACGACTCCGATCATGGATGCTACTACATAAAAAATGTGTAATCCGAATTCAATTGTTTGTTGGCTAATTTGCATGTTTTTTGTTTTTTATATTTATTACTTATTTGTGCTATCTACATATTATGACGGACGAAAAGTCAATATCTTACAAAATTTTAAATAGCCTTATTTTACAAGGGTTAAATAAATTTTTTATTTAACCAAAAGTATGATAATATAGTCCTATGTTTAAAAATATATTATTAAAGAAAATGTTAAAAGCTCAAGGTGTTCCTGAGGCTCAAATAGATATGGTTTTAAAAATGATGGAAAAAGATCCAGATCTTTTTAAAAAAATTGCCGAAGAAGTGCAGGCTAAGATAAAAAGTGGTATGGATCAACAAACTGCTTCTATGCAAGTAATGCAAAAATATCAAGAAGATTTGAAGAAACTCGCATAAAAACAGAATATGAAAAACAATATTTCAAAAGAGTCTTTAAAACTTCATAAAAAACTTCGTGGAAAAATAGAGGTAATTTCTAAATTTAAACTAAAAACAAAAGAAGATTTATCTTTAGTTTATACTCCTGGTGTCGGAGCTGTCTCTACTTATTTAGCAAATAATAAAAAAGAGACAAATAATTATACATCTAGGGGTAATATGGTGGCTGTAATATCAGACGGTTCAGCGGTACTCGGGCTCGGCAATATTGGCCCTGAAGGTGCTTTGCCTGTGATGGAAGGTAAGGCAGCTATTTTTAAAAGTTTTGCTGGAGTAGATGCTTTCCCGATTGTTCTGTCGACCCAAAATACAGAAGAAATTATTCAAGCAATAAAGGCTATCGCTCCATCTTTTGGTGCAATAAATTTAGAAGACATTTCGGCACCTCGATGTTTTGAGATTGAAGAAAGATTAAAGAAAGAATTAAATATTCCAATAATGCATGATGATCAGCATGGTACTGCTATGGTAGTATTGTCTGGTCTTATAAATGCTTTAAAAGTTCGTGGAAATAAAAAAGAAAATGTAAAAATTTTGATAAATGGTGCAGGTGCAGCGGGGGTGGCTATTGCAAAAATGTTACTTGAATATGGTTTTAAAGAGATGATTATTCTTGATAGCCATGGAGCTATTTATGAAGGAAGAGAAAATTTAAATGAAGAAAAAATAATTTTATCTAAAAAAACCAACAAGCAAAAAATAAAAGGAGAGCTCTTAGAGGCTATAAAAGATTTTGATGTTTTTATTGGTGTTTCGAAAGGGGGAGTATTGACTAGTGAAATGATAAAGACGATGAATAAGAAGCCTATTATTTTTGCTTTAGCCAATCCAGTGCCGGAAATAATGCCAGATATAGCAAAGTCCGCTGGAGCATTTATTGTGGCTACAGGTAGGTCTGATTTTCCAAATCAATTAAATAACGCACTTGGTTTTCCTGGAATTTTTCGTGGAGCCTTAGATCATGAGGTGATAAACATTACAGATGCAATGCTAGTGAAAGCTTCTATTGCTCTTGCAAAATTAGTAAAAAATCCAACTGTAGATAAAATAATTCCAAGTATTTTTGATAAAAATGTAGCAATTACTGTAGCTAAAGCTATAAAATAAAAAACCTCGGATAAATCCGAGGTCATATAGGGTTACATCTTAAATAATTTTAAGATTTTAAATCAAGATGAAGCACGCCATGAAAGGTCTCTTTTGAAAGTTTATCTAGGGCTATTCCGCCTATTTTTACATCCAAATTTTTAGGAATATTTCTTACTGCGCCTTTTTCTTTCGTGATATGATACATATTTTGATGTATCGTTGATTTAGAAATTGTTACTTTGTCTTTTTTGTATAAAATTTCTGCATTTTCTGCATGATTAATACTGCTGCTTAATTTTGTAAAATTAAGCGTTTTCCCTTTCAATGAAGCTAATCCATCTACTTCTAAAATGTTTTCCATGTTCTGTCTTTAATATTTTATGTTCAATTTATCTAAAATTTATATTAGCATTCACATGGTAAAAAGTCAATTAAGGTTTATTTATATAGATTATGTTATTATTTAAAGGTGAATTCTAAATCTTTAATCTTTATAGGTACTATAATAGGCTCCACACTTGGGGGATATATACCCACTTTGTGGGGAGCAGACGCCTTTTCTTTTTCCTCCATTATTTTTAGTTCTCTAGGCGCAATATTGGGAATATGCATTAGTTTTAAACTAGGATCTGATTAATTGTTAAAATAACAAGCTTTAAAAGTCTTATAAAATAAGGCTTTTTTGTTATAAAAAAGTTATCCACAGCTTTATTTGAAAAGTGCTTGCATTGTATTTTAATAGTGTTATATTAACACTAAGTAAAGATAGTGTAGAAAAAACACTATTAAGTTCGTTAAAAATTAAATTAAGTTTCACCAATAAAAAAACAGAAATCATGAACAAAAATGTAAAAATTCATCTGGTCGTAATCGACCCACAAAAAGACTTTATGGATCTTCCAGGGTCAGCATTACCAGTAACTGGAGCAAACGAAGATATGAATCGTTTAGCTACTTTTATTAAAAAACATGGTCATCGTTTGGATGATATTCACGTAACACTGGATACTCATCAAATCATTGACATCGCACACCCGTCTTGGTGGAAAGATGCACAAGGTAAAATGGTTGCACCATTTACTTTGATTACAGCATCTGATATCAAAGCAGGAATTTACACACCACGTGATCCTGGACAATTAAAACGTTCACTGGAATACGCGGAGGCACTTGAAAAAACAGGTAAGTATATGTTATTTATCTGGCCTGAACATTGTTTGGTTGGTACATGGGGTCATGGTATTCAGGAAAATCTTTCAAATGCATTACTTGAGTGGCAACGCAAAGAGTATGCAATGGTTGATTTTGTGATGAAAGGAACAAACCCTTTTACTGAACACTATGGCGGATTATTAGCTGAAGTTGAAGATGGAATAGATCCTTCTACTCAGTTAAATACTATTCTGATTGAAACATTACAAAAAGCCGACATTATCCTTATTGCCGGAGAAGCGTTAAGTCATTGTGTAAAAGAAACCATTGATCAAATCGCGAACAACATTGGTGCTGATCATATCGCAAAGATTAAAATCTTGACCGATGCGACTAGTCCAGTACCGCAATCTTTTGAGCCTGGTACTAACCAGCCAACGAGTCCGGATTTTCCAGCTATTGCGCAAGCATGGTTGACTGAAATTCAGAAACGCGGAGTAGAAGTTACTACGACTACAACATTTTTTAATTAATTAGTATAAACAAATTTAAAAATAGGAGGAAACAAATTATGCCAAAAATGTTAGGTATGGATACTAATAGTATCCCAGGAAGCAATTTAAAATTTTCAGGAGTACGTACGGAGCACCTCGGTGCTTCCGAGTACACACTGGTAAATATTGCTATTGATGTAACTGGTTCGATTAGAGATTTTGTAGGTGATTTACGTAAATGCTTGATCACAACGATTGAGTCTTGTAAAAAATCACCACGCTCTGAAAACTTACTGGTGCGAGTATTTTTATTCGCGACACACCTTCCCGGTGGAATTAAAGAATTGCATGGTTTCATGCCGCTTGCGGATATTGATACTAATGCATATGAACAATTTTCACCCGGAGGATACACAAACTTGTTGGATGCAATGTATTCTGCAATTGGTTCAACTAATACTTACGCGAAACAATTAGCTGATAATGACTTTATGTCAAATGGAATTAATGTAATTATTACCGATGGTGATGATAACGATTCTAAATTGACAGCAGGTCAGGTAAAAAAAGAAATTGAACGCGGAATAAAAGGTGAATTCATTGAGTCAGATATTGTTTTGTTGGTAGGAATTAATGCTGCTCAATACAAGAATCAACTTGAATCATTGCAGACATCAGTCGGTATTAATAAATATATCGATGCAGGTGATGTGACACCAGGTAGACTTGCTAAATTGGCTGACTTTGTTAGTCAATCAGTAAGTAGCCAGTCACATGCACTTGGAACGGGAGGACCTTCCCAACAAATCGCACCTACTATCTAAAAGATTGTGAGTGTACACAGGCAGCAGAAAATCTGCTGCCTGTTTTTAATTTAACTTTAAAAAACTTAAAAAATGGAAAAGAAAGGAAATACCGATTCACATTTTGTGATAGGTAAAAAACACATTACACAAAATTCACCTTGTCAGGATCATGCACTTTGTGGAGAACTAAATGATGCACTTTTTATGGTTGTATCAGATGGTTGTTCATCAGGGAGGCATACCGACATAGGTGCCCGCATAATTACTTGCGCTACAATTACTGCGATCAAAGAATGTTTAGCTCAAACTTCAGATATCACAATTCTTCCAAATTTAATTCATCAGACACTTATTTTGCACGCACAAAATACTGTATTGCAAATGGGTTTGACGAATCAAGATTTATTGGCGACTTGTGTATATTCTATTGTTACTCCTACTGGTGGATTTATTCACATATTAGGAGATGGTCATGCGATATTGAAATTCAAAAATGGCGATATACGTTTGATAAATACTGAGTGGCAAAATAATACTCCGTATTATCCGGCAGATAACCGCAAAGAACAATTCATTGCCAACCATATAAATACAGAAAATGGAGAAAAAAGTTTATCTGTAGAAACAATTAATGTAATCAATGGGGCTGTAGCTGAGAATGAGATATTTTTCAACATACAACAATCAGTCACAGGATATATTATTTCATTAACTGTTGAAGAGATCGAAAATCTAGAAGTGATATGTATTACTTCAGATGGTATAGGTCGCTTTAAGAAAGATGGAAATTTTCTAAAACCATTGGAAATTGCAGTACGATTAACTGCATTCAAAAATTGGACCGGAGAATTTGTTAAACGTAGACTCAGTCGAGCATTACTCGACTATAGCAAGCATGAGACATATCCTGATGATGATGTCGCACTTGCAGCAATTCATTTCACTATTAATACTGAAATATAATGAACACCACAGGAGTATTAACAAGGGCTGAAACATTTGAGCTCGAAGGACGTGGAGTTTTGACACTTCGTCCGACAGACCATATCGCCACAGGCGGTGAAGGTTCTGTATATAAACCATCGTCTGATTTGATTATAAAATTATATTCAGATTCAAAAAAAATGAGTATGGATGGTATGGCGATAAAGCTTGGTTTATTAAAAAAAATTAATCATCCATTTATTGTCGCACCGAAAGGTTTGGTATTTAAAAATCAAAATCCGATCGGATATTACATGAATTACGAACAAGGTGAAGCATTGGCTAGAGTTTTTACGACTGCATATCGCAACCGTGAAAATTTTACAGATAAAGATGTTTTGTCTCTTGTAGATGGGATGCGTACTGTAATAAATGTTGCTCATAATAATAAAGCAATTTTGGTTGATGCAAATGAATTGAATTGGTTGGTTTCAAGAAAAAAGAAACTCGCCGAGCCACGAGTGATAGATGTGGATTCATGGTCTATTGACCATTTTAAACCTTCTGTTATTATGCCTTCGATTCATGATTTACACACAAATGGATTCAATGAAAGTTCTGACTGGTTTTCGTTTGCTGTAGTTTCATTTCAAGTTTTTACTGGTATTCATCCATATAAAGGGGTGTTGGATGGTTACAAGCCAAACGACATATTAGAAAGGATGAAAGATAATAAATCAGTATTTACACAAGGAGTGAGATTGAACAGCGCTGTGCGTGATTTTAATGCCATTCCGGCATCATTGTTCGCGTGGTATGAATCAGTATTTCAAAAAGGAAATCGTTCATTACCACCATCACCATATGATACGAGTATTACTGCTGCAAAAGCTGCAATAATACATAGAACTGTCATAATTACATCTTCAGGGAAACTAAATATGAGTGTACTATTTGATGGAGTGAATGATATACCTGTACAAGTATATACATGCGGTGTCGTACGACTTCGGTCTGGAAAAATGATAAACCTCGCAAATGGAAGAATGTTTGATAAAAGTTTTTCGAATCATAGTGAAGTTATACATACTGAATATGGATTCCTGGTAGGAGAAATTAATTCCGATGGAAAATTAGTATTTATTTTGGTAAGTAAAGATGGTAGAAGTGAAATAATCGAAACAATACTTCATTCGAATAAAATAGTACGATATTACAATCGATTGTTCATAATTACTGATCAAGGCCTCACTGAAGTGACTGCAAAGCAATTTGCAAAACCTATCATTGTTACGAAAAATACTTGGCAAGTATTGGTGAATTCTACTAAATGGTTTGACGGTATCGGAGTACAAGACACTATGGGTACGACATATTTAATCACTCCCTTTAATGAAGGTGCGTGTCAGTATGTACATGTTCCGGAACTCGATAAGAGTAAGGTAATAGAGGGGATTGCAGGTGCTAGATGTGCAACTCTCTCAGTGCTTGAGAATAGAACAGGGCAGTATAAAAAATATGAAATTGTTTTTTCTAAAGATTATACAAGTTATCAGATAAATATTTCTGATATTGCTAGTCCTGAATTAAACATGACATCACTTCCAAAAGGAGTAAATGCTGAAATCGAAAATGATGGAAGCTTGCTCATCACAGTGCCGACTAGTGGTGGACGTAACGATGTGACAGATGCAAAGATCAATGCGAACTTTACATTAGCACATTTTGAAAATCGTGTAGTCGCTATAGAAGGTAGTAAGGTTTGGGCTATTAGTCTAAATCCGTAAGTAAAAATAATAAAAACCCGTTACAATATTTGTAACGGGTTTCTTTTTGTTGTTCTTATTTAAACTACAGGTTCTAAAAAATAAGTTTCATTACTATCAAGAGCTTTAATGTAAGACCCTTTTTCATTTTCTTCTCCTATTGATTTAGCCCGGTTGTCTGAAACTTTCACACAATACTTCTTTCCAATTTTCCAAGGTTTTGCAACTATGGAAAGTTGTAATAATCCCATATTGTTAGTAAGCCAGGTACCAAAACCAAATGAAACTTTCATTTTATTATGGAATGCATCAGCAACTTCAATCATTGAATCTACTGTGTTTCCATCACTTGGAATAGCCATTTTTGTAGCAGGATCAATACCGAGTGAATCATATTTCGCCATTAGTTCTTTGATTGCAACTGTAGGAGCTTTTGAATCAATTCTGTTACCCTTCCAATCTCTATGCATTTGTTCGGTCATAACGCCTAACGTAAATGTTGTGCCATAGGTATCAGGAAGATTAATAGACAATCCATGTCCATATTTGTTCCACCACATATTAGCCAATCGTAGTAATGAATCTTCAATAGATTTTTTAGTTCCATCAAAATGAGTAGCTGTGATTCCCATTGAAAGTTCGTGAGCACAAGTACCAATTGGCATCAAATCATATTTTGCTGCAAGTGCTACATTGGAAGTTCCAAGAAATTGCTCTCCGAGTTCTTCTGCACAACGAGCTACAACATAATCGTGCCATACTGGTCCGAATGCTCTACGATTTCCAAAATCAGAGAATCGTACATTTGAATGGGCCTTAATTTTCATTATGGTTTCCGCTAAGCGTCTCACACCTTCTGCATAAATTGCTTCACGTTCCATACGAGACATTTTTTTTAATTGTGTCCGGTAGAAAAGAGTATTAACAATTTTAAGTATTGGCATTTCAGCATGCATTGAATGATTCCATGATTTTGCTACTGCAATATCGAGATCTTTCTCATTAGTAACGTGGAAATTTGCATTTGGAATCTGTAGATTAGTAAGATGTTTCAAATATCCTTCAGAGAACATTCGCGTATCGTACTCATTTGTTCCGCGTAAGTAATGCAATTCTGTTTTAGTTGCATGCAATTTTGTTACATGTTCATACTGTTCCATAAAATCTTTTTCGGTAATGTAATCACCTAAAGGAATTTTTGTACGGCATTTGAAACGCCATTCCATTTCTTGCTCTCCATATTCAGGGAAGTCATGTAATAGTCCGCCCATCGAAAATTTATAGAAATCATCCTCTAAGAGAGATGTAACTATTGGCCCTTCAAGCATTGAATGATCGAGTGCTTTGAAGTCTAATGTTGAAAAGTTATTTTTCATCGCTATTGTTTTTAATTGTTAATTAACATATTGTACCATATACACTATATCATATACTTATGATAATATATAGCTTTTATAGCACTTTAGCATGTTTATCTATAAAAGTCAAGGTTAATATGGTGAAGTACTTGACAAATATATTATAAGGGTATATACTGCTAGAGTATTAGTATGTAAGATTCAATACTTTTAAGTCAGTATTGATTAACTTAAATGGCGGCTGCCTTTTATGGCTCGGTTACTTACGGAAAATACCCCTATATCGCAGTAGGCTACGGTCCTATAGATACTAGGTTGAGCGACCCAGAAAAATGACGATCTAGACTTAAAAAGCCCCAGCAATATTGGGGCTTTTTTATTTCTTAAAAATTCTTGATTTCTCCGGGTTTGACGGCTAGGGAGTAAAGCTTGGCTGGACGTTGGCGCATACCAGTTAGGGATTTATTTGTTTCTTTAATAAAACCAAATTGATCCATTTTCTTTCTAAAATTTCTTTTATCAAGTTTTTTGTTTAAGATAACTTCATAGACTTGTTGAAGTTGAGAAAGGGTAAAGAGTTTTGGTAATGCATTAAAACCGATAGTTGTGTATTCGAGCTTTCCACGAAGTCTTTCTACTGCATATTCAATAATTTCTTTGTGATCGAAACCGAGTTTTGGTAATTTTTTTACAGGAAACCATTCTGGTTTTTGAACATCGTGTGATTTATTTATCATGATAGGTGAGTGTACGAGTGCGATATATGATATTGAAAAGTTTGGTCCACGTGGGTCACGTCCTGGTGTATCAAAAGTATATAGTTGCTCTATATAAATATTTTTAACTCCGGCTTTTTCTTCTAGTACACGCTCTGCACCAGTGCGAGCAGTTTCTTTTTCAAATAAATATCCACCTGGTAATGCGTGAATACCTTTATACGGTTCATGTTCGCGTTCAACTAAGAGTACTTTCAAAACACCATCTTCTACCATGAAGAGTACTACGTCTACTGTTACATCTGGTTCTAAAAATTTTTTATTCATGTGTTTATTTTATATTATTTATAGTGAGCTTGTCTAATCTATTCTAATTCTTTCAACCATTCTGTGACATCAGCATCAGAAGGCATACGCCAATCTCCACGAGGTGATAATGAGACAGATCCGACTTTTGGTCCATCAGCCATTACAGAACGCTTCCATTGGTTTTTGAAAAATCTATTTATAAATTCTTTTAACCATTTTTTAATTGTGACTTCATTATATTGACCCTTGAATGCAATTTTTGCAATTGCAAAAATCTTTTCAGGTGAAGATCCCCAACGAATAAAATGGTAAATAAAGAAGTCATGTAAAATATATGGTCCTACTAGGTCTTCTGTCTTCTGTGTTACTTTATCATTTTTTACACGTGTTAGTTCAGGAGAGATAGGAGTATTCAATATATCTTCCAATACTGTTTTCATTTTTTCTTCACTATTATCTGCTACGTGTTCTACTACATATTTTACTAATGTTTTTGGAATACTACAGTTAACATTGTAATTTGAAATATGGTCACCGTTAAATGTACACCAACCCAAAGCACTTTCAGATAAATCCCCAGTTCCTAGTACGAGTCCACCGACTTGGTTTGCCTTATCGAATAAAATCATAGTACGATATCTAGCTTGGCTATTTTCAAAAACAATATTTTCTACTTTATCGTCATGTCCCAAGTCTTTGAAATGCTGATCTATAGCCGGTATTATAGATATTTCTTCAATATTGACACCAGAAACTTTTGCAAGTTCATGAGCATTGTTTTTTGTTCCACTAGTAGTACCAAAGCCAGGCATAGTGATAGTATAAATATTTTTTCTAGGTAATTTTAGTAAATCAAAAACTTTTAATGCTACTAAAAATGTCAAAGTTGAATCGAGTCCTCCAGACAAACCTAAAACAACTTTTTTAATTTTGGAACTTTCTAGTCTTTTTGCTAGACCAGCAACTTGAATATTAAAAATGTCATCAGTCACTTGTTTTCTCTTTTCTATATCACCTGGTAGAAATGGAGTAGGACTAATATTTCGATATTCTATCTTTTCTATTGTAGGTATATTTGTCTCTACTATTTGTACTTCTTTTTTATCTATTATTTTTTGATTATCAGTAAAAGAATTTGTACGAGTACGGTCAGTTACAAGGTGGTCTACATCTATATCACCATAAGTTATAACTGTCTCACGAGAAAATCTAGGGGATTCAGCTATCATAGTACCGTTTTCAGCAATAAGTGAGTGTCCACTGAAAACTACATCTGTAGTTGATTCATGAACTCCACATGATACATATATATAAGCACTGACAGTTTTTGCTGACTGCATTGAAACCAATTCTTTTCTGTATGCGGCTTTACCTACTAATTCATTTGAAGCTGATAAATTCACTAAAATATTTGCACCTTGTAATGCTAGAACAGCAGATGGAGCTATAGGCATCCAAACATCTTCACATATTTCTGCTCCCATTACGATATTAGGATTGTTTTTGTCAGTAAAAAGAATATTACTATTACATGGTATATTTACACCATTTATTTTTATTGTTTTCTCTGGTAATTCATATCCAGAAATAAACCAACGTTTTTCATAAAATTCTTTATAATTTGGTAAATGTAGTTTTGGTATTACCCCGATTATTTTTCCCCGATTGTAAACAATTCCGGCATTTATCATTCCATGAACTGTGCGGATAGGGGAGCCGATTAATATTGTAGCTTCAATATTTTTTGTTTTTTCTCCTATTAAAGCTAAAGCTTCTTCTACATTTTTATATAGAGTATCATTGTGAAATAAATCCCCAGCTGTATAGCCAGTGAGAGCTAATTCAGGTAATACTATCAAGCTACTATTCTTTTTATTTGCTTCTAAAATTGCCTTGATACAAATCTTTGTATTTTCTAAGACATTACCGATGTTTAAAGTCGGAGTTATTGTCGCGACACGTATAAAGTTATATGTTTTTGTGTTTTTCATGTATTTTTTTAGTGTTATTAATACACTATTAATATAGCAAAATTACAAATATCTGTCAAATGCAATATTTATTTTTCACTAGATATATAATAGCATTTTAAATATGTACTTAGAAGAATATTTCATCTTTAATCCTGCTTAATGTTATACTTATAATACAAAAATGAATTGGCATAAACATATTTTTAGACAGAGCAAGGATGTAGATCATTCAAATATATCAAAAAATGAACTTTTTGATATATTACGCGTCTATGCCAAAAACGAACCTGATTTTGCTGTTAAAGAATTAAAGTCCAATATTATTGGCCTCAATGATCTTGAAGTAAAAAATAGATTAAAAAAATATGGTTTGAATGATTTGGCAAATGATAAAAAAGTTAGCCAGTTTATTAAATTTTTCAATATTTTAAAAAGTCCGATAAATTTATTGTTACTTACACTTTCTATTATTTCTTTTTTTGTCGGAGATATAAAATCTTTTGTTGTCATTATATTAATGGTAGCTCTAAGTGTATTTTTAAATTTTTATCAAGAGACAAAGTCAGCATTAGCTATCGACAAATTGAAATCCATTATTCATACAAAAAGTACTGTTATTAGAAATAATAAGAAAATAGAAATTCTTTCAAAATATGTCGTGCCAGGTGATATTGTCTGTTTGTATTCTGGAACAATAATTCCAGGTGATGTTCGGCTCCTTACTTCTAAAGACTTATTTATCAATCAAGCAATGCTGACAGGCGAATCCTTACCAGCCGAAAAACATGTCATTGATTCTAGTTTAAATGAAAAAAATATTATTGAATTTTGCAATCTATGTTTTTTGGGTACGAGCGTCGAGAGTGGTGTAGCTACGGCTATTGTCTTGAGTACTGGTAGAAATACATATATAGGTAGTATTGCTTCAGATATTAATACTAGTGCCCATGTTTCTGATTTTACGAAAGAATTGAAACAATTTGTCCTTTTGACCTTAAAATTTATGCTTTTTATGGTACCGACAGTTTTCCTTTTAAATGGAATTTTTAAAGGTAATTATTTTGAAGCCTTTTTGTTTGCCTTGGCTGTGGCAGTAGGAATGGCACCAGAAATGATTTCGACGATTGTCGCAATGAATTTATATAAAGGTGCACTCGCAATGGCCAAGAAAAAGGTAATAGTAAAACATCTAGATGCAATTGAAAATTTTGGTGTGATGGATGTACTTTGTACTGACAAGACAGGTACTCTCACTGAAGGACGAGTCGTTTTAGAAAAATATTTAGATATCTATGGTAAAGAAAATAATGATATTTTACATTATGGGTTTTTAAATAGTTTTTTTCAGACAGGTATGACAGATATTATTGATGAGGCTATTTTAAAACACGAAGAAGCTAAAGAAAAATTAGATATACAAAATTATAAAAAAATTGATGAAATACCTTTTGATTTCAGTCGTAGAAGAATGTCGGTAATTTTGTCTGATAGTAGAACAAATAAACAAATTCTTGTTTGTAAGGGGGCAGTTGAAGAAATTGTCGGTAAAAGTATAAATGTTTTAATTGATGGAAAAGTTTCTTCATTAAGTGGTACTACTGAAGATGTAAAATTAAAAATAGAAGAAGATCTAAACAAACAAGGTTTTCGAGTTATTGCTGTGGGTTACAAAGAAGTAGATATAAATAAAAAAGTTTTTTCAATTGAAGATGAAGGCGATTTGATTTTAGTAGGGTTTTTAGCTTTTTTTGATCCACCCAAAGCTAGTGCGAAGCAGACGATAGAAGATCTAAGAGAACTCGGTGTAGATGTAAAAATTTTGACCGGAGATAATGATATTGTGACTAGGAAAATCTGTCAGGAAGTAGGGATGCAAATCGATAAAATACTTTTAGGTAAAGATATTGAAAAATTTACAGAAGAAGAATTGGATAAGGAAATACAAGGTGTTTCCGTTTTTGCAAAGCTTTCTCCTTACGATAAGGAAAGAATAATAAAAAATCTAAGAGCAAAGGGTCATGTCGTCGGCTTTTTAGGTGATGGTATAAATGATTCTCTTTCTCTTATATCGGCAGATGTTGGTATTTCTGTCGATACTGCTGCTGATATTGCCAAAGAATCATCCGACCTTATTTTACTTGAAAAGAATCTAAATGTTTTAAAAGATGGAATAAAAGAGGGAAGAAGAATTTTTGAAAATATTATTAAATACATAAAGATGGCTGCGAGTTCGAATTTTGGCAATATGTTCAGTGTTGTCGGAGCTAGTATTTTCTTGCCATTTTTACCAATGCTACCAATACAGATTTTGGCGAACAATATGCTTTATGATTTTTCACAAACTACGATACCTACAGACAATGTCGATGAAGATAGGTTATTGAAACCATCAAAATGGGATTTTAGAAATATAAAAAGATTTATTTTATTTTTCGGTCCTATAAGTTCTTTATTTGATTATGCTACATTTTTTGTTTTACTTTATGTTTTCCATACTTGGAATAATCCTGCACTTTTCCATACTGGCTGGTTCGTGGAATCATTACTGACTCAGACATTGATCGTCCATATTATCCGCACGAGTAAAATTCCATTTTTCCAAAGTCGTGCTAGCTTGCCGGTGATAATATCTACTTTCTCTGTAATTGTTTTTGGAATTTGGCTTGTATCTTCACCGTTTGCCGGAGCTTTTCAGTTTACAGCTTTGCCATTCTTATATTATGGATTCTTATTTATGGGTGTAATTTTATATTTTATTCTGACCCAACTTATGAAAATGTATTTTATAAAAAAATATGAGTGGATATAAGTGTATTTTTAAAGTCATTAATGACTTTTTAGTCTAATTTTGCTATTATCAATATATGCCTGAAAATAATCCTAAAAAAATCTTAATCCTCGAAGATGAAAAATCTCTTGTTCGATCTCTTGAGTTGAAGCTTGTACATGAAGGGTATGAAGTCACTACTCTCCAAAGTGGAGAGGGGTTTGAAGGTCTTCTTGAAAAAAATAACTTTTCATTAATTATTTGTGATTTAATGATGCCTAAAGTTGATGGTTTTCATGTGCTTCAGATCATTAAAGATAAAAATATGAAAATACCAGTAATTATTTTAACAAATTTAGGTCAAGTTGAAGATGAAGCAAGGGTAAAATCCTTCGGTGTTTCATCTGAATTTTTTATAAAATCTGACACCTCACTATTAAAAATAGTTTCTTCTGTAAACGAAAAATTATCTCAGGTTTAAACCTGATAGTATTATATATTTTTAGGTAGATTAAGCTTCTTTTCTACTATTGAATATTGATCTCTATTGAGTGTTTCTATATTTACATCATTGTTTTGATAAAATATTTTATTTATATTTGTTATTTCAAAATTTGTTGAATAAAAGAATAGGACTATTACTGTAAGTAAAAAAAAGATTACAATAATGAGATATACAATCTCATCTTTTGTAATTTTAATCTTTTCTAA
The DNA here is from genome assembly GCA_026395995.1 of Candidatus Nomurabacteria bacterium. Lineage (GTDB taxonomy): Bacteria > Patescibacteriota > Minisyncoccia > Phycocordibacterales > UBA9973 > UBA9973. The sequence goes on along the minus strand of JAPLXQ010000004.1, from coordinate 16,119 downwards.
AAAATTATTATATTTTATATTTTCATTTTTCATTTTAGTTTGTTGTTTTTGTTTCCAATGTAGCTTTTACTGTTATAGAACTCGATCCATCCCAACCTAGTTTGTCTTGAGATAGTACAGTGATACTGTCTATTTTAGTAAAATAGGGAAGTTTTTCAAAATCTTTTAAATAACTTATAAGATTTATAATACTTTTCATATTTAAACTGTTTGAATATGAAATTGTCGATATATTAAATGTTTCTGAGAGGCTAGATGCTGTTGGTGTTTCAAAATGATAATTTTGAATTGCTCCATACTTAGATCCAATTTTATCAAATCCTGTTAGAAATTCTGTTATATTGTTTGAGGGTATGAATGTATTTTCTATAATTTTATCGTTTTGTCCAATAATTTTTGCGTCATTTTCGATTATAGAATATAGTTCTGTTCTTTTTGATAGTTCTAGTTTTGATTTTTGTTCTATTTTTATTTTATCTGTTATCTTTATTATTTCTTTTTTTATAAAAAATATTGAAATAATTGTTAGCAATATAACTATTAAAGATATTGTGGTGTTTTTCCCTATGAGTATTAATATTTTTTTTGTTGTAAACATATTATTTGAAATATAAAAGATTCGGATCTTTTATATTAAATGAAATTGAAAATGGTATATCTGCCTTTTTTTCCAAATTTGTTATTGGTAATTCGACCATAGTTAAATAGGTTGATTTCTCTAGGCTTTTTTTGAAATTATTTAAAGTATTACGGTCTTTTGCTATTCCAACCATAGACATTGGATCATTGATTGAGGGTATAGAAAGGCTAGATATAATAATACCTTGTATCGTCCGGCCCTTTATATCTTCTAATAGAATACTCCAATTGGGTGTTTTTACTAAGATTGATTGAACTGCATTAGTTAATGAATTAGTTTTTCTTACTAAGGATTCTTTTTCTAGTGCATCTGTCGATGTGGCGGCTATATTGATGTTTGTTTTATTTATTTTTTGATAGAAAGAAAAGATAAATAAATAAGTTACAATAAATGTAAATAAGAAAAACAAAGATACACTTATAATCATATTACGTATTAAAGTAGAAAAAGCTTTCAATTTTTGATATTTATAAGCTTCAGCCATTCCGACAGATAATAAGCTTATTTGATTATCTTTACCTTTTGGTATTTCACCACGAACAAAAGCACCCATAGCAATAAGCCATTTTGATTGCAATTCTGTTTCATTGGTAAGAGTTTTATATTTTCTGTATTCATTTTTAATCTTGCACTCAGTGAGAGATAATTCAAAAATTTTTTCTCCGTCTTCTGTTTCAAGTGAGTTTTTTATTTTATTTACTTCGTTTGATAAAAAATTATCTTGTTTAGTAAAATTTTTCGGTATTGTGCGTGAAAATTTGATGAAACTATTTTTCAAAACAAAAAAAGTTATACTATCTTGGTTTGTCTTGGTGATTAATGTTTTTTCTTCAGGATTTAATTCGATTGCACGATTGATACTTGCAAGGTGCGATTCTAGTGTCAAAATATTTATTCCTGACTTATTTAATACATCAATATATTCATCTGCTATCTTTTTATAAATTGCAGATAACAATACTTCATTCTTCAGATTGTGATTTTCTTCATTTTCCCAGCCCAAATAGACATCATCTCTTTTAAAAGGAGATTGAAAATCTACAGCTAAATCGACGGCTTCCTTTAGTTTGTCTTTAGTAATATCTTTTGGAAATTGAAAAATTCGAGAATATATTTTGTCTTCTGGAATAGAGACAATAGCGTAAAGATTTTGTAATTCTTTATTATTCCAAACTTTTTTTAAAGTTTTGATTAAATTATCTTTGTCTATAATTGTACCGTTTGAGATTGTATTTTCTGGTACAGGCTCTTCAATAAGAATAAGCTCGTCTTTTGTATTATTTTTTATATCACTAATACTTTTTTTAGATAGACGAATATAAGCAATACGTATTATGGAATCATTTATTTCGATTCCAGCAATACGTTTTTCTTTTATTAAAAGGTTTATTATGCTCATAAGTATAATTTATTAGTAAACTTTAATAATTATAACAAGTTTTTTATTTTAGTGCTACATATAAAATAGATAATTCATCTATTTTAGGACCTTTGGTTTAAGTTATCAACAGAATACTTGTCCATTTTTTATGATTTTAGTATAATAGTAGTATTACTATAAGTCGTTAATTAAATTTTATGAAAAATATTTTTATTCCCAAAAATAGAAAAAGTGGTTTTACTCTACTTGAGCTTTTGATTGTTATTGCAATCTTGGCAATTTTATCCGTAGCTCTTGTTATTGTTTTGAATCCAGCAGAAACATTAAAGAAGTCTCGAGATGCTCAACGTATGTCAGATTTGAGTACAATGAAGACAGCGATCGGTCTTTATTTAACAAGTACAACAAGCCCAACATTGGGTTCTTCTGGAGCCAATTCTACTTGTAAGTTAGTACCTTCTACTGCATGGGGGGCGGCAGGTACATATAAGATTTGGTATTCTTTACCAAGTTCATCAGCTATTACTGATGTTTCTTTAGATGCTAGTACTGTGACTACTCCAGCTGTCCAAGTAGCTACACCATCACTTGCTGATGGAACAGGATGGATTCCAATAAACTTTACAGCTTTGACAGGAGGGTCTCCAATTTCAAATCTTCCTGTAGATCCTACTAATACTATCAGTACATTGTCAGCCGTTGCTAGTACAGATTTAGTTTATCGTTATGCATGTTCACAAACTCCTCTTGCTTATGAGATTGATGCACAATTAGAAAGTTCAGCTTACTCTGGATCATTGACGACAGACGGTGGAAACAGTACAGCTTATTATGAGACTGGAACAAATCTTTCAATCTTAGGTATGGGTTCAAATAATACTGACTATTAAAAATTAATAGTTCAATATATAAAAAACACTTCATTTACTTTGAAGTGTTTTTTATATATAATAGGATTTATATGAAATTCTTATATTTTATTTTTTCTAATTTAAATGCAATTATTTTAGGTTTTTGGATATTATTTTTGTTTGTTGTCTCTATAAGATTTTTTCGTCCATCTTGGGTAAAAAATATTTCTTATTTGAAGCTCTCTTTTATTGCTGGTGGTGTACATGTTGCTTATTCTATATTCGTGACATGGGGGCAATACTATGTTTGGTCCATATCTAGTGATATTACTAAGGCATTATTAAAATTACCACTTTCAAAAGAAGCACCATTACCAAATTTTTTGGAATGGAGTAGAAATTTGGTTTTTGATGGTCATTTAGGTTATTTTTTATATTATGTGTTGGGTAGAATATGGTTTTACACCTTGCTTTTATTTCTGACAGCTATTTTCTTTTATTTAATATTTAGAATTTGGAAATTTTATAGAGGTGGTTTTATGGAAAAAGGACCAGAATTTTTACTTGTTTTAATGTTAGTTTCTGGTTGGCCTAATATTTTTGTATGTATTTCTCTTGGCTTCTCTATTTCTATTTTGTATCTATTATTTGCATATCTATTTAACAAAAAGACAATCCAGATAGAACCCTTTTTTATTATATCTACTATGTTAGCTCTATTATTTACAAAATTAATATTAATTTATCTATTGTAATTAATTTATCACCATAGATATGGTATAATAGAAACAATATGCATATAAGTGAAGAAAAGTTAAAATCAATTTTACTCGAATCCAGTCTTATTAGTGAGGATGATTTTAATTTAGCACTTGAAGAGTCAAAAAGAAGCGGGCAAACTATCACTAATATTTTAATTGGTAATGAAAAAATTACAGAAGATTTTTTAGCTGAAACTTTGAGTTCTTATTATGGTGTACCAGTAGTCAACCTAAAAAAAGAGATTATTAATAATTCTGTTTTAGAATTGTTACCAGAAGTTTTTGCAAAATCAAAAAATGTAGTACTTTTTTCTTATGATAAAGAAAAGGGAATAGTCAAGCTGGCCATGCTTGATCCGTACGATTATGACACCATAGAATATGTACGTGCCAAATTTAATGCTTGGGTAGAACCATACATTACTACATATTCTAATTTACATTATGGTTTCAAACAATATAAACAAAAAATCAATGTTGGTTTTGAGCAAATTATTTCTCAAAACATAGAAGAATCGCTTTTGATTGCAAGCCAAAAGAATCTTTCAGAGACAGCTATTGCTGTACCTATCATTGCTATATTAGATAATATTATTAATCAAGCCATAACCTTGAATTCTTCAGATATTCATTTTGAACCACTAGAACATGCTCTTTTAATTAGATTTAGAATAGATGGAATAATGTCTGAAATTTTAAGTTTACCTGTTCAAATAGCTCCTATTCTTGTAGCTCGAGTAAAAGTATTAGGAAATTTACAAATAGATGAACATCGAGTTCCTCAAGATGGACGTTTTCGTTTTGAGCTAGAAGATGGTGCTAGTCTAGATGTTCGCGTAAATATTATGCCGGTATTTCATGGAGAAAAAGTAGAAATGAGACTACTAAAAAGTTCAGCTAGACCACTCACATTAGAAGACCTTGGTTTTGGAGAAGAACAGAAAAAAATTCTAGAAGAAGAAATAAAAAAGCCACATGGAATGATTTTAGTCACTGGTCCGACGGGCCATGGAAAAACTACGACCCTTTACGCTATTTTGCATATTTTGAATACACCATTGGTAAATATCACAACGATTGAAGATCCGGTAGAATATGAATTTCCTAGAGTAAATCAAACACAGGTTAACGTAAAGGCTGGTATAACCTTTGCAAATGGTCTTAGGGCTCTTCTACGTCAAAATCCTGATATTATTATGATTGGTGAAATAAGAGATAACGAAACAGTAGAAATAGCAATTCAAGCTTCTCTTACTGGGCACTTAGTCTTGTCATCTTTGCATACAAATGATGCACCTTCAGCAATTCCTAGATTGCTCGACATGAAAGCACCAGCATTTTTACTTGCTTCAACCATTAATTTAATTATTGCACAAAGACTAGTCCGTCGTATTTGTAATTCTTGTATTGAATCTTATAAACCTACAGATGAAATTATAAATTCAATAAAAGAACAAATAAAATTATCTGGTCATGAAGAAATTGGTGATGTTCCAACTCTTTTGTATCGTGGACGTGGTTGCAATATTTGTAATAATTCAGGCTTTACAGGACAAATAGGAATTTTTGAAGTTTTTAGGATGACCAATGATATTCGAGAATTAATAAAAGATGATATTCAGGTATCTTTATTAAGACAAAAAGCTATTTCGAATGGAATGATTACTATGTTTAAAGATGGTTTAAATAAAGTAGAAAGAGGTGTCACTACTATCGAAGAAGTAATGCGTGTAGTTAATGAATAATTTTTATGTCTATATATTTATACGAAGCATACAATAAAAATAATGAAATTATAAAAGGGAATTATGAAGCTTCTTCAAAAGAAGAGATAGTTGAATATCTATCAAAACGTTATTTGATACCAATCTCCATAGAAGATATAAGTAAAAATGTAAAAAATAAAGGACTTTTATCGATTGATTTGTTTAGTAGTATTGGTTCTACTGATATTATGTTTTTAGTACGTAATCTCGCGACCACAATAAAAGCCGGTCTTTCTATTGTGGAATCTCTTGATATTTTAAAAAAAGATACAAAAAATAAATTGATGCAGAAAATTCTTGAAAAATCTCAGGCTATGGTTATAAATGGTCAGTCTTTTTCTTCTAGTTTTGGCGAATACAAAAATTTATTTCCACCAATTTTCTTTGGAATGATAAAAGCTGGTGAAGTTTCTGGAAATTTATCAAAAAAATTAGGAGAGCTAGCAGTGTATTTTTCAAAAGAAAATACACTTAGAAATAGAGTCAAATCAGCTTTGACATACCCTATAATTCTTTTGATCGCCTCTACTATTGTTGTATCCTTAATGCTGATATTTGTTTTGCCAAAGTTGGCAACTTCTTTTATTGCTAGTAATATTCAATTGCCATTGATTACTAGGTTTTTTCTTGCTGTTTCCAAAATCCTTACCTGGAGTTTTACAGCTGATTTGATTGTTATTGGTTTATTAATATGGTTTTTTACTTATTTTCGTACAACAAAAATTGGTAAAAAATTCTTCTTTTATATTATTTCACATCTTCCAGTAGCTGATGACTTAATTAAAAAGATTGCTCTTGTGAGATTTTCACGTACTTTTGGTAGTTTGATAGGTAGTGGCCTTTCTGTTATTGAAGCACTTTCTATTTCTGCAGAATCTATAGATAATCATAATTATACTATTGCTATTGAAAAGACAATTGAAGATATTAAAAATGGTATTCCTATCTCTGTTGCTCTTGGTAAATTTCCAAAACTTTTTCCTAATCTTTTAATCAGTCTTATTACTGTCGGTGAGAAAACTGGATCTTTAGAAGAAATACTCATTACGTTTTCAGACTTTTATGACGAAGAAGTAGATAATAAATTAAAAGAATTAGCGTCTATTCTTGAACCAGTCTTACTTCTTATTATGGGCTTTATGATTGGAGCGATTGCTATTTCAATCATTGTTCCTATTTATCAACTAGTAGGACATTTTGTATAATATGAAAAAAGTTTTTCATTGGAAAAACTTTAAAAAAGGTTTTTCTTTGCTTGAATTATTGATTGTTTTTGCAATATTAGGAGTAATTGCAGGTATTGGTTCTAGTTTTTATATTAATTATAATAAAAACGTAGAAATAAATTCTACTGCTCAAAATATAAATTTTAATTTAAAACAAGCACAATCAAAATCTATGATAGGTGAGGGGAGTTTTAAATGGGGAATTCATTTTGTAAACGGAGCTACTGACTATTATGAAATTTTCTCAACTCCTACAGATTATAGTAATGTATTGAAAGTTATTGCTTTTACATTTTATTTACCGAATAATATTATCTTTACCGATCCAGCTACTAGCTCTTCAAAAGATATTATTTTTAATAAAATATCTGGATCAGCGACTGCTTCTTCTGTAACTATTTCTTCTGGTAGTACAACTAAAGCTATTAGTGTTTCTATTATTGGTGGTATTAAAGTTCAATAATTTTTTAAAAATAATGAATAAATTTAATAAAATAAAAAGAAATACTGGTTCGCTTTTACTTGAACTATTGATCGTTATTTCTATATTGGCTGTAATTTTATCTTTTAGTGCAAATGCTATTTTTTTAAGCATGAAAAGTAATAGGGTTTCTGGTGAACGTGATGTTTCTAGTTCTCTTGCTTCTGAAGAGATTGAAGCTGTCAGAGCTGTCACAGAAGAAGATTGGCAAAATATTTATGGTTTAACAAAAAGTATTGCGCATTATTATCCGACACAATCTAGTGGTAAATGGATATTATCTAGTGGTGATGGTACCGTCATTTTAAACGGCATTACTTATACAAGATATATTACAATAGATAATGTGAGCCGTGATGCTACTACTCGTGACATAGAAAATACTTATATTTCTAGTGATGATGATCCAAGTACGCAAAAAGTTACTGCTGTTGTCTCTTGGTCTGGTGGAAATTCTTTTACGACCTATGAATACTTTTTTAGATGGAAAAATAAGATATGTGGTCAAAATGCTTGGACGACTGGTGGTTCTGGGAATACTGTAAAAAATTGCACAGATGCTAGCTATGATATTAAAGACTCTAATATTGATGTTAGTACTGGTGTGATTAAGTTGCAATAAATTTTCAATTGAGATACTTCTTTAAAAGAAGTATAATGCATGTAGTTATTATAATTAATAGAATATGAATTTTTTTAATAAAAATATGAAGAATAAATTTAATTTAGTTTTGTCGGTATTACTGGTTTTCTGTATTGCTTTTTCTGTAACAAAAGTCGTTCTTGGTGTTGCCCCTAATCCAGGCCATACATATACTGAAATAGAACCAGCTGGTGTAGATACAAATATACAGTTCAATGATGCTGGGGTATTGGGTGCTGATGCAGATCTATCTTGGAATAAGACAACAAATAAATTAATTTTTAATGGTACAGATACAGGTATTACAATGAAAGCAATCACAACTGAACCTTCTGCTCCAAGTGCTGGAAATGGAATTATTTATATGAAAAGTATTGCAGGAAGAATTATGCCAAAATTTGTTGGACCATCTGGTATTGATTTTCCTATACAGCCGTTAATTGCTCAAGACAAGGTCGGGCTTTGGAATCCACCAGGTAATGCTACGACACTTCCTGGAGTTTTTGGTTTTACTGCACCGACCGCTGTCGGTACTGTGACTGCTAGAACTGTAGCTACTACAAGCATGTTCACTCGTGTTAAGAGATTGGGTTATGTATCTGCTGCCACAGCAGCATCTGTGACTGGGCATTATGTTCCTGTCGCCCAAAATACAATAGGTGATGGAACAGGGTTGGGTGGATTTTTTTATGTTGCACGTTTTGGAATAAGTGATGCTGCGGCAGTCGCCAATGCTCAGATGTTTGTAGGAATGTCATCTACTGTGGCAGCTCCAACAAACGTTGATCCGGGAACATTACTAAATAGTATAGGAGCAGGTTATGCAACCGCTGACGCGAATATGAAAATTTTTTACGGTGGATCAGCGGCTCAAACAAGAATTGATTGTGGTGTTAACTTCCCGAAAAATACATTATCTACAGATATGTATGAATTAATTTTATTTGCTTCTCCTGCTGCAAACAATACAGTCGGATACAAACTTACAAGATTAAATGTCCCGGCTCAGGCTTCATGTGAAGGTTTGATAACCGCTGCGACACCTGGTACACAGCTTCCATTATCTACAACATTACTGGCACATCGTGCATGGCGCTCTAACGGTACGACCGCACTTGCTGTAGGTCTTGATATTGCTTCTGTGTACTTATCATCAGATTACTAGTATTTTTGATTTTTTTTAAATATGAAAAAAATATTACCAAGAAAATTGGGTTCATATATATTTAGAGCTGCAACTATTGCGTCTTTCTTTTTTGCACCTATTGTATATGCAGGTACACTTTCTTGTTCTGTGACTACATCAGCAGCTTGTACTGGCACTGTTATTTATAGAATGTCGGGTAGTAGTAATGCTCATGCTGAATTACCGAGTCAATCTACTGTGACTTATAATAGTAATGTTGTCTGCTGTGCTGGAGTGACAGGATTGAGTAATTCTTGTACAGCTCCAAGTGCTACAGCTTTGATATTAAGTGGTATAACAAATGCCCATTCTCAAATAAACACCCAAACTGGTTATGTAAATAATGCTTGTATTTCTGTGCCGAGTGGTGGCTCTGTCTCGGTAGGATATGTTACAGATCCTACTACTTGTGTTGGTGCTGGATACGACACTACTCTTGGTACAATAAATAGTAATACGAATTCTCATGTCGGTAATACTACAGCATATGCTACAAAAATTTGTGCTACTGCATCAGCTGGTACAGTATTATTATCTAATGGTGTTCTTACTTCTTCTGTTTTTGATACGACAGCTAGCTCTACAAGCATAGGGTACAATTCAATAATGTGGAAAGGGCTTTTAGGTGGTGCTGGCTTTAATGAAGGAAAAGTTTTATTTCAACTTGCAGCTTCGAATCTTTCTACTGGTCCATGGAATTATTATGGTGGAGCTACTTGTGGTGCGCTTGATTGGTTTGAGACTACTGGACCAGATAGTCCTATCGAATTAAAGGGTACTAGTTGTGTCTCTAATTGGAATAATAAAAGATATTTCCGTTATAAAGTTAAAATTTGTTCAAATGATTGTGTGACTGGTGGTTCGAATACACCGACAATTAATAAAGTCATTGTAAATTGGTCGTCATAGTAAATATATAAAAGTGATAAATTTTAATTTAAAAAAAAATATGTATAAGGGTGGTTTTACTCTTTTAGAGCTTTTGTTATACATAGCCATTTTGGGAATTCTTATGGTTGTCATTTCTAATATGTTTATCTCTTTATCGAAAGGTAGTGGGCAATCTCAAGCGAGAAATGAAGTTGATACATCTATTCGTTTTGCTACTGAGCTTTTACGTCAAGATATAAAAAATGCTTCCAGTATTTCTGTGCCAGCATCTGGTGGATCTAGTAGTACTTTGACTTTGATTAGAAATAGTACGACCATTGTTTATGATATTTCAGCAGGAGTCTTGAGAAGACAAGAAGGAGTTGCTTCTCCTGTGAGTGTGACTAATCCAAATATTACAGTAAGTACACCTACTTTTACTAGAATTGAAAATATAAACACTCTTTTTAGTAGAACAAATATTGCAATTAAAATAAATATGACTTTTGGTTATAATTCAACTAGTCCAGATTGGTCTTATTCTACATCATTACAAACAACAGTGAATGTATATTAATTATTTAAATATAAATTTATGAAAACTTTAAACAATAAAGGAATAGCTACACTCCCGACAGTCATGATTCTCGGAATGATGACTCTTGCTATTGTTGTGAGTATTACTTCTATGGCTTTTAATGAATTATTAATTTCACAAGGAGCATCTCAATCTTCAAATGCTTTATTTTATGCTGAAGCAGGTGCGCGTGATGCTCTTACACGTATTGCTCGTAATAAAAATTATACTTGCTCTACTACTGATTGTTACTCTTTAGATTTTATTACCAATGGATGTTCAAATAATACTGATTGTGCCAAGATTACTGTCTCTGCTGGTCTTGGAACGACAGGTGATCCAAAAATTATTACTTCTAAGGGGATAATGAAATCTAGTAATAGGAGTGTGCAAGTCAGTGTTGTATTAGACTCTGGTACGACTGATGCCTCTTTACAAAATGGTGAAATAACATCTTCGACTTGGACTGAGTTAACAAATTAATTTTTTATGATATAGTTAGTTTATTAAGGGTTTTTATTTATATAAATTATATGAATTTAAAAAAATATGAATAATCAAAAGAAATTAATTCTAATAGTTGAAGACGAAGAATCATACCGAAATATTTTACAAAGAAAGCTTGAGCTTGAAGGTTTTGAAATTTTAACTACAAAAGATGGTGAAGAGGGTCTTTCTATTTCTTTAGAGAAACACCCAGATTTAATCTTGCTTGATTTAAATCTTCCAAAAATAGATGGACTTGAAATGTTGAAAAGATTGCGCAATGATAGTTTTGGTAAAAATGTTAAAGTAATCATTCTAACCAATTTCTCAGATTTAGATAAAAAAGATAAAGCATTAGAACATGAAGTTTTTTATTACTTTGTTAAGACAGATATTAAGCTTGAAGACCTTATTTTAAAAATTAAAGAATTTATTAAATAAAAAATATATTAATAATATTATTTAAAGTTTGAATATATCCTTATTTCTGATATATTTAGAAGATGTCACTATCAATCGGAATTGTAGGTCTGCCAAACGTTGGAAAGTCCACGCTATTCAATGCGCTTACAAAAAAAAGCGTTCCAGCTGAAAACTATCCATTTTGTACGATTGATCCATCTGTTGGTATCGTACCTGTACCAGATGAAAGGCTTTATAAACTCGCTGATTTTTCTAAAACAAATCGTACCATTCCAGCAGTTGTTGAATTCGTAGATATTGCCGGACTCGTCGCAGGTGCAAGTAAAGGTGAAGGTCTCGGAAATAAATTTCTATCAAATATTCGTGAAGTAGATGCGATACTCGAAGTAGTGCGTGTATTCGAAGATAAAGACATTATACATGTCGCAAATAAAGTTGATCCATTGCAAGATATTTCAATAATTAATTTAGAATTAATTTTAGCTGATTTAGAAACTGTCTCAAAAAGAATTTCAAATTTACAAAAAGATGTAAAAAGAGCTGATAAACTTGCAGTAGCGGAGCATGATGTTTTACTAAAAGTAGAAAAGACATTATCAGAATCACACCTCGCAAGTGAAACTATTTTAGATGAAAAAGAAAGTGAAATAATAAAAAGTATGCATTTACTTTCAATGAAGCCGATATTGTACGCCCTTAATGCTTCTGAAGTTGCAGAAAATGTTGTAGATAAAGTCGCATCACAAATTCCAGGAATGTATGTACAAATAGATGCTATTTTTGAAAAAGGATTGGAAGATCTTATTAAAAAAAGTTATGAACTTCTAGGATTGGAAACATATTTTACGACAGGAGTAGAAGAAACTCGCGCATGGACTATACAAAAGAACAGCACTGCACCAGTCGCAGGTATGGCTATTCATACTGATTTTAAAGATAAATTCATCCGTGCCGAAGTCGTATTTTGGAAAGATTTGCTCGATGCTGGCAGTTACGCTGAAGCAAAATCTCGCGGCAAAGTCCGTACCGAAGGAAAAGAATATATCGTAAAAGATGGGGATGTAATAGAGTTTAGAATATAAATATGCAAAATAAAAAAATAATTATCTGGGATTTTGATGGCGTGATCGTTGATTCGCGAGAAATGGCGCTTGAGCTTACACAATATCAATTTGAAAATGTAACTGAAGATCTTCATCGAGATCTTTTTAATGGTAATATTTTTGTTGAAATTGCAAAATTACAGAAAAAGGAAAGAACTACTGAAGAATTTGATACATTTGTACAGACAAACTATTGGCCAAGAAAAATGAATCTTATTCCCGTACCTGGAATTAGAGAAGTGCTAGAAGCATTATCAAATGATTTTATAATGGTAATTAATTCTTCCAGCGCAGGAAAAAATATTTTAGACTATCTTGAAAAAAATGGATTTTCACACTATTTTCAAAAAATATATGGAAAAGAAATAGCTAGTAAGGAAGAGAAATTTCATCTTATATTGAAAGAATTTAAAGTTTTTCCGAATGACTGCCTTTTAATTACTGATACCGTAGGAGATGTGCTTGAAGCAAAAAGCCTTAATATCTCTTCCGTGGTAGTTTTGTGGGGTTATCAATTAAGAAGACATTTTGACTTTCTTGAAAAGGAAGTTATTTTTGCAGAACAACCGGTTGAATTAGTTGAAATTATTAGAAATTACTTTAAGATATAAATTATGAAATTAAATATACAAAAATTACAACCAGCGAAAGTGAAAGTGAAGAAGACAAAGGCGGGACTCGGCCTTGTGGCGGATCAAGATCTTAATAAAGGAGATTTTGTCATTGAATACGTAGGTAAAGCAATGACAGAAAAAGAAGCCTTTGCTCGTGGTGGAATGTATTTGTTTGAAATAAACAAAAATCTAACTATAGATGGAACAAATAGAAAAAACACTGCTCGATATATAAATCATAATTGTAAGCCAAACTGTGAGGTAGAAATCAAACAAAAGAGAATATTTATTTCTACAAAAAAGAAAATAGCGAAAGGTGAAGAGCTCGGCTATGATTATGGTAAAGATTTCTATAAAGAACATATAAAACCTCAAGGTTGTAAATGTGGTAACGAAAAACATTTATATAAATAAAATGCAAAAAGAAACAGAAAATCAAATAAAAATATTTTATACAAAAACAAAGAGCGACTACGAATTACTCGATACAGGAGAAGGACAAAAGCTCGAAAAATTTGGTCCTTATACTTTTGCTCGTCCATACGAAAATGCTGTTTGGAATAAAACTTTAGATAAAAAAGAATGGGAAAAAGCTGACGGAGTTTTTATTGCTGGAAAAGCGGGGGCAAAGCCAGCTTGGAAAATGAAGACTAAATTACCCAAAAATTGGGTAATGGCACATGGAGATATAAAATTTTTTGCGACACCGACATCATTTAGACATTTAAGTTTCTTTCCTGAACAAGCAAGTCATTGGGATTTTATATATGAAGCTATAAAATCGAGAACAGCTCCTCAAGGCAAGACCTTAGGGAATTCCAAGGTCTTGCCTTTTCCCGCCGTTAAATTCTTGAACCTTTTCGGTTATACAGGAGTCGCTAGTTTGTCTGCTTTGTCGGCCGGTGCAGAAGTTACACATATAGATGCTTCAAAAGAATCACTGACTAAATTAAAAGAGAATCAAGAACTCTCTGGATTGTCTGAGAAACCACTTCGTATATTACTAGACGATTGTTTAAAATTTATTGAGAAAGAAGCAAAGCGTGGAAATAAATATGATGCAGTTATAATGGATCCACCAAAATTCGGCCGTGGTCCAAAAGGTGAGACATGGAAAATAGAAGAAATGCTTCCTCAACTTTTAAATGGAGTAAAAAATATTCTTTCTGATAAACCACTTTTCGTAATTGTAACTTCATATTCAACTGATTCATCATCACTCAATCTCGGCCATGCACTCCGCGCCATTATGGCTGACTGTGCTGGTACAGTGGAACAAGGTGAAATGTGCATAATAGAAAAATCTTGCGGTAGGGCAATCTCTATGGCTCATACTGCAGTTTGGAAAAATAAATAATATGCGTTACAAATTTGTTTCAATTTTAAGTTTAATCTTCTTCTGGTCTACAGAAGCTTTTGCTCGTGGAGGAGGTGGTGGTTCTGGTGGCGGAGGTGGAGGCGGTGGTGGTGGAGGGGGAAGTTTTGGTAGTTCTGGTGGCGGAGGTTCATCTGGACCTTTTTCTTTGGTTAACTGTGCAATTCTCGTTGCTGTTATTGTTATTTCAATTTATTATTCAAATCTTAAAGCCAAGAAAAAAGCTCAAGAATTAAAAAAAGAAATAGCTAAAGCTAGTACATCAGATTCAAGTTGGAAAGAAGATTCTTTAAACAAGAGAGTTTCTGAAGTATTTTTCTCTTTCCAAAAAGATTGGAGTAATTTGAATCCAAAAAATATGCGTGACTATATGACTGAAGGATACTATAAAAGGATTGTTCTTGAATTAAATGTTTTACAAAATGAACATAGGCAAAACCTAATGAAAGATATTGTTCTTGATAATATAACTATTACGACTATTAATGATAAGACTGGAAAGAAGGACGATACTTTCACTGCTACTATTTTAGCTAAAGCACACGATTCTTTGATAGATACCAATACAAAAGAAACATTGTATGTTGATTCGACTTACTTCGTAGAATATTGGGATTTTGTTCGTGAAGGTGAAGACTGGAAATTGAATCTTATAAGGCAAGCAACTGAAAGTCCTCTCAGTATTTTTAATGAAATTAAAGATTTTGCTGATAAAAATAATTTCTTTTTTGATCCTGATTTTGGTTGGCTTATGATGCCTAATAAGGGCGTTATATTTAGTCAGAATAATTTTATGGATTCAGATATAAATAACCATGTCGTTGGTTATTATAAAAATAAAATTGTTGAATTTTATACTTTTATTCCAAATACTAATACAAATAATCCTACTAATTACATAGTGGCCCAAATAGTTTTACCTATTTCATATAAAGATATTTTGGTTCGTAGAAAGAGATGGTTATTTAATTTTGCTCCGTGGGGAATGCGTAGGATAGAGACGGAGAGTAATGATTTTAATAAAAAATTCTGTCTTTGGGCTGATAAGGCTGACCAAATAAGTTCTTTTGAACTTCTAGCACCTGATTTTATGGAAAAAATTTATGATTTACCTTTTGAATTAAATATCGAGATTGTTGGAAACTTTTTGTATTTTTATTCAAAACAAAAACCTGCTTATGTCTTTTCTAAAAGGGAAGATACTGTAAATTATGATAAAATGCTTGAAATTCTCTCTGATGCTTTTGAGTCTATGAAACAATAATTATTTATAAAAAAACTGACACAGCATTGTGTCAGTTTTTTTATTTCACTTTTACTTCGATAACTTCGACGTCTTCTTGAATCTCGTCGACATCTTTTTCAATATTTTCGACGTCCTCTTGAATCTCATCAACGTCTTTTTGAATCTCATCCACATCTTCAGAAATCTCTTCGACATCTTCCTGAATCTCATCGATATCCTCCTGAATTTCATCCACATCTTCAGAAATCTCTTCCAATTCTTTTGTGTGTCTATTTATGGTCATTTGAATAAAAATAGAAAGGTAAATAGCTTCGAGGGAAACTATCGTAGTGAGCACTAGCATAACACGATCGAAAGGTGCACCGAGTAAAATAGAAATAAAACAGCTGGCAAAAATTATTGTATGGACGATGAGTGAAGAAGCAGAGCCGATCCACTTTGTCATTTTGTCGGCACTATTTTCGATATGTACTTTTTTAGTTTTTACCTC
>JAPLXQ010000003.1 GCA_026395995.1 Candidatus Nomurabacteria bacterium | reverse complement strand
TTCGAGTCGACCAACCTCTCCTTACAAGGTCACTAGCATCCCTTCTAATTCTTGGCATGTTTTTGTTTGTTGTGTATGACATATTTTTAATATTAAACCCTTAGGTGATTCCAAGCTATTGAACCATTACGAAAAATTTGACTTTAATTAAAAAAGTTTATATTGTTTAGACAAACAAATCTTTTAAATAACAAGACAATGTCAAAAAACAAAAAGGTTCAGAAAAGACTAAAATTTGAAGAATTGCTTCATCGCGCAAGCAAAGAAATAGGACTAACAAAAATTGATGAGAAAAAAATCATTGATAGACAAGGATGGAATGTTTACAACGAGATTAAGGCTGTATTAAAAGAAGCCAAATCAAAACTACTAAAGAAGGTAATTTTGGGTAAAAAAACTATTATTGTTCCAGCTTTTGATGCTGGAAAATGCTACCCACTACAATCAGAATATTTTCGTGGTGAAGAAATTTTTACTTACTTTAAAGTCGCCTATCCTGCTACAGACAAAACAACCCTAATCGAAGCTCATTTTTCTGGAGAAGTAAGAAGCCAAGTGATTGGTGAGACTGTTGGAAACAAATTATATTCACATGCAATCACACCTACACAGGCTGAAAATATAATAAATCAAATTGGAAATGAACTATTAACTCATACAGAAGATAAAGTAGAAGCTCATTTTATTTTGTTTATTAAGGGTAGCAATGAACGTAGAGAACAAAGAGATCCGGATGATTATGATGATAATTCTATTATTTTAGTTTCGACAACTATTTACACCTATCGCATTACCCCAGAACGCAAAAAGTTTAGTTGCCATCCAGCACTTATTGGAGTAGTAAATAGCAAGAATGTAACACAGGGAGGATTTTGGCTAGAAGGCCCTTGGGCTTATACCTACCTTCTAAACAAAGAAGTAAGGTAAAAAATTAATTCCGTTCAATCAAAAAAGGTTAAGCGGAATTTTTTATTTTATTTCAAAACTTCTATGACCTTCTTTTGTGTGAGAGATTTTTATTTTATGGTGTTTTTTTGGAAGTGCTTTTGGTACATTTTCTGGCCATTCGATAAAGACTAAATTTTCTGGATTAGCAATTATTTCTGCCCAACCTAGATTTTCTAAATCTTTTTCATTTTTCAAACGATAAGCATCTATATGTATAAGGTTTTTAAAACACCCCCTCGCCCCTTGGGCACTCCCCCTTGGCAGGGGGAGAAAATAAGATTTCATGATCACAAAAGTCGGACTATTTACTTTTCTTTTTATTCCAAGATGTTTACCTAGTGACTGAGTAAAAGTAGTCTTTCCTGCACCGAGATTACCATATAGGGCCACGACTGTAGCCTGTTTTGGAAAAGACAAAATCTGCCCTAAAAAATCTTTAGCAATTTTTTCTGTCTCTTCTGTATTTTTTGAAATAATCTTTTTCATATATTTTTCATTTTAGCATAAAAAAATACCCCTGGGTGTTACCAGGGGTATGCGTTAATTTTTACACACGGAATGACTTCTGTGTGTCTGATGTTTGTGAGAATTATTTCCCACACAATTTGATTGTTGTGGAAAATAATCCACTTGGCAATTATTTATATTGCTATAAACAACAAATCGGGCCCTTCTATGTTGATTGTAGTCAAAATGACTATAACCACGTAGTGGGCTGGTCCACACATAAGTAGTAGAAGTGCTTCCTCTTACTTTTTGTCCTCCTCCATAACTATTACCACTTTCGAAGTTTTCCTGACTCTGATTTCCAGAACTAACATAGACAGTATCATGAACAATAATTTGGTTATTGTTATAACCAGAATTATTCAAGGTCACTGGGTTTGATTCCGAAACAGGAACAGGAGCAACAGGTCGCACAGATTTAACAGGTTGAACTGAATGATTTACATCCCTCTTACGAAGAACATAAAACGGATTACAGCAATAACCCGAAATGGTTGGTGCATCAGCCAATTGACCAGGATAGTCCTCGTATTCGCCATACATAATTTTCATAATCACAAATACGGCAGTTTCACCGGGTTTGCTGTTTCGGTGAAGGATAAAATGTGCATTTCCTTTACTATCAACTCCAGCCATATTTATCTCATTTCCATTAAAAGAAATAGGAGCCATATAAGTAGCCGAATCACGATAATAACGAAGGTCATCCTGGTTTAAGTTTTTTGTCCAGAAAATTCTGGCTGGTGATAATCTTCTTTGGTAAGCATTTCCTACTAACGCCATTTTCCAGTTTTCCAAATCAATGGAATCCTGATACTGATTCAGAACTTCTTCAAAAGTGCGAGAGGTAAGGTCATCTTTGTGTTTAAGTACAGGATACAGTTTTACATTTGTTGTTGCGCTTGTTAAAAGTACAACAATTACTAAAAGAATTAAGTTTTTCATGATATATTTGTTTTAAAAGTTATCAAAAATACCAATAAATTTGGGACAATTGATAACTTTTAAAACCTTTTTTCAACGAACGTATTACCTATAAAGTATAGCATATTAGGATTAAAAAGTCAAGCTAAAAAATAGGCCAAAAAGGCTTTCATTTTAAGCCTCAAATGCTGTATACTATAGAAATATGACATCATTCAATGAAGATAAACCAAAAAAGCAATTAGACGAAATCCACAAAGAAGAGGAGGAGGAATTGGTCCAAATGCTAGCAGAATCAAAATACAATATCCCATATGTAAATTTGGCTAGTCTTGCTATCGACAATGAATCACTTCGATATATCTCTGAGGCTGACTCTCGCAAACTAAACGTAGGTCCTTTTAAATTGGCTGGTAAAAATATTTCTATTGCCCTTCGTTCCCCTGACCCAGACTTGATGACAAATTTAGAGAATGATATGAAGGGTAAAAATCTTGTACCGACTTTTTACATGGCTTCAATGGGAAGTTTAAATAAAATTTGGAATAGATACACAGAACTCTCAATGGCTGAAAGCTCCAAAGTCGGAGGATTAGATATTTCTGGTGAAGTTCTCATGGAGACAGCTGGAAAAATAAAAATGATGCAAGACGTCGAGAAATTAATTACCGAAGCATTGACCAACGGACAAACACATAAAATTTCTAGAATATTGGAAATCATTCTTGCTGGAGCTATCTCTATCAAAGCTTCCGATATTCACCTCGAAGCAGAAGAATCTCGTTCAAGACTTCGATTTCGTCTGGACGGTGTCTTACAAGATGTCATGTTCTTTGGACTCGACATTTACCGTTTATTAAATTCTAGATTAAAGCTTCTTTCTGGAATGAAGCTCACAAACAAGACAGCTCAAGATGGTAGATTTTCTATTATGATTGGTGGTGAAGAAATTAGTATTCGTAATTCAATGATTCCAGGTGCCTACGGTGAATCTATTGTTATGCGTATTTTGGATCCAAAATCTATCCAAGTAAATCTAGAAGATATGGGGATTGATCCTTTCCTCTTTGGAATTATTCAAGCTGAAATAGCCAAACCAAATGGAATGATTTTAGTCACTGGACCGACTGGTTCCGGTAAGACTACTACTCTTTATGCTTTCCTGCGTAAAATTTATTCTTCTGAAATAAAGATTATTACAATCGAAGACCCAATCGAATACCACCTAGCTGGTATCACTCAAACACAAACCGACTCACTAAAAGGCTATACTTTCCTAGAAGGGCTTCGCTCTGCACTCCGACAAGATCCAGATGTGGTGATGGTGGGAGAAATCCGTGATGCTGAAACTGCAAAAATTGCAGTCGAATCAGCACTCACTGGTCACCTTGTTTTTTCTACCCTCCACACAAACAATGCAGCCGGTGTCATCCCCCGTCTCATCGACCTTGAAGTGAATCCGAAAATTCTTGTCTCTGCTTTATCACTCTCTATTGCTCAGCGTCTCGTCCGTAAACTTTGTAAAGAATGCAAACAAGAAATAGCTCCGACAGAAGAAGAAACAAAAACAATTAAAATGATTTTAGAAGGGGCTGTAGCTGAAGGAAAAGATTTGAAGAAATATAATGTAGACATAAACGCGCCAATAAAATTATTTAAGGCTGTCGGCTGTGAGAAATGTAATATGACTGGTTACAAAGGACGTATGGGAATCTTTGAAGCTATCAAAACAGATGAGGCTATTGAAAAAATAATGCCGAACAATCCTTCCGAAAGAGAAATAAAAAAAATTGCCTCAACTCAAGGAATACTCTCAATGCGCCAAGATGGTATCATAAAAATATTCACTGGTGTGACTTCATACGATGAAGTAAAAAGCGTCGTAGACTTTATGGAAGAATAATCTTGGAAGCACGACTACTTATTTTAGTGTCTTTGCGAGCGTGGCGACGCGAGCACGAGGAATTTTTTAGTAAAAAAATATCCGTGCAACTAAAATAAGTAGTCGTGCGGACAAATAAAAAAAGCATTAATCTTTAAACAATCCTTCCAGAGCTAAGCTCCAAAAGTAATAGATCATTATAGGATGGTTCCAGAAATTAATAAATTAGAAACCAAAACGTCCTATGCAAAACTATAGAACCAGGGGCTGATTGCTTAAAGATTGATGCCTTCTCGTAAACCAATCTTATATTCTTTTTTAGAAAACAAAATAGAGGCGCTATCCTCTATCAAACTTGTCTAAAACTATTATACTACCATCACATACCTTACAAATGCTATAATGTGGATATGTATGTTGATAACACCTGTAAAATACTGTACAAAGAAAGTATAGCATAACCGAATTTAAATGTCAAGCAAATTATTCACAAATATCGATAAATAAGGTATAAAAATTATGTCCCAAGATTCAAAAACCAATATAAATAAGGACGAAAGCCACCTAGACCAAACTTTGCGTCCTTCGACCTGGGATGACTATATTGGCCAAAAAGTAATAAAAGATAATTTAAAAATCCTTTTGGGTGCAGCTGAAGAACGCGGACACATTCCTGAACACATCCTTTTCTATGGCCCACCAGGATTGGGTAAAACTACCCTCGCCCACCTTATCGCCAAAGAATCTGGACGCCAAATGAAGATAACTTCCGGTCCTGCTATTGAAAAAGTCGGTGATCTAGCGAGTATTCTGACAAACCTCGCCCCTGGAGATATTATTTTTATAGATGAAATCCACAGACTTAATAAAATGATCGAGGAAGTCCTCTATCCTGCTATGGAATCCGGCGTGCTCGATATCATTATCGGTAAAGGCCCATCTGCTCGTACAATACAGCTTGACCTACCACCATTCACACTCATAGCTGCGACGACTCGTATGGCGCTCATCTCTTCCCCACTCCGCTCTCGTTTCTCTGGAGGAACTTTCCGTATGGAATTTTATAGTGAAGAAGAAATAAAACAAATCCTCCTCCGCTCTGCAAAAATTTTAAATATTGAAGTCGACGAAGAAGCCATGGAAGAAATAGCAAAGCGCTCACGCTTTACTCCCCGCACTGCAAATTACTTTTTGAAACGCTGTCGTGACTTCGCACAGGTTCATAAGAATAAATTTGATAAGGAAACTGTGAAGAAGGCTTTAGCACTTCTAGAAGTAGATGAAATAGGACTAAACTCTGCTGATAGAAAAATACTTGAAATAATTATTGAAAAATTTAATGGTGGACCAGTCGGATTAAAAACTCTCGCTGCTGCAACGTCTGAAGAAGAAGCAACTATCGAAGAAGTCATCGAACCATATATGATCCAGCTCGGCCTCCTCGAACGCACAGCTCGTGGACGCACTGCTACCCACAAAGCCTATGAGCATTTAGGATTTGAAATGAAATAAAAAACATGAGTCATTCACAGTGGGTAAAAAATAAAATGAAAAAAGAGGCGAATGGTAAAGATACGCATAAAATCTTTACTAAAATGGTGCGCTTACTCACAGCCGAAGCAAAAAACTGCGGAGGTAATAGAGAGGCGCCGGGACTTAAAGCGGCAATATTGAAAGCAAAACGAGAAGGCCTCCCTACTGACAACGTAGACAGAGCTATAAAGAAAGCGAGTGAACCATCAGCACAAATGGAAACTATTACATATGAAGCATACGGCCCTGCAGGTGTAGGAATTATTATCGAAGTTCTCACTGATAGTAAAAATCGTTCAGCACAAGACATCCGCCATATAATGACGAAGCATGGATTCGCATTAGGAGGTATCGGATCTGTAGTATGGAGCTTCACAAAAGAGCTATCACCTGAAGGTTTAGTTTGGAAACCAAATATGCTAACTGAAATCAATTCCGAAGAAGATGCGACTCTATTACAAACAATCATCGACGAATTAGAAAATTATGACGACGTGCAAGAAGTTTTTACAAACGCCGAGTAGGTCATCTCTATCTGTTATAATTAACTTATGATAATTTTAGGAATTGATCCAGGGTTTGAAAGATTGGGAGTAGCAGTATTAGAAAAAAATACTGGTGACAAACGCGAGCAGGTTATTTTTTCTGAGTGTTTCAAAACTTCAGCGAAATTGGAATTTGCAGAAAGATTAAAGTTGCTCGGCGAAGAAGTGCAAAAAGTAATAAAAAAATACAAGCCAGATGTATTGGCTATTGAGACACTTTTTTTAACTACTAACCAAAAAACTGTGATGCATGTCGCCGAAGCACGTGGAGTAGTGATATATGAAGCTGTCAAAGCAGGACTCAAAATTTTCGAAGCGAGCCCACCACAGATAAAAATAGCGACGACTGGATATGGTAAAGCAGATAAAGAGCAAGTAATGCGTATGGTAAAAATGCTTGTAGACATAGATAATTCTAAAAAAAGTGACGATGAGCTAGATGCGATAGCGATAGCCATCACAGGCCATGCACACTTATCCACAGTTTATAAGAAATAAGATTGCGGAAGTAAACTGGATTTGATATAAAATAAAGAAATTAAATAATTAATTTATTATCAAGGTCGTTTTTAAAAAATAAAAAGTAAAAGTATATATGGATTATGAAGATGAAGAAGTAAAAGAAGGAAATTTTGGTCTACCAGATCTAGATGAAGAACCAGATGCCTTGGAAGTCGCTGACTTAGACGTTGAAGATCCTATCTTGGGTCATGGGTTTCATGAAGAAGTAGAAGAATAAAATAAAAAATCGTCGCTCATGAGCGACGATTTTTTATTTTATTTAATTAATATTTTTACAAATCTTTTCTTGCCGATTTTCAAAGTTAAATTTTTTTCTAATTTTAAATTCACATCTATAATTCTCGTATCATTCTCTAAATCATGAATAGCATTTTGCTCTACCAGTCTACGCCATTCACCTTTTGAAATTAAAACTTTTTTTGAAACTAAAATATCTACCAAATTTTCTCCTTTACTACCATTTATTTCCTCCATCTTATCTGGAATTTCTTTTTTGGAAAAAGTATTAATAAAATTTTCTTCAGCTTCATTGGCCTTTTTCTCTCCGTGATAAAAAAGTACAACTTCTTTAGCTAAACGCTTTTTGAAATTAATTGGATTTGTACCTGACTGCATTTCTTTTTTCATCATTGTAATTTCAGACATCGGTATACGAGTGACGAGTTCAAAGTAATCAAACATAACTTCGTCGACAATAGACATTATCTGTCCATACATATCGTTTGGATTATCTGAAATTGGTATAAAGTTTTTTAGACTTTTACCCATTGGGCGTCCATCAGAGCCGACGAGTAATTTCATAGCAATAGCATTCTGAGGAATAAGACCAAAACAAGACATTAAATGTCGTCCTGCGAGTAAATTAAAAGTTTGATCAGTTCCACCGAGTTCAACATCGCATTTTAGTGCGACAGAATCATAGCCTTGCATTAATGGATATAAAAATTCGTCGAGACCAATAGGTTTGCCAGCCTTATAGCGAAGCACAAAAGATTCACGATCAAGCATTTGTGAAATAGTAAATTGTTTTGTTAAATTAATAACATCATTAAAATTTAATTTTTTTAGCCATTCTGAATTATGTCGTATTTTTGTTTGACCTTTGAGTACCGTCTTGAAAAATTGATTTTGATAATCTTTTTCCATTTGTTTGACGTCTTTGAGTGTCGTTTCTTTACGCATATCGACTTTGTCTGAATGATCACCGACAAGTGTTGTAAAATCTCCAATAATCAAAGTGACTTTGTGTCCAAGTTCCTGAAAATCACGAAGTTTACGATGAATAACTGAATGGCCTAAATGCAAAAAAGACCCTGTAACATCAGTACCAAGTTTAAAATGTAATTGTTTGCCAGAAAGAAGTTTTTTTCTTAACTCTTCTTTAGTAAAAACTTCGTGAACACCACGACTCAAAACTTCATCTATTCTTTTTTCGTCTGTTATTATTTTCATATATACTCGTATAATAACATACAATTTGCTATGATTAAAGTATGAAGAAAAATCATAAAAAAAGAGTCTTTTGGAAAAACCTATTCATGTTTGGGACAGGTTCTTTTATCTTTATTTTTAGTATTGTCTTAGTTTATATTTCCACTATTAAAATCCCTGATTTTCACTCTTTTGATGGAAGAAAGGTTATTAGTTCGACAAAGATTTATGACCGTACAGGAGCAACATTACTCTATGATATTCACCAAGATGTAAAACGAACAATTATTCCTTTTGATCAAATGAGTATTAATATCAAAAATGCGACAGTGGCCGTAGAAGATGCAGAGTTTTATACTCACGGTGGAATCAAATTTACTTCTATTGTACGTGCAGTGCTAGCCAACGCACTCCATGTAGGTAAAACTCAAGGTGGTTCCACTATTACCCAGCAACTCGTAAAAAATACTTTACTCAATTCCCAAAAAACAATTTTAAGAAAAATAAAAGAATGGGTCTTGTCTATAAAAATAGACAATTCAATGCCAAAAGAAAAAATCTTAGAATTATATTTAAATGAATCACCTTATGGTGGTAATATTTACGGTGTCCAAGAAGCCAGCCAGACATACTTTGGTAAAAACGCCTCTGATGTAGATCTAGCTGAAGCTGCTTATATTGCTTCCCTTCCACAATCACCGACAACTCTTTCCCCTTACGGAAAAAATCTAAAAAAATTAGAAGATAGAAAAAATTTCGTCCTCGGAAGAATGCTAGCTGTAAAAATGATAGATCAAAAAGAATATGATCAAGCAAAAGGTGAAGTAGTGACTTTTCTACCTCAACAAACAGGAGGAATAAAAGCTCCACACTTTGTTTTTTATATTAAAGATTATCTAGAACAAAAATACGGAGCAGATTTTGTCGCCAATGGTGGATTAAAAGTGACAACAACTTTAAATTATGATTTACAACAAAAAGCTGAGGCTATAGTAAAAGAAGGTGCCTTACAAAACGAAAAAGACTGGAATGGTAGCAATGCATCCCTTGTCGCTATTGATCCAAAAACAGGACAAATACTCACTATGGTCGGATCACGAGACTACTTTGATAAAAAAATTGATGGCAATTTTAATATTGCCACCGCTAGTAGACAACCTGGATCATCTTTTAAACCATTTATCTATGCTAATGCTTTCAACAAAGGCTTTACTCCTGACACTGTTTTATTTGATGTACCGACAGAATTCCAAACTACTTGTAATTCTTATGGAAAAGCCACAGCCGGTCATGATCAAAAAGATTGCTACATGCCCGATGACTATGATGGAAAATTCCGTGGACCAATGTCTCTTCGATATGCCCTCGCTCAATCGATAAACATCCCAGCTGTTAAACTATTTTATTTATCTGGAATGAAAGATTCACTGAAGACCGCTGAAAGTATGGGTATTAGTACCCTGTCTGACTACAGTCGTTATGGATTAACTCTCGTTATCGGAGGTGGTGAAGTAAAACTTTTAGATATTACTTCTGCTTATGGTGTTTTTGCAAACAATGGAATCAGAAATCCGGCTATTGGTGTATTAAAAGTAGAAGATGGTAATGGAAAAATATTAGAGGAAGCTATTCCAAACCCAAGAGAAGTTTTACCTAAAAATACCGCTTTGACTATTTCAGATGTTTTAAATGACAACGTTGCTCGTACCCCGACATTCGGAGCTAATTCAGTTTTAAAAATTCCAGGATATGATGTCGCAGTAAAAACAGGAACTACAAATAGTAACAAGGATGCTTGGACTGTCGGATATTCGACATCAATAGCTGTCGGAGTTTGGGCTGGAAACAATGATAATAAACCAATGAAAAAAGGAGGTTCGGCTGTAGCCGGTCCTATTTGGAATAAGTTTATTATTGAAGCTTTAAAAATTTACCCAAGTGAAAAATTTGAAAAACCAAATTTAGAGACAGATCCAGAAAAAGTAAAACCAGTTCTTCGTGGTTTATGGCAAGGAAATGAAAATTTCTTTATTGATAGTATTTCTGGAAAACTTGCAACAATATTAACACCCAAAGAAACAAAAGTAGAAAAAGTAATTAGTAATCCTCACTCAATACTATATTGGGTAAATAAAAATGATATTTTAGGACCGGCACCAGTAAACCCATCAGACGATTCACAATTTGAACATTGGGAAATTCCTGTACAAAATTGGTTGGCAAACCATCACGCAAGTTATACTTGGGTCAGCGCTTCTCAAATACCAATATCATCAGACGATGTTCATATTGAAACAAATAAACCTGTAGTCACGATTATAAACCCAAATACAGCTATTACTACACCAGCTACTCAACCAATAAACTTACAAATAAATAGTACTGGTAGATATCCTCTCTCTAAAATAGATGTTTTTATAAATAGTATTTATATTCAAACAATTAAACCTCCATTTAATTTTTCATTTACTCCGTCAGATTTAGAAAACCTAAAACAAACAAATGAAATAAAATTAATTTCCTATGATTCCGTCTGGAACCGCGCAGAAACTGTTTCTAATTTTAGTGTAATACAATAAATTACCTTATATCTTGTGGGGCTTTTTTGCCGAGGTTTTCAGTAAGTTTGGCAAGAATTTTTTCCTGTTTCATAAAAATCTCGTTTTTATAGATAGGTTTTATATTGAGCTGGACAGTTCCATTTTTTATTTCTATATCTTCTGATTTTATTTCAAATCCTATTTCTTCAGAAATAATTGTGCGAATAGTATCTTTTTTAAAACTTCCTGAAAAGAATAGATCATTATATTTACCAAGAAGATCTTTTAGTTCAATCATTTGAGTGTTTACCTATTCATTGGCATTATAAGATACGTAAATGACCCGTCAGACACTCCAGAGATGACCATTGGACGATTTGATTCATTTAATCTTAAAACCATACTATCGGCATTTACAGAGCTTAGACAATCAAGAAAGTATTTATAATTAAAAGAGAGTTCTACATCCTCCCCTGTCAGTGCTGCATCTAGTCCTGTTTTATTTTCACCAACATTTGAATTTTGAGAATATATTTCAAATATTTTTTCTTTTGGTTTAATAGAAAGATTTAATTGATTAAATTTATCAGAAAAGATATTTGAGAGTTTTAAAGCATTCAGTAAGTCTTGTTTCAAAACCACAGCTTCAGTTTTATTTTCTTTTGGCATTATTTGGCGATAATCAGGAAAAACTCCATCAATTACTCTAGAAGTAAAATAGATACCATCCATGGACATAGATATTTGATTTTTATTAAAACAAACCTTTATATCTCCAGTATTATCTCCAAAAATACGAAGAATTTCGGGAATATTTTTAAAAGGTATTAAAATTCCACCTATTTCAGGTAAATCTTTTATTTTTATTTTTTTCTCAGCTAAACGAAAAGAATCAGTAGAAACAAAGATTAAATCTTCATCATTTGAATAAATATAAACACTTGAAATTTCAGGCTTAATATCAGAAACAGCTGAACTATAATAGACAGATTTAATGCCATCGACTAACTTTTTTGAATCAATATTAAAACTTTGACCTTCGACTTGTGGAATTGTCGGAAAATCTTCATATGGCTGACATTTTAATTTTATTTTACTTTTCTTTGTTTGAATAATAATATTTCCATCTTCTTCGTTTAAAATAACATTTTCATTTTGAATAATATTTGAAAAAACACCAGAAAGAATAGATCCAGAAATAGCCACTACACCTTCTCTCTCTATTTTTGCAGGAATTTCTATTTCAACACCCACACTAAGGTTTGTAGCACGAAGTTTTAATGACTTGCCTGAAGCTATAAAAAGAATTGAAGACAAAATCGGTAGAGTTAAATTTTTACCTGTAATCTTCTCTGAAAGATTTATTGCGTTTTTAATTTTTTCAATATTGATTTCTAATTTCATGGTATTTTTATTTATTTTATATATATAATTTATTATTACTACTATACAGGTGGATAAGTGGATAAGTATATTTTGTATTTATGTAATCAACTTATTTTTGATAATTGTAATTTAATTTCTTTTTAATAATCTTTAACTTATCCACATAATTTCTTTTTAAACAATTTTTATTAACATTTTATTCAGTAGCTAAATTTGTTTATTAATTTATTATTATAATGTTTTACATTTCTTTTCCACAGCTTTTTAAACTATTTAAATAAAATTCTAATTTGATCTAAATCTTGAATTAAACCAGGATCATTTTTTAAATCAGTTTTTATTTTTAAATGTGAATGAATTACTGTCGTATGGTCCTTACCTCCAAGTTTTTGACCTATTAATGGATAAGATATATTAAAATCTTCTCTTAAAAGATACATAACGATTTGTCTTGCTCTTACTATTTCTTTTCTTCTTGTTTTTTCATATATTTCAGTCTCTTCTAAATCGTAAAAATCAGCTACGATTTTTACGATCTCTTTTATTGCTACATTTTTCTTTGGTTTAATGTTGTTTTTTATTAAATTCTTTACTTCATTTACAGAAATAGGTCTATTTTTAAGTCTTAATTGAGCTATTATTGTATTTAATGATCCTTCCAATTCTCTTATATTACCCTGAATAGCCTCAGCCACATATTGAACCAATTCATCTTCTAAGGTTATTCCTTGTTCTTTTAATTTAACTTTAAGAATAGCTAGACGAGACTCATACTCTGGTTCTGAAATATCCACTATCATTCCAGCTGAAAATCTAGACTTCAATCTGTCTTCTAGGCCTGGAATAAAGTTTGGATGTTTGTCTGAGGAAAAAACAATTTGCTTATTGTTTTCGTGGAAAGTATTAAATGTGTGAAAAAGCTCTTCTTGAGTTTTTTCCATTTTTCCAATAAATTGAATATCATCAATGATTAATAAATCATATTTACGATATTTTTCCTTAAAAGCATTTGCTTTATTATTCCCTGCTTGGAAAGAATTTACTAAATCTGTCGCAAATTTTTCAAGAGTTATGTAATGAACTTTTTTATCTTGATATTTATCTTTAATAGCATTACCTATTGCTTGGAGTAAGTGAGTTTTTCCTAAACCTGTTCCACCATAAACAAAAAATGGATTGTAATTCATTCCAGGCTTGGCGACAATATTTTGAGCAGCTGAATAAGCCAGCTCATTGAAAGGTCCAACAATAAAAGAATCAAATTTATAACGAGGGTTTAAATTGTCTTCTTTGTTTATATAAAGATCTTTTAAGGGAAGTTCTTTGTTTGTATTCTGTTGAGTAAAATCCCCTGCTCCAATTTGTATGTCTTTCTGAATACTATCAATTTTAGTAATTGAATATTCTACTGCTCGCATAGAATCATAAAAATCTGTAATAGTTTTAGTTATTAGTTTGTGGTATTTATTTTTAAGCCAATCTCGTACAAATTCGTTTGGTACTCCAATATAAATAACACCTGTGTCCTCTTTTATAATACAAGTGTTTTTGAACCAGGTACTAAAGTTAGCTTTTGAAACTTCATTTTCTATTTCACCTAAACATTTTCTCCAAAGTTCTTTTGCATCAATCATGTTAACTATTATACCCGCTCTTGTGTTTCAAAGGAAATAAACAAAACTTATTAACTGTGTTTATAAACTGTGGATAAGTATTTTACTTGATTTTTTTGCTTATTTAACATAATATATAAATATGTCACAAACATACCAACCTAATAAAAGAAAAAGAGCAACAACTCACGGATTTTTAGTTCGTTCTAAGACTAAAAATGGTAAGGCTGTACTAAAGCGTCGTTTACAAAAAGGACGAAAAAAGCTTGCAGTATAAGCTTTTTATAGCGTATGCTACCTAAAAAAAACAGAACTGACCGTAAAACGGTCGAAAAGGTCTTCAAAGAAGGCCGTTTTGTTAATTCTGCCAATTTATCTTTTAAATACATGCACCCCACCCCAGCCCTCCCCTTAGCGAATGGGAGGGAGAACTCAATCCGTATTTCCTTTACTGCCCCAAAAACAGCTTGCAAAAGAGCTGTTGGAAGGAATTTACTACGTCGTCGTGGTTATGCTGTTTTAAGAAAGTTATTAAAAAATGAACCTCACCAAGAACCTCACCCTACCCTCTCCTGGAAAGGAGAGGGGCTGATTGGAGTATTTGTCTTTGGTAAGAAAAGCATGGAATTCTTTGGAAAAAAGAAAAATAAGCTTTATAATCCTATCTTAAATCTAGAAAATGAAATTAAAAATATACTTAATAAAATTAATTGATTTTTATCAAAAGAGAATTTCACCTTTAAAAAACAAAAGAAATTGCGTTTTTTATCCTACATGTTCAGAATATAGTAAACAAGCAATAGAAAAATATGGATCCCTTAAGGGTTTAAGACTAACGGTCTTAAGGATTCTACGTTGTCATCCTTGGCAGAAAAATCATATGGATCCACTAATTTAATTTCCCCTCCCCTTCGCTAAGGGGAGGGCTAGGGAGGGTGTTTGTTTTTTAGATTTTTTAGAGTAGAATGAGATAATGTTACATCAAATTTGGAATATTGCTCTCTATAAGCCATTTATTAACGTTTTAGCTTTTCTTATAAACATCATTCCAGGTGGAGACCTCGGAATTGCTGTTATTATTCTTACTTTATTAGTAAAAACAGTCCTCTTCCCCCTCTCTCAAAAATCTATTGAAAGTCAGGCTAAAATGAAAATTCTTGAACCAGAAATTGCTAAGATTAAAAATTCTGGTTTAAGTAAAGAAGAAGTTGCTAAAAAAACTTTTGAACTTTATAAAGAATATAAAACTAACCCTTTTTCTGGTTGTCTTTTGGTTTTAATTCAGATTCCTATTATTTTAGCTCTTTATTATGTTTTTTATAAAGGAATAAATTTTGACAGTAGTTTAATGTATTCTTTTGTTAAAATACCAACAAATGTAAATACTCACTTTTTAGGTTTGATAGATATTGGTCAAAAGAGTTTGTTTTTAGCTGTCCTTGCTGGCTTGTCTCAGTTTTTACAAGCACACTATATGCCTAAGAATGAACCATCTACTACTAGCGGTAAGGCTTCTTTCCAAGAAAGCTTTGCTAAGAGTATGCAAATGCAAATGAAGTATGTTTTCCCTTTTATAATTACATTCATTGCATATGGCATTTCTGGGGCTGTGGCACTGTATTGGGTGACCAGTAACCTCTTTACTGTGGGTCAGCAAATTTATGTTAATAAAAAGAATGCTTTAAATAAAGGTTTGTCTGTGAAGAATTAATTGATATAATTAAAACTGTTTATAGTTTAATGAAAAATATTATGAATAATACAGAAATACAAAATTTAATAAAAGAAATAATTCAAAATATGAATATTTCTGTTCTAAATATTGATGTCTTAAAAGAAAATAATTCTCAAACAACATGGTACTCTGTCTCTGTAGATCAGCCTCATTTTTTCACTAGTCGTGAAGGTGAAGCTTTACATTCACTCAATCATTTGATTAGGAGAATTGTGGAGAATTCTTCCTCTCCTGATAAGGAGAGGTGTCCAGAGGACGGAGAGGTCACACCCCCTCGCCCTTCAGGCACTCCCCCTTCGCAGGGGGAGAAAACAGTGGAAGGTATCTTGATAGATATAGATGGTTTTCATAAAAAAAGAGTTGAAAATGTCCGGGCTGTTGCACATATGATAGCTGAACGAGCTAGATATTTTCAATCAAGTGTAGAAGTCGATCCAATGTCTGCTTTTGATCGTCGTATTGTACATGAATATGTTTCCAATTCTAGTGATTTAAAATCAGAGTCAACTGGCTATGGACCTACTCGCAGAGTCGTAATTAAATACATAGGTAATATATAAATAATTAGATTGTCTTTAATTCCCAAAGGTAATTATCTTTTTTGTTCATAAAGAACAAGTATTTTTCATTGTCATCGAGTGTAAGTTTTATTCCATCTACTTCCTCTCCTGCTACCTGTAATGGATCAGATATTTTTTTAGCATTTAAATTTGTCACATCTATTTTCCAGATTTCATCTCCAAAAGAAATCAATCCTTTGTACCAAGCATCAGGGTATTTAGCATTATCTAAAAATCTAGGAACAGCACAATAAATAGCATCATTGGCTTTTGTCCAAACACATTTTTCAGGTAATGTTTTAATAGATAATTTGTCCGAGTTGCCACTATTGATATGATAGATATTTAAATCCAAACCACCATTTGTAGAATTGTTATAAAGGACATCTGCTCCAGATGGACTGGTCAATGTAGTGAGTCCGTTTATGCCACCTAAGATTTTATTAAAATCTTTTTTGTTTGGATCAATAGAATACATATATCCAGGATAATCAGCAGCTGGTTTTGTAGTCAATGTAATTATTTTTGCATTAGGCCATTGTGAAAGCCAACCAGTAAAAGCTGAGCTAAAGATCTGAGTCTTTTTATCTCCTTGTGCACCAGCGGTAGTACCGATAATACTAGAATCATTGTTTGAGGCATTCTTGAATAGATAAAAAATATTACTATTGTCTGGTGAGATACTCATATCGATAATGTTTTGTGGCAAGAAAGAACCTTTTATTTCATTTGTTCCAGTTCCATCCCCTCCTAAAACTTCAACCGGTAAAATCCCTAAATAACTTTCAATTGTTTTATTGTCGATATTTAAATATCGCATTACAACAGTCTTTGTATTGCTTACAAATAAACCTTCGTAAATTTTTGGAATTATTGTATTTGTGTATTTTGTTTCAGTGATAGTATCAGCTGGTGTTTGGTAAATATTTCCATTTTCTTTGTTTATATATCGAACCATTGTAATCAATTCTGTTGGTGGTGGAGTTGGCTTGATTGGTTTTGTTGTTTTTAATACAACCCCCTTCGCCCCCTTGTCAGGGGGTTGAGTGGTAGTGTTAGTCGTAGTAGTATTTACTCCCTCACCTGATAAGGGGAGGGTTTGGGGTGTGGTTGTATTTACCACTGCTGGAATATTAGAAAACACTTCTTTGTTGTAAATTCCGAATCCAGCTATGGGAAAGCTTGAGATTTTTTTGATAGGTAGAGTATTTGTTGATCCACCATCACCTGTCAAAGGATTTAATATCCCCAGTCCCGATATATTGGCTGGGCCTGTAGGTGTATTTTTCTTTGGAGTATTTCCAAATGGAAAAAAGTTTTGTGAAGTGACATCTGGATTATTTACTACAGGTTTTGCCTGAGGGAAAAAATATAGATACAGAAAAAAACCAGCAGTTATTGCTACTAAAGTGATTATTAAAAGTACAACATTTCTTTTTTGCATAATATTTATTTTAAGGACAGGGTGTGTTATGACCTGTTTCTCCTGCTAATTTACTAAAGTGCATAGGGTCTTTGGGTGTTAACCAATTTCCTCCCCAGCCCCAACCATTGCTTGTAAAAAGACTAACAAAAGATGGTGGCATATTTGTTGTACAAACATGAGCATTAAATGGGTTTGTTACATGATTTATATCTAAAGCTATTCCAAAAGAATGAGCAGACGGATATGTTGGTTGCCCCCTAACACTTCGACAATTATATGATCCAATATCGTTTATTACATAATTTCGTATTGCTTGGTCGGAACTATTTTGCCATTGTGTATTTATTGCTTGTAAACTCGGAATAACAGCAGTATTTACTTGTACACTTTTGCCCATAAAAGTTATTGTTTGTAATTGACTTGTATTACAAGCTGTAAGGGTTTGGGCACCAATAGATAATGTGCTTGTAGGGTGTCCAAAAGTTGTTTCGTCTGTTTCTGGTGTCATTGTCACTTTGGCTTCCGGTAATTTATTTAAACAAATTTGTAGTACTGCGGGGTTGATTGTATTGAGTAATGCATAAGATGATAAGGCAATAATTAGACCAAAGAGGGCGCCGGTAATACGCTTCTTCCCTTCTTCTTTACTAGAGATAAGCTCACTGGTCATATATTCAATACCACCAATAACTATCATTATCATTGCCAACACAGCACAAAGCCCAATAAATACTTTTATTAAAGCATTTAAATAATCACCAAAAGGACAAGGGTTTGAATCTGTGGGTTGAGTGTGAACACAGTTTTTATTGTTTGGATCATTTGAATCTGGATTGGTGGCACATTCTACTCCTACTTCTGGTAATGGGGCCAAAGGATAATAATCAATTTTTGGATCAGATGTACCTAGTGTATTTGCTGGCCCAGCTACCAATTCTTCGGAAACAAACTGCCAATTATCTAGACAAGCAGTATCACAATTAAATTTTAAATTTCCATGATATTTATTATCTGAATTATAATCATTCATAATAGATCCAGGTAGAAAAACTGAAAGATAGTAATAACAATCTGGATTACTCTCTACTTCACAATAATTTTCCCCTGCTTTCATGTGAATTATCATATGGTTACTTGTAGGTACTGTGATTGGATGGTTGTTTAATTGTGAAATATCATCATCGCCACTTGGAAAGTCCTTTTCAGTAATACTGACTTCAATTGTCTGTCCTTCGCAGTTTGCGGTGACTATATCAACAGTCACATCAGGATGAGTAGCATCTGTATACCAAGAACCTGATTTTGTACCAGAAGGATCAAACCTTGCTGATTGGATAGAGCAAACCCCTGTCGCTAAAGAAATTTTAGGTTTTATTAAAATAGAAGAAGAAAAAACTGAGATTATTACTAAGACTATTAAAATTTTTGAAATAAGTTTTTTCATTTTTTAAAAATTAACATTAAATTCCTTGGTTAATGTTTGAGAAAGTGTTTTTATGTTAGTAATAGTGAGTCTTATTTTAGCTGTGCCTGATTCATTTGGGTTTGGTTTGATAGAAAGAACATTTTTGGGTGTGGGGGTAGAAGTTTGTGATCCATTTATTATCCAATTAAAATTAAGATTTGGAGAATCAATGTTTTTAGGAGAAAAGAAATATGGTTCAGCTATAAAAGTAGCACCACCTGTATCTAAATTAAAACCATTACCAACAATATTGTTATATAGTATTCCAAACTTCGGATCATTTTTATAAAAATATATTTCTGGGTTTACTGTATTTAGGGTTATTTTACCACCTGCGTTGGTGGACCCAGAGATATCAGAAGCTGTTACTTCTACAATATTATTGTCATCTAAATAACTATTTTTTAAAATAAGGTAATTTTTACCCCAACCAGAATCACTAGGTTGACTTTTTGAGTCTAAAATCCAACTGTAAGATAAATTTTCAGGATTCATGTGTCCATATTTTGTTGTTAAGTTTGGCATAGCGACAACTTTAAAAGTTCCTTCTTCTGGAACTAGTGTTTTTCCTTTGTAGAATGGTGGAGAATAACTATCATCCCCTTCCCATAGCATATCTACTTCGGCCGGAGTGGTTAAAATATTTTTAACGATACTTTGCCCATCAATGGTGTCGATACGTGCTTGAATAGTTAAAGATTCTCCGACACCACCCATATCAAAAGAAAAATTCTTTTTACCGACACCGACTATAAACTCTTTTCCATTTATAGACCAATGAATATTGGCTTTGTTTAAATCAGTAGCATTAGTACTTATTGTAGCAGTGACATTTTGGTTTGGATTTGGGTATTTAGGTGAAGTGCTTAAGATAACATCACTTTCATGTACATCTGCATGAGCAATAAATGCAAATAGCATAAAAAAGATTAAGATTAAAACTTTATTTCTCATGTTTTGTATTATAACATTAATATCTATTTCTTTTCCACTGCTTCAGCTTCTTCGAGGTCTTGCTTGGCTTTCTTTATTGAAAGGATTTGAGAAGGGTCTGAAGTAATTATTTGGTCTTCAGTATAAGAAGAAATAACCTTGATAGCTACGTGTTTTGTACCAGCAAAGAAGATACCTTCCCCTACTCCAGATTCAAGTAAAAGATATTTTTCCTCATCTGTTAAATTGAAGGTTTTTTGTAGAATATCAATAGTTGAAGGAGATTGTTTTAGGAGTATTTGAATCGAAGAGTTTGTCACAATAGGTACACCGTATGGTGATTTCATAAAGTCTGCAGCATCCTGAGTAATTGTCGCAAGTCCAAGGAAATATTTTCTGCCACGTTTTGCAATACTGTATAAGAAAGAGGCTGTGTCTTCAGATTTCATCATCCACCAAGCCTCATCCACGACGAGCAATCTCTTTTTTAAATTTTTACGAACAGCATTCCAGATATAGTGGGTGACGATATACATCGCAATAGGTTTCAACTCATCCTCCATATCACGCACAGAGAAAACAATAAACTTTTTATTAATGTCGACGTTACTTGGTTTGTTTAGAAATGTAGACCAAGAGCCACGAGTGTATTTTACAAGTCTTTGAATGACAGATTCACTGTTTTCCATTCCAGAAAGAACCATTTCAAAATCAGAAAGTAGTGGTGGCTCAATATTAGAAAAATCAGATTCCGGTGTGATGTCTTTGATTGCATAGGTTTCAGAAATAGCACGATCGACAAGTGAGTCTTCTTCTGGGGTCAAACCTCCTAGCATTAATCTAAATAATCCAACAAGGTTTATAATGTTTGATCTCAAGACATCTTCAGCTGTTTCATCTTCACGAGGAATAGGCAGATCAAAAGGGTTGATATGGTGATCAGAAGAAAGAGAAATATTAAAATATCTTCCACCTACAGCTTCAGCTAAATACTCATATTCCCTTTCAGGGTCGATAACAATGACATCTGTCTCAAACATGAGGGATCTAATAATTTCTAATTTTGTACAATAAGATTTTCCTGAACCAGATTTAGCAAAGGTTACAGAGTTGTAGTTCTCTAAGGAAAATCTATCAAAAATAACCATACTAGAGTTGTGTCTATTTAAACCATACAAAATACCCTTATCAGAAGTAAGGTCAAAAGAAACGAATGGAAAGATACTCGATAATGGTTCAGAATTCAATTTTTGGTGAACATTCAATAGGTCATTACCCATCGGAATAACACTTTTAAAACCTTCGTCTTGTTGGAATAATGCTGGTTTTAGATAAATTAATTTTGATTCTAAGATAGATTTTATTTCACTTTCAATTTTGAAAAGTTCCAATTCATTGTCAGCATAGATTGTAATATAAAGACCAACATCAAACATTTTTTCTTGGGCTTGCATTAAGTTATCACGTAAACTTTCTAGATCTTGATTTGCAGTATCAAGCATTGGGTCACGTACCATCCCCTTCGCCTCTCTTTCATTGATTTGACTTTGAACTTCAGCTACTTTTTTTTGAAATTCTCTTAAGGCCAAAGAAGTATCTATCGGGTGAATAAAAATTGATACATCAAAAATTTTGTCTAAATTGATAATTGGTGAGAACCAGTTGTCTGTAAGAAATCTCGGATAAGAAATAACAAAGAAAGTACGAGCTATTTTGTCACCAAGGTTTAAAGATTTAGGTTCTACTTTTAAAGCAGATGGTGCAATAATGTCTTGAAGCTCCATTGTAGCTGACTCATAAATTTCTTCAGGTAGCACAGCTAAAACAGATGCTCTGGTAGCATTTTGTGTCCCTTTATTTTTACCAAATAGTGAATCAAATATTGACATGTTTTTCTTGCTCTAATCTATTATACATTATTTTCCAGGCTCTCCTTGCCCTAAATCAATTTTACCTTCTACTTCTCCTGGATTAAAAACTTTATAATATACTTCTACTACTTCTTCAGTACCGAGTTCGACTGATTTAATACCACATCTTGCAAGACCTTGCTCGATAATTCCTATTCGTTGATCAAGCTGAGATCTTTTTTCTTCAAAATCGGCAGTTCTTTCTTCTTTTTCTTCCGCTGTACTTTTTTTAGAAAATAAATTACTAAAAAATCCACCTCTTGGATTTAGCTGGTTTGGTGTATATGGAACAACTACAAAGAAATTTTTGGTCATAATATTTGTCGTTTCAGTAAAATTTCTAATGAATTCCATATATTCTTTTGTTTGTATTTTAAGTAATGGTTCAGTTTGAACCTTAATTCTATTCTCAAGTAATAATAGATATGGTCGGATGTCTAATCTTCTAGACTGAACAACTATTTGTATAGGAAAATCAATCGTATTTAAAAAAGATTGGAACTGCATAATCGTCGCCTTTTGTTCTTCGGCTGATTTTAAAGATAGGTTTGTAGAATTGGCTAAAACCAAAGCTCGGAGTCCACCGTCTTTTAGAACCACGATTCCATCGCGGACTTCTTTGATTGGGACAAACTCTTGAGTTGCTTTTGCTTTTAATGCCATATATTTATTATTGTTTTTTAATATCTAAAACATCTAAGCTCCAGGCTAGATCTTTTAAACGACTTGTTCCTAGCTTATTTACTCTTTTCATTTCAGTTTGAACTTGCTCTTCTTTTTTTATCTCAGCCTCTGCTTCCTTCTCTCCTGGCTTTTTCATTCTTCTTTTCCAAATATATAATTTATCACGAAATAAATAACTAAAAGCAGCTTCTAGTACAAAAATAAAAGGTTTATTGTTTACTTTGTAAAAAGTTAAAGCTAATGAAAATCCTCCAACTATTAGTATTGGTAAGGCGCCAACCCATAAAGGTGTCGTTCTATAAATAACAAAACAAAGACCACCTCCACCGATTAAGTATGCAAATTGTCGGAAAGTGAATGGTCCAAATATTTTGTCTTCAATATCTAAAAATTGTGGAACTTTGAATTGCATAGTTTTATTTTAGCACAAATTTAATTTTGTATTTCTTCTCCCTCTTCGCCAAGGGGGAGAATGAGAGGGGGTGATTAAATTTACACCCCACCCCACCCCAGCCCTCCCCTTGGCGAAGAGGAGGGAGAAAAATTCTATTCATCCGGTGACATTCTGTAAGGATCTACTTTGGGCAATTTTGGATTAGCCGCCAACGGAGTTTGGTTTGAATTTTTAGTTAGATTATTCATTGAGTATTCAGTAGTAGAACCTGGCATTTTGACAGTTTCAGATAATTTAGAGACTAGACTTGAGGGAAATATTTTTTCTTCTTTTACTACTGGTGGTATTTTGCCAATTAAACTTGGTTGTTCCACGTCTTTTAGCATTTCATTTCTTGTCTCCCCTCCAGCATCAGAAGGTACAGCATTTCTCATTAAAACTGGATTCACAATTTCAATTCCAGCATGATTTAAAACAGAATTATCTTGCATACTAACTCCCTCTTCTTTATAAGGAGAGGGTTGGGGTGAGGTGGATTTTGTTGTATTTATTGTATTTACTACTGGTGTAAAAACTTTAAATGGAATATTCTCTACTCCTTTTAAATTGGAAGTTTCTTCCAAGCTAGGCTCCTCTCCTTTTGGAGTATTCATTAATTTTAATAAATCTCGAATTCTTAAAAAGATTTTTGTATTTATTTCATTAACTATTTGTGAACCTTTCATTGGGTTGACCCCTAATTCTTTTGTAAGTTCTGCTTCAAAATTCTTTGTCGGTGTTAATCCCATCATGACGAGAGTGGTCTCCAATTCAAGTGTTCCCATTTGTGGTATGGTTAGTTGATTTGACTTCCCTATTTCAACTAAGGTATTTTGATAGTCTGAAGATAAAATAATTTCTTGAATACTCTCTGGTAGAGAATCAAATTTTTCCTTTATTGTTTTTTTTGTATTTTCATCCATATTTTTTTCTTGTCCCGCGTAGCTTTATGCGAAGCAGGATTTGTTATTTATAATTTACTTTTTTATTCTTCTTTTTTTAGTTTTTTAATTTCAGCCAATATT
Source organism: Candidatus Nomurabacteria bacterium (assembly GCA_026395995.1). Classification (GTDB taxonomy): domain Bacteria; phylum Patescibacteriota; class Minisyncoccia; order Phycocordibacterales; family UBA9973; genus UBA9973. The sequence goes on along the minus strand of JAPLXQ010000003.1, from coordinate 21,789 downwards.
GTAGCAGTATCATCTGGCGCCTTAGATTTTCTAAGTGCATTTACAAGCTCAGCATCAGATCTTTTTATTCCACCAGTGTATTTATCTTCAAAAATACGTTTTAGACCAAGCAATAAACCACCACCAACAATAGTAGGAGCAACCAATACTCCCAATGAACCAATTCCTAATGCCGCTGTAGCTGCTCCACCATTAGCAGTAGTTACCATTTTCTTCATACCATTTTGCCATTCTTTAAAGAAGACACCCATAGCACTTTTGGTTTTATCTAATTCATCACCATTAATCATACTCAAAGTATAAGCCTTTCTTCTTGCAGAATTGATATCATTAGCGTCTGGAACCATTTCTTCTGCAATTGATCCACCTTTAACTTTTTTATCTACTCCGTGAATACTTAAGTCTCCACCTTTAACGTATGCTTTTTTAAATTCTTCTTCCTCAAATTCAGTTCCTAGACCAAGTTTTTCATGCTCTCCTTTTGCTGTTTTCAAATCTTCTTGATATTCTTTTAATCGAAGATTATCATCTTTTGCGTCCTCTGCTTTTTTATTTTGTATTGCTGCTGCTTCCCCACTAAGTTCATATGTTTTGAATCTCTTTTCCTCTTTTTCAATTGCCTTCTTTTCTTTTGCTTTATATCCACCCTTAGTACTCTTTGTGTCTAATCCTAATGCACTTGTACCACTATTTACATCCAAGCCAGCTTGTTTAGCAGCAAAACCACCGACACCTGTTTGTCTAAAGTCGTAGCTTCTATTTGCTCTTCTGTTTGCAATCTCCAATCTCTTTTGAGCATCTTTATCTCCTCCGGCGGCTTTTGCTTTTAATTCATCATCATTAGCAGTACGTGTGGCTCTTGCTCCGACTGTTTTTTGTAACATCATAGCAGCTCCACCCGTGACAGCTCCTGTAGCAAAACCTACGACCTTACCTCCAGCTTCATTGATAGCAGCTCCAATCTTTCCAGACCAGTCGACTGCGAGTTTTTTTGCTTGAACAAGAAGCATCATCATAATAAAGAAAGGAATTATTACTTTCATTAAAGCACTGATATTATCTGTGGCATGTATAGCATCTTCGTTTATTAAGTGTAAATTTTGACCAAATAAAAGAATAATATAAAAGAAAAAGACAACGACTGGGGCTAAAAAGGCTTGTTTTAGTAAATCATTTTTCCATTCATCCCAGCCTACACCAGGAATTTTGAATGGCAATGTCAAAGACGCAAAAGCAATTGGTGAAAAGATCATTGCAACCCAAAGTCCAGCGACTCGGGCGACAAAGAGTAGTGCAATGGAAATAAAAATATAGATCATCACTACAGACATAATTATGAGCAATATTAAAATGACAAATTGCCTACCTGGATCATCTTGAGACTGTGTCATTAAGTCTTGTGGATTAAAAGAGCTTACCAAGCCAACAGTTATTGATTTTTGATCACTAGCATTTACAGGTTGACCATTGGCACCTACAGGTTTTATTTGATTATAAAATACTTTGGCTAGAATATTGGAACCATCGATGACTACTTGAGTAAAAAATAAAGAAAAATTTATTAAAAGAGCGACGATGATAATCGTCGAAATCATTTTCTTACCTTGTGAACCTAGTCCTAAAATGGTTTGAATTGCTACATACAAAAGGGCCACAATAAAAAAAATATTAGCAATATCTCGCACTGTCGCCCATCCTGTGCTGACAAAGCCTGCTGAGTAAGAGCTACTGTTTGTCGAGTAATAAATAAAGAAATCTAAAACACCGGCTGCTAGCGTAGCAAGATAAGATATAGGCTTAAAGACCATGTAATAAATAAGACCAACAATACAACCACGAAACCAAGTAGATGGCCAAAGATTACATTCAAATCCAGCACTTTTATCTATCTCGCTATCTCCTTCATTTGGGACACAATTTCCGCTTGAATCTTCATGTTCTGTGTCTGGGTTACAGTCTGAAGCTAAGGCCACCTTATGCTCTATTTTAACTGAAACTATTTTATTTTTAGTTTGGAAACTTGGTACAATAGGTGCCAAGAAAATAGCTATCATTACTACTGATATTATTATTTTTGGAAAAAGTTTTTTCATTAAAAATGTTTTGAGATAGAGTTATTCACTCTGAATACATTATACTATATTTAGTTTTTGAAATACATACATTTTTTTTAAATACAACCCATCCTAACCTTCCCTTATCAAGGAAGGGAAACCTTCGTTCAAAATTTTCAGAAAGTTTATTTGCAGTAAGCCCCTGATAAGGGATTGGGGTTGAATTAATGAAAATAATATTCGTATTCAAAAGTTTCTTTCAAGCTTCCTGTAGCAGTAGCGACACCGGTCAAGTGATTATCATAATATTCATAAACAGCTAGCATTCCATCTTTGAGTCCGAGCTGATAGGCTGCGATGTCTGGAGTAATGACTCGTATTTCTCTTCCCCCACCATGATAATATCCAAACATTGTAGCAAATGAGTGAGCTAGGTTTCCGGCAAAAATTTGTAAATTTTGTCCATCTTGATATCCATAAATTCTTGCGAGAGATATATCCCCTACTATTTGTCTAGTAAAGACATGCTCTATTCCTTCGTGATATCTTACGACGTCACTATATGGAGGAACTAATGCTGAACCCAAGGCCGGAGCAGGATTATTTAGAGATCCTAGAACTGTCGGACTATTACCACCACTTCCGTTTGAACTATTGCCATTACTATCTATACCACTACCAAAAGTTCCATTTCCAAAAGGATTGCTACCATTACTTGTTCCATTACTAAAAGGATTGTTGCCATTCACATTTCCACTAAAAGGATTGTTGTTTATGTTTTTCACATTAATGTGAACAATATCAGTAACAGTTCTTTGGCTTGTTGTATTTGCCATAATGGTTATATTGTTTATACCAAGTTGGTTAATTGTTGGAGTCCAAGAGAAAAAACCAGTTTCTGGATTAATGCCAGCATTTGTTGGTAAGCTATCTGCTCCATAAGTGACTGTTTGGCCATGGTCTCCACAAACTGTCGCATAAAAAGTTTCTGGTTGGCCGACAAAAGCAGTAATGTTTGATATAGGATTTATTTTTAGAGTTGGACAATCGACAGGTAAAGCATTTACTTTTATCTGTACTGTTACTGGTGTCGCATTAACTATCGCATGGTTTCCTGTAGTTAAATCTATCGCACCAATAGGAGTACCGGCATGAACAGTTATTTCATAAGTACCAGATTGATTCGGACCTGTATGCCAAGAAAAAATACCAGTTTCATGATCAATACTTGCGTTTGATGGCATTAATGTAGAAGTAATAGAATAAGTCACTGGTTGTCCTTGATTTCCACAGGTATGAACAGTAAAAGAAATAGGAGATCCAACTTGAACATTTTTATTTGAAATAGGGTTTATTTTGAAATTTGGACAAGAGACAGAGTTCCCGTGAATATTGTTTGGATCATTTGGATTTAATGGAGCATTATTTGATGCAGAAATAATAAAGTGCACTGTAACAGATACTGCATTTTGACTAGGGGTACTGGCTGTAAAGATAATGTCATGTGGACCTATTTGGTCTTCTGTAGGAAACCAGGAAAAATATCCATTGTCATGATTAATACCAGCACCTGCAGGTAAACCATCTGCTCCATAGGTGACAACTTCCCCATTATTTCCACAAACATTAACATTTAAATTACCAGTTTGACCTACATCATAATTTTGATCTGGAATTGGTTCAATAGTTAAAGTGTTACAATTTGTATTAGAAGCTATTACATTGATAGTAAATGATATTTCTTCGGCGTCATTTCCTGATGGGGTCGTAGCATTTATTTTTACAATATGTGGGCCAATTTGAGTAAAAGTCGGTCTCCATGTAAAAGAACTATTTGCTGGGTTAAAATATGAACCACCAGGTTGGTCAATTATTCCGTAAGTAACTACTTCTCCTTGAGCCCCACAATAGTGTGTTGATAAAGAAAGATTATTTCCCACTCGAACAGTTCTATTTGAGATATTGTTTAGGGTTAATGATGAACATGGACCACCTGCTCCGTCGGTCCAGTCTCCGGGAATTATATCTGGAAGATTTCCTGTTCCGATTCCTGGGTCTGTCGGTACTTCAGGTGTCGATGCTGGTGGACGAGTGACAAAGCTAAGTGTTTCACCAGAATAAGATTGAATTGCCGGTGAACCAGGTACTCCCCAATCTGTTTGTGCTACTGCTCTAAATAAATAAGAAGTGTTTGGAGTTAAACCTGTTAATTGTTTTTTTAGACCACCAGAGGCTGAAGTGGAACCATTTTGTTGTGGAACAATGTGGTTTTCAATATTTACTGTTTGCCAATTGGCTGTAGCCGGATGTCCATTTACAGGAGGAAGAGTCGCTGGGTCAACGGTGTATTCAAATGATGTCGTTACTGTTTTTGTAGAATTAAACTGACCATTTAAATAAGCCGTAGTCGGTGTAACATCAGAAACTGATTTTGTAAGAATTGTCGTACAAGTAGTACCACATTTTGTAGTAAAATATTTTACACCTCCATATTGAATATCTGTCGGAGGTAATAAATATTGCTGATTCATATTTAGGTTTGTAGCACTGTTTGAAATTACTGCACAATAAGCATAACTGGTGTCTGGTTCAAGCCCTTGAACTGTAGCACTAAAATTACCACTACCAATAAAGGAACCGTTTGTGTTTGGGCTTGTTGATGCTATTGATCTCATTGCTGATCCATAAATGTCGTTACAAAAAATAGGTGGATTGTCAGTAATTTTAGAATATCTAAAATAGGCATAATGATTTTGGCTATTTAATATAGTTCCTGAACCAGTTAATTTTGCTGAAGTGTCGTGTAAATTTATTGCGTTATAAGTTAAGACATTTGTAATTTCTGTACTAAAAGTATTGTTTGCTGCACCACCAACACCAGCACCTATTACACCAGTAGAACTAGTCTGGTTGACTGGTGGTGTTGTGTTTGCAAGTGTTGTAAAACTATTAGAGGAACCACAGACAATTCCCGATATATCAGTCTCACAAATTCTAAAATAATAAGTAACTGGATTTGAAGAATAAAGATTTGTAAAATTAATTACAATGCTGGACGTGGCAGATGTGTAAGGCTGAAGAGTACCATAAGATGGTGATGTAGACTGACCACCACCATTGTTTAAAGATGTTTGATTTGGGCTATATTCAAACCATGAATTATAGTTTGTAACAGGATTAGGATTAAAAACTGTACCAGTCAATGTTGCACTAAATACTCCAATAAGACTTGCTGATCCTGTTGTTACTATTAGTGGGTTTGTGGCATGTGCAAATTTAGAAAAAACTGGTGTTATAAAAACAACTAGAATAAGAAATTTTATTATATTTTTGTAGATATTTTTTTTCATTTTTAATAAATCCCTAATGTTTTTTCAAATGTGGTTATGTTGTATGGTCCTTGATCATCGCTTTCAAAATTTAATGCTTGAATATACATATTTGTAAAATTACTAGCTGCTACTCTACAATTCCCATAAGGAACACCCACGGTTGTTAATAGCATTCTTTCTGCGATGCTTTGACATAGTGACCCTATTGTATGCCAGTCTTGATACATATTTCCATTTCCTGATCCAGAAGAACTGTATTCTTGCCCGTCAAAGTGTGGGAGAATAACAGAACTTGAAAAATTAACCCACCATAGCCCTGGAGCACCTTGTCCAGATTCATATTGATATACTGAAGTGTTGGCTATTTGCCCTGAATGAAATATACCATTTCCAAACGGGTCCGGAATAGTAGAGCCTACACCGTCATAGTTATAAATATTAGGTAAAGGATAGTTATATCTTTTAAGCTGCCATAATTTAAAAGCTGGTGGTGTTGAAAGTTCTTTTTCACAACCAGTTGCACCTTTTAATAAATCATTATAAATATATTTTTCTTTATCTTTTATTTGTTGTAGTAGGCTATCAGCCTTAGCTATTTCATCCCCTGTTTTCATGTTGAGAGAAATTCTAGAGAATGAACCAATATAAGGTTTTAAATCTTCTTCGAATTGAGCATTATAATCTGTAGTAATTAGGTTTGTAGCTGGATCTATCATGGTTAATGGAAGAGTATGGTTATCTTTTTGAATAGTCAAAGTATCTATTTTATCTTTTATATCTGACAATCTTTTGATGTCAGCTTTTTTTAGAGCAATATCTGCAACATTTTTATCAAACATTGATTGGTAGCCACTAGCTGTGTTAAATTCTCTTTTAGCCTGGTCAGCAACACCTGGTAATGTTAACGTATTATATACATTATTGATCATCGCTTGATAACCACTAAATGCTTGGTCCAGCGCTTCTATAGTATTACTATATGATTCTGATGCACCATCTTTTTTAAATTGGATCCCTAAATATTTATTTGGGAAATCTGATAAATACTGATAAGCATATTTATCAGTTAAATGAAGAGTTTTGTCAATCGTTTCATAATTAGCTATACCCCCTGTTCCTACGACGAAAGTGTTAAACGCAAGAAACATGGTGTCCCAGTCTGCTGAACTTCCAGTACCTGTAGCTTTGTTTATTTGAGCGAAATTCATTCCACCAATATCAACGATTTTGGCTTCAGCCGCGTCTAGGTTTGTCTGAGCTTCTTCTTCATATCCTGGGTGTGGTCCAGGGATACAATAATCTAACTGATAAATAATTGGAAGCAAACCATAATTCCATTTTTGATTACCAATTTTTTTAACAGATTTTAGTTCCACATTTTGATCTTGCAGTTTTTGCATAAAGATTCTTTGTTCATCTATGAGTGCTTGGGTAAGATCTGTGCGAATATTAAAGTCTTGGTTGGCATTCAACCAATCACTATCACCCATATCACCTGGAAAATCTTTTTCGACGTTTCCATTGGAAGTCAAAGAAGTGTCTGTATTAAAGGCCATATCACTGTTTGGATCGTCTGATAATCCTGCATAACCATCATCACCAGCGACTTTTGTCACAAGTAGACTAAGTGATGCATCTATCAAGGCTGCAGCTGCATCGTTTAAGTCAGTTACAGATAAAAGTGAATCTGATCTAAATTGTAAGGTCTTTGTAGCAGATTCTGAAATAAGGTGACCAGGGGTGACTGTCTCCCATACAGTACAACGTCTAGCACCATCTACACCTCTCAATGCTTTTGCATCTTCCCCTCTAGTAATATCGTGAGATGGTGAAGCACAACGTTCCTGATTCAAATAGCCATTTGCTGTGGCGATACCATCACGAATATTTTGAGCAGTTGATTTTGCTGTACCATCAAGTCTGATTTGCATTTCATTTGATGCTGCAACATTAAACCCAATAGGGTTGTTTTGTGGAAGTTGTGTCATTGCATTCCATGCTCCCCAACCACCATCAGCAAAGCTAACCTTGAAATCAGCTGCAGTGTGTCCAGGGTTACCATTTGCTATCACCTCATTAAGAGAATATTTTGCATTGTCTGCAAATTGTTTTACAAATCTCCTTTTTTGCATTTTTATGAAATCTTTTCCAAACGGGAAAAGTAAAGGATTATTTATTTCTAATCCAAATTGTAAAATTTCATTTTTCGCGACATCTTGAAAAAATCCAGGAATATCATGAACAAATTTTGGTGTACCATCAAAACCTCCGTTTATCCATTCCACCATACTTTTTGTCATTTCAGTTAGAAGCATTTTCGCGACAGCCTTTCCTATTGAATTTAAACAACCCTGATTTTTATTCATCGAACCAGTAGAAGCTTCTATTTCTGAAGTTGAGCTGGCTGTACTTTTTGTGTTGTTATAAACAGTAACATCAAAAACAGGCACTGATTCTGCTTTTGCTTGAGTTGTTGTCCCTGTGTCGTCTATGCCGGTACCATTTGGGTCTGCATCATGTCCAGAACCAGAACTACTCTTTGTTTTTTTGAAAGCTCCTTTTATTTTAGAAAACATGTCTTGCATTCCAGATTTTAGAATTTCCTTACAACCAGGAAGACTGACAATAAGAGGAGCAAGGCCTTTTACATATCCTGCAATACCTGCTGAATTAGCTTCAGCATAATTTTTTTGTAATTGTCCACTGAAAGGCATTAAAATAATACTTCCGATTATTATAGAACCAATTATTTGTTTGTATATCTGACGTATTGAGATCATTTTTTATTCACCTATTTATTAAATCTTTTAGATTCCTTTTGAAGGGGTACTGTTCTGATTCACACTTTCTATTATAGCATTACTATTTGGTAAAGTTGATTCCAATTCTTTTGCAGCATTAATTAAGTCATCACTATATTTTTGATATTGAGAAAGACCAGAAAGGCCAATGACTGGGTCACTGACTATTTTTGACATATTTCCGACACTGATACCTGTATTGTTAGCACTATTAGCTATTTTTAAATGATAGGTGACAAGTTTTTCTGGTACTTCGAGTGTCATTATTTTTGTCGCAAAACCTTTGTAAGCCTCAGAAATTTTTAATAATTGTTCATTTTGGTCTTTTGATTCTGTATTTGGTGCTGTAGCAATTGTATTGCTTACAATGTCTAGCTCGTCACCAAGACCAGCCAGCTGGTAATATTCAAAAGAGCTTTGAATATCCATATAATAATTGGCTTCTTTTGTGGCATTACCAGATTTGTCTATTTTTACGTCTTTTTGCGTGTATTGATCTATAATATTTGGATTGGCGACTTTTTGGCCTAATGCAGCAGAAAAACTATTGATTGCTGTGTTATCTACTTGCCCAGTCTTCATTGCCATAAAGGCAGTAAAGAAATCTCTAGAGAATTTCTCTGTTTCAGTCAAAGATTCAGTATTGCTTGTAGAATTTGTAATGTTTAAGTCTTTTTTCTTGTTTTCGATGTATGTTTTGTCTGTAATACCTTCAAAAGTCGTTGTTTTATTTTTGTCTGTACCCCAGAGAGCCTCTTCCCAGTCTGGAACCCCATCACCATCGGTATCTTTTGCAATTAAGTCGTTAATTGTTGAATTTTGTATTTCCAACTGTTTTTTTTCTGCTAGAAAGTTAGACTTTGTAGCAGATTTTAAAAAGAAAATAAATATAATTAATACACCAATACAGGCAATTACAATTACTTGTATTTTTTTACTTGGCATATTCTTACTATTTAATATCTTTTTTAGTATGTTTTTAAACATTATTTTGAATTACCCCAAATTTTCTTTATAGTATTAAATTGAAATGTTTGTACAGAGAAAGGGTATTGTTTCATTGTACAAGTTATTGTAGTCGTACCACTATAAAGACCAATAACCCACTGACCAACCTTCTCTTTGTTGTGTGATTTTGATTCTGTTCCTTGTGGTATGTAGAATTTTTGAGGTCCTTTGAATGGATTTATATCAATCGTTGTATTTTGTGGTTCACAATTGTAATCTCCTTCATCTAAAGTTTTTACTTGAGTATCTGGAGCTTCAGTAATTTTACCACCAAAAACTTGCCCGCCTGATGCATAAGCTATTTTAAAAGATAATAAAACTATTAGTATTACTCCAATTTTTTTCCAATCTTTTTTCACTTTTTAATTATAACACAAAGTTATAATTTTTTAGCAATTTCCAACCAGTCTTTTAGATCTAGTTCTTCGGCTCGAACTTTCTCTGAAATATTTAAAGATTTAAATATTATCGTTAGGTCTTGCCTAGCGATTTCTTTTAAGTTACTTAATAATATCTTTCTTTTGTGTGCAAAACCAGTCTTAACTAAAGTCCAAAAAATATCTTCTAGTTTTTTATCTTTAAAATTATCCCTATTTATATCTGTAATTGCAATAATAGCAGAATCCACCTTAGGTGCTGGTGAAAAATATCGTGCTGGCACTTTCATTATTATTTTTGGATTTCCATAAGCTTTCACGGAAATTGATAAAATACTTTCTGACCCATCACGAGCGACGATTCTTTTTGCTACTTCATTTTGTACCATTAAGACCATTCTTTCTGGTTGATTTTCGGCTGTTAAAAATTTTTTCAAAATCGCTCCGGTGATATTGTATGGAATGTTAGCGATAATCTTGTATTTCCCCTCCCCCTTCGCCAAGGGGGAGGTTGGGAGGGGGTGCTCTAAAATATCTTCATTTATTAAAATTAATTTTTCATTTTCAATTTCTGTTTTAAATTTTTCTTTCAAAAATTCTAGTAGGTCTTTGTCTTTTTCAATAGCAATAACTGTGCCAGCTTTCTCTAAAAGTTTTTCAGTCAGTGCTCCTTTTCCAGGACCAATCTCTAAAATAGTATCAGTATCTTTTACTTCTCCGGCATTCACAATAGCGTTCAGTGCTGGTACTGATTTTAAAAAGTTTTGACCTAATGATTTTTTTGCTTTATGTATTTTCATAAATTTTGCTCACCACTCCTAGCGATAGCAGAGAGTGGTGAGTATTATATATAAATTGTTTTTACATTTGGATTCTCATCACTCCTTTCTATTATATCTCTAGGTATGTCAGAAATGAATTGCGATGGTGAATTTATTTGCCTTGAACCAAAAATTGTTCGGAAGTTTGCAAAGGATAAAAATAATTTTTCACGAGCACGAGTGATGGCTACATAGAAAAGTCTACGTTCTTCTTCACTATCTTCTGCTGATTTACTTTCACCGGCTCTTTGGTTTGGAAAAAGTCCTTCTTCTAATCCTGTGACAAAAACATATTTAAACTCTAGTCCTTTTGAAGCATGAACAGTCATCATCTTAATACCATTTATTTTTTCAGGTTTTTCATCTGTAATCATTATTGAATCTTGGTCGGAAGCGAGGGATGCATCCTCGATAAGTTTTTCGACACCAAGACCATTTTCCAAATTGTCGTATTTTAGTGCGAGTGTCGCTAGCTCTTTGATGTTTGCCAATCTTTCCATTTCTTCTTCACCGCCATTTTTTAATTCTTCTTCTATACCTGTTTTTTTAATTACAAATTTTATAACTTCTGAAGCTGTATTGTGTGAAATATTTTCTTTTATTTCTTCCAATAATTCATAAAAGTTTTTTATTTTTATTTGCATTTTTATTGGTAGCTCTGTTGTATCCTTTGCAAATATTTTTGTGAGAGTTACCTTCCCTATTCCACGTGCAGGGAAGTTTATAATTCTTTTTATGTCAGATAAACTTTCTGGATTCAGTGCTGCTCGTAAATATGAAAGAGTGTCTTTAATTTCTTTTCTTTCAAAAAATTTTATTCCTAGAACTTGATATGGAATATTATAACGAAGCATTGCTTCTTCTAGTACGCGTGATTGAAAATTTGCACGGTAAAGAATTGCTACGTCAGAAAAATGTGGAGATAGTGATGAAATTTTTGTATCCGAGGGTCCCACTTTGTCCCCAGAATTGCGCCCAAAGAAGGCCTCAGGATCAAAAATTTTATTACTATCGGAACTATCTACAATCTCTAAAATTTTTGTTGCAATGAAATCCGCCTCTTCGGTTTCTTCTAGGGCTTCATGTAATGAAATTTTTTCACCAATTTCATTTGAGGTGAATAAATTTTTATCAGGACGATATTTATTTTTTTTAATAATAGTATTCGCAGCCTCCAAAATATTTTTTGTAGAACGATAATTTTCTTCCAGTAATACAATTTTTGCATCTGGATAATCTTTTTCAAAAGATAAGATGTTTTTTAAATTTGCTCCACGCCAAGAATAAATATTTTGGTCAGCATCTCCGACGACACAAATATTTTTATGCTTTTCAGAAAGTAGCTTACTCATTATGTATTGAGCTTCATTTGTGTCCTGGTACTCATCGATATGTATATGGCTCCAACGATCTTGATACATTTTTCGTACTTCTAAATTTTCCTTTAATAATGTTGTGGCCTTTAAAAGTAAATCATCAAAGTCTAGAGCATTTTCTTTGGCTTTTTTTGTCTCATAGCTTTTCCAGACACGAGCGACGACTCTGGGTAAATAGTCAGTCGCACTTTCAAAATAATCTTCCATCTTGGTAAACTTTCCTTTTTCTCGACTGATCATACCTTTTATTTTCTTTGGCTCATATTGTTTTGGATCTAAATCGTTTTCTTTCAGAGATTCTTTGATTATCGAAAGTGAATCACTCTCGTCGAGAATAGTGAAATGTCTAGTGACACCGATTAACCTAGAATTTTCTTTAATGATATGAACTCCAAGTGAATGAAAAGTACTCACAAAAGGCACAGTATTTTGTCCTTTCGCATTTTTTTCTATTTCATTTATGATGCGTTCACGCATTTCTTTAGCAGATTTGTTTGTGAATGTTACCGCTAAGATTTTTTCTGGTGAAACACCTTGTTTTATTAGATTAACAATCCTATGAGTGATAGTTTTAGTCTTCCCTGCTCCAGCACCAGCGACGATTAACAACGGCCCACTAGTGTGCAGAGCCGCTTCTTTTTGAGCATCATTGAGTCCTTTCAAATGTTCCATCATTTTAATATAGCACAAAATAAAAAACATTCTGAATTTTACTTCAAAATGTTTTTTATAAATGGTTTTTATTTATTAACTAATCAAAGATTCCATTTCTCCCGAGAGCTCTCGGTGCAGACTTTCTGTCTCTTCAGTTAGAATTTCTTGAAAATTTACTACTTTGGAATTTAGAAAATCAAATAAAATTTCAGGGCTTTGGTTTGTATCTATAATGTCTTCATATTTTTGTAAATCTTCTTCTGAAAGCATTGGTAAGACACGAGTCAAAACTGCTTGCATGACTAATTTTGCCAATCTCTCAGCTGTCTCTGTCGCCTTCTCAGGAGACATTTTATCTAGTTCAAACAATTCGATTAAGGTTTGTTTTATTGTTGCCATTTTATTTTTATTTTATTAATTAATAATGTTGTGTTAATGTCACTTCTTCTAATCTATCTTCAGAGGCTAATTTTTCTAAGGCTCGTTGAATATAAGTATCAGTCGTTTCTCCTCTTTCAAACATTGTACCAAGATAAGGTTCTAATTTACTTTTTTCTGATAAATTGTGTAAGTATTCTACGAAATTTTGATATTCAGGAGTTACACCATCGATTGGTGCATTTATATAAACATCAGCTGGTTGGTTTTTTATTTCATTCCAATTGTTAGTATCATCAAATAATTTATCAACATTTTCATCATGGACTACTTGTGTTTCTTTTAGTTGGTCTTCAGTTAGTCCAAAATGTGCAGTGTCTTCTGTCGGTGTTATTTCTTCTGATTGTGTTTCATTGTTTGTGTTGTCAGAATGTTCAGGATTAATAGGATTTTCTTTTTCTGCTTCTTCGTCATAAGTCATATTTGGATTGTCTGTCGTGACTTCATTATTATTTTCTTGATTGTTTTCACCCACTGTTTCATTTTGAAAATTTTGTTCTTCTGGTGAATTGGCGTTTTCTGTTTGATTTTCAGTTTCAGAGTTTTGATCTGAATCAAACATGTTTCCTTTATATTGTTCTATCGCATTTTTATCCCCTTCTATTAACGTGTGATCAATATTTTTTTGAATGTCATGATATGACAAATTTCCATGTTCATCAAAGCTAATAGTAGAGCCTCGCATGATCATCATACTTTCATTTCCAGTAGGATCATTAGGATGAAACATTCCGAGTTTCATTGCTTCTTCTGTAGAGCTGGTGTGCATAAAATCTTGCACACTTTGTGGTACATGAGAAAAATCTCCATGATATTGTTTTGTCAGCTCTCCTTTCAAATCATCTAGTGTCGCTATAGCACCACGAGAACTGAATTCTACTTTGGTATTTATTCCATGTTCTCCTTGTGGATATTCTCTACCAGCAAAAGCAGGATCGACTTCTTTTGTATTAGGATTGAAATGTCGTAGCTCTTCATTTTTTATTTGTTGTGCGTGAGCTAGTTCGGCATTATGTTCGTCCATTTTATATCCTCCATATTCCAAAACAGCAATACCGGTACCTAGAGCTGCAACTCCACTCATCAATCTTCTACCAAATCTTTTTTGTTTTGCAGATTTTTCTATCGTTGCATATTCTTTTTCAATTCTTTTTATTTTGTCATCCAAAGATTCGTTGCTGTTTAGGTCTGGATTTTTTAATTTATTAATTTCTGTATCTAGTTTTGATTTTATAGATTCTTCACTAAAACCAAACCATTTATTCATTGCAAACTGTGCTCCTTTTGATGCTAGATATCCTGCTCCACCTGCGACACTCATCATTGGTAAGGCCATTGATAAGAATGATTTTACTCCAGGTGGCATGATGGTCATTACCGAACTCATTCCGACAGTCATTAGCATTTTTCTACCGAGATATGAACCTGCTCCAGCAGACAGTGCACTAGCAGTACCTACTCCGATCGCAGCCAGACTGCTGACTGCCGCAGCTGAAGCTCCACCAATGATACCGACAGCAATAAGACTTTTAGCTATTTTTTTAGCCCATTGTTTTGTCTTACTGTCTTCTGGATTAGTACCGATTTCTTCCCAATATTTTACCCCTTTTGAAATTCCATTTTTAATTTTTTCAGAAAGTGGAAGATTTTCTGTTTTATGGTTTCTAACAATTTCTGCTTCAGAAAGAATAAAAAGATTAGCTTCAGGTGTTCCCTTTGGTAGCATTTCTATATATGCTTTTTTGGCATCATGATAAATTTTTTCTTGATTAGTTATTTTTGTTTGCTTTTCTGTGCTCTTAGCATTAAACCAACCTTTAAATTTACCCCAAGCACTTTCTGGTTCATTTTTAATTTGAAACAAAGTCTCACGAGCAGTAGCCACAGCTTGCAAGCGTGTCATTCTCTCTCTCTCTATTTGAGCTATTTGTTCAGCTGTCGGTCCTTTAGGTTGTTCTTTTTTGTTATTCTTATCCTTATCGTCAATTTTTTTAGTTATGTCTTTTTTTATGTCAGCTGTTTTATCCACATCTTTTTCTATAGTTGTTTTTATTGCTACTGGAGCAGTATTTTTATTTTCACCCATTCCTAAAATCTCAAGAATTTTTTCTTGTGAAATATCTTTCATTTTTTTATTCATTTCAGGGTCTTTTGGAGCAAACATCATTTGGTTACGAATTGGTTTTGGATAGCCAGGAATTATTGCATTCAATTTTTCCCAAATAGGCATTAAATCTACTTTTCCATCTGAGTTTATAAATATCGCCCCACTTTCTGGATTGTAAGAAACAAAAGCATCATTACCTAATGCGCGAGCAGTGATATAAGCTAGATGGTTTGGAATGGTATTAGATTTACCGTCTGTATCTTTTGTAAAAGCATGAAAGACAGTCTTGCCGAGAACAGAGTCTGTATTATTTCCTTGATACCTTAGGGCTATGTTTGTATTGTTTATTGCATAATTTAAATCTTTAATATTTCTTTCAACTAATTCTTTAACAGTAATTTTTTTACCTCGGTAATCTACTTCCATTTTTCCAATTTCTCCATTTTCTATTTCTTCGCGTGTAAAAGTATTTGTCCAGTCGCGAGGTTTTCCGTCTTTAAAATATTTCTCATTCTTGCCGAGAATTTCTAAAACAGTTTCAAATGGTAAAAACTTTGCAAGTGAATATAGACTTCGTGGGAAAGTATTTCGTAAATATTTTTCATCTACCAATCTCTCACTCTTTGGATCTCTCGAATCTTTTTTATCATCAAGGTATGCCAAATTATCAAACTTTGCTATAAAGCTGGCTGTTTTATTTAAATATTCTTTTGTCTTAGGGTCTCCGAGAGAAAACTTTCCGGCTGTCATTATATCTCGCACTATTTGTGTAGCTGAAGTAGTGTAGCCACCTTCTGTACCATGATGATCAGCATAAATTTTTGTCACTCCTCCTTCTGTCTCTACTCCAGGGTTTTTACCCCCGACGTCTATATATAGTATTACTTCTTTATTACGGAGTGGATATTTTAAACCTTCTGATCCTTTAGAAATTTTTTCTAAAAATAATTTATCGTTTAAAATCTTTTTGTTTCCACTAGCCATATTATTGAGAAACAGCATAGAACCTTCGAGGTCTAGGTCGAAGTCGTTTGTTTCATATCGTAAATTTTCCCATTCCTCTTCTAATTTATTTTTTTTATCTTCTGGTAGATTTTTATCTACTTTAAATTCATCTCCATGAATGACTATTCTATCTATTCCTCTTTGCTTGATGACTTTTGCTGCTTTGTTTATAAAATCACGATATTCTTTCTTTGCATCTTCTGGGGTTTTAATTTTATTTATTTTTGTAGCGGGAGTAGCTGGCGTGGATTGTATTGCTGTAACTTTTGTTAATTCTGGCTGAGTATCAGGTACTGAAAAATAAGTAGTACCTCTTTTGAAAGTTCTTGGGCCAATTATTTCATCAGTAGGAAGTATTTCCATTCCTTGTATCATTAAAGATGGTATATTTGTATTTTCTTTTGTTTCCTGGGTTGTTGCTTTTTTAGTTATTGGCGCATTTACTGCTTTTACAGCTGGAGATTTTGATTTATATTCTTCTTCAGTTAAAGTCAATTGAATTGATTCGTTTTTTACCAATTTCTTTAATTGATCACTAGAAATTCTAAAGACACTACCATTTTCTTTTTTAAAGACGTATTTTTTATCCTTACTTGTTTCTGGAGTTTCATTTATAATATATTTTCCACCATTTGTCCTGTCGTTAGACCACACACTTCGTCCTTTTGTCAGATTTTCCAATTCTTTTTCTGTGACAATTTTATTTACTTGTTTCTTTTCTTTTTTGTTTTTCTTTTTTGAAATTATTTTTGATTCTGGTATTGAAAAATAAGTATTACCTTGTTTAAAAGTTTTTGGGCCTAATATTTTATCGTTTGGTCCTATTACTACCCCATTAATCATTAGACCTGGTAAAATTTCAGTTTCTTTTTCTTTAGAATTTTGTATTGTGTAATTTTTGTTTACAGATTTGTTTTCTTTTTCTTTTTTAACCTTACTCTGCTCCAAGTTCTTAGCTTGTTTGAGTTCTCTCTCTAATGCGAGTAATTGTAGGTCCAAAACATCCATTTTTAGTTTTTTAGGATTTAAACGCAGTGTTTTTATTTCTGTATTTATTTCTTCTATTGTACGAACTTTTGGTGGTTGTTCTGACATATTATTTTTTAGGTTTTAAATCTTTTAATAAACCAGCCTCTCTTCTTTTCTCCCTTTCCTCTCTTTTTTTAGCCTCGACTTTTTTAAGTAGCATTTCTAATATTTCCTCTTCGTCTTCCTCTCCTTCTTTTTTGATAATAATTTTTTTAGTAACTTCTACTTCATCAATAAATTCTTTGTACTCTCGGATTGTTTTTAATTTTTTTAAATATCTTTCCTTCATCTCGTCACTTAAACTTTCATCTTTTAATTGTTCTTGATAGTACTTTCTCCATTCTTCAATGTCTTCATCTGGTAATTGTTTTATCAATTCTTGTTTTGGAAAAAGAGATCCGATTAGTCTTCCAGCTATTTCATCATTGGACATTATTTTCCCCGCCTCCTTTTTTTCTTCAAAAACTTTTATTCTTTCTATTGCACCTACAATCTTTTGATGTTTATTTTTTAGAGACTTCTTTCCTTCTTTACTCTGTATCTTGATAAAGTTTTTCTTTAGATTAGTCATAAAAACCTCAAATTTTATGTTTTTTGAAGCTAAATCTTTCTTTTCTTCATCAGAAAGATTGTCTAGTAGATATTTTGGGTATCCCAAATTTACTAATTTTTCTTTAGTTAAAGATTCTGGAACTTCTATAGTCTCTATCTTTCTTTGGATTTTTCTAGGGATAACTTTAGGCAGACTGTTGTCAACTTTGTCAAATTTTGCTAGTTTTTGACTGTTTTGTTTATTTTTGTTGGAATTTGAATTATTAGCACCCCATTTGTTTTTGAGTAATTCAAGTGGGTCTATTTGGGCTTCGGTAGTGTCTGCTGTATTAGATGTTGTAATTTTTTCTTTTGGCATTTTATATGAATATATTATAAAACTTATCACTAATAATACCTAATTTTTTGAGCCTTGATACCTTTATATTATATACCTTTTATCTTGATTTGTCAAGGATAGTTTTGCACAGCCCCATTGACTCTAGGCCCCTAAAGAGCTATCCTTAATAGGTACAGATCAGATGCACGAAAGACATGACCGAATGCTAGAAAAGCCTTTATATCTTATGAATAATACTCAATTTAAAATTATTTCTCCTATTTTAGCCCTTTTCTTAGTGTTTGGGGTTGTTTTGGCGCCTATTGACGTAAAGGCTAGTTTCCTTTCAGATATAGTATTGGGGTCTCCAGTTTCTGCTGATAATTCTATTTTAAATGGTAATAATGCTCAAAACACAGCCTTAGAAGCAAATATCTCTGCTATCTCTGTAGTCGATTCAAAAGATAAAAACTCTATAAAAGCAGATACCGATGTAAACATTCTCTCAGATAATGCCCTTCTTCCTGCTACTAGTGCTATGGGAACAAGTTCTGATGAAGCTGATCTTTCTGCTGATCAAATTAGTGTCTATGTCGTTCGAAAAGGAGATACCGTGGCTGATATTGCTAAAATGTTTGATATTTCTGCTAATACTATCGTCTGGGCCAATGATCTTAAAAAAGGAGCAACACCAGTTGAAGGTGATGTTTGGCTTATTCCACCAGTTTCTGGGGTTGTGCATGTGGTCACAAAAGGTCAAACCTTGAAAGGTATTGCAAAGCTTTATGGTGTAGAAGTAGAAGATATTACCTCTTTTAACGATATTGGAGAGAATGGTATTGCTGTAGGTGATGAGCTTGTGATTCCTGGAGCTGAGGTTAAGGGTAGTGTTTCTACTAGTAAAAAAGTAAAGCAAGGAGGACGTTTACCTTCAAATAAAAATAAATCTCAAATGAGGTCTAGTGAAGGATACTTCGTGAACCCTCTTCCTGGATGTGATACTACTCAAGGTAGACATGATGGTACTGCTGTGGACCTTAGTTGTCACGTAGCTGGTACGCCTATACATGCAGCCGCAGCTGGAAGAGTAATCTTTGCTCGAAATGGTAAAAATGGTGGATTTGGAAACTTGGTCATTATTCAACATCCAAATGGAATGCAGACATATTATGCTCACCAATCAAAATTAAATGTCTCTATTGGTGATAATGTTTACCAAGGACAAGTCATCGGTTATGTCGGTAATACTGGCCACTCTTTCGGTAATCATTTACACTTTGAAGTACGTGGAGGTTGGAATCCAGGTTGGGATAGGTCTTGGGTAAAATAAAAAAAAATCTTTACAGTTTTGTAAAGATTTTTTTTTATTTAATTTTGAACTTTTGGTCTATACTGTATTGCTTCGAGGATGTGATGCTTTTCAATCTCAATAGAATTTTCCAA
This sequence comes from Candidatus Nomurabacteria bacterium, assembly GCA_026395995.1. Taxonomy (GTDB): domain Bacteria; phylum Patescibacteriota; class Minisyncoccia; order Phycocordibacterales; family UBA9973; genus UBA9973. Next base: position 2,473 of record JAPLXQ010000003.1, on the reverse strand, counting down.
GTCCGCAATTGTGCGGGCTATTTTTATGACACGGTGGTAGGCTCGCGCTGAAAGCGCGAGCCGTTCAGAACTTTCTTCTAAAACTTTTCTTACTTCGTCTGATAATTTTATAAGAAGAGTTAAATCTTTTACATTCATTTCACTATTTGAAGTTATTTTTCTGCCAGCTTTTTGACATCTTTCTTTTTGAATTTTTCTAGCACTTTCTACTCTTTCACGAATAGCACTACTTTTTTCTCCATCACCTACTTCTCCAAGTTTTTTGTAATCAATATTGCTGACAGTGATCCATAGATCGATGCGATCCATTATTGGGCCTGAAAGTTTTCTTTTGTATCTGTCCAAATCATTTTGTTTACAGATACAAGCTTTTTGTTTGTTACCTTGGTTTCCACATGGGCAAGGATTCATCGCAGCGACTAAAATAAAATTGGATGGAAAAACCGCTGTGCCTTTTGCGCGAGAGATTGTGACGATATTGTCTTCGAGTGGTTGGCGTAAAGACTCCATCACCCTCTTATCAAATTCTGGAAATTCATCGAGAAATAAAACTCCACGATGTGCGAGAGTAACTTCACCTGGTTTTGGGAAAGTTCCTCCTCCAATAAGTGAGACATAAGATGAAGTGTGATGTGGGGCACGGAAGGGTGGATTTTTTACTAGCTCACCGCCGTTCGCACCGACAATAGAATGTATTCCTGTAATTTCTAAAACTTCGTCGATACTTAAATCAGGAAGTAAGCCACTAAATGCTCGCGCGAGCATTGTTTTCCCTGTGCCTGGTGGACCAGACATTGCGATATTGTGTCCACCTGCAGCTGCAATTTCCAATCCTCTCTTTGCACCCTCTTGTCCACGAATATCTGAAAAGTCTGCATTGGTAATAACTTTTTCAAAAATTATTTCTGTTTTTGGTTGGAGAGTAATTTTCTTTTTTGTTTTTCTAATTTCATCATCGCCTTCTTCTAGTTGTATTTTACTTTCATCTATATGTTCAATAACTTGTTTTAAAGTATCAGCACCGAAAATTTTTACTCCATCTACTAGTGCTGCTTCTGTTGCATTTTCTTTTGGTAGATAAATTTCTTCAAAGCCTTGGTGCTTAGCTTCTTGGACTAAAGGTAAAACTCCACGAATACTTTTTAAATCCCCGTTGAGTGAAAGCTCTCCAAGGAAAATTTTATTTTCTGGATTAAATTTTATTTCATTCGTTGCTAGTAAATATGCTACAGCAATACCAAGATCAAAATACGGTCCTTCTTTTTTAAGATCTGCTGGTGCGAGTGAGACTACGGTTTTCTGGTTTTTACTTTTTGGAGATTCGTAACCAGAATTTTTAAGCGCGCTCCCTACTCGGTCGCGCGCTTCATCTACTGCTTTGTCAGGTAACCCAACAATTGTAAAAGCATTTAAACCTCGAGAGAGGTCTGTCTCTATTGTGACAATCGTGCCGGTGAGTAAATTAATTTGCGCAGAATAAACTTTTGCAAAACTCATAATTTAATTATATCAAGTCAATTATTTTTATCAACAAATACACATGGTTTACACGGAGGCATCGCCTCCGTGTATTAGAAATTTAACCATTCAAATAGTTCATTTTTATGATCATTAGGTTTGTTGAAGTAATTTGGGAATGCTATTGAGTTTGTAATTTTAAAATTTTGGTCTATGTATTCTTTTAAACTTGAATAATTATAAGAAAAAATATATTCTAATAGTTTTTTGAGATCTCTACCTTTGTTCTCTTTCCAATTTATGTCTATTAGTTTTGCTGGATTTAAATGTATGTATGAATATAAATATTTTAAATATTTATCACTATTTACATATTTTGATTTAAAAACTCCCTCATAAAGTTTACCAGTACGTTCATATCTTTTGTTAAAATACATAGTGTAAGCTGTTAGTAATTTATGCATATATTTTGAAATACCACCTTCAATTTTTTCATGAATTAATATATGGAAATGATTCGGCATTAAACAATATGCGCCTATGTCTACGAGAGTTTCTCCACGATTAAAACTCTTGCTAATATAACGTAACTCGATACTTTTTTCTGTATTGCATACATACATTAAAAACAAAAAGTGTTCATAATCTTTCTTATCTTTAAAGATTATTTTTTTATCGTTCCCTCTATTATACAAGTGGTAGAATTCACCAGTTGCAAAAGTTTCTTTTCTTAGTGCCATAATAAAATTATATCATAGTCATACACGGAGGCAATGCCTCCGTGGAAATATCCTTTGTAGTTACATATATTTATTTACATAAATATAGATATTTAGTATTCTAAAAAAGAACATATAAATACATTGTCAAACAATTCGTAATGGTTCAATAGCTTGGAATCACCTAAGGGTTTAATATTAAAAATATGTCATACACAACAAACAAAAACATGCCAAGAATTAGAAGGGATGCTAGTGACCTTGTAAGGAGAGGTTGGTCGACTCGAAAAGTAGCA
>JAPLXQ010000001.1 GCA_026395995.1 Candidatus Nomurabacteria bacterium | reverse complement strand
TGACAAAGAAAGAAATAATTATCTTTTAGGTCATGAAATCAAGACTCTTCGTTTTTGGAATAATGAAGTAAATATTAATATAGAAGGTGTTTTACAGAAAATATCTAGTGAATTGAATTCTCCCTCCTCTTAGCCAAGGGGTGGGGTGGGGTGCTGAATTAATTGCATTTGCATTTTTACTAGAAACCGTATAGTATAGTACTTATAAATATATGTGGAAAAAAAGAGTTTTAGCTTTAATAATTTTGATTTTAGGCTTTGGAGTCGCTCTTTTTGTTTACAAATCTGAATACAAAACAAACAAGAATTTCGGACAAGCTAGTCATTTTATTCAAAATCATCAATTTCACCTTGGTCTAGATCTTTCAGGTGGAACTCACTTGATATACCAAGCCGATGTCTCTGCTTTAAAGGCAGGAGATGTGGCTGATGCTATGAATTCTCTTCGTGATGTTATCGAACGACGTATCAACCTATTTGGAGTTTCAGAACCTGTCGTCCAAGTCGAAGAAGGTGGTATTGTGGCTCGTGGAGAACAAAAATTAATCATTGATTTGCCTGGTGTCACAGATGTCGAAAAAGCTACAGCAATGATCGGACAAACACCACTTCTAGAATTTAAAATAGAAGCAGCAAAAGATGCAGCTGTCCCTGTACAAGAAGCTAAGGTAGTAAATGGACAAGTCGTACTTCCTCAAGTAAATCTCGATAGTAAATATGTCGCTACCGAATTGACAGGAAGATATTTAAAACAAGCTGTTTTAGAATTCGATCAAAATACTCGTGAGCCAAAAGTTTCATTACAATTCGATGATACTGGTACAGCTCTCTTTGCAAAAATTACAAAAGAAAATATTGGTAAAATTGTAGCTATTTATTTAGATGGTGCACCAGTCTCTACTCCTGTCGTTCGTGAAGAAATTCCAAATGGTCAAGCTGTTATCTCTGGTTCTTTCACTCCGACAGAAGCAAAGCAATTGGTTGGACGTTTAAATTCTGGAGCATTACCTGTGCCTATTACTTTACTTTCTCGTCAAACAATCGGTTCTACACTCGGAGCTAGCGCTATTCATGCTGGAGTCAAAGCTGGTATTATCGGATTCCTTATTATCGCTTTGTTCTTAATCCTTTGGTACCGTTTACCTGGTGTTATCGCAGTACTCTCACTCTCTATTTATATTTCTATTATGCTAGCATTATTTAAATTGATGCCTGTGACTTTGACTGCTGCCGGTATTGCTGGATTTATTATTTCTATTGGTATTGCGGTGGATGCAAACGTTCTTATTTTCGAACGTGTCAAAGAAGAGCTTCGCCTAGGTCACAGTGTGACTGATGCTGTCAAAGAAGGCTTTGCTCATGCTTGGTTTTCAATTCGTGATTCAAATATTTCAAGTATCATTACTGCATTAATATTATTCTGGTTTGGTACATCTTTGATTAAGGGATTTGCTTTGACACTAGGAATGGGTGTGATCATATCAATGCTTTCAGCTATTACTATCACTCGTATTTTCCTCTCATCAATTGATTTTGTCGGTAATGGAAAAGTCGCTAGATTTTTATTCAGTTCTGGACTAAGTAAATAATAAATATATGTTTATCATAAAATACAAAAAAATATTCCTTAGTATCTCAGTCGGATTAGTAGTACTTTCTTTTGTGTTACTTGCTACTTTTGGTTTAAAATTTGGTATTGATTTTAAGGGTGGAGCTTTGATGGAAGTATCTTATACTACAGCAAGACCAGCTCAAGCTGATATCAATACAGCTCTCGCTCCTTTGAATCTTGGTGCTATCTTAGTACAACCTACAGGTGATACTGGTTATATTTTAAAAACAAAAGATTTGACTGAGGCAGAACACACAGCAGTCTTGAGTGCTATTTCCGAAGGTGGTAAAAATGTTCCAGAAGAAAAGAATTTTAATTCTATTGGTCCATCTGTCGGTAAAGAACTCACACGTAAGGCAATACTCGCAATTATTTTAGTATCACTTGGGATTATTTTCTTTATTGCTTATGCTTTTCGAAAAGTTTCAAAACCAGTCTCATCTTGGAGATATGGATTTATTGCAATTGTCACTCTTTTGCACGATGTTATGATTCCAGTCGGTTTGTTTACTATTATGAGTCATTATTTTGGCGCAGAAGTAGATACACTCTTTGTTGTTGCTATTTTGACTGTCCTCGGTCTTTCTGTCGCTGATACTATTGTCGTCTTTGATCGTATTCGTGAAAACATTAAAAATCATATTTCTAGTGATTTCCATGAGACAGTCGGTAAAAGTCTTGAACAAGTTTACCCTCGTTCTATTAATACATCTTTGACTGTTATTCTAGTATTGCTTTGTCTATATTTCTTTGGACCAAGTGCGACAAAATACTTTGCTTTAATGATGACGGCAGGAATGTTCTTCGGAACTTACTCTTCAATTTTTCTTGCTTCACCATTACTCGTATGGGTTGAAGAATTCCAAAATCGAAAAAAATAGAAATTTGTAATAAAAGTCCCGAAAGGGACTTTTATGATATAATGTAGTTATTAGTAATTTAAATTAAAAATTTATGATGATAATCTTAGTTGTTTTAGTAGTAATAGTTTTATGGGCCATTATTTCTTTTAACAGTTTTGTTTCTTTGCGAAATCGTACAAAAGAAGCTTGGGCAGATATTGAAGTCCAATTGAAAAGGAGATATGATCTTATTCCAAATCTTGTAAATACTGTCAAAGGATATGCGACACACGAATCAACAGTCTTTGATAATGTCAGCCAAGCTCGTGCCAGAGCAATGTCTTCTGGTGGAACAAGTGAAGCTCATGCACAAGCTGAGAATATGCTCACAGGAGCACTCAAATCTGTTTTTGCTATTGCTGAAGCTTATCCAGAATTGAAAGCTAATACAAACTTTTTGTCATTACAAGCTGAGCTTTCAGATACAGAAAATAAAGTCCAAGCTTCACGAAGATTTTATAATGCCAATGTTCGCGATCTAAATACAAAAATAGAAATGTTCCCAAATAGTCTTATTGCTAAAATGGGTAATTTTTCTAAAATGGAATTCTTTGATATTCCTAATGACGGAGTCGAATCAAAGCCAGTAGAAGTAAAATTCTAATTTATATGCAAAATAATTCAAAAATAAATATTATCTTGCTTGTCTTTATTCTAGTCTTGAGTATTTACGTTTTGTTTATGGAAAATAAAAATTCAAATATGCTGATGTCTATTTTAGATAAACAGACGGAGAGCTATGTGAAGCCTCAAAAAGCTACTGTAACAGAAAATCCAGTACAAACAGCAAGTTCTGATTTAGTTTCTTTTTCTATTTTACCTAATACAAAAGTCCATGGAATATTATCATATCGTGGTGTTTTGCAAGGTGGATACTTCTTTGAAGGAAATGTTTTGGTAAATATTTTGGATGTAAATAAAAAGGTTTTAAAGTTTAGTAACGCTGTAGCAAAAAGTGATTGGATGACTTCTGGTCCTGTGAATTTCGAAGGAAATATTGATTTTACTGGTTTAGCTAAAGGTTCTGCATATTTTGAAATTCATAATGATAACGCTTCAGGTGAGGCTTCAAAAGATAAGAGTATCTTAATTCCTATTATTATTGATTAGTAATGGCGACACTATATACTCAAAAATCAAAAAATATAGAAAAGACATGGCTACTCATGGCTGTGTTTTTGGCTGTAGTTATCGGTGTGGGATATTTTCTTTCTTATTATTATCAAAATTCTGGAATACTTTATTTTGCAATTATTTTTGCGGTGGTGATGAATGTGGCATCGTATTGGTTTTCAGATAAAATCGTTACCAAGCTCGCCGGCGCAAAAGAAGTAAAAAGGGAAGAATTTTTTGATCTATATAATATTGTGGAAAATCTCGCTATCACTGCAGGGCTACCTAAACCAAGGATTTTTGTGATTACTGACTCAGCCCCAAATGCCTTCGCTACAGGGCGAAATCCTGCCCATGCTGTGATATGTGTCACGACCGGTTTACTCTCAATCTTGGACAAGACAGAGCTCGAGGGAGTGATAGGGCATGAGCTTTCACATATAGGTAATAACGACATTTTGCTTTCCACTGTCGCGGCTGTGCTCGTCGGTTTTATCTCCATTCTCGCAAATATTTTTACTCGTAGCTTGTTTTGGGGTGGAGGACGTAGGGATGATAGGGAAGGAAATGGGAATGGTATTATTATTGTAATAGGGATTATTTTAATGATTCTTTCACCGATAATAGCGACACTTATTCAACTCGCAATTTCTCGTAAGCGTGAATACCTGGCTGATGCATCCGGTGCACTCCTTACTCGTTATCCTGAAGGATTAGCAAATGCTTTAAAAAAAATAGGGAATTATGCACAACCACTCGAACATCAATCTGAAGCTATTGCGCATCTTTATATCGCAGACCCTAAAGGAAAAACTTCTCGTATTAAAAACTTATTTATGACTCATCCACCGATTGAGGATAGAATAAAAGCTTTGGTAAATAAATAGTAATTAAAAATATTTTTTGCTAGTATAAATAAATTGGAGGTGTCGGATAGTGGTTTATTCCACCGACTTGGAAAGTCGGCATACCGCAAGGTATCGTGAGTTCAAATCTCACCACCTCCGCAGGAGTGAGCAAGCAAACTGCTTTGCTTGCGTGTGAATTTGAACAGCGGAGTCATATTTTTTCAGTAGAAAAAATTGATGAGCTGGTGCCCAGGCCGATGACTTGTGACGACAAGTCGAGAGCCGCGGGAAAATCTCACCACCTCCGCCTTCATTTTTTTTAAGGTATAATAAAATTATGCAAAATCATCCACAAGAAAATATAATGAAAAAAGCCATTGAGGAGGCAAAAAGTTCAGCATCTGCTGGGCAATATGCACTTGGTGCGGTTGTGGTAAATGCTGATGGAGAAGTTATTGCTATTACACATACTACACTTCATGAAAACAATGACCCGACGTGCCATGCGGAAGTAAATGTGATACGTTTAGCTTGTACAAAATTAAAGGATAGATATCTTAAAGGATGTTGGCTCTATAGCACACTTGAACCTTGCCCAATGTGTACCAGTGCAGCTATTTGGGCAAAAATGGAAGGAATTGTATTTGGTGCTTCAAAAGAAGATGCTCAAGATTTTGCTAAAAATTTAAAAGATTCTAAGTTTACCTGGAGACAAATAGATGTTTCAGCTAGAGATATTGTTGAAAAAGGAGATCCTAAAATTAAACTCATTGAAAAGTTTATGAGAGAAGAATGTTTAGAACTTTTTAATTTTTCAAAAAGCAGTTAAGTTGTTATAATATATTTATGAAAATAGCCTTAATAACAGTAGTTGGAAAGTGGGTTATTAACTTGCATTAATAAAAGTCTTCTGATATGATAAATCTATGTTAATTAGGTTACATTATTATAAGTTTAATAAAATTAGTCCAAATAGTGTCATGTAAACCGCCAGAAGCGGTTTTTTTAATGTTTAAATGTGCTATATTGGCTAAATAAATTATATGGATAAATATAAAGAAAAATTATTAAATAATCTTAAAACAAACCTTGATATTATTCGAGAAAAAATTCGAAATAATTTGGAAGCATTTAGAAATGAAGTAGATAAGGGCCCAGAAGAATTGAGGAAATTAAAAGGCGAAGAACAAAATGCTTATGCTCAACTTTTGTATTTTAGAAGAAAAAGATTAGTGGAATTGGATCACCTTGAAGGATCACCATATTTTATGAAGGTCGATCTTATCGATGAAGATAAAACAGAAAAAACATACTTTTTTGCTAAACATCAATATTCGAAAGAATCTATTTATTCTTGGGTAGCACCAGTGGCGACAATTCGTTTTGAAAATCCTGGCCAGACTTCATACAAGCTACCAAATGGTGAAAATAGAAATGTATTTATAAAACAAAAAGAACAATACATGATTGTCGACGGGAAAGTTATTTTCTTTGCATTAGAAAATGAAAAAAATCCACGAGAATTAATTTATCAAGAACATTTTACAAAACAAAAATCTGAATTTGCTCTTCCTGAAATAGTAGCTCAAATGGAAAAAGCTCAAGATCAAGTCATTCGTGCTAGCCATAGGGGACCACTCGTGATCTCTGGTCCAGCTGGATCAGGTAAGACGACTTTGGCCCTCCATCGTGTCGCTTATTTGACTCAGGCACCAGACACAGCACAGTATTATAACCCAGATTCAATCATCGTCTTTGTTCAAGATACGGGTACAAAAGAATATTTTTCGACACTCTTGCCAGGACTCGGTATAAACGATGTTTTTATTACGACTTTTTCACAATGGGCTTTGAATGTACTGAATTTGGATGAATATTCTTATGTTGAACGTTATGGAAAAAATGAAGAAGAAAAAGATTTATATGAATATCAAAAGATTCGTGCGCTTCGAGAAAATTCTACGATAATCTGGAATAAAAATATCTTTTCGACTTTGAATATAAAATATGAAAAGTTTTTATCTATAAATAATTTGAAATTATTTAATAAACAAAAAAATGAAAAGAAGCTAGATCGTTTTGATTTGGTAATTCTTTTAAGGTCACATCTTGAAAAATATCAAAAATTTGAAATAAAAAGGAAATATAAGACTTTTGTGAAGGATAAATTGGTTCAAAAAATAGAAAAAACATTGGTGCAATATAACCTTATGGTTGTTGACGAATTTCAGAATTATCTACCAGAACAATTGGGTATTTTGAAGAATTGTTTGAATGAAAATACAAAGTCCACAGTCTATGTGGGTGATATTGCTCAACAAGTAAAACTCGGAACAGTTAAAAACTGGCAAGAGATAGGAGAGGAGATTCCTATTGAAAGGAATATAAGGCTTAGTAAAGTTTACAGAAATACAAAAAGCATTTTAACTTTTATAAAAAGTCTAGGATATAGTCTAGAAATTCCTGAAAGTATGAAAGATGGTCCAATAGTTTCAGAAATTATCACACACAGTTCAATAGAAGAAATAAATCATATAAAAAAGTTTATTTCTAAATATGAAAAAGGAAGTATTGGTATATTGTCAAAAGACGAAGCATATCTCGAAGATTTCAAAAAAGAATTTATAAATATGAAAAATATTCATTTCCTTTCAATGCTTGAATCTCAAGGTGTCGAATTTGATTTGGTATTTATCGTCGGTATAAATAAAGATTCGTTTAAAGTGAATCACGATATTGATACTTTACCAGAACATATTGAGGAAAGAAAAAGAATGCAAAAAGATTTAGTTTATGTAGCTTTAACTCGTGCAATTACAGAATTGCATTTATTAGGCAAAGATAATTTGAGAGATATTTTAGATTTTATTTAACCTTTTCTATACTAAAAGGCTCACTAACATCTATCCACTGTATTTCAGGATCATGTTTAAACCAAGTCATTTGGCGTTTAGCATATTGAGTGTTTCCTAAAATAGTTTTCTCAATCATTTCTCTTTCGGAAATTTTTTTCTGAATAAATAGGAGAGGGTAGAGATATTCAAAACCTAAATTCATAATTCTTTTATCAGAAAGACCTGATTTTTTAAGCTTTTTTACCTCATTTACTAGCCCATCTTGATACATTTTTTTTATACGTTTTGTTATTTTATTTTCTAAAAATTCTTTCGGAGCAAAGAGGCCAATTTTTACAAATTCGTATTTTACTGGAGAAGTTTTTATTTTTGGTACCTTACCTAGGGCTGTAGCTATTTCAATCGCACGAATGACACGTACCTTGTTTTTAGTATCGATATTTTTAGCTCGAGCTATGTCTAATTTTTTTAATATTTCTAATAATTCTATTTCAGATTTTTTTTCTAATTCTTTTCGAAGTTTTGGATTTGGTTTCACTTCTGGTAGGACGATGTTATTCACGACAGCATCAATATAAAAGCCTGTTCCTCCACAAATGATCGGAGTTTTACCTTTGTTAACAATCTCTGCTATCGCAGAATCTGTTAACTTTTTATATTTAGCGACTGTGAATTTATTTTTTGGATTAGCAAAGTCTAATAGGTGATGAGGAACCCCCTTCATTTCTTTTTCAGTGATTTTTCCAGAACCAATTTCCAGACCTTTGTAGATTTGCCTAGAATCAGCGGAAATAATCTCACCATTTAATTGTTTGGCAATCTTTACAGCAAAATTACTTTTACCTGTGGCTGTCTGTCCTAGGATTACAATTACTTTTGGTTTAAACATTATTTTATTACTTTTATATTTGCACCGACTGAATTTAATCTTTTTACAATATCTTCATATCCACGATTGATCATGTAAACATTTCGAAGAATAGAAGTCCCTGGTGCTCCTAACATTGCAATCATAATAACCATTGAAGGACGAAGTGCTGGCGGGCAAACCATTTGTGCTGGTTTAAATTTAAAATTAGTTTCACCTTCGACAAAAAGTCTATGTGGATCAGCAAGGGTAACTTGGGCACCCATTCTATTTAATTCAGTTAAATAGATTGCTCTATTTTCGTAACTCCAATCATGAATAAGTGTTTGACCCTTGGCTTTAATGGCTGGAATGACGAAATATGGAAGATTATCCATGTTTATTCCTGGATATGGGTTGGCATGAATTTTATCATCAAGAGCTTTTAATTTGGATGGATATATAGTAATATCAGCGAGATTTGTTCTACCATTTTCACTTTTATATATTTTACTAATTTTATATTTTAATCCCATTTTTTGTAATTTATATAATTCAAGTTCAAGGAAGTTTATTGGTGAATGACTAACAGTGAGTGTAGAATCAGTCGCAATGGCAGCTGTAATAAAGGTCATAGATTCGATTGGGTCTTCACTATTGCTGTACTCTATATTTGCGTTTATTTCTTTTATTCCATGTACGATGAGAGAAGAAGTTCCAATACCTTCTATTTTTACTCCACATTTTTCAAGGAAGAAACAAATTTCTTGAACCATATAATTTGAACTACTAAATTTTATTGTTGTAGTACCTTGTATTTTAGCTGCGGCTGTAAGTATGTTTTCGACTGGAGTATCACCAGCCTCATACATAATAATATTATTTGCTTTTAGTTTTTTATTTTTTATTTCGTAATTGTTTTGTGTAACTTTAATATTTATTCCCAATTCTTCAAGAGCATAACTATGAGCAGCGATGGTACGCTTGCCGAGGTGGCATCCTTGAGCGTGAGGAATTGAAAAAGAAGAAATTATGTGAGAGAGTGGTCCGATAAACATTAAAATAGAGCGTGTTTTTATAGCAGACTCTTTGTTTAAATTTTTTATATCAAATTCTTTTGGTGGATGTACTTCCACTGTATTTGGCCCTGTCCAAGCGACTTTTACACCAATACTTTCTAAACATTCTATAATTCGATAGACTTCTTCAATTCGAGCAATACCATGAAGAGTAGTAATACCACGGTTTAATAGGGAAGCACAGAGAAGTCCAACAGAGCCATTTTTTGAATATCCACTTTTGATAGTGCCAGATAATTTTTTACCACCTTGTATTTCAAAATCAGTAGAATTGGAAAGTGAGACTATTTTATGTTCTAAAACGATACCTACTTTACGTAACAATTCTGTGGTTATGTTTTGTTCACCTTTTTCCATTCGTGCCACAGCACTTTGAGAAGTTTGTAATTCTTTAGCAAAATCCTCTTGGGTCATTCCTTTATTCTCACGTAATTCTTTAATAAAAGTACCAATTTGTTTTTGGGATATAGTATTCATATACACAATTATATCATATATGATATAATTGTGTATATGTTAAAAATACAAGAATCTGTGGATATCTCATCATTTACGACTTTCAACATCAAAGCTATTGCTCAGTATTTTACTATTCTAGAAAATAAAGAAGATATTTTAGAACTTATTTCTTTTTCAAAAAATAAAGATTCTTTACCTATTTATTTACTCGGTAGTGGATCAAATACAATTTTTGGTACTGAAATTGTAAATAAAATTGTCGTATTAGTTAAAATAAAAGGTTTTTCAATTTTTTCAGAAAATAGTGATTCTGTAGTTTTACAAATAGGAGCAGGTGAAGACTGGGATGAAATTGTAAATAGGATAGTTATAATGAATCTTTCTGGTGTTGAAGCCTTATCTTATATTCCTAGTACTGTAGGTGCCGCACCAGTACAAAATATCGGTGCTTATGGTCAAGAAGTAAAAAATACTATTATCTCAGTTGAGTGTTTTGATTTAAAAACAAAGGCTTTTGTAAGTCTTTCTAACGAAAATTGTAATTTCGGTTATCGTGAAAGTGTTTTTAATCGAAAAGAAAAAGGTAGATATATTATTTTGAGTGTTAATTTTAAATTATCAAAAATATACCCTCAAATACCAAACTATCCCGATGTCGAAAAATATTTTATTCAACATGAAATCACAAAGCCGACACTTTTACAAATTCGTGAAGCAATTATTGAAATTAGAAAATCTAAATTACCTGATCCAAAAATTATTCCAAACTGTGGTTCATTTTTTAAAAATCCTATTCTAGATATAGAAATAGTAAATCAAATACAAAAAAATTTTCCCGATATAAAAATATTTCCTGCAGAAAATAATAAAGTGAAAATACCGGCTGGCTGGTTGATAGAAAAAGCTGGACTCAAAGGTGTATCATTTGGGCCAATCAGTGTATATGAAAAAAGTGCACTTGTTTTAGTGAATAAAGATAAAACAGCAACTATTAAAGATTTAGAAAATGCTATTACAAAAATAACAGAAATAGTTTATGAAAAATTTGGTATTAATCTTGAAGTTGAACCAAATATTGTATTTTAATTTGTGCCCAGAGAGAGAATCGAACTCTCATGATGTTGCCACCAATGGATTTTGAGTCCATCGCGTCTACCAATTCCGCCATCTGGGCCTATCACCACAAATGTTTTTATCCATCTGGGCAATAACGATATATTACCTTAAAATAAGACTAAAATCAATTATTGTAAAAATATTTTTTATGTTAAAATGACTCTATGTCTAACTTATATTCCAATTCAATTTTCTGGGTTGATGTCGATAAAATCAAACCAAACCCATATCAACCACGCCGAGAATTCGATGATGCACGACTTCGTGACCTTGCTGATTCAATTCGCCAATATGGAGTGCTTCAGCCACTCACAGTATCTCGTATAGAAGTCGAGACAGGAGATGGAGGGCTAGTGACTGAATATGAGCTAATTGCTGGTGAGCGCCGACTTCGCGCTTCGAAGCTTGCTGGAGTTTCCCAAGTGCCGACAATTATCCGTGTAGGGGATACTTCAATGATGAAGCTTGAACTCGCTATTATTGAAAACTTACAAAGAGAAGATTTGAATTCTGTCGATCGTGCTCGCGCCTTTTTTAGATTGATTGAAGAGTTTAAATTTACTCATGCTCAAGTCGGTATGAAAGTCGGTAAAAGTCGTGAACACGTTTCCAATACTTTGCGTATTTTGACTTTACCGGAAGAAGTCCTAAATGCTCTTTCAGAAGGAAAAATTTCAGAAGGGCATACACGCCCAATACTAATGCTCGCTGACAGACCAGAAGAGCAAATTGTGTTATTTAAGGAAATTTTATACAAGAAGCTCACAGTGCGTGAAGCAGAAAAAATTGCTCGCAAGATTGCCTATGATAGAGTTCGCAAGAAAGAATTTATACCTGACCCAGAAATCTCAGACCTTGAAGAAGAATTTCAAGAAAAGCTCGGCACCCGTGTGCATATTGAAAGAAAGGAAAATGGTGGACAAATTAAAATTGATTATTTCTCTTCAGATGATCTTCGAAGTATTTTGGATATGCTAAGTAAGACTGCCGGTGAGAAAACTGGTAATGAAATGATGCAGAATTTTATCGATAAAAATGTAGAACAAAATAAAACAGTAAATACTGTAAGTGACAGTGTCATTGATACAGAAATCCCAGCACCTGTATCAGAAACAGGTAACCCTATAGATGATAGCTCTAAGGCTGATGAAGAAAAAGATGAAGCTGAGCTTTATAATATTTCAAATTTTAGCGTCTAATTTTTAGCTTCTTCCGAAAGATTTTAGTTTATTGAGTAAACTGTGTTTGTCTAAATAAGACTTGATGTGCTTTTTTGCCATTGTGGTCTTTGTATATTCTAGCCATTTACTAGAAGGGTGTGCTGTATCTTTTGTAATTATTTCTACAATATCGCGGTTCTTGAGTGGTGTGTGAAGTGGAGACATTTTTCCATTTATTTTTGCAGCAGAAATATGCTCACCTATGTCTGAGTGTATAGCATAAGCAAAATCAATAGAGCTAGAACCATCGGGTAAGTCTACGACATCACCAATAGGTGTAAAAATAAAAATACGATCATTAAAGAAATCCATTTTTAAATGCTCGATAAATTTTTCAGAATTTCCAGCGACATCTTTCAAGTCTTTTAATTGCTCAATCCATTCAAATTTACTTTTATCGTCTTTGGCTTTTTTATTACTTCTTTCTTTGTATGCAAAGTGCGCAGCGATACCATAAGCTGCTTCAGCATGCATTTCCTCCGTTTTTATTTGAACTTCAGCGACACCTCCATCACCAGTGAAAATAGTGGTGTGAAGTGATCGGTAACCATTGGTTTTAGGTAAAGCAATATAGTCTTTGATTCTTCCTGGAACTGGTTTCCAAATAGAATGTACAATACCCAAAATACGATAACAATCTTCAAGGTTCTTCACGATGACACGCAGTGCGACAATATCATTTATCTTGTTTAAATCCATATCATGACGGAGTAGTTTTTTATATAAACTAAATTTATGTTTTAAACGATAATCTATTTCCGTGTATTCTATTTTTTGTTTCTTTAATTCTTTTTCTAATTCTGTACGAACTTCGTCTAGGTTTTTTTTATAAGTGTCTTTTGTTTCTTTTATTATTTCTTCAGTCTGAGCATATTCTTTTGGATAAGCATAAGGAAAAGCTGCGTCTTCTATTTCACCTTTTAGTTTTCCCATACCGAGGCGGTTCGCAAGGGGAGCATAAACTTCGATTGATTCAAGTGCAATGCGCTTTTGTTTATCTTCTCGCACGTGTTCTAGCGTGCTTAAGTTGTGTAAACGGTCTGCGAATTTAATGATCACAACACGCAAATCATTCGCCATTGCGACGAAGAATTTACGGAGACTTTCTACATGCCTCTCGTGTCCGCGATATTTTAATGCTCCAAGTTTTGTAACACCATTAACAAGGAAAACAATATTTTTTCCAAATTCTTTTTCCATTTCTGCTTCCGTGATTTTTGTGTCTTCGAGAACATCATGCATAAGCCCCGCCGAAATAGTATCTGCATCCATGCCAAGTTTTGCTAAAGTTTTTGCAGTAGCAAAAACGTGATTGAAGTATGGTTCACCGCTATTTCTCTTTTGTCCTTCGTGAGCCTTTTTTGCAAAGTCGTAAGCCTTATCAATAAGCTCCATATCCTTTGGTTTCAATTCTCCTGTGAGTTCAAATATTTCTTTTATATCTGTAGACATATGGAAAGTATAGCATAAAAGATATTGCTTGCTAAATTTTACTTTTTGTGGTAATTTAAAGAAAAATAGTAAGTAAATAATCCTTTAAAAAACAGCCAGTGGAGGGGCTTAAAAATGGAAGAAAAATTAGAAATAAGTTCAATCGTATTAGATTTTGTTAATAAAAATCTTAGTAAAAAATCT
>JAPLXQ010000011.1 GCA_026395995.1 Candidatus Nomurabacteria bacterium | reverse complement strand
GCGGAGTTTGGTTTTTTCGTAATTCTGTGCGACGAGGTTTTAAAATTGGATGATTATGCGTAATAGTCATTTTAATTTAGATGTATTGTATTTTATTCCTCCTCCCCTTCGCCAAGGGGAGGATTGAGGTGGGGTGCTAGATAGTTTTATTTAAGCCATCCTTTTGTCCAACAAAATACAAGAATTGATGCAACTAAAAACCAGAAATAAAATATGGGTATTGTTATTTTAGTTATTGCAACTATAAATGTAAACATTGAAATAACTTGTAAGAATCCTTTAAAAAATTTCATATATTTAATTCAACTTCTCTTTAATATAAGAAACTAGATCAGACACTTTCACTCTCTCCTGCTCACCAGTATCTCTATCACGAACTGTAACAGTATCATCTGTGAGTGTGTCAAAATCGACGACGATACACCAAGGTGTACCAATTTCATCTTGTCGACGGTAACGCTTACCGATGTTACCATTGTCATCCCAAGCAATTCTTCCAAATTCTTCTTTAAGCGGAGCAAAAACTTTTACATTCGCATATTCTACGAGCTCTGGTTTATTTTTTAATAGTGGAGAAACAGCACAGATCACAGGCGCCATAGAAGGCTTAAATTTAAGGAATGGTCTTTCAGGATCTTCTTCATTATAGGCAGAAAGAAGTATTGCGAGCATGGCGCGATCCACACCAAATGTCGGCTCTATCACATGAGGCACCATCTTTCCTTGTCCTGAGCCTGTCGAAGGATCCGAGTTTTCCTCATCAACATATTCGAGTTTATGATTACTTAAATCAAAACTTCCACGGTATGCAAGACCAAAAAGTTCCTTTCTACCGAAAGGATAGTCAAACTCAAAGTCCACTGTGCGTTTTGAATAATGAGCAAGATCTTCTGGGGCCACTTCGAGCTCGTGAATTTTTGTCATATCAAAACCACACTCTTCCATCCAAGCACTCATTTGTTCTTTCCAATATTCAAAATACTTTTCCCAATCAGTCTCACGGATAAAATATTCTATTTCCATTTGTTCAAATTCTCTTTGGCGGAAAATGAAATCACGAGGAGTAATTTCATTTCTAAATGCTTTACCTATTTGTGCCATACCGAAAGGTAATTTCGGATGAAAAGCATCTACGGTATTTTTAAAGTTCACAAAAATTCCTTGAGCTGTTTCAGGTCGAAGATAAGCTACAGATGAAGAATCTTCTACAGCTCCGACTTTTGTTTGAAACATCATATTAAATTGTTTTGGTTCACCGAGCTTACCACCACATTCAGGACAAATTTCTTGAAGGTTTGGATCTAGCTGATCAGCACGAAAACGTCTTTTACATTTTTGACATTCTACCATCGGATCAGAAAATCCAGCCACGTGACCAGATGCTTCCCAAACCTTACTACTCATTAGTATTGCTGCATCGATACCATACATATCTCTTCGTCCATCAACGAATTTTTTCCACCAAGCTTGCTTAATATTATTTTTTAAAGCGACACCAAAATGACCCCAGTCAAAAGTACCAGATAGTCCCCCATAAATTTCTGAACCCTGAAAAATAAAACCACGTCTCTTACAAAGAGATACAATTTTTTCCATTATTTCATTTTCTTTTTCTTTTGCCATATATGTTTTTTAAAATTATTGAATAACCCTCTCAGAATCACGAACAAATGATGGATCATTCATAATTTTTGAATCTAAGGCTGATTTATTGATGTGTACATCTACATTAGCAAAATCATCATGCCCCGTCAAAATTGCATCATTTATAAGAATAGGAATTTGACCAACTTGAGATAAGGAAGGTGTGAAGCCTATTTGGAAAGAAACTTCTTTTTTATTTCCACTAATCCCTGCACCCTTAGGTATTGCACCAATATTCCATGTTACTTGTTTTGTAGTTTCATCATATTTTACATCCTCTGAAGCTGGATCCACTGGTCCAACAAAACGTACAAAAGCTGGAAGAGTAGCAGACATTTTTGCATTAGAAATAATATTTGCAGTATTAGACAAATTCCAAACTATTGTATAAGTAGTTTCTTTTTCAGCCTTAAGCGGAATATCTCCAGTATTAGCAAAAGCTCCAATAAAGTGCAAAGCTTTAACTGAGGCACTCACATCAGACATAATTTTAATAATTTTTGATTCCGAATCAGTTAAAGAATTAATAATATTACCTTGTAATGGCTGTTTTCCAGAAATTGAAATATCTATATGAATAGAAGGATCTATTAATAAACCATTAGAGGAAAATAACGGCAATGGATTAATGTCAAAAAAGACTACTCCTGAATTGCCCGGATTAACTTCAGAGAAATCTTTATTAGAATTTTTATCCCAAACTATAATATTATTTATTGAATCAAAATTACCATTAAAAACATTTATTTTCTGTCTGTCTAAAGCGTTACCGTAAATTTTTGCAGTAATTACCATATCAGTAATCTTAGTATCCAGATTATTTGTCCATTGTATTTGTCCTGAAATATTTGTTTTTGAATCAGAAGCATACTCATTTTGGTAAACGCCATTGACTAAAAGTCTAGCTTGAATGAATGGTTTGTTAATTAAAATAGTGTGACCTAAAGAATTAAAAATTACACCAATATTAGCCTTATCATTTTCATCTTTAGAACCAGTAAAGAAGTGAAAAGTTTTTTGTTCTCCATCTTGAGCGCCTACAATATTACCAGTAATACTAATATTACTTTCAGAACCAGGTGAAAGGTCGCCCAAGTCCCAAACATTATTATCAATAGTCGGAGCAGGTTTAGCACTTTTAAACATAAAACCAGGAGGATAATCGGCCTTAAACAAAAGACTGGTAGCTGATTTAGTAGAATTTAACGTTGCCTTAATATTAAAAGTAATATCTTGATTTGGTGTGATAGTATCAGGAGCATTAACAGCTAGATCGATTGGAGCAGAACTAATAGAAACAGAATAATCTTTTTCTTTTACAAAGATAGCATTAGATCCCTCAACTCTATATTCCAAAGAAACCTTGATTGGTCGAATACTTCCTTGTTCACCAAATAAAACAACTTTCAAATTATCACTTTTTACTTGACCAGCTGGAATGGTACCCAAAGAATCTCGTAACTTATTAGAATCCTGACTTAGATCAGCAAATGATCCTTTCGGATATTCGACAACTAAATCAGCCAATTCAAGAGCTGCATTATTTTTGTTGGTAATTTCTATTTGCAAAGGTAAATCCTCTCCCCCCGCAGTAAAGGTATTTCCAAGAATGACAATATCAATATTGTCATTCGAGACAGTATTGCCACCACCGATAAAATTATACAAAGCAAAAACAACAGCTAAAACAAAAAAACATATTGAAAAGATAAAAAACTTTTTAAAGATTGATGTTTTCATAAAAATTTTTTCTGCTATATTTTCTTCTTTTTCTTCTTTCCATGTATCAGCTACGTCATATTCCTTTTTATGTAGAGTTCCAGAATGTTTAATTCGTAGAGTACTATAACTCTTACTAAAGAGTCGGCTCTTCATATCTTCGATTCTATGAAGTTTTTCTTTTTCTTCTTCTGTTTCCATATTCCTGATTATAACACGATAAAATAGATTTTAAAATAAAAAATTACATTTGTGTTTCATGTAAAGCTTTATTTATCTCAGTCAATATTACATTTCTATTTATGGCGATATATGGTAATAAATCATCCGCAAATGGTGAATTTATAAAATTATTCATTTTTCCATCATTACCTAAATATCCAAGATGGTACAAAATCCTTAAAACTAAAACCATCTCTATGTTCTGTATTTCTTCTTTTGAAACATGGGATGTATTTAATTTATTTTCTAAAATATAAAAACCATCTAAAACATCTTGAAACAAAGCTTCATTTTGTTCTTCCCCTTGTAGTAGTCTCTTCAAAAGTTTTGAAATATTAGCGACAGTCTTAAGACCTAGCTCAGACTTAGAAATCTTTTCCAATTCATTGGTTTTTGAAGCACTAGTAATTCGCCATAATTCTTTTCCCCGAACTAGATCCACTCTCACATAATTGAAATCCTGTAAAACATAGCGGAGCTTTGAAGACATTTTTCTTATCCCCTGCGCTGTGGCATTTATCATACCTAATTCACGAGTAAAAATAGAGTAAAACTTCCCAGTCTCACCGAAGTCATTACTGCCCAATATTATCGCGTCTGTGTGATATATGTGATGCATTAGATAATTATACTACAAAACCTCATCCCCTACCCCTTCTCCTGGAAAGGAGAAGGGGGTTTCATTTCGATTATGTAATTCAAACACAATTTTATTAATTACTTCATTTATATCTTTATTAACTTCACTATTCCAAAATCTTAAAGTTTTAATTCCTAAAAATTTAAAAAAATTATCACGAATAATATCGTATTCTTTATTTTCTAAATGTTGTGAACCATCTAATTCAACTACTAATAATTTTTCTCGGCAATAAAAATCTGCAATATAATTTCCAATACTCACTTGTCTTCGCCATTTATATTCTACTTGATTATTGCGTAATTTTGACCATAACAAAATTTATTCTGAGGTTTGTGTTTTTCTTAAATCTCGACGAATTTCTTTTTTATTGAAACTATTTACAATTCGTGCCATTTTTGTATTTTCCCCTCGCCTTTCCAGGAGAGGGGTCAGGGGTGAGGTTAATTAAAATTCTTCTTCCTTATTTTCTTCAAAACTTTTAAATTCAATACCAAAATTTGGTAAAATAATACCAGGAACTCTATGTGCTGTACCAAAACTAGGATCGATCATCCCGTCATGCACAGGGAAACAAATTTTTGGTTTTATTTCAAGTGCGTATTTTATAGCATCTTTAACTCTTGTCCAAGGACCAGCCACAGGTAATGCTAAAATCTCTACAACCTTTTGTGGATTATAGAAAGCATCTCCTGGATAAAATAATTTTTTACCAATAAAAAATCCAGTATTTTGAACTTGACCTATTTCTTCATAAATTTCTTCATGTCTACAATCATGTGCTTCTAATTCTATTCCTAAAATTTCTGTTTCAATTTTATTTTCTAAAATTTGATACTTAATTCCAGCTTCATCAAGTAGCTGCCCTACTCCTTGATTGGTAACAATTGTTGCCTCTGGATTATTCACTAAAATTTCTTTTAAAGATTCTAAATGATAATGATCTCCGTGTTCATGAGTAATTAAAATAATATCAATACTCTTTTCTTGATTATGTTTTTCAATAGTATAAGAACCAGGATCGGTCATAATCCTTTTGCCATCTATCTCTATAATTAAACAGCAATGTCCAAGTTTTTTTATTTTCATTAATTATGAGTGGAATAATTCGTAATCTTTTTTGAAGAAATATTTATTCAAATTATAAATAGAATATGTTATGTAAAAAGCAGAAAGTACATCGATAGTGTAATGCAAATGCCCCATCAGAACTATAGCTCCAAAGAAAACAGACATAGCTAAAAAGAAATATCTCACATACTCTTGCTTCCAATAGATAAGGGCCATTAAAAATGGTAACCCTGTATGACCAGAAAAGAATAAATCACCAGAAAAAATAAAATGGTTAAGGAAATTTGTAGAAGCAATAGATATTTGAGATGGAAAAGGTGCAATATGAGTCAGACTAACAAATACAGAACGAGTCAGAACAAAGAATGCAATTGATTTTATAATAAATGGAATCTTTTTAGGTTCATACAGACAAAACAAAGCAATACAAACAAAAATCATAAAACCTCCATAAATAAATATTGCATCTACATCAAAAGTACGAAGATTACTAAGTATTATATCTGTGACAGAATTACTAGCTCTTTCTGTGGCATAGATACCAGCATAAAAATTGATAAACATACTACCGACAAGCATCAGTAAACCAAAAAAGACTTCTATAAGAAAAGCCTTGTTTGTAAAATTATCCTTATAAGAATTAAATATTTTTTGCATTATTTATATAATACCATTTAATCAAACTAACGTATATCTTTATAATCTTTTGATATTGGTTTACCTTTAAAAGCGACTGAAAGAAAGTTCAACATATATATGATTGCAGTCTTTCCTGTCCCCTGACCTTTAAAACGTCGAGCAGAAGTATGCATAGGTAAACCAAGTATAAATTTAACTTTACCAATTTTACTTAATCTCTTTGCGATATCTGTATCTTCTCCATAAAAAGCAATGCTCTTATCAAAACCACTTATTTTTTCTAGAGCATCTTTTTTTGCTATAAAATTACCACCCACAACCATATAACCCGTAATCAATGAAGCAGGATAAGCAAAAAGATGCCAATACAACCAAACTGAAAAACTTTTTAATGGTTTAACATCATGATAAATATATGGGCCACTAATACAAACAAACTGTGGATTTTTAGAAAAAGATTTCAAAACTTTTTTACCCCAATCTTTTGGCATTTTTGTATCAGCATCAATATAAGCTATCAAATCTCCTGTCGCAGATTCGAGTCCTTTTTGCCTAGCAGAAGTTAATCCTTTTTGTGCTTCATGAATAACTTTTACTCCTTTAAATTTTTCTGCTACTTCTCTAGTCTTATCTGTACTAGCATTATCTATCACAATTATTTCATAAAAAAAATCGGGTGCATTTTTAAATACACTTTCTAAACAAGTGGCAATATATTTTTCTTCATTGTATGCAGGAATAACTAAACTAATTTTCATATGTTCACCTAACTACTTTATAAATAAAACGACGTTTCAAACTATCTGGTAATAATGCAACAAAATTCCAATATAAAAATAAATGCCACCAACCTTCTTTTTCAAATCTCCTTGTCGACGTATATACTTCATTTGTTTCCAAGAAAAAGAATTTACCAAACTTTCTGGCTTCATCAATAAACTTCAAATCTTCACCCATATCTAAATGTTCATGAAAATGCACACGATCTAAAAGACTAGTCTTTATTATCTGTATTGCATATGAAGTCTTTGTGAACTTGTGTCCTAAGTCATAAAAAGTAAACCAACGTTGTGCTTTTTTGCTAAAAGGAATTGGATTTATTTTTGTTGTTCCAACTGAATAAATACCGTCAATATCTTTAATTAAAAAATTATTTAAATTACTTAAAAAGTATTTTTCTAAAACAGTATCTGCATCCAGAAAAACAGTCCATTCACTTTTTGGACTAATCTTTTCTATTCCTAGATTTTTAGCTGGAGATACACCCTTTTTAGAAGAAGTAAAGATATAAGTATTTTCACTTTCAAACTTTTTAGCAATATTATATGTGTCATCCTTAGAACCATTCTCTATTACAATAACTTCATACAAATCTTTTGGATATTCTAACAATCCTATTTTATTTAAAGTATTTTCTATGTACAAAGATTCATTGTGAGCTGGAATTACAATAGAAAAAAACAACTTCCTATCCCCTCCTATTTTAGTGAATATTCTACTTTCCATCATATAACTGTACCACAAAAAATTAACTTTTAACAAAAAATCTCTTCATTAAGATATATTGGAATATTCCAAAAATAAACAAAATTACGAGTGATTCGAGTATATAATTCATAGCTGGGAATGGAGTAGTAATGTTAAAGAAATTAATTAATACAGGGACCTTTGTTAAGATTAAAATTAAAATTATTTCAACAAAAGCTAAAACAAATAAATGAGATTTTTCTTTTCTGGTAAGAGAGGAAGAATAAACATTTGGAGCTAAAGCTAAAAAGATAAAACCAGAAACAATAAATCCTAATAGAACTAAAGTATTAGATTGTGCATTTTTTAAATATTCCGGACTAATAAAAAATACGAGAGCGATAGCGATAGATTCAACTATTGCACAACATAAAACAAAAGGAAGTATTTGTCCTAAAAATGTTTTTTCATTTGAAGGTGGTGTTTTTCTAGATGGTTGTATGGCCCAGAGACCAATAAGCATTCCTGGAATTCCTACAGTAAAATAATTTATTAAAGTTATATTAAGTGGTGTAAGAGTAAAAGCATAACCAAAAATAGAAATAATAGTAAAGAAAAATAAACCAATCAAACTTTGGTTAATAAAAACTCCGGCATTCATCTCTATGCTACGAATAAAGTTGTCTGCGAGCTCTACAGCCCCTGGTAAGTCAGTAAAAGTACTATTCATCAATACCACACCAGCAAGCTGGCGAGTCACCGGAGCACCATCAAACATCGCCACACCGAGGTCAGCACGCTTGATGGCTAAAGCATCATTTACTCCATCTCCCACCATCGCAGTGAAACCATCTTTTTTAAATGCTTCTATGAGTTTTAATTTTTGTTCCGGTAAAATTTGAGCAAAGACAGTATAGTCGTGAACTTTCTTTTCATAATCTTCATCACTCCATTTTGAAACTTCATCTCCTCCAATAACTATTTCACTATTTTTTATTCCGACAGAAGTCGTCACAGCTCGCACAGTATCCACATTGTCTCCTGAAATAATTCTAATTTTTATTCCTCGATCTTGAAAGAAACTAATTGCTTCTTTCACTCCCTCACGCAAAGTATTAACAAAAATAAAAACAGCCACTACAGAAAGTTTCGTATTTGAAAGTTCTCTAGGCAAAATAGATTCATCTGAACGAACAACACACAAAATTCTTTTTCCTGTATGTGCATTTTTTTGTAAAATATCTTCTAACCATTTTTTCTCAATAGGATTTACTATTTGTGGTAAAAAAACACTCGCAGTACCGACAAAAACAGTTCCTTTGCCTAATTTGTCATTAATAATAACGGCACCATATTGTCTCCAAGAAGAAAAAGGTAATGCATTACTAACTTCATTCTCTTTTACTTTTTCTTCACCAATATATTTTTCGATAGCAGAAATAGTTTGAGAAGAATCTCCTGATCCATTGATATAAAGAGAAGTTAAATCAAAAACTACTTCTTTCGAAATACCTTCTGGCATAAAAACATCTTCAACAACGAGAATATTGTCAGTCAAAGTACCAGTCTTATCCATACAAAGATTTTTTATTCTACCCAATTTTTCTGTCGCATTTATTTCTTGAAAAAGAACATTATGTTTAGAATAACTTGATGCTCCAATAGTAAAAAGCAATGTCGTAATAACCATCAAACCTTGAGGTACGATAATACTAGCCAAAGCACCAATATGCATCACTATATTTACATATTCTTCGTGAAAAAAATATCCGCGTAAAATAACAAAAATAATACTAGCGATAAGGATAAAGCCAGAGTATTTTATAACCATATTTATAGACCTTTGAATCGAACTTGGATTCAAAGCGTATTTTTTTGCATCTTCAGTAATTCGAGAAATTCTACTTTCTTTAAAAATATTTTCTACTTGCAAAATTGCATTTCCAGAAGTAATAATACATCCGGCTACCAATTTATCATTTTCTTTTTTAGGAAAAGAATCAGACTCACCTGTGAGTAGTGCTTCAGATATTTCTAAATTATTTGCAGAAATTAAAAGACCATCACAAGGGACCTGATCTCCTAATTTTAATTTTATTTTATCTCCAATTATTAACTTTTCAGCTAAAATATCTTCTTCATTATTATCTTTATTCAAACGTATAGCATGAAGTGCTGTGAGCATTTGTAAACGCTCAAGTATAACTCGCGCACGAATATCTTGAATTACACCGAGCAGAATATTTACAATAAAAACAATTCCGATAAATAATGCTGCCTGTTTATTTCCAAAAATATAAAGCAAAACAACAACTCCAAAAATAATACCATTTACTAGAATAACTATATTACTAAAAAGTATAGGAAATATACTAGGTAATACGCGTTTATATAATTCAAACATGTCCGCCCTCATGGATTCGAACCATGGACCCCAGAGGTATAAGCTCTGTGCTCTAACCAACTGAGCTAAGGGCGGTTACAGTTGTTTATCATAGAAAACAACTAAAACTATTCTACCACTTTTCGCCTAGCCAAAACAGCTAAGGGCGGATGAACAAAATTCTTTTTAAAAGAATTTTGTTTGGTTAATTACTTTATATCACTTTCCTTCTTTTTAGGCAAAATTCCATTCGCTATTATTATCTTTTCATAATCAGCTTGTTCAAGTGTTTCTACATCTATCAAAGCATTTGCAATAGCATCGAGAGCTTTTCGATGATCAGTTAAAACTTTTTCTGCAGACTTTATTCCATCTGTCACTATTCTTTTTACTTCACTATCAATTCTACTAGCGACTTCTTCTGAATAATCTTTTTCACTTCCGCCTCCCCATTTTTGATTACCGACATCTTCAGTAAAGACGACAGGTCCTACAAGATCGCTCATTCCCCATCGTGTCACCATAGCTCGTGCAAGACGTGTAGCACCTTGTAAATCAGAGGAAGGACCAGTGGTAATATCTCCAAAAATCATTTTCTCGGCGACATAACCCCCCATCGACATTGCAATATCATCTATGAATTCTTTTCTACTTTGCAATTTTCTATCTTCGAGTGGAAGCTTGAGTGTGTATCCACCAGCTGAGCCACGAGCCACGATTGAAACCTTGTGCACTGGATCAGCATAAGGCAGAACTGATGCAACGAGTGCGTGGCCGGCTTCATGGTAGGCAGTAATTTC
Source organism: Candidatus Nomurabacteria bacterium (assembly GCA_026395995.1). Lineage (GTDB taxonomy): Bacteria > Patescibacteriota > Minisyncoccia > Phycocordibacterales > UBA9973 > UBA9973. The sequence continues at coordinate 59,359 of JAPLXQ010000011.1, read as the reverse complement.
TTTTTCTTTTTTAGAAAGCAAATGACTCTTTCTCTCAGGGCCGAGCATTACTTTTTCTATTGCGCGAATAAGGTCGAATTGAAAAACTTTTTTACGAGCTTCACGAGCAGCAAGGATTGCACCTTCATTCATAAGTGAATATAGATCTGCTCCAGAGAATCCTGGTGTGCGTTCTGCTATTACAGTAAAATTCACATCTTCAGCAAGTGGTTTCTTTATTGCATGAATTCTCAAAATTTCTTCACGGTCGGCACGATCAGGAAGGTCTAGCATTACACGACGATCAAAACGTCCTGGGCGAAGTAGTGCTGGATCGAGGACATCTGGGCGATTTGTCGCCGCCATTACTATGACTTTTTCATTTGGTTCAAAGCCATCCATTTCTACGAGAATTTGGTTCAATGTTTGTTCACGTTCATCATTACCCCCTCCATAACCACCACCACGTACACGTCCGACAGCGTCTATTTCATCGACGAAAATAATTGCTGGAGCTGCTTTTTTGGCCATTTTAAAAAGATCACGCACACGGCTTGCTCCTACACCGACAAACATTTCTACGAATTCAGAACCAGACAAATGAAAAAATGGCACACCGGCTTCCCCTGCTACAGCCCGAGCGAGCAATGTCTTTCCTGTTCCAGGAGCACCGTTTAGCATTACACCTTTTGGAATTCTTGCACCGATATCTAAAAACTTTTTAGGATTTTTCAAAAAGTCTACGATTTCAGAAAGTTCTTGTTTCGCTTCTTTATTTCCGGCGACATCTTTAAAAGTGACTTTATTGTTTTTATCATTTGGATCAGTAATACGAGCTTTTGATTGTCCAAAAGAAAAAGCTTGCATCCCTGCACCCTTTACACTACGAGATAAATACCAAAAGAAAAAAATTATAATAAGAATAGGTAAAGCAAAAGGTAAAATATTTAATAACCAGTAACCAAAGCCACTTTCATTTTTCACTTCTATGTTTGTCTTGGCTAGTTGTTCTGGTTTTACTCCGTAATTAAACAAAGTTTGAGAGAGTGATGCTTCTACTTCTTTCTTGGCTTCTTTTGTATCTCCATTTACATATGAAATAGTTAAATTCTCTCCTGCGACATCAATATTTTTTACTTCTCCACTTTGTACACTTTTTGCTAAATCAGAAATAGAAACTTGAGGTATTTCTTTTACGTTTCCAGATACGACTAAATATAAGGCTGTAATAATCATAAAAATCAAAACCATTCCAGCTATATTTTTTGAAAAAGACCCTCCCTCTTTCCCGTCCTTATCCTTTTTAATATCCTTATTTTCTTTATTATTTTGGTTTAAAAAATTAAAATTCATACTTATCACAATAGCATAAAAAATGAAAAAATGAAAATTTAGACAAATAAGCTAAGCTTCTTTTGACAGCACTCGGACAATATAAAAATGAGTACACTTTTGTATTGCTCCTCATTTGTCAAAATAAAAAAACCACCCGATGTTTGGGTGGTTTACTCTTACTTTTTCTTTTTCCTGTTAACCATCTCAGCCACTTTTTCCGGGTCAACAAAAATTGCCGGATTAAATGATTTCCTAACACTTGCACTCTTAGGAACAAAGTAGAAATCTTTCGAAATTTCTTTTACCACAGCGGATTTGTCTGTCAATAAATCTAAATCCAATTGGGTAATAAAATAATCTTGCTGTTCCTTACTTAAGGAACGAACAAATTTAACTAAAATATTCTTTTCAGTCTCATGTTCAGCCTTTAAGGTTACTTTAGTTGTTTTCGCTTTTGCCACTTTAGCCGGTTTAACTTTTTTCACTTTAACCACTTTTTCTTTCTTTGTTTTCTTTGGTTTTTCCACAAAGTTCTGATTTTCAAAACCTTCGATTGAAACAGTCAGAGTTGTACCTTTGCGCCCTTTTTCATAACCAAAGTTGTCACCACACTGACCTTTAAAAAAGTGTTTTAACAAATCAATAATCATTTTCTTTTCTGTTTCTGTCCCTTTCGAAACAGCAATGTTTGTCCTTTTAAGACCAACGGTGTGCACCTGTAGGTACATTTCACCTTCCGGTAATGGTTTACCTCCTTTTACTTTACAGTTAGGAAAGTCTTTTAATAGCTTATTCACTTCTAAAGTGAGCGCATTTTTTGCATTTGTTTTTGCCATTTTTTGCTTGATTTTTTGTCTTTGTTTATTACTATTTTTACTATTTTTTTTCTTTTGAAAATCAATCGTTTCCAATTCTTTTTTAACTCTTTCAACTAATACTTTATCGGAAAGAAGATCCAATAAAACAATCGAAGAAAAATTACCATTATGAACCCAATAAAGATATTCTGCTACCTCATTGGTGATGACAAAAAAATCTGTACACTTCTCGCCATAACTCGAATTTTGAGCTATACAAAAAATACCAAAATCTTTTTCAATCTCTTTTTTGATTGAGTTGAATTCCCTTTTTGTTGCATTTACACAACCAAGAAGAGAAAGACCATCTAAATCTTTTCTGACACTAGGCTCTGTGAACAAGAACTTATTGTAAGTCTCTTTGAGAACTAATACAAAAAGACCGATTATTTCCTCAGGGTCCACCCATTTTTTAGAATTAATTTCTTCATTTTCACCAGTTTTGTCTGGATCATAAATCACTACTGTATTTGCCATGGTTTTTTATTTATCAATTAACTTTTGTTCTATTATAGATTAATCCTATGAAAAAGTCAAGGATTGTTGTATAGATAAAATAAGGCAAAAACCAATATAAATGCTAAAATATAGCCATGGCAAATTATGCAGAAAATAGAAAGGCTCGTTTTGATTATGAAATCCTTGAGAAATATGAGGCTGGTATTGAGCTTTTGGGAACAGAAGTAAAATCAGTCCGTGGCGGACGAATGTCACTCGAAGGAGCTTTCGTGATCGTGCGTGGAGCTGAGGCATTTATTATTAATTCCAATATTCCTCCCTACCAAATGGCCAATGCACCCTCTTCTTATGACCCACTCCGTAATAGAAAACTTCTTTTAACTCAAAAAGAAATTGCTGAGCTCGGTGGAAGTGAGAAAAATAAGAGTTTGACTATAGTACCACTTTCAGTGTACAATAAAGGCTCCAAGATTAAAGTGAATATTGCTTTAGTGAAAGGAAAAAAACAATTTGATAAACGCGAAACGACAAAAAAGCGTGAAACAGATCGTGAAATGCAAAGAACTTTGAAAAATTAAGAGACCCCCTCGCCCACACCTCACCCGCCTCAGTAGAGGCACCCTCTCCTTATAAAGGAGAGGGTTAGGTGGATGAAAAATTTTTGTAAAATTTTTCATCGATATTTGGGGATGCAAGGCATAGACAAGAGGAATATGTGCTATTGATGCGTGCCGAGTATTGACGTAATCTCGTAAAAATTCGTCTAAATGTTAATTGCAAAATTGACTTCAAACAAAAGCGTATCTCCATACTTCGGTATGGCTGACTTCTCTTTTGTTCCAGCACTCGCCTAACATAACTGGCCGGTCTGGTGTCTCCTCTATCGACTTCCGATAGATAGAGTGAGGCATAATATTATCGGGATAGTTTGAGTGACTGATCCGACACTCGAGTAAAATAAAGGAAATCGATTAAAAAATATTTCGTATACTTAATAGTTTTTTAATTTAAACAAATAAGTAAACTACGTATGTAGAATTCTTTACACATCCCTTTTGCACGGGAGTTCAATTCTCCCCATCTCCACTCGATTCGCAAACAACAAAAAAATCCCCACCAGCTGGCGGGGATTTTTTTGTTGTTTATCTATAGACTTGACCTCGGTCTTCGAGATCCTTCTTTGTTACACCTGAATTTTTTAATTCATCTCTAATGGCTGATAAATTATTAGCTTCATCGTTCTTTCTATAAGCATCAGCTATTGCTTGTTTTTTATCTTCCATATTTTTAAATGCTTCTTTAATTTTTCCAAGAACAGAAGCAATCATACCTTTTTCTTTTTCTTTTTTAGCTTCTTTAGATTCAGTTGATTGTTCTGGTTTTTTAACTTCTTCTTTTTTTTCTTCTGGCACATACGGAGTCACATTCCCCTTATTGTCTTCTACTTTCCATTCTGGTTTTATTTCTCCCATAAATTTATTTTTTAAATTAATAAAACTACTAAATATAAAAAGGACTAATTATTTATATTTTGCAGTGACATTCATAACATCATCTTCATTAAGACCAGCTTTTTCCATTTTTGTCTTAACTATATTTTTCATATAATCTTCAGTTTTATCATTATCAGTTAATTTTTCCTTATCTTCTTTATTTGGTGTTATAAATTCAAAATGAGCTGTAGGATATTTTTCTTTCAATTCTTCCATTCTCTTTTTGATTCCATCTGCTTTTTCTGGATTTGATTCAAAAACCATAAAGGCTTGCTTGTTACGTCGAGGTAAATCTTTCGATTGTTCTACTCGAGTATCTATTTCTTGCTCTAATCTCTTTGGACTATCAGTCATAATTGAGTAAATATTATTTATATTTTCATCAAATGGAACTTCTTCGACATTATTTTCAACAACAGATTCTGTCGATGTTTCTTCTTCATCTGGTAAAGCTATTGGAACAGGTACTACATCTGGACCTTGTTCTTTTGTTTTAGCTGGTTTTTTATCTTCTTGTTTTTCAGCTTTTCTAGCAGGCTCTAATGGCTTACCAGGAACTACCATGATAGGTGGTGGTAATCTGTAATCATACTCACCTGGTATAGCGAATTTTGTTTCACTAATTTTATCAACGGCACCAGTATAAGTATCATATTCTTTAAAACCTTCTCCTACCATTGTTCCGAGTGGTCGCACTTGTCCATTATCCATCACTTGTGCTACCTCACCAAAAGCTCCATGAAAATTAGCATGACCATCTACTTTTGAAAGCATTAATTTAGCGAGTTCACTATTTTTATCTATAATGACTTTTCCATGTTCATCAATATCCACCCAAATACCTTGATCTTGAGTATCTTTTGATAAAGTAAATAACATTTTCAACTTTCCTTCTTTTAATAAATCTTGAGCATTTGTAGATAACTCACCATGGAAAGATCCATCTGTTGTCATCTGTCCGACATCTAATACATAATTTCCATTTGCATCAATACCTGTACCATTTTCCCCTGCCCAATATGTACGCAATTCATTTTCATCAAATTCTTGTGTATCATTGTCATACCACATATCACGATTTATTTTCTGAAAACCTTTTGGGTGATCATGAATATAATCTTTTGCATCAGAATAAGTATGCTTTTCGAGATGACTACCGTAATGAGAATTTGTATTAATTTCTATTCCACCTTTATGCAAAGCGGCTATTGCATCTTTACTAAATGTGCCATCAGGATTTGTAGCTAAATGATTTCCAATCACTTCTTTTCCATTTAACAAATTAAATGTATGGTCTGGATTACGTACCAAATTAAACCCTTCTGGTAATTTCATTGTATTTCCACCGACACGTACGTCATGTAATACTCCAGGTGTTCCTAAGTGTGAATTTAAGTCTCCGGTAAAGTAATGTTTCAAGGCTGCGATCGCAGTCAAATTTTGTACTCCACCGACGTTCTCTCCATTAAAATTCTTATGCATTAAATCTTCGACAATTCCAATTCTTCCTGTGCCCATAGATATTGCTTCTTGAGCGACTGAACCAATAACTAGACTAGATACGAATCCTGTTCGGAAAGCTTTCCAACCTTCACTTGTTTTCATTTTGTTGAAAGCAACGTCTTTAGCATTAATACCCTTTTCTTGATCATTAGTAATTGCATTTTCTTGAGTAGCAATTAATGAATTTAAGTAATTATCAAAAGTTGTACCCTCTGGAATAGGAAGTTTTCCTTCTTGATGCATTTTTCTAAGCTCTACTTTTAACTTAGATCTTTCAATGTCTAATGCTTTTCTTTCTGCTACGACCTTTTTAGGATCTGAATAGTCAATAAGATCGATACCTTGCTTATCTGATAAATGAATTCTAGTTTCTAGGTCAGAAAGTGCGACCAAGGCACTTGATAATATTTCAGGTGTAATACTTTGATCTCCAGATTTAATTGGATCTAAAATACTTTTAATTCCTTCTACTAGAGAATTAGCAGAGACTGTCGGCAATCGAAAAGCTTCCATTTCTTTTCTATTTACATCATTATCATGAAAATCTTTTCCTTTCGCCATATCACGACTGTGATGAGTGCGATTCTGAATCATTTCTCTTTCTTTACGACTCTTAGCTACAAAAGCAGCTAGAGTTGCTGTACCCCCAAATGTCACCACTTGAGCTATTTTACTATTGGCTAGCATTGTCGAAAGTTTTTTAGAAAGACTTGTCGCAGCAGCAATAGCTACTGAGATAGTAGTCTCATTTACAAATTGACCGATCTTTGTTCCAGCCATTTTTTCTGCCCATTTTTCAGCATTGGTATATTTAGCTTCTGTACGTACACCAGCTTTTGATTTTCCATAAATGACATCAATTTCAAAATCTTCATCTTTCAAGATTTCACCATTTTCCATGGAGAGTTTTATTTGTTTTGCAATTTGCAATAAGTTTGAAGAATGCATCACCTCTGTACGAATTTGCTTTCCTTCTATACTCCCCTTCAATTGACCAAACAAATGTTTTTCCCATTCCAAAAAACCTGCTTCAGATATTTTACCTTGAGCATATTCTTTTATTTTTTCTTTGACATAAGCTTTGACAGATTCTTCTTTTCTGTTTTCATCAGCATTATCTTTCTTACCATCCATCACTTTCCTCATTTCTCCAGCTTCAGTGTGTATGACTTCATCATATTCAGAAGAAAATTGATCCATAAGGTCAGATACGAATTTATCGTGAACGACTTGATCCTCTCCTTCACCAGCATACATATTGCCACTATCTAAAATTTTCTTACGAGCTTTGTAAATTTCTTTATTATGAAAATACTCGCGCATTATTCCATGCTTCCAAATCTTTGTACCTGCACGACTCCAAAATTCACTCTTAAAAAACTTTTTAATACCCTTTAAGTCTTCAGGATTTTTAGGTGGCTCCATTGTCATCTTTTCATCAGCCACATCACGTGCTTCGGCTTTCATCACGTCAGTAGTATCAACAACGACTGCTTTAAAAACCTTCTTCTCAGGTTTATTATTATCTTGGTTGTTATTATTCATATGTTCCATTGTATTAATCGATTAAAATATTAAATTAAGCAATATTGATATATCTACTTCTAAAGTTTAAAAATTCTCCAGCTATTACTTCTGTGAAGTTTGGAATAGTTAAAATACAAAAATCTTGTATTTCTTTGGCATTTCCAGAATCAATTAATTTTTCAAATTCTCCGAGTTTGTATTCAGGAATATTTGCTAAGATGACAGCTTTGATTCTATCTTCTAAACGTTCTAGCATATCTGATTTTAATTGAGACAAGACATCAGCTTCTAGCCCGACACCCATCCCTGCTTCTTCGATAAGCTTGTTTATAAATTCTTCATTCATCTCGTTAACACTTTTATTTTGTGACATATAATTTTATTTAAAAATTAGTTATTATAATGTAAAACAATTTAATTATACATTAAATATGGCTATTTAATGATTATATAGTACATTATATTACAAATGAATAGAAAAGTCAAGTACCCTACTATTCTAATGGGTGCCCCTATTATTAGGACCAAAAACGGGAGTTTTATTTGCAAATTTTCCCTTCTTCTGCTAGAATACTTAAAGTTTTTAAATATATAGAAATTGCGTGAAAGAATAAACAACCAAATAAGAGCTAAAGAACTACGCGTTCTAGACAGTGAAAACAAAAACATTGGACTTTTAAGTTTTAAAGATGCTTTAGAAATGGCCACAAGCCAAGGTCTGGACCTGATTGAGATATCACCCAATGGTAACCCTCCAATCGCAAAGATCGCTGATTTTGGTAAATACCAATATGAGCAAAGTAAAAAGCTTAAAAAAGCTAAGGCTAATGCCAAGCCAAGTGAGACAAAGTCAATCCAAGTCAAAATCGGTACCGGAGATCACGATTTAGAGCTCAAAGCCAAAACAGCTTCTAAGTGGATCAAAGAAGGACACCGTATCAAAGTAGAGCTTTTTCTTTCAGGTAGAGCAAAGTATATGGATGAAAAGTTCTTACGAGAACGTTTAGATAGAGTCCTACACTTGATCACTGAGAATTATAAAGTCTCAGATGCATACAAAAGAGGTCCTAAAGGAATTATCGTAACAATAGAGAAAGATAAATAATATAAAATTATGAAAACAAATAAATCATTTTCAAAAAGATTAAAGGTAACAAAGAATGGCAAGCTTATGGCTCGTACACCGGGTTTTAACCATTTCAATGCAAAGCAATCCCGTACTACTCAGCTCGCAGGAAAGAAAGGCAGACAATTTGTTATCAAAAACAAGGCAAAAAGCCACTTATTACCAAACAGTAACTAATAAAATAACATGACAAGAGTAAAAAAGGGAGTACATGCGTTAAAGAGAAGAAGAAGTGTCTTGAAGCAAACCAAAGGAATGCGTCAAGAACGTTCTAGTAAGGAGCGATCTGCAAAAGATGCTCTCCTTCATGCTGGAGCTTACTCTTTCGCTCACAGAAAGGACAAGAAATCACACAACAGAAAGCTTTGGAATATAAAAATCAATGCTGGAGCTCGTGAACTAGGAATGTCTTATAGTAAAATGATCGGTGCATTAGCTAAAAAGAAAATAATGCTTGATCGTAAAATTCTAGCAGACCTAGCAGAAAACAATCCAGAAGTCTTCGCAAAGATCCTCGCACAAGTTAAATAACAATAAAAAATACCCTCCATTGGAGGGTATTTTTGTTTATAACATGTTTACGATTTTTTGTTGGTATTCCATCCCCTTTTCAAAAATAAAGGGAAATTCAACCATTGTATTTTTTCGAATAATTGAAGTTAATCCTTCAATTAGAGAATACATTTCTATATTCTCCATTCCACTCAAAGACTTTATATCTTTATAATCCCAGGAAAAAAGGAAAATTAAATTTGGTGAGCCATTCTCTCTATCCTCTTTTGTATCAATGATATCATCATAGATATCATTGAGTTGTTGTAAGGCATACAAAGCATCAATTATATTTTTTGGAATATGAACAGAAAATTCCGCAATAAATAGATACATAAATACATCAGATGCTTTTTTACGTATATATTCTACCCGTTCTTCTTTAGAAAACTTTTTCTTTTCCATCAAAGACTTTTCATATACCCAAAAAGTACTTAATTTTTTGTACAACTTTTCAAAATCTCCTTTATAATTATTAGGGATATTTTTTAATAATTCTATTTTTGCTTTTTCAGCAAGATCCTTGTACTCGAGCTTGTTTGTTTCATAAAACGAATCAAGTAACATCACATGCCGAGCAATGAGTTTTATATTCTTTGCAGTTTCTTCAGCTTTTTTCGTATCATTTGCTAGTTGCAAAACAATCTTTGAATAAAATTCAGGATTGATAGTTAGAGATGCATGTTTATCAGCAGCCAACTCTATTTCTGACAATTGTTCTTCCATGTATTTTATATTTTTAAATAATGATTTACCTCTAAAGTAGCATAAAAATGCTACTACTGTCAACTAAAAATACATAGGTCTCACCTATGTATTTTTAGTTGTTGTTTTACTTTATACCCTTTACAATGACTTAATACTCCGAAATAAGATGCTTGTTGTTCTTTGGAAAGATTCTTTTTAAATTTTCTAAAAATTCTTCTTTTTGTATTTGTCCTTAAAACTTTATAATGTGGTAATAAAACATAACCCAAGAAATCAATTCCTTGTATATTTTTACGAATAGATATTTTCTTTGGATGTAATATAAGTAATAATTCTTTATTTAAGAAATTTCGTATCCTATCAATACAATTTAAAAGAATCTCATAATCAGTTGATAAAATAACAAAATCATCAGCGTATCTAATATAGTATTTTACTCTCAAGTTATTTTTAATAAAAAAGTCTAATTGGTGCAAATAAATATTTCCAAAAAATTGACTTGTTACATTACCGAGAGGAAGCCCTTTTTTTTAACTCACCACTCTTTGCTATCGCTAGAAGTGGTGAGTTTGAAATATCAGCCATGGCGTATATTTTACTTTTCTTTTCAAAACCATCTATGATAATTTCTAAAAGCCAAAATACATCATTATCTGTAATTTTCTTTCTTAATAAATTTTTTAAAATACAGTGATCAATAGAATCGAAGAATTTAGAAATATCACATTTCAAAGCATAAGTTATTTGTGAATAATTTTTACTTGATTGTCGCAAAAAGTTCTCTAATCTTTCTACTCCCGCGTGCGTTCCTTTGTATTTCCGGCAAGAAAAAGAATCATAGATGAAAGATTTTTCAAAAATTGGTGAGATAATTCTAAACAATGCCTGATGTACTACTCTATCTCGTACACAAGCTTTATGTATATGCCGACGCTTTGGATCACAAACATAAAATGGGATATATGGACTCGGTTTATATGTCTTATTTTTTAATTCATTATGAAGTTTAAAAATATTTTCTTCTAAATAGAAATCAAATTCTTGTATGTCTATCTTCTTTGCTTTTCCTCTTTTAAATTCTCGCCATGCTAAAAGCAGATTTTCTGGTGAAATTATGTGGTAAAATAAGTCACTATGAGTAGCCCCCCCCCGCAACAACTTCAGAGAAAATATTGATTTGCCTATCATTAGTCATATAAAGAAATTATATAAAACTATTTATATTTTAGGAAATAAATTACCAAAATCCGATAAACTCGGTATTCATAAAAAAATAGAAGAATATTCCCTGCATTTGCTCGCGATGAGTATCGAATCAGCTTTTCGTCCAAAATTAGAAAAATTACAATATTTGAAAGAAGTCAGATTGAAAACTGAAGTATTGAAACACTTAATCCGTACTGAATACGAACTCAAAATAATTCCTGAAAAACAATATCTACTCCTTGCAGAAAATTTACAAAATATTTCCATGATGGCAAACGGCTGGATGAAATCCATAACACAAAATCCGCCTCAATAAATTGAAAGCGGATTCACGAGAAACTTCTGACGAGGACCAAACTTAGCATTCTGGTTGTCCGTGTTGTTCCAGTTGATGTTGAACTTGCCATTGTTGTTCTTGTTCATGTTCATCACCTTGTCATCGGCATTCAGTCCTTTACTGTAAAAAATCTTCCGTATCACCAAATATCTCCATAGAAATATTTTGAATAAATAATAGGCAGGTTCCTATCTCTATCTCTTGCGGTCGCAAGCTTTGTTTTTGATCTTATATCAACAATTTTTTACAGGCAGTTTCTAATTTTTGGCAAAATGTTATCTCAATTTAAATCGAGACCATTTTCACAGCCAATATTATTATATAAAAAAATTCCCGTCCTTCATAATGAAGTACGGGAATTAAATACAGGGTTAAAAAATAAAAAAGAAAAGTTTTAGAAACTGACCTGACGAGGACCAAACTCAGCACTCTGGAAGCCCGTGCCGTCCCAGCTGATGTAGAACCTGCCACTGTCGTTCCCGCTCATGCACATCACCTTGTCATCGGCATCCAGCGCGTGAAAAAATGTTAATCCTTTTTCATCATACATTTTGCCGGTTTCAAAACGATAACGCAGTGCTGCAATTATTCCTTCTTTTGGAATCATATATTTGATTCCATCAGTAGAAAATATATCGTAGCTTTTATTGAGATGTTTCGCATCAGGTTCTTCGCCACCTAAATGACAAATAACATAATCACCTTTTGGACGTTCCTGCTGTATTTTGATATTTTTATCAATACCTTTTTCAGCGTAGTAGTTGTATACCTTGTCCTTGCCAAATCTCTTCTCGTAAATATCAAAAGCTTTTTGAGCAGTGATACTTTCAGGAATAAATTCAGCAAATTTAAATTCAGGATTTGTGTTTGAGATAATTAATTTCTCCCAAGGTATATCAATACCAAAACACTCTTTCCAAAATTTTGTATTTTTTTCTTTTTCACGTTTCCAAGAATCGGAAACAATGCCAAAGATTTTGATAGCATTCTGCTCTGATAACTCGCGCAATTGCTTGCTGTTTTCAGGGTCAGAAATCATCATTTGAACGTCACTATGCGAGAGAGTTTTATCATCTTCACATAATACTTTAATCGTTTGCTGGCCTACAATGAAGCCTAACTGTGCGAGCATCCCCGCTGTCGGTTTAGAAACCGGATTTTCTTTTTCGTCTTTCATGACTCAAATTTATTGATATATTACAATGTACTTTTCGTGTCCCTTTGGGCTAGGCAGACAACATATTCCCAACTACAAGTGTAGCACAATACACTATAAAAGTCAAGTTTTTAACTTAAATTATAAACTAAAATACATAGGTCTCACCTATGTATTTTAGTTTAACTCTTATTCTCTTCAGCGGCGTCTTTGTCTTTAAATATTAGATCAATAATTTTTTCTACGAGTTTTTTAGGGTCAGTATCGAATACTATTTTTGGATTTGGACGATGACCTTTTTCAATAATCATCTTTATCTCATCTCCCATTTCCCATCCCGGATCTTCTAGTATTCCAATTGGTTTATCATCTTCAAAAGCCACGGTAAACTCATGTATAGTGCCTATACGTCCACAACCTAAGATTACGGCATCAGTACTACGTGTCAATAATATATCTCGCATTTGGTAACCAAAACCTGTATAGATAATCAAATCCATATAATCTACTGGAAGCTTGTATACTTGAATATGTTCTTTTTCAGTCGCTGCAGGAGAAAGACCAATAGAAATACCTCCTACTTCTTTTGCGCCCATCGATGACCACAAAGGAAAACCAGTAGTGGCCCCAGTGACGAGGACTCCTCCCTGACGTACAATCTCAGAGCCTAAGTCTTTGGCTTTTTGTAATGCATTTGGTCCACAGTGACCAGTCTCTGCTGCTCCAGAGACACAAATTTTTATTTGACGATGCCCATGTTTTACATAGGGGTTTGGTGCTTTTATATCCATATAATGATTATAACATAATTAACATTCTAAAAAAACGATCTCGCCTTTTTCTGGCTGTCGAACTGAGAGACCGAGATTGTCTCGAATTTTTTGTATTAAAAACATCGAGGCGCTTGGCTCACCCATGACAGTAAAAATTTGTTTTACTGTTTCCGAAGTACCATTTACGAACTCCAAGAGTGCGTCGGAATCTTTATGACCAGAATAACCAGAAATCATTTCTACTTTTGCACGAACTAAAACCTGCTCTCCATTTATATAAACACTATTCTCTTTGTCTTGGATGTGTCTACCTAGGGTACCGACGGATTGGTAGCCAGTCAAAAGAATTGTATTATTTGGATCAGGTAAATAGTTGTGCTCGTGATGTACCACTCGCCCACCGGAAGACATACCACTTCCTGCAATAATAATCTTTGGATTTGGCATACGTAAAATATTTTTAGATTCTTCTGCATCACCGATAATTTTCAAACCAGGAAAAGAAAAAATATCTTTATGTGTTTTTGCTAAAGCTGAAGCCTCAGTGTTCAAATCATCAATATGTTTTTTGTAAACATCGGTCAATTTTATAGCTAATGGAGAATCTAAATAAAATGGAAAATTAGGAATACGTCCTTTGACCATCAAATCACTAATTTCATAAAGTAATTCTTGAGTTCTTTCCAACGAAAAAGTCGGCATAACCAATGTACCTCTTTTTTTTACATTGTCTTGAATAATATGCTCAAGCATTACCTTTCTTGTATCTCGGTCTTCATGATTACGGTCTCCATAGACAGACTCCATAATCAAATAGTCAGCATCAGTCAATTTTTCACAGTCTTGTAGTATTGGTGATGGAGAATTACCTAGATCTCCAGTAAAAACGATTTTCTTACCATTACAAATTATTTCAATAAAAGCTGAACCTAGAATATGTCCAGAATTTCTAAAATTGATTTTCAATCCTTTCAAATCAAAAGGTTGATGATAAGGGACTCCCTCCCATAAGTCCATCATTTTATCTATATTTTTCTCACTATAGATTTGAATTAATTCTTTTGCTAGCTCAGGATCAATATGTTTATTGTGAGCAAGGATATGAGCTTCATCTTCCACCATAAAACGAGCGAGGTCTTTCGTAGCAATAGTCGAAATTATTCTACCTTCAAAACCAGCTTCGATAAGACGTGGAATTCTTCCTACATGGTCTAAGTGTGCATGAGTGACAAACAATACATCAATTGTTTTTGGGTCATATGAAAAAGGTGCGTTATTATCTTCGTTAGCAGTCCTCTCCCCTTGAATAAGTCCACAGTCGACTAAAATTTTAAGACCGGCTTCTTCATCTTCTAGTAAATAATTTGCACCGGTCACAGTATTGACCCCTGTACAAAATGTTAGTTTTAATTTTTTTGACATAAGTATATTATATACTATTTTCACTTTTTTTTAAAATAAAAAAATAAGCTGATAGTCCACCAGAAAGATCAAAAAAAATATATGAAAGAGTATCGAGCGTATTAAAATATTGTCCAGCAATAATATTATTAAAAATAATTTCAAAAATTTCCCAGCCGATACCGATAATTAGAACAAAAAGGAAAATAGAAAGACCCCCTCCCAACCTCCCCATTAGTAAGGGGGAGGAAAAATACGGTAGTAGATACATTCCCAAAAGTCCGATAAAAAATCCACCTAAAAAGTGCATCGGCATATCAAAATACCAGATCGAAGTATACCAATATAGCTTATGAGCTATAAGGTTTAAGCTAAAAACAAAAAAAATGACAATAGCCATTTGTTTTAAAATTTCTTTTCGGTTCATAAATACATTATAACATAATATACAACCCTAAATCCCTTATCAGGGACTATGAAAGAAAAAATCCGCCTCAAAGCGGATTACTTCTTAGGACTATTTCCAATATATTACCGTAGCTTAAAAAATACGTGGGTGCCAGACACTATGGACCAAGGTCCGTAATGATCGAAGCTCCCATAAACTATTGTTCTAGGTAATAATTGGAAATAACCCTACCTAAAGTATACTAATTACAAAATTTCTCGCAAGCTTTTTTTACTAAAAACACACAAAAAAATAAAAAACAAATTGACAAAATAAAATTCACCTCACCCCAACCCTCTCCTTATTAAGGAGAGGGAGAATTTAAATCTAAAAATCCCCTTTCGGGGATTTTTAAGACTATTCTTTATGTTCTGCGTAAACAAAATCTGAGTCAATTTTCTTGTAAGAAAATATTTCATCTTTTTCAAAGAAACGAGCGACTTCTATTTCTCCAGCTTCGACAGAGTCAGAAGCATGAACAATATTTGATTGAGTAGAAAGAGAAAAATCTCCACGAATTGTACCAGCTGTAGCTTCCCAAGCTTTTGTAGGACCTACAAGCAAACGAATAGATGAAACAGCATTTATACCTTCTATAGCTAAGACAACCACAGGAGAAGCTTTCATAAAGTCACGGATACCAGGAAAAAATGGCTTATCTTTAATGTGTGCGTAATGTTCTTCTAAGGTTGCATCTTCCAAGCTCATCATTTTCATACCAGCAATTTTAAGACCCTTTTTTTCTAAGCGAGAAATTATCTCCCCTACTAGGTTTCTTTGAACTGTATCTGGTTTTATAATGATTAATGATTTTTCATCGTTTGGTCTTGCCATAAATTTTTTTCTTAAATTAAAATACTAATAAGCCTATACTAGCAGAAAATAACGATTTTGCAAAATAAGAATTGTTTTCTCCTCCCCCTTCGCCAAGGGGGAGGTTGGGAGGGGTGCAAAATTCAGCACACCACCTCAGTCCTCCCCTTAGCTAATGGGAGGAAGAAGAAAAAATCCTAACTCGAATACCTCGCCATGATTTCCTCTTCAATCTCTTCACGGTCGCGACCGTATTTTAGATATGAAAGTTCTTTCAAAGCATCGACAATTTCTGGATTTCCTGCTTCTGGAGCAATCGTATGCATATTGAATGGTTTTGTCGGCTGACCTTTTACGAGCATTGAGACATAGGCATTATAGTTATCAATTTTTATAATATCAGAAGCGGAAAATGTCGGTTTGAATTTTGGTTCTAGAAAAGCCGCATCTTCAGGCGAGATACGGAATACAGCCATAGATCCGACGTTACCAAAGACGGCATTTTTAATTCCTTCATCAAGCTGAGAAATATATTGATGTGCAATATTTAGAGACAGACGATATTTACGAGCTTCAGAAAGAATTGAGGAGATAGAATCAGTGGTGACATTTTGGAATTCATCGATATACAAATAAAAATCATTCATCTTTTGACCAAACATATCTACACGAGAAAGTGCTGCCATTTGTATTTTACCGACGAGCAATAGGCCGATAAGGTTCGCATTTATATCTCCCAGTCTTCCTTTTGAAAGATTTACCAAGAGTATTTTTTTGTTGTCCATAATCTCACGGAAGTTGAAAACGGATTTTTGTTGAAGTACAACTGGGCGCATAATATCGTTGGAAATGAAGTTATCGAATTTTGATGAAATATACGGTACGAAGTTTGCAATTGATTGGTCCCCTGTTGTTGCCTCTGCACTGCGCCAAAATTCTTTAATGATTTGATTTTTACACTTAGCGAGAAGTGAATCGCGATATTCTTTATTACCAAGGACACGAGTAATCTCAAGCAATGTTCCTGGAGTTTCTGGATCATCCATTATGAGGAAAGCTGAGTTTTTAAAATACTGTTCAAACATCGGACCCATAGATTCTTTAGTAAAGAGTTTATTAAAAATACCCATCAATTCATTTACTACGAATGTCTTTTGTTCTGGATAACGTGGATCGTATTCAAGCATATTTAATCCCATAGGACGTGCCGTATAAGCAGGATCAAAATAAATAACATCATCAATACGCTCTTTTGGAATACGAGAAAGAATAGTTTGAATATCTGTACCGTGTGGATCGATATAACAACAACCATCACCATTCTTAATATCTTGAGTAATCATATTAAGCAAAATATTTGTCTTACCGGTACCTGTCTGTCCGATTACGTACATATGACGTACACGATCTTCACGAGTCATACGTATCTCTGTATCTTTACCTCTATAACTATTTACACCGAGGACAATACCTTCATCACCCATTTCCATTGGAGCAGGAGCAATACCAGCTTTGGCTTCTTTGAGTTGTGGTTGAGATGAAATTCCGACAGGAAAATGAAAGACTGAAGCGAGCTCTTTTAAATTCATCGGTAATGTCTCATGTGGAGTAAAAGCTCGATAAGAAAAATCATGAAAAAGTTTTTTCAAATCATTACCATTAGATTTTTCAAAAACAAAAGAATTATTTCCAGGTAAAGTAAATTGATTAAAAGAAGATTCTATTTCTTTCAAGATTACTTCTGCTCGCTCAGTGCTATCGGCCGAAGTCACAATACGAATATTAGCCTTCATAATAGTACTCTTTAGCTTGTTAGCAATTTTTTCTGCACCACCTTCATCGACAACACGAAAACCTTCACTGTATTTTTTTGTCTCATCTTCTTTTTTCTTTGGTCCAAAAATTAATTCTTTTGAGGCTGACCAAAAAGCTTTATGTAATTTGTAAAAATTATCAGAAGCATGCTTGATAGAGCTTCCTGCTTTAACCTCATTCAAAATCATATGGAATTCTTTGGTAAATCTATCTCCAGCTGGACAAACAATCAGCTGAATCGCTGCACCCTCCCCTCCCTTTTTTAATTTCGAAAAAACATTCAAAATAGTATTCATTGGATCATGATCTATTTCTTCATAAGTCTTTACCGGCAAGATTGGTTTTTCATAAAAATGAGCATAGGCCCCAGCAGAATGGCCCTTGTCTGCAAAAATATTGTAATCGTCAGATACTTCCATAATCTTGGCATTATCGTAAAAAGCTAAAATTTGTTTTTCAAAAAGAGAAAGATATTCATTTGGTACTCCAGCGTAGACGACGACTTCATCACTCTGGTTACCCAAAGCAATCTCAAGTGTAAAATAATTTTCATTTTCATTATTCAACCCATTAGAAATAGACTGCATTCCAGCGTAAAACTGCTCCATCGCTCCGATGAAATCTTTGAAACCTCTCTTTTCACTGCCATCATTTGATGGTGGTAGTGTGACTTCAAAAAGTGTCATGTTCAATTCTTTCCAAAGAGGTGAACCTTCTTTTAGATCAGAAAGTATTTCACCAGTTTTTAAATATTGAATTAATAAGCGATGAAAATCGTCGTCAATATGGGGACTATTCATTGATTCCACTATCGACATAGCATTTTTTATTCCTTTAGTTAAAAGAATTCCAAGAATTTCTTCCATCACTACGTCATGAGCTTCAGGTTTTAATTTTAAAACAATCGCCTCTGATTCTTTTTCTTTAATTAAAATATCTTTATGGATTACCTTTTCTGCTGGAGCTTGCATGTATTCTGTAATGACTTCGTTACTTGCATTTTCAATCGCATTTTCAAAATGACCTTTGTCTATCAAGGCTTGTTCTCTTTCGGCGACATGCTTACGTAAATAACTAAGCTCCTCATCTGGAGACTTGAACTTTGGCATATCTTTAAATATTGATTCCATGCTATTATTATAGCGTAAAAGAAATTATAAAAATAGTATATAAATATATGAAAGAAAAATTAACACAAAAAACAAACGAGGAAATTACAAACAAAGAATTAATTCATAAAATTGCTGAACAAGGAATTAAAGGAGAGCCAGAAAACGGAGGTAGACAATTCACAAAAGAAGATAAAAGGTCTTTCTCATTTAAAGACAGAGTAAATGCCTTAACTAGTAAAATAAAAGAAATGCTACCAAATAAAAAAGATGCTTTATTAAAAAGTGTAAATACTAAGATTAACACTTGGGCAAGTAAAGGATTAGTTTCAAGACCTACAGCAGAAGAAATGGCAAAATTTATATCTGATGCTGAAGCAGATGGATATGAAGGTGTTCTTGGGCTTACTGAAGATAAAAAGATTTTTTACAAAACTTCGAAAGAAGTGAAATGGGGTACTACTAGTCACAGTGTGGCTGGATAAATAATCCCAAAAAAAACCGCCACTGGCGGTTTTTTTTGTTTTATATTTTAGTTAGAATTTCAGGTTCATCATCAGTGATGGCTATCGTGCATTCAAAGTGTGCGCTTCTTTTTTTATCTGTTGTTTTAATAGTCCAATCATCTTTTGCAATCATGACATTTTTTGATCCAAGGTTTAGCATCGGTTCAATAGCTATCACCATCCCTTTTTTCAAAATAATTCCTGTCCCCTTTTTACCAAAGTTTGGTATATATGGATCTTCGTGTATTTCTACTCCGACACCATGACCAGATAACACATCGACGATTCCGTATTTCCCTTTTGCTTTTACAAAAGTCTCAATAGCATAACCAATGTCCCCTACACGCGCCCCAGCCTTCGCAGCGGCGATTCCTACGTGTAAAGCTTGCTCGGTAACTTCCAAGAGTTTTTTATCTTCAGCACTGATTTTACCTACAGCCACAGTCAAAGCCATATCGGTAAACATACCCTTATGTTTTACTCCGAGGTCAATACAGACAATATCTCCTTCGACAAGAATTCTATCTTTTTTAGGAATACCATGTACCACTTCATCGTTCACAGAAACACACAAGGACGCTGGGAAGGGTTTTTTGGCACCAACTGGTCGATAATTCAAAAAAGCTGGAGTATCTCCGTACTCACGAATTAGTTTTTCTGCGTACATATCTAAATCTTTTGTCGAAAGACCTGGTTTTATAAAGTCTTTGACCTTATACAAAACAGAGGCAAGGTGTTTGCCTCCTTCGCGAATAATATTTATTTGTTCATCTGTCTTTATTATTATCATTTTATTTTTGTTCCTATAAATTCTAAATTATTTAAACAATTCTCTAAATTTTCTATATTCTTACCATTTAATATTGCTACCTCTATACCCTCACTCTCTGCTACACCTGAAGCTATCGGATCAAAAGGGGTACTGAGTCCTGGATTCCATTCTTTTGGAATTAATTCTCGGTATTCAGACCAAGAAATATTTTCCAATTTTTTTGCATCTGGATATTTGTTTGGATCTTTATCATAAGCAAAATCAATATTTGAAAGATTGATAACTCTCTTTGCATTTATGGATTTAGCTAAAAGTACTGCATCATAGTCTGTACTCCATCCCGGCTTCCAGCCGGCACCAATAATCAATGGTTTTTCAAAATTCACTGGTAATGTAGGGTCAGTAATTATTTTTTCTTCTGCCGTGCCCGTAAAAAATAATCCTAAAAATTCGGCATTCAAACGAGTAGAGTATATTCCTAGCCAGTCCAAATGCTCGAGTGATGGATTAGATATTTCTTTCAAGGCTGATTGATATTTTCTAGCAATCTTGCCTCCACCTGTAATTATAATGAACTTCTTGCCTTTTTCTATTTGAGACAAAATTATTTTTTTAAATTCTGTCAAAAAATCAATATCTATCTCATTTGGGACTATTAGTGAACCTCCGAGAGAAATAATGATTTTTTCTTGTTCCATATTAATTTTCGAAATTTAAAGATTTAATAATGTCTTTTGAAACTTCTTCTATTGTCTGATGGCCATTGATATCATGAATTATATAATTACTCTTTATTCTAAAATACTCCATCGCTGGTAAAACTTTGTTGAAATATTCATTACAACGATTTTCAATTGCTTTTGGATTATCATCAGTTCTCGCACGAAGTAACATTCTCTTTAAAGCTTCTTCTTTGCTAACTTGAATATTTACAATATGAATATTTTTTCTACCATAAAAATCCATCGCTTTTTCAAAAAATTCTGATTGTATGACACTACGAGGATATCCATCTGTAATAATATGATTGTCTTCTGAAATAGTATTTATTAAAAGATTCATAAAAACAGAGTTTGTAAGAAAGTCTGGTTGTAAACCTCCTTCATTTAGGACCTTTCTAACCAAATCAGCTGTCTGACTATGTGTCTCTACTATTTTTCTATATTCATTACCTGTATAAGCATGAATAATCTCTTTATTATCCTTAGATTTCAATAAATCTATAAGTAATTGTATTTGCGTCCCCTTTCCAGAACCAGCGATACCAAAAAATACGAATGTTTGTGATTGCATACACACAGAATACAGGAAATTAAAGGCAAAATCAATGACCCCTCCCCGACTTCGTCACCCCTCCCCATTTTTTGCAGAAAATGGGGAGGGGTTAGGGGTGGGGTGAATTTAATCTTGAATTATGCTTTAATATACTTATGAAAAAAGAGATTATAACTATTGCTGGAGGCATCGGTAGCGGTAAGTCTAGTACGGCCGACAATGTAGCCAGAGTCTTGGGTTTTGGACGTTTTTCTTCAGGAGATTTTATGCGCCAAGCCGCCGTCGACCTGGGTATGACTTTAAACGAACTTTCTATTCAAGCTGAAACAGACAAAAGTGTTGATGAAAAAATCGACGAACAAGTACGAAAAGCTGGTGAGATGACTAGAGTTGTCATTGATTCTCGCCTAGCCTTTCATTGGATTCCAGAATCTTTCAAAATCTATTTAGACTTACCGCCAGAAATTTCAAAGAGTAGAATATTAAACAATCTAAAAGAAAATAAATTACGTAGAGAAAGCGAAGAATCACTGACTGAAGAAGAAATATTTCAAAAAATCACTCGTCGATTAGAAAGTGAAAAGAAAAGATATAAAGAAATGTACAATCTCGACCATACGGACAAAAACAATTTTGATTTAGTGATAGATACAGATAAAAATAATCTAAACCAAGTAGTAAATATAATCGTCGAAGCCTATAAAAAGTGGCTTGAACAATAAAAAAAATACACAGGGCTCTCCTGTGTATTTTGTATTTTAAGCGATTGTGTTTATGATTTTAATAAAATATTCATGTTTTATAATTTTTAAAAATATCATAATATTTTTCTCATTATCAAAAACTCCTTTTTTTAACATTTCCATTGCCTTATCATAATCACACTCAGTGAAACCATCACCATAACTTTTACCAGTGAGCTTACAATAAAGGAAATGAAATTCTTTCTGAAAAGCATAAATTTCAACAGGATTACCATAATAGCTTCTTTCTGTAAAAGAAGTTTTTACCCAAACACCTTTTTTGTTTTTAAAAAATAAAGTGTCAGAGGAAACTTTTGTAGAATCAAAAGCTTTACGATAAAGTTTCGTGGCATATTCGGTAATATCCTTACCACCTCTCACTATTTGATGAATATATTCATGTAACATGGTCGTTTCACTTACAATAGTATCTGGTAAATGTACAACACTATCATAATACGACACAGCTCCAGGAAGATCTTTGGTAATATTTTCAGGAGTATCCATCACATAATCATACTCTAGCTCATTTTGTCGTCTCCAGATTTCATCACGAGTATTTTCCTTATTATCATCTTCTTCGATATTCAGACGTTTAAAATAAGCACTGTCTGGTATCACATCATAGATAAGCCAATCTTTTGGCACATCATACTTTGTACGAAGCTTAGTAATCTTTTGATTTAAATTTTCTTTATCATAAGCTTCTTCGAGAATTAAAGGAAGGATAAAGTTTGCAACAATGTCATCTTTCTCAAGAAATATTGTGTCTTGATTACGACTAATTGAGTCTTGAGCAACAGAAGACTGGGCTACCAAAAACGCCATGAAAATGGTAACTAAAATTTTTATTTTTTTCATTTAGACCTAATTTTTAATGATCGATTTAAATTATTTCTACAAATATTATTACATAATTTCACAAAAATAGCAATAGCTGTATAATTTATACAGTAAATTTTGAAGAACTTTCTAAAGTTTTTAGAATTTATTGATTGTTTATGTTCGTAAGTAATTCTTGATAATCATAAGTATCCATATGAAAACTACCCTTAACTGTCGGATTATCCATGTCGTGAATTAATGAGTAGATTATATAAATAAGAGAAAAAATACCAAGAACAAAAAAGTAATCAAGATATATATTGTAAACTCCAATTAAAATAGAAAAAATTAACAATAATACTGAATTGAATAAAAGTGTTATTTTCAGCATTTTCGGCAATCTAAAAGATAAATAATGAATCCTTTTTTCACGAAATTTTATTAAATCATTAAATGAAGCAGAAGCTGTAGGCATCATACTAGGTTGTTCAATTAAAACATCATATATATCTTTATGAAGAGCATCGAGTACCTTATTAGCTCTTATATCTTTCTTGTTTTTTTCTTGCCATTCTTGATCTAAAATGACTTGAAGATAGGTTTTTATATTTATAGAAAAACTATTTTTTAATTTTTCAGGAAGATGACGAGACCATAACCATAATTCATTAAGTTGTCCTACTTCCCCTTTTACAGCGTCGACGAGATTATTCCAACGTTCAGATTCAAAAAAAATTATAAAGGCTGCAAAAATAGCAAAAATTGTTGCAACTGTAGAATATAAATAGGTAAGGCCACCCAAATCTGCCACAAGAATATTTACATTATACCCTGATTGATTTCTAAGCCAAAAGAAACAAATACTGAACAAAACCCACAATACAATCATCTTTAATAAATTTTTCATAATAATTTTATTATACTATAATAAAAAAACAAAAGTGACACAAATTCTGCCTATGCAGAATTTGTGTCACTTTTTAAGAAAGTTAAATTAAATTATTAGTACTCTCTCATTGAAATCTGAGCGTCGACTTTTTTGATCAAGTCTAAGACGACAGAAACGACGATAAGGAGTGCAGTACCACCGAGAGCGATAGCAGTGACACCAGTGATAGAACGCATAATTAGAGGCAAGACAGCAATCAAACCAAGGAAGGCAGCACCGAGTAAGGTAATACGATTTAAGACCTTAGAAATGTATTCTGATGTACTTGCTCCTGGGCGAATACCTGGAATAAAGGCACCATTCTTTTGTAAGTTTGTAGCTAAAGCTTCAGGATCAAAAGTGACAGCTGTATAGAAATATGTGAAAAGGAAAACAAGGATGAAATACAAAACTGTATATAGCCAAGTTCCTTGTGAAAAAGCTGTCAAAGCATGAGAGATAGACAAGACCCATCCATGTGTAGAATTAGCTAAAACATTACCGATCATTTGTGGAAAAAGAAGAATTGAAAGAGCAAAGATAATTGGAATAACTCCAGCTTGGTTTACACGAAGTGGTAGATATGTGCTTCCCCCACTCGTCATCTTAGCACCACGCACTTGCTTGGCATAAGTCACAGGAATAGGGCGTTCTGCTTCTGTCACCACGACGACACCAGCAATAACAATAATTCCGACGACTAAGAAGACTAAGAAAAGAGGAATTTGTGAAATATCAAAAGAGAAAATCATTTGACTGATATGACTAGGAATATTGGCAATAATACCAGCAAAGATAATGAGTGAGACACCGTTACCGATACCAAATTCAGACATCAATTCTCCGATCCACATAAGTAGCATTGATCCAGCAATAATTAAAATAAGGTTTGAAGCCATTTGAAATGGAGTCAAATTTCCTAAAATATTTTGACGAGCAAGAAGAGTCAAAAGACCAAAGCCTTGAATAGCAGCTAGAGGTACAGCAAGCAAACGTGAGTATTGAGTAAATTTCTTTCGTCCGATTTCACCTTCTTCTTGGTATAAAGCTTTGAACTTTGGAACCATGATAGTCAAAAGCTGCATGATAATACTAGCAGTGATATATGGACCGACACCGAGCATGATAATAGAAAGATTGGTCAATCCTCCACCAGAGAAAATATTTAAAATACCTAGGAATTGATTGTTTGAAAGAAAACGTGAAAGCTCCAAAGTATCAATACCTGGAATTGGAATAGTCGCTAAAAGTCTGAAAATAATCAAAGCAAAAAGAACAAAAAAGATTCTCTTCCTTAGAACTTTATCTTGGAAAACAATTTTTAGTTTACTAAAGAAATTTTGCATATAATTTTATAGTTAGATTGTTACTTCCCCACCAGCCTTTTCGATCATTTCTTTTGCAGTAGATGAGACTTTACATTTTGAGACTTGGATTTTGATTCCAAATTTTTCTTTACCTCCTAAGATTTTTACTTTTGGAGTAAAGCCTTTAAATTTCTTCACAGCTTTTTTCTCGACGAGAATAGCAGGAGTAATTAATCCACCTTGTGGAAAAACTTTTACAATCATATCTAGAGAAATATGTGCAGGTTTGATTTCGTAAGAATTTGTACGGTAACCACGAAGTTTTGGTAATTTCTTGATGATATCACGGAGTTCTGGGCGCTTCTTATTACCAGCACGTGAACTTTGTCCTTTTGTACCACGACCAGATGTCTTCGCGTGTTTTCCACCACGTCCGACAATACGGTCTGTTTTATTCTTATGTACTCTTTTTAAATCGTGTATTTGCATATAATTTTAATTAAAGACTAATTTAAAACTGGCTTAGCTGTTAACGCTACTGGGGCTTCAGCTTCTATTGTAAATCTTGGTGTTTTTACAGCTACTTGGGATAATGCGAGGATGACTACTTTAGCATTATTTAATTTATTTTTTGTTCCAGAGTGCATTTTTGCAGTAATGTCTTTAACACCAGCAATATTTAAAATATCACGAACAACAGAACCTGCGACCATTCCACGACCGTGGTTTGGCATTATTTTTACTTGTGAAGATGAGAATTTTGCAGAAACTTCATGAGGGATAGAAGAAGATTTTGTTAATTTTAACTTGATCATATTCTTCTTTGCGTTTCGAAGAGCTTTGTTGATAGCCATTGAAGTGTCTCCTGATTTTCCAAGTCCGAATCCTACAGAACCTTTTTTGTCCCCTGCTACGAGTGCTACAGAGAAAGAGAAGCGACGTCCTCCAGCTACGACACGAGTAACACGACGAATATCTAAAATCTTTTGATCAAATTCAGGCTTTGGTCTATCAAAAGAACTTGGTCGGCGACCTCCTCGAGTATTTGTATTTCTTTGTGGTGTATCTTTAGTTTCCATAAAATTTATTAGAATTTAAGTCCGCCTTCTCTTGCTGAGTCAGCGACTACTTTAATGCGACCTGTATATTTAAAACCATTTCTATCAAACACAACTGTTTCGATTTTTTTAGCCTTAGCTTCAGTTGCTATCATCTTTCCTACTTCTTGTGCACGGACAGTCTTTGTGCCTTTTGTAATCTTCATATCACTAGCAGAAGCGAGTGTAGTAGCTGTCGTGTCATCAATAATTTGAGCATAGATAAATTTGTTTGAACGAAAAACTGAAAGACGTGGACATTCTGGTGTTCCACTGATCTTTGCTCTGATCTTTGCCTTTAGTCTTATTCTTTTTTCTGTTTTATTTTGTATCATAAATTTTTTTCATTTTCCCTCTCCTCTTCAGGAGAGGGTCAGGGTGAGGTTAGTTACTATGCTGTCTTCTTACCTTGTTTTCTTCGGATAACTTCTGTGTCATATCGGAAACCTTTACCCTTGTAAGGCTCTGGCTTTTTCAAACTACGAACTTGTGCAGTGAAAGCTCCGACTGTCTCTTTATCAATACCTGTAAAAGTAAGGTTGTTCTTTTCGGCTGTGACTGTCAAACCTTCTGGAATAGCTACGATGACTGGGTGAGAAAAACCAAGAGCTAAGTGTAAATCTTTACCCTTTACTTCTGATTTGAAACCGACTCCTTCAAGGATAAGCTTTTTGACGTAAGGTGTTTGTACTCCAGCAATCATATTTTTGATGTGTGAAGCATAAGTACCCCATAGAGATTTTGAGAATTTATCGTTTCTATTTAGAGCAAGAGTGATGATTTTGTCTGTAATTGTAATAGTAATATCATCACGGAAGTTTTTAGTTAAAGTTCCTTTTGGTCCTTTGACAGTCAAAACAAACCCATCTTTTTTGACTTCGACTCCTGCTGGTATTAATATTTCTTGTTTTCCTATTCTACTCATATAATTATTCTATTTACCAAATTTTAAACAAAGCCTCCCCTCCTACGAGTTCTTTCTTTGCATCTTTACCTGATAAAATTCCTTTTGGTGTTGAAAGCACTAATAAGCCGAAATTATTTTTGATTGGTCTGATTTCTGAAGCTCCCATATATACTCGGCGTGATTGCTTTGAAATTCTTTCTACATCATGAATCTTTGGAACTCCATTAACGTAAACTAATTCAACTTCAAGAACAGGAACTGACTTTCTCATTTTCTTTGAGATACCAGCGATATAACCTTCTTTCTTTAAACAATCAGCAATAGCGTGCTTCATTTTTGAATATGGAAAAGCAGTAGTCGGAAGTCCGGCTGTACTTGCATTCTTCATCATTATTATCATGTTTGAAATTTGATCCATATATTTTATATTACCAACTTGATTTACGAACCCCAGGCATCATACCTTCGTTTGCTAATTCACGGAAACAAATACGACAAATACCGAAATCTCTCATATAGCCATTTCCACGGCCACAACGAAAACATCGATTTTTTTGTCGAGTTGAAAATTTTGGTGTCTTTTTTGATCGTGCAACGACGGATGTTTTTGCCATATAATAATTGAAGGAATTTTTACTTAGTTAATATCACACTTGTTTTCTTTAAAACCCCTCTAGCTCCCCTTATCAGGGGAAAAGACGGAAAATAAAGGAGAAAAGTGGATTAAACAAAGCCCTATTCCCTATGCATCCTATACTAGCAGAACGGGTTTAAATAGTCAAATTATAGATTAGGACAAAATAAAAAAGCATGCTCGGAATCGGGCATGCTTTTAAGTTTAAAAATGTTTTTCTGGTTACAATTCGGTATCTAAATTGCTAAGTAAATCCAGTAGGATAAAATAATAACATCATACTGTGTTCATAAGAAAACTGATTAAATAGCTTTCTTTCTGAACGTGAATTATCAACAATACTGTTTTTTACTTTAAAAAAAGTTTCATTATTTTTCGTAAAGAAAACTAACAAAATATCTTGTTCTACTTCCAGTATGAATGGAGTAGTGGCAACTTCAGTCTTTACTCTCGAGAGAGCAAAGTAATTTTCTGTAAATAAGGGTACAACCGTAAAATGAATTACGGCAAATACAAAACTTGTTAGTTGTATCATCGTAATTAATTTAAGATTATTACTCTTTTTGCCTTTGATTGAACAAAGAACTAGCTTACACAGTATATTATATTAAGACCCCTACGAAGTCAAATAAAAAACACCCATTATTCGGGTGTTTCTATTTTGAAAAAATGTTGAGTGAATGCTATTATGCTTCCTATTATGCAAAAATATTGCACAGAGTTATAGAACATTTCGAATTCTTCTTTTTTTACAGGTAAACCCTTGTTGACTTCCCAGAAAAAATAAAGGAAATCATAAGAAAGAAATAAAGAAGAAAATATTGAAATGTAGCTTATCCAACGAAGTTGTTTGCTTTTTTTATTATAAAGATATACAAGTGTCGCGTTAACGACTATTAATGCAAATCCAATAGCTATATACAACCCATTATGACTTATTAATCCATAGCCTATGGCTATTCCTGTGAACCAAGGAAGAAAATAAGAAACAATGGCCAATATATCCAAAACAAGACCAATAAAAAAACATATAATTCTAATAATAATATCCATCGCTCATAAAATTTAAAAAACGTTTATCTAATTGGATGATATCATATATCTTTTAAAAAGTCAACCCAACAATGGATAAAAGAAAAACACCCTATTATAGGGTGTTTTTCTAGGTTTAAAGTTTTTTATTTTTTCTTTTTCTTACTGTCTTCTTCTGATTTGAATGGTACGCCAATCAATTCGTAGAAAGCATAACCTTCTTTCTTTGATTTAGCAGATGAGACGACAGTGATAGCTAATCCGAATACATCTTTGATATCTTCATCAGCTGTCTCAGGGAAGATTGTGTGTTCCTTGATACCGAGAGTCATGTTTCCAATATCATCGACAACTGTGCGAGAAATACCACGGAAGTCTTTTGTACGAGGAAGTGAAAGATTGATTAATTTCTCAAGGAAAGTGTACATACGAGCTCCACGAAGAGTCACCATCACTCCTACAGGATCACCTTGACGGATTTTGAATGAAGCGACAGATTGCTTTGCTCCACGCATAGAAGGCTTTTGTCCTGTGATTTTCATAAGTCTCTCAGAGATGAAAGTATTTTTATTTTTATCTTTCTTGATAGCTGTTCCAGTACCCACATTCAAAACTACTTTTTTCAAGTGTGGTGCTGCATTTACGTTCTTATAGCCAAAAGTTCCTTTCAACTTTTCGAATGATAATGCGTCTTTTTCTTTTACAGTTAAATGTTTCATAATATAGTGAGGTATTATTTTAATTAAATTTCTTGACCACTCTTCTTTGCAACACGAACCATTTTATCCCCTACTTTCTTTTTGCCGATCTTTGATGGCTTACCAGATTTTGGATCTAAAATCATCACATTTGAAGCATGCATAGGGAAAGATACAGATATGACTTGTCCTTTTTCTCCTGATTTTCGAGGACGTTGATGCTTCTTCATCATATTCAAACCTTCTACTACCACACGATTTTTCTCGACTAAAACACTAGCAATTTTACCTTTCTTGCCTTTGTCTTTACCTGTGATCACTATTACATTGTCTCCTTTTTTTAATTTCATAATATTTTTTCCTTCTCCCTCTCCTCTCCAGGAGAGGGTTGGGGTGAGGTGATTAATTTAAATGACTTCTGGTGCTAAAGAAATAATCTTTTGGAAACCTTTTTCAGCAAGCTCACGAGGGATTGGTCCGAATACACGTCCAGCTTTTGGATCTTTCTTGCCTTTTTCTAAAATAACAACAGCATTATCATCAAAACGAATGTATGAACCATCTTTACGACGGAAAGCAGCACGAGTACGTACGACTACAGCCTGGCAGACATCTTTCTTCTTGATAGCTTTACGAGGTGAAGCGACTTTCACAGAAATGATGACTAGGTCACCGAGTGAAGCATAACGCTTTTTTGCAGAACCAAGAACCTTGAAAACTTTTCCAACTGTTCCTCCTCCATTATCTGTTATTTTTACTAATGTTTCTGTTTGTATCATAAAATTATATTACTTAGCTACTACTTTAAACTTTTTATCTTTTGAAATTGGTCGTGTCTCTATGATATCTACCTTGTCCCCTTTCTTGGAAGCATTGTTTTCATCATGAGCCTTGTATTTCTTACTGACTGTGTAGTATTTTCCGTATTTAGGGTGTTTAATAAAACGAGATACTGAAACAACAACAGTTTTATCCATCTTGTCGGAAACAACAGTACCACTGAGTACTTTTCCTTTTGCTACTATTTCTTTTTTATCTTTTATTGTTTTCATAATCGTTTTAATATTTTAACTATTTTTTTGCTGTAAGCTCTGTCATTATGCGGGCAATACTTTTCTTGATACCGGCTTGTTCTTTGACGTTCTTTGATTTTGAACCTTCAGCTTTGAAACGAATCGCACGTAATGATTCTTTTAATTCTGAAAGATTCTTTTTCAATTCTTCAACTTTCATTCCTTTTAAATTGTCTAATATTTTTTTTGCCATATAATTATTGTTTGTGTACTCTTGAAACTATTCTTGTCTTTAAAGGAAGCTTTGTTCCGGCTTTTCTGAGAGCTTCACGGGCTACAGCTTCATCGACTCCATCAACCTCAAAGATAACACGTCCAGGGAAAACTTCAAAACAATAACCTTGTGGATCTCCTTTTCCCTTTCCCATACCTACTTCAGCAGCTTTAGCAGTAAAAGGTCGGTCTGGAAAGATTCGAATCCAATATTTACCAGTTTTTCCAAGTTCACGACTCATGGCTTTACGAGCAGATTCAATTTGATTTGATTTGACGCGAGCTTGAGTTTCAGATTTCAAACCAAAAGAACCGAAGGCTAATTTTGTGCCACGTGTCTCGGCTGTCATGGCCTTTGGGTTAAGGCGCATTGTATGCCACTTTCTAAATTTTACTTTCTTTGGTACTAACATATATTTTTATTAATTAATTATTTACTTTCTACTTTCTTGTCTGCAAATATTTCTCCACGGTATATCCAAACTTTAATACCGACATCTCCATAAGGTAAATGCGCCTTTTCTCGTTTGAAATCAATGTCCGCGCGGAAAGTCTGAAGTGGGATACTACCCTTCTTAAGCTCTTCCGTACGAGCGATTTCGGCTCCACCGAGACGTCCTGATAAAACTATTCTAGCTCCTTCTACTCCACGAGTAGCCATAACTTTTTCAATGATTTGTTTGATGACACGACGATAAGGCATTCTCTTTTCCATTCCTTCAGCTACCATATAAGCTACGATTGCTGCATCAGCTTCTGGGTTTGGAACTTCAATAATATCGAGCTTGAAATCTTCTGGGCGTGAAATACCAAGCTTATCCATCTTTTTCAAGATATCAGCCTTTAATTTTACAGCACCTTCACCTGTACGTCCGATTATCAAACCTGGGCGTGAAGTCTTGATGATAAAACGTGTTGATTTTTGGTTTCTTTCGATTTCAATAGTAGAAATATAAAAACCACGAAGCTTCTTTTCCAAATATTCACGAACTAAAACGTCACCCTTAAGGAATTCAACATATTTTTTATCATCAGCAAACCAGCGAGATTTCCAATCTCGGAGAATTACTAGTCTATGGGCA
This sequence comes from Candidatus Nomurabacteria bacterium, assembly GCA_026395995.1. GTDB lineage: Bacteria > Patescibacteriota > Minisyncoccia > Phycocordibacterales > UBA9973 > UBA9973. Next base: position 27,670 of record JAPLXQ010000011.1, on the reverse strand, counting down.
TATGGGTGAACTATTTTACTCATTTTATTATTTGTATATTATAATTATTTTTTAACTACTTTCTTAGCTACCTTTTTAGCTACTACTTTTTTCTCTTTTATAACCTTTTCTTCTACAACAATCTTCTTTTTACCTAACATATTCGCATCTTTCTTGTGTTGGTGTTTTGGTTTAGCTGATCCTTTTTCTTCAAGCAAGACTGTGATGTGACTAGTACGCTTGTTGATCTTATGTCCACTACCCATGGCAGCAGGCATCATTCTCTTCATCACAATACCCTTGTCTACTCTCAATTCTTTCACGACTAAATTTTCTTTTTCAAAACCAAAGTTTGATTTTGCATTAGCAGCTGCTGAGATTAAAAGCTTTTGGATTGGTTCACCAGCACGCTTTGCTAAGTGATCAAGCTCGACAATAGCTTGGGCAACGGTTTTACCCTTTAATAGAGTAGCTACTAAGCGAACTTTACGTGGTGATTGTCTGTAATTTTTTAAAAAGGCTTTCATATATTATTTAAATTATTTCTTTTTAGCATCAGAAGCGGCACTAGCGGACTTAGCTTGTGTTATTTCAGCCTCTTTCTTCTTTTGTTCTAATTCTTTCTGCATTTTACCTCCATGTTTACTAAATTTCTTTGTAGGTGAAAATTCTCCTAGTCTGTGACCTACCATATCTTCAGAAACGATGACTTCTACGTGAGTCTTACCGTTATGAACACCAAAAGTAAACCCGACCATTTCTGGTGAGATTTGTGAGGCTCTTTTCCAAGTCTTGATCATAGGTGTTTGTAACGGACTTTTACCTGCTATTTTCTTTAGCAGTCCTTCATCCACGTATGCGCCTTTTTTGAGTGATCTTGTCATGTAATATATATAAACGAGTAAATAAAAAGCTCGAAGTGAGCTACAAGTCATATTAGCACAAAGCAAAAAAAATGCAAATCCTACCTCACCCCCTAGCCCCCTCTCCAAAATTAAAATTTTAGAGAGGGGGAAATTTTAAAAATAAAGTGCAAAAATCTTTGGTAGAAATATTATTAGACCGACAATGCAAGCGATTAAAACAGAGATAATAACAGAGGCTGCTGCGACATCTTTTGTATCTCTCGCATAGGGATGATAATTTGGGCTAGTGAGATCTATATCTATTTCTATTGCTGTATTAAAAGCTTCAGCCAGTAATACTATGCCGACAGTGATAACAATAAAAATCCATTCTGCTTCTGAAATATTTAAAATATAACCTAGGTATACAGCCAGTGCTGTAAAAAAAATATGCATCCAAAAATTGTGTCCTGTTTTTAATAAAATAATAAAACCACGCATAGCATGATTTGCGCTCTTTACTCGTGACACAATTGAAAATCTTTTTTTCTCTGACATTTTTTCCATATTATTATTATACTATAAAAAATAAAAAGCCTTAGGTTGTATATTACAACCTAAGGCTCACGTCTATAAATGCAGGAATAGATATCCTGCCACACTTCGCGTCTCAGTGACATAACCAAAACCTAGCAATCCGCTGAAATGAGTAGAGCTGAAATTTTTCAAGATTCCATATTCCCCTCTCACCAGGTCGCCGGTGACCAAATTGTAGCCATCGTCAGCATACAAGCTAAGAGTTTCATGCTTTGGTATTTTAAAACAGAAAATATTTGAAATAGTCTGGTCTTGTCGCCAAACTAAAACAGAATAAATTCTTTCAAAATCAAGCGTCAAAGCTGATCCAGCTTTTTGTGTCTTATCTGTATACCAGCCTGATAATGTAATTTTTTTATAATTAAACATACCAGAATATTCTGGACCCTTACGATCAGCGATACCAGCACCGATTTTAAAATCTGGATTGAATTGGTACTTCATCTTTGCTCCTAATGCCATGCCGACTATTTGAGCTTCTGCAAATGTTTCAAATTGCCCGTCTCCCGATACAGGATGAGGTCGTTGTTCTGTCGGCAATGTCGCCATATTTCCAGCCTCCAGACTAAATTTTTCAGTCGGATTTAGTTTTACCCAAAAATGGATAATACCAAATGGTTCGGTCTTTGTTTGCATGTTGTACACGCAAAAACTTTTTACTGATATCCATTTAGCTGGCTTGTAAGTCGCCATTGCTCCTAGACGTAAGTCCACGAAGCTGACAATATTCAAGCTATCAACGCTGAAATAACTCCCAGACATGATCCCTGCGTACACACGGTCTACGGTAATTTGATCATTTACTTTAATGTCTTTAATTTGGCTAAGGCCAACGACACTCATAGTGCTCAAAAGCACAAACATAACTACTTTCTTCATATATATATTAAATTTAATTGGTGACAACAAATCCCAAAAGGACTTCTTGTCACCAATCAAAACTTTTTTCAACGAACCTTAAACTATCCTAAGTATAGCACAACCAAAGTCAAAAGTCAAGCATTTAAAGTCCCCTGATAAGGGGATTTAGGGGTTGTATTTAATAAAAAATCACCATCCTCGAATCTCGAGAATGGTGACTGGTACTTAAACTAAAAAATTTACTTCGAAGCGAGAGCTGAATAGCTTTGAAGATTGTACAGCTTCTGCTCTGCTGGTGTTACCCTGCAAGAGGCAGAATAAAGTTTTTCTTCTTTACCATCCAGAATTTCAACTTTGCCAATTTTCTTACCGGAATTTGGTATGATTTTAGTAATCGTCAACATCCCAGAATTTTTGTAATAAACAAATTTGAAATTTTTAAAATCAAAATTTGGACTTGTCATTTCGGCATAAGTTTTTTTAGCAAGTTTCATATGCTCCTGATCATAATCAGAACCTATTCCTTCTCCACCAGAAGTTACTTCTTCTTTAGATACTTCGTTTGAGGCATTTTCAGATATCGAAAAAAAGTACTTCATTCCAGTTGAATCTGTTAACACAAAGTCAACAGAAAATGTATGGCAAGAATATTGACCCTCCCCACATTTATCTTTTAGATTTTCCTGCACAGGAGTGGCTGCAATTGCAGTCGGGGTGAAGACAAATTCATCTTTTTCCGGCACAGGTGCAGGTTCCGGTTTTTCAGGCTCCGGGGTAATAACCGGTTGTTGTTGTGCGGTAGCAATACTGTCAGCTTTAGCTCTTCGAGCTTTTGCTCTTTGGCCAGACTGACTTTCACCACAAGAATTAAATAATACAGCGAAGAATAACATCGCAACGGTAATAGAAAACATTTTTTTCATTTGCTTTTAGATTTTTGGTTTATATTTATTTTATCAATTAACTATGTAAAAAGTATAGCATATCAATATATAAAAGTCAACCACGTCGCTCTCGAGTTAAAAGTAATAGATATTAGGGCGATTGGGTAAATAGATAACTATATATAAATAAAATACCCCATTCGAATCAACGAACGGGGTATATAACTAAACAAGAATAATACTAAACTTTAGTGGTTTTTACACTATTGTCTGACATTATCTCAATTGGAGTTAGAACTTTTACTCTTTCAGGCAGCCAAAGTTTTGCAACTTTATCATAAAGCCACAAAGAATAGTGAGACACTGCCGCGAACTTCCAATCAGCACTTTTTAATTTAGCCTGATACTCTGTTTTTAAAAATTCAGTACTCGGGATCTGTTTTTCAAGTAATTTTTGATAAAAAACACATGTGTCAATGCAAGCCTTACGCTTACTTAAAAGGACATCATCATGACTTTTGTCTCTCTTTTCTTCAGCCTTAAGTGCTGCTGGACTTAAATTTAGAAGACCTAAAGAATCATCTATCTTTGCTGATAAATCAAGATTCTCTATAATTTTTGAGAAACTACTTAAAGTAATAGCTTCAGAATAATTTAAGGAATCTGTTTTTTCTTTCAAGGAAGCTTCTGCATTGTAGTGCATAACCCCTAAAATAGTTGATCCAATAATCCATCCAGTAGTAAGACCAGCAATCATTTTTAAAATAAAATTTAGAATTTTTTTCATTTCTATTTAGTTTTTAGTTAATTTTTTGTTTTTTTCAAATTCTTTTAAGGCGGTTATTGCTTTCGCAATGTTTTCTTTTTCCCAAGTACCTGACTCCAAATGTTTTTCAATTCTTTGGTAATCAAATTTTGCGGAAGTTAAACATTCGCTGCAAATACTTACTGAGGGTGAAATAAAAAAAAAAAAAAAAAAATAGTGTTTTTCATACTCAACACCGATACTACTTTTCCAATTCCAGCTATCACCACAATTAGGGCAACAACCAAAACCTTTTTTATTGCCTATACGGTTTTTATACCATCTAGAAATTGATTTTAAAAAATCAAAAAAATTAAACGAAACTACTGTTGTAACTGCTGAATTTGTCATATCTATTGTTTTTATTGGTGACAACAAATCCCAAAAGGACTTCTTGTCACCAATCAAAACTTTTTTCAACGAACCTTAAACTATATAAAGTATAGCATATATAGTTTGAAAAGTCAAGTTTAAAAGCCTTGTAAAATAAGGATCAAAAAGCAAAAAATCCCCATAATGGGGATTTTTTGCTTTAAAATTATTTGTTCTTTCCCCGCCCGCTAACGCCTGAGCGTAGCGATGGCGGGCAGGCAGTCTTTCTAGGACTTTACAAAATTACTTATTTTTACCTGTTTTTCTACGACTTACGATGAAGACATTTGAGTATTTCTTTGGAGTTCTTGTCTTGCGTCCTCCTGTAACCTTACCCCACAATGTTTTAGGTCTCTTTGTTCCACGTCCTTGTCGGCCTTCTCCACCTCCGTATGGGTGGTCTACAGCGTTCATTGCAGTACCGCGGACAGTTGGTCTAATACCCTTCCATCGTGAACGTCCAGCCTTACCGTAGTTCTCGAGGTGATGTTCTTCATTTGAGACAGAACCGACACAAGCCCAAGCGAGTTCTGAAACTTTACGAACTTCAGATGATGGCATTTTGACATTTGTGTATCCGTCAGCATTAGCTACAACTTGTGCGAAAATTCCAGCAGAACGAGCAATCTTGGCTCCAGATCCTGATTTCATTTCCACATTGTAAACGAATGTTCCGACTGGAATGTTTTTCAACATGAGTCTGTTTCCTGGTTTTAATTCAGCTTTTTCAGACACGACAAACATATCTCCTGGCTTTACTGATTGAGGTAAGATGACATATCTCTTTTCTCCATCTTTGTAAACAGCAAGACCGATAAATGAAGAACGGTTTGGATCATATTCGATACTTGTGATTTTTGCAGGAATATCTTTTTTGTTATATAAGAAATCGACATCACGGAAAAGTCTCTTATGACCTGCTCCTTTATGACGAGTAGTAATACGTCCGAGATTATTTCTTCCTACAGCTCTTTTGAAGCCGTGAGTCAAAGATTTCTCAGGTGTAGTTTTAGTCAAAACATTGCGGTAGTCAATGTTTGTCATTTGTCTTCTTGATTTACTTGTTGGTTTATATGTCTTCATAATATTTTTATTACTTGTAGTGAACTTTTATACTATGCAAAATCGATCTTATCACCTTTTTTTAAATATACCATTGCTTTCTTACCACCATTTTTAACACCTTTCTTTCCACGGATTATCACTGTCTTTTTTGGAATGTGAACGATATTTACTTTGACTGGTTTGATTTTATAAATAGCTTCGATATCCTTTCTTATTTCATTCTTTGTAGCATTTGCTGAAACTTCGAAAGTATAAATATTCTTCTCGGCGAGAAGGGCTACTTTTTCTGTGATTCTAGGTTTTTTAATTGTTTTAATGTCTGCCATAAAATTATTTTCCTGAGCGAGTTAATAAAAACTTCACTGCAGATTCTGGGTTTTCAATCAAAAGATATTTATAATTAAGCACTTGCATTGGATTGATATTGTTTATCATTGCTAATTCAAGAGAAGGAATATTTCTGAAACTCTTTTGTATCTTTTCATCTTTAGCAGCAATAGCGACTAATACTTTTGGTTTCTTTGAAGAAGCAATCATTTTAAATCCTGTAGCTTTAGCAAGATTTGCCATTACATCTACAGCAGACTTTGTCTTGATGTCTTTCATTACCAACGAATCGACAAAGATTATTTCTCCATCTTTTAATTTCTTTGAAAGAACAGCATACAATGCTCCTACTCTCATTTTCTTGTTGATTTTTTTCTTGTAATTCTTTTCAGCAAGAGGACCATGAGTCACACCTCCACCAACCCAAATAGGACTACGTGTAGAACCGTGACGAGCTTGACCAGTACCTTTTTGTTTCCAAGGTTTCTTTCCTCCTCCACGAACTTCTCCACGGCCTTTGGTATCAGCAGTACCAGCACGTTTGTTGCCACGAATACTTTCGACTACTTGGTGAACCAAGTCTGTCTTCCATTTCATACCAAAAACTTTCTCTGGTAGTTCGATACTTCCAGCTTCGGCTCCTTTTTGATTGTATATTGTTGCTTTTAACATAAATTTATTATTATCGAGCTGTAATTTCTACTAAACTTCCACGCTTTCCTGGGATTGCTCCTTTGATAAGCATTACATTGTTTTCTTTATCAACGAAAACAACTTTCAAATTTTTGTAAGTTATTCTGTCAGATCCCATACGGCCGGCCATTCTCATTCCTTTTGGCACGTGTGTTCGTAGACCTCCTCCGATAGATCCTGGTTCACGTTCAGAGTGTTTCTGACCGTGAGATCTTGGACCTCCTTTGAAGCCATGGCGTTTTACAACACCTTGGAAACCTTTACCTTTTGAAGTTCCTGAGACTTGGAGCATATCCCCAATTTCAAAACTAGATACATCTAGCATGTCTCCTACATTTCCTTCAAATTTGTCATCATTTTTCAAGCGAAACTCTTTCATAACTTTGAAAAAGTCCCCTTTCATTTGTCCTTTTTGAGCTTTATTAACACGACTTTCTTTTTGTTCTCCAAAACCGACTTGTACAGCATTGTAGCCATCTTTAGTCTTATCTTTGATGGTTACCACTTTTACAGGTCCAGCTGAGATTATTGTTACTGGAATTACCACTCCGTTTTCGGAGAAGTATTCAGTCATATTAACTTTTGTTCCAAGTATAAATTTCATAAAATTTTAGGGCTAAATCATTTTTACATCTATTTCAACTCCGGATGGAAGTGAAAGGTTTGTCAAAGCTTCGATGGTCTTTGCATTTGGGTTTAAAATATCAATCACTCTCTTGTGTACTCTCATTTCGAATTGTTCTCGTGTGTTTTTGTAAACGAAAGAGGCACGGTTGACTGTATATTTTTTGATTTCAGTAGGTAGTGGTACAGGACCGACTATCTTTGCATCATAACGCATAGCTGTATCAATAATTTGTTTTACAGAAGTATCAAGAATCTTACTTTCGTAAGCACGAACTCGGATACGTAATACTACTTCTTTTCCTTCTTCTTTAACTTTAGAAGAAGCTTTACTCACTTTTGGTGTGGTAACTTTTTTTACTTTTTTAGTTGTTGTTTCTTCTTCAGCCATAAATTTAAAGGTTAAGCAATAATTTTTGTAACGACTCCGGCACCGACAGTCTTTCCTCCTTCACGGATAGCAAATCTTTGTTGATCTTCAAGTGCGACTGGTGAAACCAATTTCACTGTGAATTTTGCTGTATCTCCAGGCATAACCATTTCTACTCCTTCTGCTAATTCAACTTCTCCTGTAACGTCTGTAGTACGGATGTAGAATTGTGGCTTGTAACCTTTGAAGAATGGAGTATGACGTCCACCTTCTTCTTTTTTCAAGATGTAAACTTCACAAGTAAAGTTATCATGAGGAGTCACTGTTCCTGGTTTTGCAAGAACTTGTCCACGAGTAATATCATCTTTCTTTAATCCACGGAGCAAGATACCAGCGTTGTCTCCAGCCATACCTTCTTGAAGGTTCTTGTTGAACATTTCAATACCAGTGACTGTTGATTTTTGTGTAGCTTTAATACCAACAATTTCAACGTCTTCACCTACTTTTACTATTCCTCTTTCGATTTTTCCAGTTACAACTGTTCCACGTCCTTCGATAGAGAAGATATCTTCAATAGCCATTAGGAAAGGTTTTGCTGTATCTCGTTCTGGAACTGGGATATATGTATCAAGAGCGTTTGCAAGATCCATGATCTTCATTGCCCAAGGGTCTGTAGCATCTGTAGCTTCAAGTCCTTTTAGAGCTGATCCACGGATGACAGGAGCGTTTGCACCATCAAAACCTTGTTTTGTAAGCAATTCACGGATTTCTTCTTCAACCATGTCAATCATGTCTTTGTCATCAACCATGTCACATTTGTTTAAGAAAACGATAATCTTTGGAACACCAACTTGTTTTGCAAGAAGAACGTGTTCACGTGTTTGTGGCATAGCACCATCAGTAGCAGCTACGACAAGGATAGCACCGTCCATTTGAGCAGCACCTGTGATCATGTTTTTGATGTAGTCGGCGTGTCCTGGGGCATCAATGTGAGCATAGTGACGAGCATCTGTAGAGTACTCATTGTGAGAAATGTTAATGGTGATTCCACGAGCTTTTTCTTCAGGAGCATTGTCGATATCTCCAACACCCTTCATTTTAACAGTTTTACCGTTCAAATTAAGAACGTTCAAGATAGCTGCTGTTAAAGTAGTCTTTCCGTGGTCAACGTGACCGATTGTACCAACGTTTACGTGTGGCTTGTCTCTTTTAAATTCTTCTGTTGCCATATACTTATTTTTAGTTACTAGTTAAAACTTAACATACGAGAAGTTGCTAAATTTAGACCACTAACTTTAATTAAATTAATAAATTTTATAAAAATTGCAAACAAAAACTGCCAAAAGTGCAGTTATGTTCCTATACTAGCAGATTGAAAAATAAAGTCAAATGGATTCACCTCACCCTGCCCTCTCCTTGTTAAGGAGAGGGTTAATACAACATAAAAGCCCCGCGCTTTTCAAGCGCGGGGCGAATCCTAACCATTATTTCTTTTTTATTATCTTATCTTCCAAATACCTTTGAAGTGATGGATCAATAGAATTAAAAACAAGTTTTTTATTATGAATTAATTCTTCTAATTCAATCATAGATTTTTTACCAAAGTTTCTGAACTTAAGGAAATCATGTTTAGAAATGGTTAATATTTGCCAACCATACTCTATTTCAGCATATGATAAACAGGTATATAACCTAACTGATAAATCCATATCCATTATATTTGTCAGATAAAACTTCATTTGCTCACTTTGTATTACTTCCACACCCACCGGGACAAGTTGAACTGGCTCTATAGTTTTTATCAATTTTAAAAGCTCAGGATCTACTTTTTGAATAGAAGCGACAATTGTATCATCTACTTTTTCAATAGGCATATTCTCTGCTGAGAACTTAGCCAACCTTATAGCTGTAAGTTGAAATTTTTCAAAGTCTTTTTTCAGGTTAAGTAATTCCGACTCTTTTTTCTGAACAAGTTCTAGGTGATGCAAAATGTCATCTAAATGTTTTTTTCCTTCTGGAATAATAGTTTCTCCCAATTTTAAATAATGCTTTATTCTACCGCGTAATAGTATCAATGCTGTTTTACGTTTTGATTGAATAGCATTCGGTTTTAAATTTTTGTATTCAGTAAATGCCTCTACAAACTCAGGCAACTCCGCAAGACTATACAAACTTGCTTGTTCCTTTTTACTTAAAGTAGCAAAAAAAGATTTAATAAAATCAACAAATCTTTTTGAGATGTATACTCCTACTTTACTCCGTTCTTCATTCACAAATGAATCTATTACTTTTGTCAAACACTCTTCCGGACGATAAATATTATACTTAGTTGGCATCAATAACTCTTGCTCCTTGTGTATCCGCATACAACAATCAAAGAAAAGTTTTTTACCTGGTTTTTTTTCTTTCAAATATATAGATTCATATGTTTGATGTTCAAATAGTTTTTCAACCAGCTTTTTTTCTTCGACCGATATAGTCGATTCAAATTGAATTTTCTGATACAGAAAAACTGAAGTGATAATACCTTCACAATATGAAACACAGCGTTGCATTTTCAAATAATCAAAAATTGCTTTTTGTATTGATTCAATTTCTGCTATAGAAACTCCAAACACCATACTCATTTCTAAAATATCTGTTTGACTCCAAACATACATTTTGAATACTTCAAGTCTCAATTCCTGTCCTTCTGGTTGAGGTCCCATATCATTCATCTCAGCCTTTGTTAGCTTTGAATGTTTTCCAATAGTAACTTCATTCACATCAAGCATTTTTGCAATCACTTTTTTGGGAACCATTAAATATAACAACATTCGAATGAATGTCTTTTTTTCTTCAGTAATCTTTATATTCATTTTTCAAATAAATTTTGGTTTGTTTAATTTAAAAGTAACATGTTTATATAAATATGTCAAAAAAAATGCCCAGTTTCGCATTGCGAAGCTGGGCAAAAATACTATCTAAAAAACCTTAGTTCCCTCTTCTTTTGGACTTAAAGAGGAGCGAATTTCTATTGGAATTCTTTTACCTAAAAGAACCTTTTCGTGTAAAATCGTTCCAGCAGATTTATTCAAAATCTTCATCCTTAAATTCTCATAAGAAATAGTTTCAATCTTTTTGGCCTTTTCGCCACCTGGTGCATTTGGATTTATGTCCATTAGAAAAGTATCTTTATAAAAGACAAGTTTCTTAGCATCCAAGGCGTCAGCTATTATTTTGGCGGTATAATCTGATCCATTCCAACCACCAGGATTAGTGTAAAATGGATTGCCGTTGATTTTGGTCCTTCCTATAAATCCTTCAGTTATTACCACACTATTTTTAAGCATTAAATTTGTAAACTGATTTACTATGTTCTGATTAGTTTGTTCAAAACAAACGATTGAATTGTCAAAATCATTATTCGTAACCATAAAATCAAAAGCTCTAATCAAAGTATTGTTAATATTTTGAGAATTCAAATAATTACTCAAAATTAAAGAAGAGAATCGTTCTCCGAAAGATAAAATCTCTGCTTTTACTAAAGCTTCTGAAAAGAAGCCTGCCGTCATAATAGTCTCATCAAAATCTTCAATCAATTTCCTAAAGCTTGCTTTGTTGTTTTTACCTTCAAATAAAACATTTACCATGTTCTCATGAAAACCGATAAATTCATTGTAATGTTGAACCATTTCAATCTTTTTTCCAGTTTTAATTCTTACAATATTTGTATTATGAATTTTTTCCAAAAGTCTGGTCATTCCATACATAGCAGAAACAACTACAAAATAAGGCCTATCTGCACTTCTCTCTTTTAATATATTTACAATATTTTTTACTGATTCTGGGTCTTTTAAATTAGACCCGCCTATTTTAAGTCCTGTAACATTCATAATCTTTTTCTTTTTAAGTTTCAATTTTCTTTAGTCTATCTACAAAAAACCTCTTTGTCAAAAGAGGAAATTTGTCAAACATGCATAAATGTGTTAAGGTACTGGTAGAAAAAATATAAATTGTAAATTGTAAAAAAAATATGAAAAAAAGAATAAAAGATTTTCACCGAAAAGTGAATATACATGGCGTACCTTTTGAAGTTATTTGGGGTGAGGCAGGACTATTAAATTTTTATGGTCAAGGTTGGCCATATCATAAAATTTTAGACAAACTCGGTATTAATTTCGATGGCTTAACTTTTGTTTCTAAAACAACGACATTGGAAGCACATAAAAGTAATATCAAACTAAAAGACGATTTGATGCCAAAAAAATTTTTCAGGAAAAATATACACATAGATAGAAAAAATCAATGTGTATTAAAAGACCTGAATCCGGATGGTCCAGGAGCAAATACTGTCCTGTCTTCTTATCAGCTACATGAGAGGACTGATCCTTTTCAAATATCCTTTATTTCTAGTATAAATACTGAAGAAAAAAGATTATCGGAATTTGATGAATTCGTTACAATGCTATTAAAATCAAAGAATGATTTTAAAGCCCAAATTGGATTACAACTTGATTTTACTGAGTATAAATCAAGAGAACTACAAACAATGTTAAAGATACTAGATATGTGTACACCTTTAGTAGAAAAAGGGATTCCAATTATTGTAAAAATTTCAGTAGAAATGCCGATTGAAAATGTCATACAATTTGAAAAGCATTCAAATTGCTACGCTATTACCATCTCAAGTATGGTTAAATTTGGTAATTTACCAAATGAAATTAATTGGAAAAAATTATATCCAGATGGTTCCCCTCTAATAGAAAAGAGTTTACATATTCTTGATTTGGGAGGACTTTCAGGTAAAATAATTTTACCGTTAATTTTAACATACATCAAAGGTTTACGTGATGCTGGTTTTCATAAACATATCAATAGTGGAGGACCGCTCAATAAAAATGATGTCGAGGCATTACATCATGCTGGGGCTAATAGTATTTCTCTGGACTCGATTGAATTCTTGAAACCATGGGCTATTGGAAGTGTCAGAAGAAAAGCTTGGGAATTATTCGGGGACAAAGAAAATTTATATAAATAAATAGTAAAAGCGGGACAATAAGTCCCGCTTTTTTTATTTTATGAAATCATCGATCCCAAAACCTGCTTTTTAGTTTCCATAATTTTATCATTTAGTTTTTCCAATTTTTTTCTGATTACCAAGGCGAAGTCTTCTACCTTTTGAATAAAAACTATCTCATCCGGGGCATTAATTACAAAAGTTTTACATTCGTTCTTTAAATCGTCTTTAATGATTTGCTGAATTGAAATACCTTCTTTTATATCACTTCCAGCTAAATCCATAACAGACAACACGGGAACATTAGGAGCCACTTCTTTTATGTAATCAATCGTTTTTTCATATGCATTAATCCCATCATCACCATGCTCTAGATAAAGAGCTAAATTCATCCGGTAAGCCAATACCAAATCTTTTGTTTTAGTAATGATACTTTTATTCAAAGCAAATAGCCTTTTTTCATCACCAATATTAAACTGACGAATACCCTCAGATATCTCTTTGTAGTTCAAATTCAATGGAAGTACTATGTGTTTATCTTTTTTCAATCCTTCTTGAAGCATTGCATCAAGATTAAAGCCACTAACTGGTTTGTTCATAATTTATTTTTTTAGTACTATTTATTCTAAGTAGAATACTATAGTTTTTCTGAATTTTGTCAATAAAAAATCCCCGAGTGATCGGGGTTTTAATTTTTAATAATAAATGCATTCTATGCAGTCATCACTATGATGTTTTAAAAAAATTACACCTTCTTTGGTGTTATCCTCAGGGTCAAAATACAAATCAGAATAAGTATTAATGAAGGTTACTTTTGGATAGTCTTTTGGTTCTAATTTCTCTGGTTTTTGTGAATTATTTATCACACCAGTAATTATTAAAATAAAAACTGTACCATAAAAAAGTGCAGCAAATACAATTGTAATTAATCTTTTTTTTTGCATATCAAAAATCTGTTTAAATTTATCTAAAAACAGAATAACACACATTAAATTAAAAAGCAAAAAAGTCCAGCAATCTGCCGGACTTTTTTATTTTGTTACTACTGCACGAACCTTTGCTCGTTTTTTAATACGAGAAAAATATGGATCGTGATTTGTGTGCTTTCCGTTTCCAGAAGCGTTTTTTTGTTGTTCTGTTGTTTTTTGTTTTGATAAAGAAACTGCTTTTAGTTTATTTCTTTTTTTAACGAAATATCTAATTACAATAATCAAAAGAAGTGCACCAACGAGAACAAATGACAGATACCAGTACTCATCGAGTAGTGCTGTCCAATTAATTCCAAGTTTTATCATTGTTTTTAATGATTTTAGGTTTTCCCTATGAATATTACAAGGGACTATTGTTTAATTAAATGATATCACTATCAAAAATAAATGCAAGAAAAGAGCCCCGCCGTAAGGCGGGGCTCTTTTAAAGTTTTGAGTTTCCATCCCCCTTTGCCAAGGGGGAGGTTGGGAGGGGGTGCAAAATTCAGCACCCCACCTCATTCCTCCCCTTAGCTAAGGGGAGGAGGAATTAACTTCTACTTTCTCGCTGCAATAATAGTATCCGCAACGTTTTGTGGCACTATATCATAACGTAAGAATTCCATAGTAAATGAAGCACGGCCTTCTGTCATAGAACGTAGACCAGTCATGTATCCGAACATTTCTGAAAGCGGAACGATTGCTTTAACAACTTTATTCATACCACGGTCTTCCATTCCTTCGATAAGTCCACGCTTTGATGAGAGGTTACCTGTGACGTCTCCCATGAACTTGTCTGGAGTCACTACTTCGACTTTCATCATCGGTTCTAGGATCACAGGGCGAGCCATCTTACAAGCATCTTGTATGGCCATTGAGGCTGCGATTTTGAAGGCCATTTCGTTTGAGTCCACTTCGTGGAAAGATCCGTCCCAAAGATCGACAGATACATTCACCATTTTGAAACCAGCGAGTACTCCACGATCGAGACCTTCTTTAAATCCCTTCTCACAAGGAGCAATATATTCTTGTGGAATAGCACCTCCTTTAATTGTGTTAATGAATTCAAATCCTTCTGTACGTTTTGTATTTTTTGGTAAATCAGCTACTTCTTCTTTTGTCATAGGAACCATAGGCTTGATCTTGATCTTCACGTGACCATAGTTTCCACGACCTCCAGATTGTTTAATGTATTTACCCTCTACTTCTGAAGAACCAGTGATAGTCTCACGGTAAGCTACTTGTGGTTTACCTACATTTGCTTCCACAGAAAATTCTCTTTTCATACGATCAACGATAATTTCAAGGTGAAGTTCTCCCATTCCGGCAATAATAGTCTCTCCTGTTTCTTGATCAGTTGAAACTTTGAAAGTAGGGTCTTCTTGAGCAAGGCGATTGAGTGCCATACCCATTTTTTCTTGGTCAGCTTTTGTCTTTGGTTCGATACGTAGAGAAATAACTGGTTCAGGGAAAACGATACGGTCCAAAATAATTGGGTTTGCTTCATCACAAAGTGTGTCTGAAGTAATTGTATCTTTGAGTCCTACAGCAGCTGCGATTTCTCCAGCGAAAACTTGTTTCACTTCTTCACGATCATTCGCATGCATACGAAGAATACGTCCAATTCTTTCTTTGTTTCTTGTACGAGGATTGTAAACATAACTTCCAGCTGAAAGAGTTCCAGAATATACACGGAAGAAAATGATTTGTCCTACGAATGGGTCAGTAGCGATTTTGAAAGCCAAAGCAGAAAAAGGTTCTGCATCAGAAGCATGACGAACCATTGGTTCTTCTGTATCAACATTGATTCCACCGATAGGAGGAATGTCTGTAGGAGCTGGTAAGTAATCAATGACAGCATCGAGTACGAGTTGTACACCCTTGTTTTTCAGTGCTGATCCAGCGAAAACTGGGAAAATATCATTATTAATAACAGCCTTACGTAAAGTCTTTTTCAAAACTTCAACACTTGGAATTTTTCCATCCAAATATTCTGTCATCATAACATCATCTGTTTCAACGATTTTTTCAATCAATTCTGCATGATACTTTTGTGCATCTGCTTTCATTTCTTCAGGAATATCTTTTTCAATAACTTTATTACCCATTTCACCTTCAAAGTAATAAGCTTTCATTTTCAAAAGATCAATAACACCTTCATGCTTTTCTTCTAGGCCGATAGGGATTTGGTAACGAACAGCATTTTTATTCAAACGATCTAAAATAGTTGCGAATGAGTGTTCAAATGAAGCACCTGTACGGTCGAGCTTGTTCACGAAACAAATACGAGGAACTTTCGCTTCGTCAGCATAACGCCAGTTTGTTTCTGATTGAGGTTCTACCCCAGCAACACCATCAAATACGACGACAGCACCGTCGAGTACACGGAGAGATCTTTTTACTTCCACTGTGAAGTCAATGTGCCCAGGAGTATCGATAATATTGAAACGGTGTTTCTTACTCTTGTCTGTAAGTGCATATGTCGGTGTCCAGAAACAAGTAACAGCAGCAGAAGTAATAGTTATACCTCTTTCACGCTCTTGTTCCATCCAGTCTGTAGTCGTTTCTCCATCGTGAACTTCACCGATTTTATGTGAAACACCTGTGTAATAAAGCACACGCTCTGTCGTAGTAGTCTTACCCGCATCGATGTGGGCAATAATTCCAATATTTCTAACTTTCTCTAGTGGATAATCTCTTTCCATATATATGTTTATTGTTAATAATTAATAAAAAAAGGCCAAAGCCCTAATACCTTTAATATAAAACATTTTCCTCAATTTTGCAAATAAAAACTGCATTTACATGCAGTTTAATTTTAGAACCTATTCACTATCCTCCAACGTATAATTGAGAACTAGAATATTCACTTTCTCTTTTCTTTATTATTTTTTTAATCGTTTCAGGTTCTCGGGCATTTTTAAGCTCTTGCTGATATTTATTTTCAGCTTTAATAGCATTTTCATATTGTTTATGAAAAACATATGGAGTCCAAGCTGATTTTTTATCTCCTTGTTTTTCTAATATTTTAAAATGAATCTCAGACTCTCTTTTAAATTCCTCAGGATCAAAATCTTTTCCACCAGAATCATCTCTCCATTTTCTACAAAGAAAACCAAAAGTGTAAGTTTTTTCTTCTTCATAACGGAAAGGTTCACGATCCCATTGCCCAGCTCTAAGTTTGTGATATTTAATTCCAGAAACAAGTACAGTGATCTTTCTTCTGGTTTTGGGTAATACTTTTTTAGAAAAAAGTTCTAAAAGAACATGGGCAAAATTTTCTTCTGTCGGCATATGACCATCTAAATCAAAGATTGGACCTTTGTCAGTTAAGTTTATAGGCTTAAAATTCTTTTTCATCTTAATTTTTTTAAGAATTATTATATCTACCCAAACAATACAAAATATACGAAGACAAGTCAAACAGCAAAATTTCATCTACGCTATAGCGTAGATTGAAGATATCAGTAATAATTAATTAGAATTTATAAGCTTTAGCTAATTTAAAAGTTTTAAACTTGTCCCCTATTTTAATTTCTTTCAAATATTCCAAAAAGTCTTTTGGTAATGGTGATGGGCCAACCCAGACACTCTTTTGAACCATTATAAAACCAAAACTTTTTAACTGACGACGAAACCAATCTCGATGCTTTTTCATGTTATCTGGAATATCATACATAAGAATTAAATTCTTCGGTGCATTCTCTTTAAAATCAGTAGCAAAAGAATCGAGATAAATTCTTTTTACAATCTTCTTATTTTCATAAAGATCTACATCAGGTAACCCGAATAAATTTACAGAGACACCTTTGTATTTCTTTTTCTTATTCATAACCATATGTTAATTATATTATATTCATCATCTACGCTATAGCGTAGATGTGGATAATTATGTTTCGTTAATATTTCTCTTTATTTTGCAAATAAAAAACCTGCCCTAGGTTACTGGGGCAGGTTTTGGAATTTGACCTCTTTCGTTATTAACAATAGCAACAACTCTTTCATAAAGTTCCTGCCAAGTAACAATCTCTGTAATGGTGTCACACCAATAAGGATCTTCTAATGGAATAACAGAGCTTCTTTCATAAGCTGTATCATTACCACAAAATAAATATTTTTCATTTAAAAATGGAAAACGAATAATGACTAACATGTACACATCATGTGTTATGTCTACAATTCTAGAATGCTCTAATCCTGTTTTTCTTTCAACTGAATGCCAAGCTAGTTTATTTACATCAATAAAAACTTCTATATCAGGATCAATTTCTTCAAATAATTTCTTCCATTCTTTTAAATACTTTTTTGTATCTTCAACCAAGCATATGCTTTTTGGATTTTTCATCCTTTTAAGAATATTTAGTTCTTTGTTACGGGCTTTTCGTTTTGCCCTAGTTCTATTGCTCATTTTCTTTAATTTTTTGGAACTGTTTATCTTTACCCAAACAATACAAAATATGGATACATTAGTCAAATAAAAAACCTCCGAGCAGACTATCTGCCAGAGGTGTATTAACCTAGTAAACTAAACACAGGGGTTATGACTCTCCTAAAAAAACTAAGTCGATTTTAATATATTTTATGATTATACTTGTTAAATGATGAAGTTCTAATAATCATTTTATAGAATGTTTTATGTTCTAAATCAATAACCATAGCATCGCAACTTTTAATTAAATTTTTTTCAAAGTCTAACTTTTTCTGAATATATAAATCAGCACAAGCTAAAACCAGGTCTGTCGCATAATTCACATTAACAACAAGAATAACTGTTTCTGAACTATGAGATGGCACCAATAAATAGTCCATAACTATGGATAGTTTATCTTTTTTGGCTAACTTTGTATTTTTAGTAAAAAGTATTTCTTCGTCCTGAAAACATTCTGTTTTCAAATATTTATTTATAATTTCTGCTGTTTTTACATGATTTTCATCAGTAGAACTATAAATCAAAATATCTTTTAGTCTCTTTCTTTGTAATTCTTCACCTAAGCTATTGATATCAGCTTTGATAATATGAGCAAAGCTATGATTATTAAAATCACCAGCTACAACGATTATGAGATTTTTCATTTGTTTTGTTTTAGAACTATTTGTCTCTTTACCTAAAGGTACAAAATACAGACCATTTTGTCAAAAAAAAAAGACCCTCGTCCATACAAAATAAAGCAGCAAGCTTCAAAAATCTGTACTTCTGAGGGCCAAAAGGAAAACCATGGCGTGTTTCCCTTAATATCTTTAAACAACTTCATTTAAAGAATAGCATACACATAAATAAAAGTCAACTAAACAAAAAATCCCCTATTGGGGATTTTTTGTTTTAAGTATTTAGTATTACCAAGCGAAGTGAGCAAATGCTTTGTTTGATTCTGCCATCTTGTGAGTATCTTCTTTCTTTTTGATAGCAATACCTTCATTTTTTGAAGCTGCGATTATTTCATCAGCGAGCTTTGTAGCCATTGGTTGGCCCTTCTTGTTACGAGCAGCGTCACGAATCCATCGCATAGCAAGAGCAAGACGACGAGCTGGTGAAACTTCACGAGGAACTTGGTAGTTTGCACCTCCGATACGCTTTGAGCGAACTTCTGTAAGTGGTCCAGCATTTTTCATAGCAAGATCAAAAACTTCTAGAGGGTTTGGGTTACCAGTCTTTTCTTTTACAATATCAAAAGCAGCATACATCACTTTACGTGCTGTCTCCTTCTTTCCGTCCCACATAATGTAATTGATAAACTTCTCCAACTTTGTAGAGTTGTAAACAAAATCTGGTTCTACTATATTTCTATTTGTTACTTTTCTTCGCATATATATTATTTAAATTATTTCTTTACTGCTTTTGGTTTCTTATTTCCGTACAATGAACGACTTTGTCTTCTCTTTTCTACTCCTTGAGTATCGAGTACACCGCGAACGATGTGGTAACGAACCCCGATCAAGTCTTTCACACGTCCTCCACGTAGCATTACGACGGAGTGTTCTTGTAAGTTGTGTCCTTCTCCTGGGATATAAGCAGTTACTTCCATTCCATTTGTAAGGCGAACACGGGCGATTTTACGGAGAGCTGAGTTAGGCTTCTTTGGAGTGGTAGTTGAAACTTTTGTACAAACTCCTCTTTTAAAAGGAGCTGGGTAAAAAACTGGCTTGTTTTTCAAGATATTGAATCCACGCGCCAAAGCTACCGTCTTTGTCTTTTTACGGGTTGTTTTTCTACTTGTTTTAATTAATTGGTTGACTGTTGGCATAATTGAGTAAATAAAATAGCCACTACTATATAATTGGGCTACTAGAAACAATATAATATATTAGGAGATAAAAAGCAAGTAAAAAGCTTAATCTACAAAAAAGACGGGTAGACTCCTGCTAGCAAATGATAGATAGAAAAAATTACTGGAAAAATATGTTCCCAGATAAAGAATATAAAGAAAAGAAAAATTATGATTGAATAACGTTCAAGAGTAGCTTCAAGATGAGCAAAACGTACTGGTAAAAAAGCAAAAAGAATTTTTGAACCATCAAGCGGTGGAAAAGGCATAAGGTTGAAAAAAACTAAAAGCAAATTCAAAAATGAAATAAGTCCACAAATAAAATAAAAAGATTCATTAGTATAACCAAAATACATTCCAAGACGAATAAGTATTGAGAAGATTATCGCTACCGTTAAGTTCGCTATAATTCCAGCCCCTGCCACAGCTATAGTTCCCCATTTTCTATTTGTTAAATTATTTGGATTATATGGTACTGGTTTTGCCCAACCAAAAATAAAATGTGCATTGGAGACTATTAAAAGTATCGGTAAGATAATCGAACCAAATAAATCTAGGTGTACGATTGGATTTAGAGTAAGACGTCCTGCATCACGAGCAGTGTGATCACCAAATTTCTCTGCCATGAAGCCATGAGAGATTTCGTGAATAATTACAGAGAAAATCAGAACTACTATGTAAAAAATTGTATTTGTTGTATCCATATTTGCATTAAATGTATAGTTATGATAACATAAAATTACTTTTATAGAAATATAACTGATACAAATATATGGCAAAAATCTGTCCAATAACTAAAAAAGGTTCAATTATGGCAGGAGGATACTCAAACCGCACTCGTGCGACAAAGTTCAATCCTACTGGCAAAGTTCGCAAATACCCAAATCTTCAAAAGAAGAAGGTTTTTGTTCCTGAACTCGGTAAGACTTTCAACCTAGAAATCTCTACTCAAGGAATGAGAACACTAGCAAAGAATGGAGCATACGCAACATTAAAGAAAGCTGGAATCTTTAAATAAATACAAATTGAAAAGCCCTGTCTCATTGAGACAGGGCTTTCTTTTTTGTTATTCTAATTTTATTTTTTATTATTTTCTTTTATTTGATTTAGTACCGAACTCTTCAGTTCGGCTGGTGTTTCTAAATTTGAATCCTCGTCTGAGGTTAAGGAATTTTTTGGGTTATATACGAAAGCAAAAATTTTGTCGCCTTTGTATTCCCATTCAGACCCAACTGGAGTTATCCAGTCATGATAATTCAGATACCATCCACCATAATCAGTAGACCATCCAAGGGAAATATAATAAATACTTCCATCTCCTTTTTTTACATAGAAAATATTGCTATTACTATTCGTAGCCAATATTCCCTTTTCACCATGTGGCTGTTTTCCTATTAAATATATCAGTGTTTGCCTCAAAGTAAGGCTATCAAAAAACTTACCACTACCATCTCTTAATATTTCCTCATCCGAGGTTCTGTTTGTTGCTACAGTGGCAACAGCAATCATTAAAAGTTGATTAGACTGCATTGATTGATATTTCTCACTATTTAAACGAGAATCTACAAAACGAATTTCTGCATTCGCTATAGATTTCTGTATATCTGTAGAAAGAAAATTATTTACATTTTGTGTTGCATTTACAGATGGAACAACTATCGTTTTTTCAAACTTTAAGCAATCTTTTTTAGCTGATGCTATTTCAGGATTTTTTACATAAACTTTTGAAACAGATTGTAAATATTCTGCAATTTTCTGATTTTGATCATAACTTCCTATGTAACCGGAAGTTATACCAGCTTCTACTGCCATAGCAGTGCGAGCAGCTGTACCATACGCAGGCAATTTATTGCCCAAAAGTTCATATAAAGATTTTGTCTGTCCAATAACGGACAACGATAAAAATAATGCGAAGATCGCAATAAAGAATTTTTTCATATTTTTTTGGTTTTTAAAGAGCTTTCGCTCAAATTTATTTTTGAATTTATCTAAACCAGATAATACACTTATTTTAGTTTAAAGTCAAGGCTATCCCCTTTGAATATAATGGTACCGAGGAGGTCGGTGCGGAGGGTTTTAATATTAAAAGAATCTAGAGTGTCGAGAATTTCCTGATGTGGATGGCCATATTTATTATCTTTACCGACGGAAATAACTGCATAGTTAGGGTCGACGGCTTTTACGAATGCCGAAGATGTAGAGGTGCGGGATCCATGATGCCCGGCTTTTAAAATATCAGATTTTAAAAGCCGGGCTGGATTTTCACCTAAAATAATTCCTTCTATCTTCTGAGTCGCATCCCCTGTCAGCATCACAGAATTATTTCCATATGAAAGTCGCGCCACTATCGAGCCATCATTACTATTCCAAGTCGATACATCACGATCTGGAAATAAAATATTTACATATGCACCAGCACCGAGATTTAATTTCATTCCTCGTCGGGCGATTATTTTCTTCACATGTTTTTCTACTACCAGTTGCTCCACCGTCGCATAAGTTTTCGAAGGATTAAAAGTCCCCGGCTCGATAATATAATCCACGTCATAATTTTTCAAAATATCTATAAAACCACCGATATGGTCCGCATCAGGATTCGTAATCATAATTGCATTGATGTGTTTATCATACAGTGGCAATACTTTCGCTAGTGGAGCCATTATTTTATGTATCGGTCCACTATCGACAAGCATTTGCACACCGCTCGGCGACTCGATAAATAGCCCATCCCCTTGGCCGATATCTAGGGCTGCAAAAGTCAGCATTCTATGACCATTTTGATAGTCCGTATAAAAGAGAAAAATATTAAATACCAGTAGAAAGGCAACGAAAATAATTAAAAAATACTTCCGAAACATGCTATAATTTTACCATAAAAGTAATTAGTGAAGTAATGAAGTATTGTCTATGAAAGAGCCTTGGGAGGTGCGACCGGCGCCAGACAGAGAAAATCTTTAGTAAAAGATTTTCGTGCTCTAGAATAGATAATACTTCATGAATTTAAAAAAAATATGACAAAATTTGAAGAAAAAAAGTTTAACATTGGCGAATTAAAAGGTATCAGTGCAAAAAATGTCGAAGAGCATTTAAAGCTTTATGCTGGCTATGTAAAAAATGTAAACAGTAATATAGAAAAAATGAGTAGCTTGTCTGAAGGGATGTTTAAAAATGGTGAAGATAATTCTTATCTCATTGCCGAACTCTTCCGCCGTTTTTCTTTCGAATACAATGGTATGAGAAATCATGAAGTGTATTTCAATTCCCTTTCTGGTGGAGCAAAAGACCTAAATCCTGAAAGCGAACTCGCTAAGAAAATAAATCTCGACTGTATGTCATACGATATATTTATGATGGGATTCAAAAACATTGCCATGACTCGTGGTATCGGCTGGGCAGTGCTTTGGTATGATAAAAAAGAAGACAAGCTACTTGCTTCATGGGTAGACGAGCAACACCTCGGACAGCTCAATGGTTGCGACATGATCCTTGCTATCGATATGTGGGAACATGCGTATGTATATGATTATCCTACTTCTGAAAAGAAAAAATATGTAGAAGCATTTTTTGAGAATTTAAATTGGGAAGTAATAGAAAATAATTTTCTTAACGCTTTAAAATAAAATTAGAAATAAAAAAAGCCAGATCTAATAAAAAAGATGCTGGCGATTTTTGTAATGATTGAACAAATAAATAGGTCCATAAGTTCTACTTAGAATATTCAATTTTAAATATTTACCACTAATATCGGAAGTGGCCACCTCAGCTGTGGTTAATGCACACAGCACAACGGCAATCGGAAGCTTTTTTTGCTTCTACCCTGCCCTCTCAAACAACAATTTTTACAACAGTCTTTAAACTAACATCTTCTTAAGCTAAAGTCAAATAGTAGCTTTTTTGAGGCTTTTCCAAAAGAGTTTATAAAAGAAAAATAAGTAAATTAAAATTACTAAAATTAATGGAAAATTTGGAATTGCGAAAGATGCAAAAGGAAGATTTGAGAAGAAAGCTATTGCTCCGAGTTCATAATGCAAAAACGCATACGAAATATAACCAAATGGTATAGCTAGCGGAAAGAAAATGAGACCAAGAAATCCAGTGATGAAGCCGAGAATCATCGTGAGTGGAATAAAAGGCAAAATCAAAATATTTGCAGGGAGAGCGACGACTGAGAGATTACCCATTTGGTAAAGGATAAACGGCGTGACAAATACATAAGCAGAAAAAGTCACACACACGATATCACGAAGCCATGCCCATTTGATCCAGTAAAAATATTCTTCGAGTTTCGGTGATAAAAATATCACAGCGATAGTCGCTAAAAATGAAAGCTGAAACGAGACATCGTAAACCAGAAGTAATGGATTTATTAAAATCATAATAATTCCAGCGAAGACAAGTGCGCGACCAGCGTCATAATTCCTGCCGGTCGCGCGCGCATACAATGCCAATACAGCCATAACCCCCGCTCTGATAGCCGTACTAGAACCTCCAGTCATAAGCACAAATAAAATAATAGAAAATATTCCCATACCGATTCCGAAATTTTTCGGAACAAAAGAAATAGCACCGAATATTTTCATAATCCATTCAGCTACTATAGTGACATTGTATCCAGAAAGCGCGACGATATGTATCGTGCCAGTATTCACGAAGCTCTGACGAAGTGCCTGAGAGAATGAAGACTTCTCACCCAATATCAACCCGCCCATCAGGAGCGATTCTGGCTCTGGTATTGCCCTATTCATCTTTTCTAAAAACTTTTCTTTAGCAGAAAATAAAATACTTTTCAAAAAGTTCCCATTGCCACTGGAAAGTATTTCTATCTTTGGATTTTTTATTAAAAAATAAATCCCATCTTTTTTAAGATAGTTTATATAATCAAAAGTTTTCCCTTGATCAGTCTTAAAATTATCTGGCTTTTCGAGCATTCCAGAAAATGAAATCTCATCACCATATTTATAATCACTAAATAAGTCTGTCGTGATTAAAACTTTCACCACGGAGGCATTGCCTCCGTGTATTTCTACAGTTAATTTTTGATTCGTCTCTTGTATCACACTCGTGCCAGAAAAAAATCCCAACTTTATGTCAGGATCTTTTTTAGTAAAAACAATATAAAATCTTATTACTGTCACAATTACTAATATAATTAATAAATATGAAGTAAATTTGTTTCGCATTTTAGTGCTGAATTAATTTAATAGGTTCATCGTCTGCAAAGCTTGTAGCTATCACATCTGCACGTTCGTTCCATTCGATACCTGCGTGACCTTTCACATAAGTCCATTTTATTTTGAAAATTTTTGTGAGTTCAAAAAGCTCTTCCCAGAGTTCTTGATTCACCACGGGCTTTTTTGCAGCATTACGCCAATTATTCTTCTGCCAATTAAAAATCCATTCTGTAATTCCTAAAATCACATATTTTGAATCTGAAAATATTTCTATATGTCCATCATATTTTATTTTCTTTAAATACTTCAGTCCGCCAATAGGTGCAGAAAGTTCCATTTGGTTATTCGTCGCTTTGTCTGAGTGTCCACCTAGCTCGTGTACTTTTTTACCATCGATAACGATAGCTCCCCATCCCGCAGGACCTGGATTCCCCCTCGCCGCCCCATCTGTATAAATAATAATTTTTTCTGTATGCATATAAAATTATGAATTTTTACTTGTAGAATCTTTATAATACTCATCTTGAAAAGTAGAACCTTTTTGTCCAATATCCTCAAGAAACTTTTCTGCAAATGGATCAAAAATTTCCCATTTTTTATCAATTTTTACATCAAGATAAGTGTGACCAACACCTCCAACATAACCAGTTTTAAAAACTGTTTCCATTCCAACTTTATTTAAAACAACTTGTCCAACAACATGCCACTCAACACACACTCCATATTTATCATTAAACACAGTAGAAAGTGTTTTTGTTTTATCTTGGTCCCAAATTCTTTTCTGTATATCATCTGGAACTTTTTCTTTTGGATTTAATGCATTTTTAAGATTTTTTCTTAAAAACTCTCGAGTGGCTTCAAGTTGTTCTCTTTTAGACTTCCACATAATATCCTCAGCAAATTTCTCAACAATAGCGACTTGATCAATTTCGATATTTTCTATCCTAAATTTTTCCATATTTTTATTATACCAAATAAAAACTACATGCAAAATGTTAAGTAACTCTGCTATAGCAAAAAGACTTAACATTTAAATAAACCTATACTATAATTAAATCATGAAACTAATAGAAAAAATTTTAGAAACTTTGGAAAATACTTCCCTTTCCTATAAAGGAACCAAAGTAAATATCTTTGGTTTACCAAAATTTAAAAAAGAATCTTATGGAAATATACGTTCAACTCTTTCATACATGAAAACAAAAGGGCTAATTGAAAATAGTGATAAGGGTTGGCACTTAACTGCTGCTGGGAAAAATTATATGAAAAAGAAAGCAGAGTCACTGGTACAATTTGAGCATCATTTTTCAAAAGATAATCCGAAAAATTTGATGAAACACAAAAAGCGGAACGTGAATGGTTCCGCTGGCATTTAAAAAAGTTTAATTACACTATGATCCAGCGAAGTGTCTGGGTCGGCCCATCCCCGCTCCCAAAAGAATTTATGGAATATCTAAAAAAGATACATTTAAAGGATGCAGTGAAAACTTTTAAACTCGCCAAGGCATACAATGTTAAATAGTAATACAGAAGTCTCTTAGCTATTGCTATACAGCCTGTTTTTCCATTTCTGCTAACTTACGTTTTTCAGAAGAAAGTTTAATTCTTCTAATGATTGTATCAACTAACTTTTTCGGTGCAGAAAGCGACAATCCTATACTTCCAAAGAAACTATCACTTAAAACTCTAGAGACAGAATCTGTTAAACTATCATCATCGCTAAAATCAAGAATGTTGCTTAAACTTTCCTTGCTATTGTACCACATCCGATCTGTAAAATTTCCAGTTGTAAATACATGTTGTCCAAATCTTCCTTTCCTTTCAATTCCTCCATAGCTTGAATCTAAAGATTCCAAGCTTTCTTTTATTATTTCTTTTTGCTCTTCAATTTTTTGTTGAAGTAATTTTCTCTCTTCTTCTGACATTTTATCCAAAATTTGATTAATTCCTTCCACTCCGCCTAATTCTTCAACCTTTTTTTCAATTATATCTGCATTATTTTCTAAAGATTCTACTTTAGTGTCCAAGTTCTTTTCCGTTATATCACTTAAGGCTTCAGGATTTTTTGTTTCATTACTATTTAGTTCGACTTCTTTTTCTGGTTCGTTATCACCAACCCCTTTTGCCATGTTTTTTTCATTTTTATTCATAGTATTGTTTAATTATTTAATAATATCTTGTTTTATTTTAACAATCTTTATTTCATTCAAGAAAAACTTTGCTAATTCTAAAGAAGCATTTATAGTTGTAGCTATTTCTAAATCTTCTTCTTTTGTTGTTTCACCTTTTTCAAAACGATCAGCTAAATTTTTTATTTCTTCTTCGTTCATATAATTTTTATATTATTTACTAATACACAAACAATACTCTCTCTCTCTTAGTTAGTCAAGAGCACTAAAAGACCCTTATGGAAGGGTAAAATACTGAAAAAATGTTAACAAACTCAGCGATAGCAGAAAGTGTTAACATTTGGTTTTATTGTGTATAGTTTTGAATTAATTTTTCTAAATAATATCTTCCACTCGGAGACGAAGTTCGACACGGCCGGCGAAGCGGGAAAGGTCAAAGGTGGCTAGTAGTGATATATTTTCGCCAACGACAAGAGTTTTTGTAAAAGATTCAGGTGTAGAGAAAAAAGAAATTGCTTTTATTTTTTGTCCGCGAGAATTTGTAAAGATAAATTCTAAATGCTCTTCGGCTTTACCAAATTTTTTCATAGCAGTGACGGGAATATTTTCAAATAAAAACATTGGCTTCGGATTGTCCAAACCAAAAGGCGCGAGCTTTTCTAATTCTTTCCAATTTTGAAGAGTGACATCATCAAGAGTTAATTTTAAATCATAGACC
>JAPLXQ010000005.1 GCA_026395995.1 Candidatus Nomurabacteria bacterium | reverse complement strand
TGACAAAGAAAGAAATAATTATCTTTTAGGTCATGAAATCAAGACTCTTCGTTTTTGGAATAATGAAGTAAATATTAATATAGAAGGTGTTTTACAGAAAATATCTAGTGAATTGAATTCTCCCTCCTCTTAGCCAAGGGGAGGGGTGGGGTGGGGTGCTGAATTATGTTAAGATGTAGTTTATGAAAGCTAAAAAAACAATTTTAAAGAATGGATTACGAGTAATTACTATACCAATGAAAGAAAGCCCGACGGTGACGGCTTTGGTATTGGTTGGGACGGGGAGTAAATACGAAACAAAAGAAATAAATGGCTTGTCTCACTTTTTGGAGCATATGTGTTTTAAAGGCACACTAAAACGTCCAACAGCGAGAGATATTTCCACCGAGCTCGACACGATGGGTGCTCAGTATAATGCTTTTACAGGGCAGGAATACACTGGCTATTATGCCAAGAGTGACGCGAAACATTTTAAAAAGATTTTTGATGTCGTGAGTGATGTGTATTTAAATTCTACTTTCCCTGAAGCAGAAATGGAAAAAGAAAAAGGAGTGATTATTGAGGAAATAAATATGTACGAAGATCTACCAATGCGTCATGTGCAAGACATGATAATGGAGCTATTATATGGTGACCAGCCAGCAGGATGGAATATTGCCGGTCCGATAGAAAATATTAAAAAAATGAAACGCGATGATTTTGTGAAATATAAAAAAGAACAATATGTTCCAAAAGCTACGACTGTAGTAATAGCAGGGGGAGTGAGTGAAAAAGACATGATGATAGAAGTTAAAAAAACTTTCGCTCATTTAAAAAATGATAAAAAATCTGGAAAATTAAAAACAATTGAAAAGCAAAATAAGCCAGTCGCTAAAATAAAACACAAAGCCACAGATCAGACACATTTTGTTTTGGCATTTCGTGCGCTCAATGTTTTTGATAAAAAGTCCGCTATAGCTTCTGTAATGTCTGGTGTGTTGGGGGCAGGGATGAGCTCAAGACTTTTTCACAAGCTTCGTGAAGAAATGGGGGTTTGCTATTATGTGCGTGCGAATACTGATCCCTATACGGACCATGGAGTTTTTCAAATATCTTCTGGTGTAGATAACAAAAGAGTGAAAGAAGTTATCTCTGCTATTTTAGTAGAATGTGAAAAATTGAAAAATGAACTTGTACCTGAAAAAGAATTGGCCAAAGTAAAAGAAATGTTTACAGCCGGAATGAAGATGGGGCTTGAAGCTACAGACGATGTTGCTAATTTCTACGGGGGACAAGAAATAATGGTAAAAAAGATTGAAAGTCCTGAAGACAAAGCAAAGAAAATAAAAGCTGTGACATCAAAGCAAATCCAAGCAATGGCAAAACAAATATTTCAAAATAACAAGCTAAACCTCGCACTAATTGGACCATTTAATGATCAAAAAGAATTTTTGCCTATTTTGAAAATTTAGTGCTTTTAGTGCTATAATATTCTCATGCAAGAAAATAACAAAAGTATGGCTATTTCTATTACTACCAGCACGATGATTCGTGCCGTTTTGGTCCTTTTAGGATTCTTTTTACTATATTATTTAAGAGACTTAGTGCTTGTGATTTTGACGTCTATTGTCATTGCTTCATTCCTGGAATCAGCTAGTAGTCGTTTTAAAAAAATTGGTATTGGAAGAGTTTTTGGCGTAGTTTTGATTTATGTTTTTGGTTTGACGTTCTTAGCTGGTGTATTTTATCTTTTTGCTCCACTACTTATTACAGAAATATATAATTTCTCAACCTTACTTGCAAATTATCTTCCTGATTCAAATATTATAAATTTCTTCCAAAATAGTGCTTTTTCTGGGGCTAAAGATCTTGTAGCTAATCTTCAAAATAATATTTCTATTAGTACACTACTTGAAACCTCAAAAGCTTTTGTTTCTAATCTTTCTGGTGGATTCTTTAGTACATTGTCTTCTGCTTTTGGTAGTATCTTTAACTTGATATTAATTGTAATTATTTCTTTTTATCTTTCAATTCAAGAAAAGGGTATCGAAAGTTTTTTACGTATCGTTGTTCCTCAGCGTCATGAAGATTATGCTGTCGATCTTTGGGAGCGTGTCCGCAGAAAAATTGCTTTATGGGTAAAGGGACAAATGATGCTCGGTCTCATAATTGGTATTTTGGTCTACTTAGTGCTTTCTATTATTGGAATTCAATACGCTTTGTTACTAGCAGTGATTACTGGAATGTTTGAACTTATTCCATATGGTCTAGTCGTTTCTATGGTGCCTGCTATTGGCCTTGGTTTCCTCTCTAGTGGCTTCTCTGGGGCTTTGATGGTTGGTGGTGCCTATTTCATTATTCACCAATTTGAAGCTTATTTACTGGCTCCATTGATCGTCAAACGTGTCACTGGGCTTTCTCCACTTATTGTTATTTTAGCTATTTTAATTGGTTATGACTTGGCTGGTCTTTGGGGTGTGATTCTAGCTATTCCAGCAGCAGTATTCACAATGGAACTATTGAATGATATTGAAAAGAAAAAAATATTTACTAAAGAACAAAAAGAATTGAAAGAAAATGAAGAATCAAAATAGTTTTTACATTACTACTACACTTCCATATGTGAATGCTCCGCTTCACTTGGGACATGCCACAGAAATAATTCGAGCTGATGTCATTGCACGTTATAAAAAGTTGCAAGGTTTTGATATATTTTTTAATACGGGTACAGATGAGCATGGTCAAAAGATTTTTGAATCTGCTGAAAAGGCAGGGAAGAGCACTCAAGAATATGTAGATTATTATGCAGATTTGTATAAAAAAACTTTAAAGAAATTTGATGTATTAGAAGACGCACATTATATTCGTACTACAGACGAGCATCATATAAAGGCAGCACAAGAATTTTGGAAAATATGTAACAAGAATGGTTTTATCTATAAAAAAAGTTATCAAGCAAAATACTGTATTGGTTGCGAAGAAGAAAAGACTGAAAGTGAATTAGTCGATGGAAAATGCCCTGAACACAATAGAGTTCCAGAAACAATAAATGAAGAAAATTATTTCTTCAAATTTAGTGCTTTTGAAGATAAACTTCTAAAAATGTATGAAGAAAATCCAGATTTTATAATTCCTAATTATCGTATGAATGAAATGCGGGAATTTATAAAAAGAGGATTACATGATTTTTCTATTTCTCGTTTAAGGGTAAAAATGTCTTGGGGTATTCCTGTGCCTGATGATGAAGAACATGTTATGTATGTATGGTTCGATGCTTTAGTTAATTATATTTCAACCCTTGGTTGGCCAAATACAGATGGTAATTTTAAAAAATATTGGATAGAAGGTAATCCTACACAATACTGTGGTAAAAATAATACACGTTTTCAAGGATTGATGTGGCAAGCGATGCTTATGGCTGCAGATGTAAAAAATTCACATCAAATTATTGTTAATGGTTTTATTTTAGGAGAGGGTGGGGTTAAAATGTCTAAAACTCTTGGTAATACAATTGATCCATTAGAAATAGTAGAAGAGTATGGTACTGATGCACTTAGATATTTTGTCCTTCGAGAATTTTCGCCATTTGAAGATACTGCGGTTTCAAAAGATAAATTAAAAGAAATATATAATGCAAATTTAGCTAATGGTATTGGAAATTTAGTTAGTAGGCTTATGAACATGGTTACTACTTATGAAGTAGATATCAATGTATTACCAGACGTTGCTGGTGATCAGTATAAAGATGTTAATAAACATATTGAATCTTTTGAATTAAATAAAGCCATGGATGATATTTGGTTGTGTATAGCTACTGTAAATGAATTTATACAAAAAGCAGAACCATTTAAAAAAATTAAAATCGACAAAGAAGCAACTCATAAAGATTTAAGAGAAATGATTAGCATGTTGAAAAGTATAGCTGAAATGTTAGCTCCTTTTCTTCCTGAAACATCAGAAAAAATACTTGAACTAATTAAAGAAAATAAAAAACCAGAGCAACCATTATTTTTGAGAAAGGACTAAAAATACATAGGTGAGACCTATGTATTTTTGCTTAAATTTTATTTTTGTGTTATTTTGAAGTTTAATAAGTATTAATTAAAACCTTGAAAAATGAATACAAGTATTTTACTTGAAGAAGCAATAGAAATAGCTATTTTTGCTTTTATTTTTTGGATTGTTCTAAGAATTTTAAAGAAACAACAAATACGTACACAAGCACAAAAACAAGAACAAGAAAAATTACAAAAAGAAAAAGAAGAAAAAATTCAACAGGAAAACGAATATAAAAAAATCCTAAAAACTTTCCCAAATGAATTTAGGCTTGATCCAACCTGGAAAATCCAAGTATGGAAAGAGCCTTATCGATACGATGAATTTAGAGAAAAATCAATAAAAAAAGAATCACATTGTTTTGTTTTAAGGAATGACGACAATTATAGAACTTTCTTAAACTGTATTTTTACCACAGCAGTTTCTGAAGTGTTTATTTTTGAGATTTCTAAAACTAATTCTTTTTTTGTTGATCAAGCTATTTTAGCATTAAACAGTTTTTTGGATAGAGGTGGAAAAGTACACGTTTTATTGTCTGAGTATCATGACGAAAATAATTTATCTCAATTTATGTCTTTCTTAAAGAATAAAATTTTTTATGGTAACAAAAATATTTTTATTACCATAATGAATCAAGTTACAAAATTAGACTATAAGCAAGATTTAGAGTTTTTTGTTGTTGCTGACAATAGAATGTATTTGTGTAATCATAATGAAAATAAAGATTTTAAAATTGGTAATTTTAACCATTTAAAATCTTTTGAAATTTTATCTTCTTTGTTTAAGAAATGTTCCAAAAATTCGATAGATTTCTATTTTGAAAATAGGAACTATAAAAATAGTTCTATTGAAGAACTTGAAATATGTATAAAACAAAAGTTAGAAGAAGAAAATTATGAAGCAGCAGCAAAAATTCGTGATGAAATATATTCTCGTCAACAACCCCCTCACTGATTCAGTGCAGGGGATTTTTTTATATGTTAATATTTTTATATGACAAAATACATAGACATACATTCACATTTGAATTTAGAGCAACTTAATCCTGACCATGAGGCTGTTATTGCTCGTATGGTAGAACATGATGTAGCTACTATTGTTATTGGAGTTGATTATGAGACTTCTCAGGAAGCAATTGCTGTCGCAGAGAAATACGATTTTATCTGGGCTGGGGTGGGACTTCATCCTGCTGATAATTTAAACGAAGTTTTTGATTTTGAAAAATATAAAGCATTAGCACAAAATAAAAAAGTAGTTTGTATTGGAGAATGTGGATTGGATTATTTCCGTGAAGCAAATGAAGAGATAAAGCAAAAACAGAAAATATTGTTCAAACAACATATTGAACTTGGTCTACAAGTAGGGAAGCCACTCATGATTCACGCACGTCCATCAAAAGGAAGCCAGGATGCATATGAAGATGCACTTGAAATTTTAGAAAGTTACAAAAAAGAACATAACAATTTGTTAGGAAATTTTCATTTTTTTGTCGGAGATATTACTATTGCGACACGAGCACTCGCTATCGGTTTCACAATGTCTTTTGATGGGCCGATTACTTTCACGAATGACTACGATGAAGTAATAAAATTTATACCAATGGAATCTATAATGTCTGAGACTGATGCTCCATTCGCTGCACCAGTGCCATATCGAGGTAAAACTTGTGAACCATATATGGTAAAGGAAGTAGTTAAAAAAATAGCTGAAATAAAAGGTTCAAATGAAGATGAGGTAGCAAAGGCTGTTATGACTAATGCAAAAAGAGTATTTGACATTTAAGCATTTTTTTGCTAATTTATAGGAGTATGTTCGATACGGTGGTCATCCGTATCGCATTTGCCACTTTATTATCAAAGGCAATTGTCCACAATATACGTTAATTATAAATATTAAAAATGGAAGAAAACACAAAGAAAGTTATAAAAGAAGAAGGAGACGCTCGTGTTTACGAAGTCGGATATCTTCTTAGTAATGCTATCGAAGAAGGAGATGTAGCAGCAGAGTATGGTAATTTGAAAGAACTTGTTTCATCACTTGGTGGTGAAATCATTTCTGATGAAATGCCAAAAGATATAGAACTCGCTTATACAATCGAAAAAGTTATCGCAAACATTAAACACAAATTTAATAATGCATACTTCGGTTGGGTAAAATTTGCTATGGATCCTGAAAAAGTTTTAGAACTTAAAAAGAAACTTGATCTCGATGTCAAAATAGTTCGTTTTTTAATTTTGAAAACTGTTCGTGAGAATACTGTTGCGACAAAGAAATTTGCTCGTGCTACTGAAGGAGGAGCTGTCACAAAGAAATATACTCCAAAGATTCGTGCAGAAGGGGAAGAAGTTCCAGAAATAAATAAAGAAGAAATCGATAAAGAAATCGATGCTATGATAGAAGCGTAATTTTAAACAAATAAAAAGTTAAAGTATTTATTATAAGGTAATTAAAATAATAAACATATGTATTTAAACAAAGCAATCGTTATAGGAAACCTTACAAGAGATCCAGAACTTAAGTCATTACCATCTGGAATAAAAGTTTGTTCATTTTCTCTCGCTACAAATCGTGTTTGGAAAGACAAAAATGGTGCAAAGCAAGAATCTGCTGATTACCACAATGTCGTAGTCTTCGGACGCCAAGCAGAGACAGTGGCTCAATATATGAAAAAGGGTAACTCAATTCTAGTAGAAGGTAGAATGCAAACACGAAGCTGGGATGATAAGGACGGTACAAAGAAGTATCGTACTGAAATCATCGCCGATAGGACTCAATTTGGACCAAGAGGTACAGCAGGAGGAGCTACTGCTTCATCATCTGCACCAGCCGGTGCCAATGCTCCTAAAGAAGAAGACACAGGTGGAATGATCGATTACCCTGAAGAAGATATAAATCCAGAAGACATTCCATTTTAAGTGAAAATCAATGAGTAAAACGAATATGATTTTCCTTACCCGCCCTAATTTATTGATTAAAGTATTGGGTTACGGTAAGTACTATTAACAAAATTATGTTCAAAAAAATTATTAACTAAAATATAAATTATTGGCGGGTGACGATTTTTATAGTCGTTGCACTCCTTAAAAATCAATCATGAAACAAGATTATTTCTCATCAAACAATATAAAACATATCGACTACAAGGATACTGATATCTTGAAGAAATTTATCAATGCCAACGGCAAGATAATGAGCCACAAGAGAACTGGTGTCACTTCAAAAAATCAACGTCAATTAGCTCTCGCTATTAAGCACTCACGCTTTATGGGCTTGCTTCCTTTCGTCGCTCGATAATAAAAATAAAAAAGTGCAAATAAAAAAGCCCCGTTAACATTTTGTTAACGGGGCTTTGCACTTTATATTAGTGCGGGAGAGGTTACTGTTTTACCAGTTTTTTTCCAAACTCCGGAATAAAATATAATCCGGAACTTAAATTTTCTGTATTCAGTAGAATTTCATCGTGACCTTTTTGTTCGATCACAACTTTTCCTAAAACATCAACCACCTTAACTGTGTGGTCTTTGTTATCTGAATATTTTACAGTTAATCTATTGGTAAACGGATTCGGATAAACTTCAGCAATATTTGTTGTTGCTTCATTTATTCCTGTACCACAATCTGACAAATAAGGATCAGAAGTGTTCGTACATCCATTTACATCAGTAATTTGTACAGAGTAATAATTGCTCGGTACGTGACTGGCGGAACAATATTGTCCTGTTTCGCCAACCAATAATGAATCGCCCATAAACCACTGGTAACCATAGTAACTTCCCGTAGCCAATTGGCACGGTCCGTATACTATCGGTTGTGATGGTTGCGGGTGCATTACTACATACACTGACGGTGTGACATAACTACATCCAAAACTGTTTGTGACAGTTACGGAATAATATCCGGAAGTAAAAACAGCTGGTGACTGAACATTTTGTCCAGTATTCCAGTTATAAGTATATCCAGAACCCGTTGGTGCATTAATTGTCGCATAACCAAATTCACAAAAACTTGGATTGCTAGGACTAATGTTTCCTATTGGGGTAGGGTTTACTGTTATTGTAGTAGAGGAACTTACTAAACAATTTCCTTGTATTGTTGTCAAGACAACTTGCCCTGCTACAGAAACATCATTAGTAGAACTGGTAGTACCATTACTCCAAATGAAACCAGTATATTGTGTATCGTTAAAAATACCCAAATGTGCTGTTTCTCCTTGGCATATAGTAGTATTACCTGTAATTATAGGTAATGCTGGTGCTATATATGGATGTGGTATTGATGACGAGTAACATCCTGTCACTGTATCAACAATCATATTTATATATATTCCACTTGCCATAGGCGTAATCATTTGTGTATTTCCGATAATTACATTCGAAGTATCTTTTCTCCATCGATTTACCCATGTTCCAGTATTGGCAACATCCGATTGTAATTCACAACCATTTTCCAATATATTTGATTGATTCGGTTGCTGGTGAACACTTATTTGTATTGTATTTGAAGTACCGGTACAACCATTTGTGTCTGTAACAATTACAAATACATTTTGTTGATTCCAGCACATAAAACTTGAGTCAGGTGATTGACCCCAACCATTCCAACTGTATGAAGGAAAAGATTGTGGTGTGTAAAGAT
Source organism: Candidatus Nomurabacteria bacterium (assembly GCA_026395995.1). Classification (GTDB taxonomy): domain Bacteria; phylum Patescibacteriota; class Minisyncoccia; order Phycocordibacterales; family UBA9973; genus UBA9973. Next base: position 1,799 of record JAPLXQ010000005.1, on the reverse strand, counting down.
TTACATTTACATTTCCACAAACTGTTGTCGGTCCAACTGCGTAAATGGTATCTACTGGTGCAGGTTTAAGAATAACATGAATTGATTTTGTTACAGTACAACCACTTGAACCAGTCCATATTAAAGAATAATAACCTGATTGAGTTACTGTTCGATTATATGCACTACTTCCATTTTCCCAAACAAATCCGCCACCCCAAGTATTAGTATTAATACTTGCATTTAAGTAAACATCATTACCTTGGCAACTAGTAATGACACTGTCATTACTATAAGACACTCCATTAGCACCAGAACCGATATTAACACTGGTTTGTCCTTGTGGTATTGAAATATTCATAGGATTTTGATTAACACATCCAAAAGCATTTACAGGCAAGACATAATAAGTTCCAGGACTACTTATTGTTATAGAAGGTCCTGTACCCAATGTGTCACCTGCAGCATTTGTCCATACATCATTACTATTGTTGTTGTCTGTAATTAAAACAGGACCACATTCCAATGTAAGATTATTTGGTGATAAGTTAGGCCAGCTAGGCTCAGGAAAAACATAAATGTTTTTCGTATAGGTGTCTAAAATAACACCATTTGAATCTAATGCTTCCAAAATTACCTGATAGGTGTTTGTGTTCCAGAATGTAAAACCCTGATAAACATTGCGGCCTATCCAGTTTTGTGGAGAGCTATTTCCGGTAGCATACCACTGCCAGATTACCCCTGGCATGGTGGTATCTGATGTATTTACTACATCAATATGACCACCTGAGCAAATGTGATCCATGCTTACTGTAAAGCTTACATTAAATGGAAGCGCGTTCATTTTTGTTACTCCGATGAACATAAGGAGTGCTGCGCACAGCAATGCGATTTTTGTACTTAGTTTTTGTTTTTTCATACTTTTTTTGTATTTGTACTGTTTTAAGCCGGCCCGATGTTCGCGGTGACCAAACGATTGCCATATACAAAATATGTATAGAGAGCACACTAGAAAGAAGGCCCTGTAAAAGTAGGGGATTTTCCGTCCAAAGTGCTATCTATACATAAAATAAAGTTTTAAAAACGTTATTTTCAAAGGGCAAAACCAATCCTCATACTAGCATATTGTTATATAAAAGTCAACCCCGTCGCTTGTAGGCGACGGGGTTTGGTACTTTTTTCTTAACCCTCTCCTTATTAAGGGTAGGGTGAGGTTCTTTAGCTTTTAAGCTTTTGCTCGTTCGACGTAGTCTCCAGTTTCAGTATTCACGATAACACTTTCACCTTCTTCGATGAACATTGGAGCAGAAATGCTTGATCCATTTTCAAGAATGATAAACTTGTTTCCACCTTTTGAAGTATCTCCTCGGACTGCAGGAGGGGCTTCTTTGACTTTGAATTGCATTTTGATAGGTAGCTTTAGGCCGATTGTTTGCTCTTCACCATCATTATCCCAAACCAAAGCTGTGACATTTTCATTTTCCTTCAAGAATTTTGCAGTATTACCTAGGAGTGTCTCATCGAGTTTGAAACGATTTGATTTGTTTCCAATTTCACAAAACCAATATTCACCCTTGTTGTGATAAAGAAAAGTGACTTCACGTTTTTCAATTTCAGCTTCATCAGCCTTATCAGAGACGTGATAAGTAGCAGGGAAGACTTTACCAGAAATGAGACTGCGAAGCTTCACTTGGTTTTGAGGTTTTCTTTGTTGAGTACGAGCTACGTGTGATTCTACCACTTCACATGGTTCATCATCATGTAATATTATCTTTTTCTCTCTTATTTCACTGTATTCTAGTGTTGCCATAAATGTATTT
>JAPLXQ010000007.1 GCA_026395995.1 Candidatus Nomurabacteria bacterium | reverse complement strand
TAGTTCCGCCCAAGAGTTCATATCGACGGCGGAGTTCGGCACCTCGATGTCGGCTCACCTTAGCGCGGTGGTGGAGAAGCTACCAAGCGTATGGCTGTTCGCCATTTAAAAAGGTACGCGAGCTGGGTTCAGACCGTTTAGTTCATAAATTAATTTTGTGATTTAAACAGTCTGAACCCATTGAGGAAGTGAGTCAGAATTCAAATGAACTTAAACTGTTTTAATCTGTAATCAACCGTGTACAAGTTTTGTACACATCACGGCGGCATTTTGTAAATTTATTTTTATAAAATGAGAAGCTAACTTATATCGGAGAAATCCTACTGTACAAACAGAGGACAACGCCGAGGGAATTAATATTTATATTATGCCCGTAGAGACTGAATGTTAGACAAATATTTTAAAAATATTTGAAGTCACAGTCCGATCCCATTAGTAATAGTGGTTCAGCATTTGTAGAATGCGGAAGTAAAATAAAATGCGTGAGACAGGTTGGTCTCCTATCTACTGCACTCGTTGATTCTTGAAAAGATTTGTTCCTAGTACGAGAGGACCGGAATGAACTAACCTCTGGTGTACGAGCTGTCCTGCCAAGGGCACTGCTCGGTAGCTATGTTGGGAATGGATAACCTCTGAAAGCATCTAAGAGGGAAGCCAGCTTTAAGATAAGGAATCGTTAAGAACCGTGAGAGATGATCACGTTGATAGGCTTTAAGTGTAAGCGCAGCAATGCGTTCAGCTGAGAAGTACTAATGTTTCGATTCCTGTTAAGAAATTTGGAAACCACACTCCGACGTAACGTCGGAGAAAAATAAAACAAACCTCATTTAATGAGAAAAAACAAACCCCACTACGCTAAAACTACGCGGGGTAAACAAAAACACAAAAAATATTCGAACGTTTTGTCTTGGTGATTTGTCGCAAGGGTCACACCTCTTCCCATTCCGAACAGAGCAGTTAAGCCTTGTTGAGCCGATGATACTCCTTGTGGGGAAAGTAGGCTATCGCCAGGACAAAGTGTTTGAAATTCTAAAAAATAAAAACCTAATTGAAAAATTGGGTTTTTGTATTTTGACAATTTAATACTAATATGATACAGTTCATTTAAATAGAAATTTAAAAAATTTAATCAAATGAAAAAAATTATTTTTAATTCATGCTTAAAAATATCTAATTCACTTCGTCTTGAAAATTGGATATTAGGAAATATTTCATCTGCCCACACTTACATGTTTTTTTTGGGATTAGGTCCAAAAATGATTGTTGTACGTAATAATGAAATTATCTCTTTTGGTTCCGCTTTTAAAATTATTGTTAAGTTTAATGATAAAAAAGAAATTATTAGTTGTCTTCCTGCATTTATGGATACAGAAAAAGATGATTTAGTTTTTTATCGTCAAAAAGCACATGATGCATATCAAAAATATAAGAAGATAGAAAATGAATCTTCTGTCGGAATGGAAATAGTTTGTTAAAAATATTAATTAAAAAAAGTAACCCTCCAGAAATGGAGGTTTTTTATTTTGGCTAGTGAGAAACGATATATAAAAATATGTTTTTATATATCGTTCGAGCGAAGACAAAATATTGTATGCAGTTATATTTTCAATTTTATTTTATGATATACTTTTTATATGAAAGATTTTGATATAGAAGAATTTAAAAAACTAAAGCTTGAGATTGAAAAGATTGGTTAAAACAATCGATGCCCGCCACTTTCGTGGCGGGCATCTCGGAGTTCCGCAAAGGGAACCTAATACTCATATTATAGCAAATTCTTGTTTTGTGTCAAATAAAACATAACCCTAAGCCCCCTTATCAGGGGACTTTAAATGCTAAGTATTTTTACCTTCCCTGATAAGGGAAGGCTAGGATGGGTTGTATTTTAGCCTTATTTTACAAGCCCAAATATGCTTGACTTTTAAAATCATATGTGATATACTTGATATGGTTAAAGGTTGTTTGAAAAAGGTTTGATTGATTACCAGAGATCCTTTTGGGGTTTATGGAAATCAATTAAATAAAAAAACATGGCAAAAAACAAAAGCAAAAACACTCCTTGGAGTGACTTAACAGACAATTTTAAAAATTATTTGTTTGAGGATCATCCTGAATTATTACCGAAAGGTTTTAAGGAGGTTACTCCAAAAAATGAAATTCAATTATTGTTTGAAGAAGAGGTAAACAGGGCTGGAAAATCTCCAATCGTGTTTCCTTCATTGGAGATAACAGAAAGTATCTGTGATCATTTTTCAAACGGTCATTTACTACCTGTTTACGCCCCTGGCAGAAACAAAGAAAAGAATTTCTTTTCAAAGAATGTTAAAGGGCGTTGAATAACATGCCTACGTGATTAACCTTTAAAAATTTGTATCTTATGAAAAAGATCTATAAGCCCCCAGAAATGGAGGGCTTTTTTATTATTTATTTTCTAAATTTATTTTATGTTATACTATTTAAATGACTTGGGCACTCAAAAGACAGATTATATATTTACTGATATTGATCGGGATTGTTGTTTTTATTGGTTATCTATTCGCTCGGCCTTATATCAATCAAGCTCCGACATGTTTTGATAATAAACAAAATGGTGTAGAGACGGGGATAGATTGTGGAGGAAGTTGTGCTAAGGCTTGTACTCTCGCAGTGAACCCGCTAAACGTAGTCTGGGCTCGCGCATTTCGTGTGGTACCCGGCAGATACAATGCCGTCGCCTATGTGCAAAATCAAAATAAAAATTCTGCAATTTATAAAATACATTATAAATTCCATTTTGCTGATAAAGATAATCTTTATATTGGTGCTCGTGAAGGGGATACTTTTGTCCCAGCCGGAGGGAATTTTGCTATCTTTGAGCCTGCGATAGATGTCGGTAATTCTGTTCCAGTGTTTACTACTTTTTCTTTTACCGAAGCTCCTGTTTGGTACCAAGTAGCTGATGCAAATATTACTGAATTACAATTGTCGTTTAGTAATATTGATTTATCAAATGAAGACACTAGTCCGATAATAGCTACGACCATTAAAAATAATTCTTTCTTTAAAATTCCAGGAGTAAAAATAGTGGCTATTGTTTATGATAAAAATCATAATGCTATCAATGCTAGTAGTACTTATTTAGATTCAATTCCTGGTAAATCTATTATTCCTATTTCTTTCACTTGGCCAGAAGCTTTTTCTGATAAAGTAGTAGCCAAAGAAATAATACCAATGTTTGATATTTTTTCTGTAAAGTTTAATTAGTATGTCAGATCATCCCTTTATTAAAAGAATAGATTGGCTATTGGTAGCTTTTATTTTGCCGATAGTCACAGCAGGTCTTTTCACAATGAAGTCTTTTGTGCCATCCGAAAGTCAGGGAAATTTTTTTGGTAAACAGCTCATCTGGCTAGTTATCTCTCTTGTGGTTTTCTTTATTTTTTCAAATATTGATTTTAGATTTTTGAAACGAACAGAAGTTATTGTTTATTTATTTTTATTTTTTTTAAGTTTTCTTTTTATTTTATTTGTTCTAGGGCACGTGTCGCATGGAGCCAAAAGTTGGTTTTCACTCGGTGGATTTTCTTTTCAACCATCGGATATGATGAAGCTAGTGGTTATTTTAATTTTAGCTAAATATTATTCTCGTCGCCACGTAGAAATAAAAAACCCTAAACATATATTTATTTCAGGTCTATATGCTTTGGTACCATTTCTTTTGGTTTTTTTACAGCCAGACTTTGGATCGGCTATTATTATCTTTTTTATTTGGTTTGGAATGACAATGGTCTCGGGAATTTCAAAAAAACATTTACTAGTTGTTTTCCTGGGTGGGGCCGTCGTATTAGGAATTCTTTGGCTCTTTGTCTTTGCACCATATCAAAAGGCTCGTATTGCAAACTTTATTAATCCAATGACGAATATTCATGGGTCTGGATATAATGCTTTGCAGTCGACGATTGCTGTCGGGTCTGGGCAAGTATTAGGTAAAGGTCTTGGCTTCGGGACACAATCTAGATTAAAATTTTTACCAGAGTTTCAAACAGATTTCGTCTTTGCTGCTTTTGCTGAAGAATGGGGTTTTATCGGTTCATTATTATTGATGCTACTTTTTGGTTTAGTGATCTGGAGAATTTTGCACAATGCATCACTCGGTGAATCAAATTTTGAAATGCTTTTTGGTATGGGGGTAGCTATTTATTTTATGAGTCATATACTGATAAATGTCGGAATGAATATGGGTATTATGCCAGTGACAGGAATCACTTTACCATTTATGAGCTACGGTGGTTCACATCTTTTGACAGAGTTTGCAGCACTAGGAATATTGATGGGTATGAGAGGATATTCTAGGCCGGCTCATCGGGATGATATGAAGAATGAATTTTTAGGGCTATAAATTATGGAAATTATAAATGGTCGTACAATTCGAGATGAAATTTTAACTAACATAAAAAAAGAAGTTAGTCTTTTAGATTTTACTCCAGTTTTTTGTGATGTTTTAGTCGGTGAAGATCCTGTCTCAATGCAGTATGTCCGAATGAAAAACAAAACAGCTGAGTCTGTCGGTATTAAATTTCATAATGCTATTTTTCCAGAAAATATTTCGATGGAAGATTTGATACAAGAAATAGAAAAATTAAATCATTTAGAAAATATTTGTGGAATTATTGTTCAGTTACCATTACCAAAACATTTTGATGTAAAACAAATTTTAAATTCTATTGATCCAAATCTCGACGTCGATTGTTTAGGGGAGGAAACTAAAGAAAAATTTTATAAAGGTGAGACAAATTTAGCTTCACCAGCAGCCTTGGCCTGTATGAATATTTTAGATTCTTTGAATTTAGATAATAATCTTTCGGCTACGCTCAAGACAAGAAAGATTGTTGTTTTGGGACAAGGTGAACTCGTCGGTAAGCCAGTGACAGCTTTGTTGAAATTTAGAAATCTTGCTCCAGAAATCCTAACTATTCAAAGTGAAAATAAAGAAGAAGCGGTTATGCAAGCTGACATTATAATTTCTGGTATGGGAAATGGAAAATATATAAATAGTAGTATGATAAAACAAGGTGTTATAATTATCGATGCTGGTACGACAGAAGAAAATGGTGGAGTAGTAGGGGATGTGGATTTTGAATCAGTCAAAGATATGTCTGGTTTTATTTCTCCTGTGCCTGGAGGTGTCGGACCGGTAACTGTCGCTTGTTTATTAAATAATGTGTTAGAGGTAGCTAAACACCTCACCCCAGCCCTCTCCTTAGAGAAGGAGAGGGAGAATTAAAAATGAATAATATAATTTTTTACTTTTTTTATAATTTCGCTCATCAATCAAATACTTTAGATAAGGTGATTATTTTTTGTGCCCAAACTTTGCCTTATATAATTATTTTATTAGCTGGTTTATTTTTGATTTTTCATCACGATGCTTGGCCTAAAAAAGATATTTTTGGTGAATTAAAAAGTTACTTAAGAAAATGGAAGGAGATTGGTCTCGTATTTTTTTCTGGAATTTTGGCTTGGTGTCTAGCTAGTCTTTTAAAAATTTTATTCCATACGCCTAGACCATTTGATGCTTTTACAAATGTTCACTCATTAATTTCAGAATCAGGTTTTGCTTTTCCTTCAGGTCATGCGACTTTCTATTCTGCACTAGCAGTTTCACTTTTCTTTTGTCATAAAAAAGTCGGTTATGTATTTATGTTTTTTGCTTTCATTATAGGTATTACTCGTATTATGGCCGGTGTGCATTTTCCAGTAGATATTCTCGGGGGATTTGTATTAGGAAGTATTATTGCTGTACTTATGAATAAAATTATTAAGAGAAAATAAATTTATGGAAACTAAAAATGTAAAACTTGTGGTTTTTGTGCCGATTTCTCATACTGATATTATTAGACAGACACTTGGTGAAGCGGGAGCAGGAAAAATCGGGAATTATAATTTTTGTTCTTTTTCTTCTATTGGAACAGGACGTTTTTTAGGAAATGATAAATCAAATCCAACTATTGGTAAAGCTGGAAAATCTGAATCTGTTCAAGAAGAAAGAATCGAGGTAAATGTACCGAGAGAAATTTTAAAAGAAGTAATTGAAAAATTAAAAATAGTGCATCCATACGAAGAAGTTGCTTTTGATGTTTACCCATTAGAAGATTTCTAGCACCCCACCTCAATCCTCCCCTTGGCGAAGGGGAGGAGGAATAAAATACAATACATCTAAATTAAAATGACTATTACGCATAATCATCCAATTTTAAAACCTCGTCGCACAGAATTACGAAAAAACCAAACTCCGC
>JAPLXQ010000012.1 GCA_026395995.1 Candidatus Nomurabacteria bacterium | reverse complement strand
AGGTTTTCTTTGTTGAGTACGAGCTACGTGTGATTCTACCACTTCACATGGTTCATCATCATGTAATATTATCTTTTTCTCTCTTATTTCACTGTATTCTAGTGTTGCCATAAATGTATTTTATTTAAATTTTAATATAGTTATCCTATCAAAAATGGACTAAATAATCAAACTGTAGACGTCCGACGTCTACATGATATAATATAAATATGCGAAAAGAAGCTTTTGTAACTGGGTCATATTATCACATTTATAATCGTGGTACCGACAAGCGAGATATTTTTGCTGACCAAAAAGATGTAGAAAGATTTTTATTGAGTATAGAATTATTTTCGAATAAGATTCCAACTCGAAGTATACAAGTCATTTTACGAGATAATTCTGTAGAGGTCGGACGTCTACAAAAAGATGAGAAGCTAGTTTCTGTTGTTATGTATTGTCTAAATCCAAATCATTTTCATTTTTTACTGAAACAAGAAATAGATGGAGGTATTAGTGAATTTATGAAACGGCTCCAGGGTGGATATACAAGATATTTTAATGATAAACATAAAAGAAGTGGAGTATTATTTCAAGGTAAGTTTAAATCTGTTTTTGCTGAAAAAGAAAATTATTTTGAACTTCTTTGTGCATATGTCATGTGGAATAATAAAATGCACAATATTCCACAAAACAAACTGTCTTTGATTAGATCAAGTTTAAGTGAGTATAAGAATAAAAACTTTTATATAGTAAACGAAAAAGAAGCTGAAAAGATTTTGGAAATGTTTAATGGTTTTGAGAAGTTATCAAAACATGCACAAGAAATTATTTCTATTTTAAGAGAAGGGAGAAATAAGTCAGAAATTTCTCCTGAAGAATTTATTGATTTGTAGACGTCGGACGTCTACAGGCAAAAGAACTTCTTTTTTATTTCTTTATATGTCCATAAAAATGATATAATTTTTATATTATGAATTTTGAAAAAAATTTAGAAAACTTAAAAAAATTAAACTTACCAATTGATCAATATGTGGTTATTGGCTCAGGTCCTTTGGCTGTGAGGGGGATACGTGAAGCTAAGGACATAGATATTATGGTTACTGATTCTTTGTGGAATGAAATGATAAAAAAATATCAGGTTATTTCAAATGATTTTGGGGTTGAATGTATATGTTTAGAAAATGATATTGAAATCGTAAACCCTAAAGATTCAATATTTGGTAATTCAGTAATAGTACCTAAGGATGAAATTTTTGAAAAAGGAGATATTTTAGATGGAATAAAATTTATGAGTCTTGAGCATTTAAAGAAGATAAAAATAGAAATTGGTAGAGAAAAAGACCTACAAGATATTAAGCTTATAGATAATTTTCTAAATTCTTAGTTTTTACTCCCCAGCACTAGTGACTTGGATTTCTCCGAAGCGGTGTTCGATTTCTTTCTTTATTTCTTTGGCTACTTTAGAATTTTCTTTGAGCCATGTGCGTGTAGCATCATAACCGCGTCCCATTGAAATTTTATTTCCTTCTTTATCTTTCATACTATATGAAGCACCAGACTTTTCAATAATGCCGAGCTTTTCTCCGAGAGCCATAAGTTCGCCTTCGTGTGAAATACCTTCACCATAGATAATATCGAATTCTGTTTGTTTGAATGGAGCAGCGACTTTGTTTTTAACAACTTTCACACGAGTTCGTCCTCCGACAACTTCTTCTCCTTTTTTAATTTGAGCAATACGGCGGATGTCGAGACGGACAGAAGTATAGAATTTCAAAGCCTTTCCTCCTGGAGTAGTTTCAGGATTACCGAACATTACTCCGATCTGCATACGGATTTGGTTGATGAAAATAACTGTAGTCTTTGAGCGGGCAGTGATAGCTGTGAGTTTACGAAGTGCTTGAGACATTAGACGTGCTTGTCTTCCGACATGTGCTTGACCCATATCTCCTTCGATTTCGTCTTTTGGAGTGAGGGCTGCGACAGAGTCGATAACAATGACATCTATTTTTCCTGAACGCACGAGGGATTCAGTAATTTCTAAGCCTTGTTCTCCTGTATCTGGCTGAGAGATGAGCAGGTCATCAATTTTTACTCCGAGAGCTTTTGCATAGACAGGATCCATAGCATGTTCAGCGTCGATAAACGCACAAATACCACCTTTCTTTTGAGCTTCAGCGACGATATGTAATGCGAGAGTAGTCTTTCCAGATGATTCTGGACCAAAGATTTCTAAAATTCTACCACGTGGCACACCACCGATACCTAGAGCCATATCGAGGCCGAGGGAACCAGTAGGGATGACGTCGATATCCACTTTTGGCTTTTCGCCAAGCTTCATTATAGAACCTTCTCCGAATTTTGCTTGAATAGCCTTGAGTGTATCATCAAGTCCTCGGTCGTTCATTGTCTCACTATTTCCTGCTTTTTTTGGTTTTTTTATCATATTTTGTTTGAGGCGAAGAATTATTCTATAAAATGCACGGATATTTTTCTGGTGAAAAATTCCTCGTGCTCGTGCCAGTCGCACTCCTAAGGCATTTTCTAAAACAATTCTTCGCCTAATAAATTAACTTATAAATTTTTTCATCTTTGTGCCCAAATTTATCGACTGCTTTTATATCTATTATATTATAACCGGGGAGTAAGGCAATAGTCTCATTGAAATTTCCATTTTGATCGACTGAAATTTCTCGACCGTCAATAGTCACCTCGACTGCATTTTTGGCATTTCCTATGATTGGTAAGATACTTCCTGTCATTTTTGATCCATCGACAATGTTTACATTTTTAATTTTTACCCCAAAGACCAAATCTTTTGACCGAAAGAAAGCAAAAATAATAATTATTAAAAATAATAGTGAAAGGGAAGAGATTTTTAATATTTTTTTTAAATCTTGGGTCATATATAGTAAGTCTTTACATCACATTGTCTCCATTCTCATCACGATTTATTTTTTCTAAGATTTCACGTGGCTTAGCTCCTTCTCCAGCACTAATAACACCTTTTTCTTCGAGCATATCCATTAATCTTGCTGCACGAGCATAGCCCAGCTTCAATTTTCTTTGTAAATATGAAGTCGATGCCTTACCAGCCTCCATCACACAAGCTCGAGCTTCTTCATACATCTCATCAGTATCATCGTTTGGATCTTCGAGATTACTTTCAAAAATACTTTTATCACGATTAATACTCTCGTTGGAGAACGAAATTTCATCTGAAAGCTCGTCAGCATAACTATCGACAAGGTATTTTACAACCTTTTTCACTTCACCTTCAGAAATAAAGGCTGATTGTAGACGCTCAGGCTGAGCTTCACCAGAAGAATAGAGCATATCTCCTTGACCGAGAAGTTTTTCGGCACCTGTAGCATCGAGAATGGTACGTGAATCGATTCCAGAAGAAACTTTTAGGGCGACACGAGCAGGAATGTTTGCTTTAATCAAACCAGTAATGACGTTTACTTCAGGACGTTGAGTAGAAAGAATGATGTGAATACCTACAGCACGAGACATTTGGGCGAGGCGGACGATGGCTGATTCGAGTTCACGAGGGTAAGCTGTCATAATATCGGCGAGCTCGTCGATGATGACTACTATATATGGTAGTCGGTCTGGTCGTTTTGCTTCAAAGTCTTCCTTCTCTTGAGACTTGAGGAAAGCTTTTTCTAATTTAGGAAAAATAGTCTCATGGTAAGAATTGATATCGCGGACAGATTCTTCTTGGAGGATGTCATATCGGCGATCCATTTCTTTGGCTGCCCATTTGAGTGCGAGGATGGCTTTCTTGGCATCAGTGATGACAGGGGTGAGGAGGTGAGGAATTTTGTTGTAAAGAGTAAGCTCGACACGTTTTGGATCAACCATGATAAATTTCAAATCGTCTGGTCCATTTCTATATAGTAGGGAAGTAATGACTGAGTGAATGGTGACAGATTTTCCAGATCCAGTGGTACCGGCGATGAGGGCGTGTGGCATTTTTGCGAGGTTTGCGAATGTAGCCTTTCCAGATATTCCACGACCGAGAGCGATAGTGAGTGGCTTTGAAGAATTTGCAAATTTTTCATCAGCGAGAAGTGTAGCGAGGCCGACTGTAGATTTTACTTTGTTTGGAATTTCAATACCGACGAGTGACTTGCCCGGGATCGGAGCTTCGATACGGATAGGGTGGGCAGCGAGGGCGAGTGCGAGGTCACTTTGGAGTCCGACGATGCGAGAAAGTTTTACTCCTTCGGCTGGCTTCAAAGCATAACGCGTGATTGATGGTCCGACAGTGATCTCATCCATTTCGACTTCGATACCGAAATTTTGAAGAGTACGTTTTATGATATTTGCATTCGCTTTGATGTCTCCGGTATTTGGTTTTCCTTTGTCTTCTTCAAGGAGTGAAAGTGGTGGTGGGACATAGGCATGAGAGACGTATCTGGCACCTGCTGGTGGAGGTAAATCTTCGTCCTCTTTTAGTTTAATTTCTTTCTTATTTTTTTCTTGGTTTTGAACTTTTTCTTTACTTACTTTTTCTACTACTTCTTCCTCGTCCTCCTCTTCTTCGACTGCGACTTTTTTAATAGGTTCTTCGTAATCTTCATCTTCAAAATTTTCAGATTTTTTACCTTTCAAGAACATCCAGAATTTTTCTAAATATGGTATCAAGACTGGCTTCGCATCGAACATTACTAAAATAGAAATAATGAGTATTGCTCCGAGAAAAAAGATACTCGCTAGCCAATCAAAAAGTGAGACGAATGGAGTGGCAGTCAATTGTCCTAGGACACCTCCGGCATGATTCTTTGAAGCGATATCAAAGAGTCCCAAACTTGAGAGTAAAAACAAACTAGAACTGAGGGCACGACTGATACCTATTTCTGGTTTTTCTGATTTGATAAAAGAGTAACCGAGCATAATAAAAAGTATTGGTAAGAGTACATATCCGACACCGAGAAGATAAGAAAAAATATCTTTAAATATTTTTCCAGCGACACCTGCTGAATTGAAACCTGCGAGTATTAAGAAGAGTGCTAAAACAAAAAAAACAACTGCGAGTATCGTGTGTTTAGTTTCTGCTTTTAGTTTCTTTTTTTCGATATTGTTTGATTTTTTATCTTTAAAATTTTCTTTTTTATTTTTATCATTTTTTGCCATATATGAATATATTTTAGCATAAAAAAAATAGGTTCGCAGAACTCATATAAAAAATTGCACGGATATTTTTCTTCTTCCTCCCCTTCGCCAAGGGGAGGAATGAGGTGGGGTGTTAAATATTTTGCACCCCCTCCCAACCTCCCTCTTGGCTAACCCTCCAGAGCCCAGGGAGGGGAATTAATTTCCTATTGCATTTCTCTGTCCTTTATATATAATAGGACTTATGTTGATGGAAAATAAAAACCTCAAAAGCTCTCAAACAGACACGGACGCTAATTCAAATTCTTATGCTTCTTCAGCTCTTTCATTGCCTATATTGGACGGGTCTCAAAACATGTCCTATACAAAAATAAACAAGCTTATTACAGCTTTATATATGGTTACGGACATAATGGACAAAGAAGAAATAATACGAAATAAGTTACGGACAGCTGGTGCAAATATCATCTCGGACATCAATCTTCTAACAAACAAACATGCCAATGAGGCTCGTTCTTTAGTGTCCGTAATGAAAGGTAGAATTACTGAAATTGTGAACTTCATGGACATCGCTTCTTCTGTAGGGATGATCTCTGAAATGAATAAAAATATTTTAAAAAAGGAGTTTGGTGAACTGTATAATTCAATGACAGAAAGTTCATACAATCAGGAAGTTTCTATATCAGATTTTTTTGAGAATGAGGAAGAAAATAATTTTCTTCCTACACATCAGCACCCCCATCCAACTTCCCCCTTAGCGAAGGGGGAAGGGAATTTTCCTAAAGGACAAATGTTTCAAAGACATCCATTTGTGCCTGTAGAAAAAAAACAAAATGGAACCCGAATCGGTGTCCAAAACGGACATACTTTGTTGAAGGCTATATCGGACATTAAGCCGAAGAATTCAAATTCACCTCACAATAATTTTGATAAACACCCCCTCCCATCCTCCCTGGGCTCTGGAGGGTTAGCGAAGGGTGAGGAGAGATCTTCCTTCGACCAATTAAAGAAGCAAAGAAGAGAAGATATCATTTCAATAATAAAGAACAATAAGAAAAATTTTCCTAATACTCAAGGTCTCACTATCAAAGACATCAAGGACACAAAACACGGTGTCTTGATATCTTGCGGAGAGAAAACTTTGCAAAGAGAGCTAGTCTCAATGGTCAAGGACGGTGTCCTTAAGAAGGCCGGAGAAAAGAGATGGTCTCATTATTTTTTATAGCACCCCACCTCATTCCTCCCCTTGGCGAAGGGGAGGAGGAGCTCAAAAATTTTTGTAAGAAAAAACCTCCTAATGCGTCATATATAGTATCCCGACAAACTTGCATTTTGGTCCAAAATATGAGAAGATAGGGAAGTGGAAAAAGAGGTTAAAAGCCTTAGTTATCCACATAATGTTTTGCCGTTTCAACGGTGGAGTATTATAATAGTATTGTGCTATGAAGTCGCGTATATTTTACGTTGTACTTGATGCACACTTACAACATTTTGTTTTGAAATTTTGTCGAAAGAATTTCAAAAGAAAGTGAAATGAAAGGTCATTGAAAAATAAATAAAAAGATCTCACAGGAGTTAGTCCTGTTTGATTTAGTTATATGTTTTTCGATTTAGTTTGTCTCTGTCCACTGTGTTCATTCTTCGTTAAAAAGGAGAGTGGAAATAGTGATAGAAAAAAATGTGCGTCCTTGGTTTTGTCGAAACTAATTAATGGCGCACAACAACTCATTCTGAATTTTTTATCACATTAATAATTTTTAAAAATTAAAGATAAAGAACCAGACTTGAGATATTAGAATAACTTTTATGAATAAATTATTAAAATCAATCGCCTTTGGTTTAATGATTGTTGCATTAGTTGTAACTGCTGCTACTGTAAAAAGTACAAAGGTTTCAGCTGATTGTTCAATCACTGCTAACATCGCGATGAAAGCTTCTGGAGCAAACGTAACTTGTCTCCAAACAAAATTAGGAGTAACTCCAGCTACTGGATACTTCGGTTCAATCACTAAGGCTGCTGTTATCGCTTACCAAACAGCTCACGGAATAAGTGCAACAGGAACTGTTGGTCCACTTACACGTGCATCATTAAATGGTGCAGCTGCAGTAGTAACAGGAAACTTCCCAGCAGGATGTTCTTCAGCTACAGGATTTAGTTCAACAACTGGTGCATCATGTGCTACAGTAGTTGCTTCTTTCCCAGCAGGATGTTCTTCAGCTACAGGATTTAGTTCAACAACTGGTGCTTCATGTGCCGTTGCAACTTCTTTCCCAGCAGGATGTACTTCAGCTGTAGGTTTCAGTACAACAACTGGTGCTTCATGTAATGGAGCAGCAGCTGCTGGTTCAACTACATATGGTACAGGTTCAACTGATGGATCAATCACAGCTTCAACTTCATCATATGTTTCATCTGGTATTTCTCTTAAGAAAGGTGAAACAAAAGACGTTGTTGCAGTAAGATTACAAGCAACTGATGGTCCAGTTAAGGTTAATCGCGTAGATGTAACATTCAACGTACGACCTTGGTTGTTCTTCGGTACAGTCGCATTGCATGACAATGCAGGACATGTCCTAGCAACAAAGACTCTTTCAAGTATCGCTGATACAACAGAACTTAATGTTGGATCTCTTTACCAAGTTAGATTTGATGGTCTTAACTATGTAGTTACTCCAGGAACAAATCCTGACTTAGCTCTTAGTACATCAGTTCTTCCTGCAACAGACAAGATTCCTTCAGGTGGTCAATCTGTAACATCAACATTCTCAGCAATGAGAACAACAAGTGAAGTTGGATATGTTGATGCTCCTACAGTATCTCAAGCAAACACTGTAACATTAACTTCAACAGGATCTGTTGCAGATGTTTACTCAAGAATCGCTCCTTCTTCACCATTAACAGGACAACAAGTTGTTAATGCTAACAATACAACTACAGATGTAAATCTTGGTGCATTTAGTTTGAAATCTACAAACAACTCTGCAACATTAAATACATTATTAGTAACTATTGGTGGTACAGCTACAGCTTCTACAGACTTCAGTAACTTCAGACTATATGTCGGAGGTTCAAGTATTGCTGGTGGAACATTGAGTGGTGCTACTATTACATTTAGTAATTTAACTGCTCCTTTAGCAACAGATGCTTGGGTTGATTTTACAATCAAAGCTGATATTGCTGCTGCTTCATCTGGTACAGTTAACTTAGCTTTGAACCCTACAACAAGTAATGTTGTAGTAACAGATGCTAATTATGGAACTGCAACTATTGAATCAGGATCAAGAACATCAAACACTCTTACTTTGACTCAAAATTCAGTTACTGTAAGTGCTACTTCAGCACACCTTGGTGCTGCTATCGTACAAAGTAATATAACAACTGGATACAATGCTACTTATGCATTTACTCTTACAAACAATAGTAATAACGACTTGTATGTAAGTGCTACTCCAGGAACATTCGTAACAACAACAACAACAGGTGGTGCTACAGCAGCTACATCTGCATTGACAAGTGTAACAGTTGATCCTTCAACAGTTAGTGGTGATGATGCTTCTGGCACATACTACGCAATTCCTACAGGATCAGCTCGTACATTCACATTTGCAGCTGTTCTACGTGGTGCTAATGCTGGTGCTACTATGATGAAAGCTACTGTAATCAATTACGGTACAACTACATCTGGTACTGGTTCTACAATCACATCTGGATTGTCAGCTCTTAATCTTAACGCAGCATTCTAGTTTTAAACTAAGAATTCTTAATTAAGTTAAGTGACGATTTCTGGCTAATACACCTTAAAAAGTATTCAAAAAACCACTCAGAAATGAGTGGTTTTTTGTTATTTAAAATTGTATAATCTAGCTATGCTTAAAAAAATAAATGATATATTGAAATACGGAAGTTATTTATTAGTTTTTATTTTACCAATTTTTTATATTGGTGTTACTTTTTATCCTTATACTGGACCTAAAACTTTTTTATTTTATGGTTTAGTAGAAATACTGACAGCTTTTTGGATTTATGCTCTAGTAGTAGATCCATCATATAGATTAAGTAAAAAAACCTTATTATATTTTTTACCTTTATTTGGTTTCATTGTTTGGATGACAATTTCAGGCGTTGTGGCAGTGAATCCACATTTAGCATTTTGGTCATCAATCGGTAGAGGAACAGGATTATTAACCTTATATCACTCTTTGTTTTTTGCTTTAATTGTCGCTTCTTTAATAAAACGTAATGGTCTTAGTTATTTATATAAATTAATGCATTGGTTTATTAATGGAGGTTTTATTTTGGGACTTTCTATTTTATTTGGAAACCAAGGATTTGATTGGATTCCATTTTTAGAGAATAGTTCCGGTGGGGGATTGATGGGTAACTCATCTTTGGCTGCTCCTTATTTGATGTTTGTCTTAGCTTTTGGTGTTTTTATTCTAACTTCTAAATCTACTTTTATAGAAAAAAAGGGATGGTTGATAACTAAATTAGCTGTCATATTATTCTCACCATTATTTATAAATATTCATGGATTTATGACTGGGGACAGTCTTTTTGGTGTAGCTCGTGGAGCGACACTTGGTCTCATTGTCAGTGTAGGTGTAGCGTTGGTATTTTATTTATTTATTTCAAAAAAGAAAGTTCTAAGAATTTTGGGTGGTTTAGGAATTATCTTTGGAATCGTAGCTTTTTCTTTTGTATGGATTCAATTAATAAATCCTAATACAAAACTTCATCAAAAATTTACAGAAGTAGCTTCCGGAACACGCTTTGTCTTTGATGAGATTTCACAAAAATCAATGGATAAATATCCATATTTTGGTTATGGTCCTGAGAATTATATGATAGCTTTTCAGGAAAATTTAAATCCTAAAATGGCCCTTTCTGCATATAATTATGAAGTTTGGGCGGATAGAGGTCATAATATTTATTATGATACGGGTGTATCTGGTGGATATCCGGCCATAGCATTTTATGCTTTCTTTATTTTGTCTATATTATATGGCTTGTATCTTTTACGTAACAGAGAGATGTTTAATAATATACAAATTTCCATTTTAGCTGGATTAATAATAGGTTATGTATTTCAAAACTTATTCGTTTTTGATTCAGCTCTTTCTGTTATGGTCTTGTATGTATTAGCAGGAATTGTCTTTATTTTTATTAATGATACAAAAGAAGAAAAACATACATTAAAACCCTTGAATACTTTTACGAAAGATATTCTTCCTAGTATATTGGGTGTAATTTGTTTGATTCTTTTAATATTTTTTTCAATTCGACCAATGATAAAAGTTTTTAATTATTATACTGTTGCTCAAATGTCTATGAATACAAGAGGGGATCATTATGTAGATTTACTTGAAGGGTCATCTCTCGGACAGGATTGGGATGTGAGTGAAATAGTGAGTCATATTTATAAACTTTATAATCAAGACCCTGTAAAAATTAAAAACGATAAAACAATGGCGCCCTATGCAATAACAGACATAAAAGCATTGATAGCATATTCTGAGAAAATTTTAGCCAAGAATCATCATGATGCTAGGTTGAATATTAGTACTATAGCTTTATATAATACATTAAATTATTATACTGACAATCCTTATGATCCAGTACTCGGAGACCATATTTTTAAACTTCTTGATAATATGAAATATCTTTCTTCTAATAATCCAGAAACTTATTGGATTATGGCTCAAACATATATATGGAAACAAGATTATAATGGTGTAGTAGATTCCTATAATAAAGCGATTGCAGTCGATGCTAGTATTCCAGATTCTCATCAACTTTTACTTAAATTTGCTAAAGGTACAGGTAATCAGAAACTTTATGATCAAGCTTTAACTCAAGCACAAAAAGATATACCAGGTTTCGTTATGAAAGATTGATATTTATTTATGTCAGACGAAAATATAAATCCAACAGAAGAAAAAATAATAGAACAGTCTGCAGCTGAAGCTTTGTCTGTTTCAGAGGCAGTTCCAAATATAATACAAGCTGATTTCCCTGCAAAAGAGGCAAATCAGCTTGTTATGGAGGTAAATAACAGTGAAAATAAGGCTGAAAATAATCCTATAATTCAAGAAGTAGAGAAACCACCTTTGGTGGAAAATACTACTGTAGAGCCTCAAATTAAGCCTGAAAATGAGGTTTTAAAACCTGTTGAAACTACAAATTTAGTTAATTCTTCATCATCTGTATCTTCAATACCTGTTTCAGTTATCGACCCCGTAGCTTCTGTTTTTAAGGCCAATATGGTAAGGGCGAGGGAATTGCTGGTGAAAGCTAGATTTGCTGTTCAAACAAAAAAGAAGCAAAAATTAGAAAAGATTATGAATTTATTTACAAAAAAAGAAAAAATTAAAAATCATGATGTTCGAGATTTATTACACATTGCTGATGAGACTGCCACTGGCTATCTAAATATTTTAAAGAAAGAAGGGAAGATTAAACAAAATGGTCAAGGCGGAAGTATTTATTATACGAAAGTAATTTTAGATTAATATGATTATTATACGAATACAAGGTGGGCTAGGGAATCAAATGTTCCAATATGCATTGGGTCGAGCTTTGTCGATAAAAAATAACGTACCACTCGGACTGGATTTAACTTTTCTTTTAGATCGTACACCGATACCAAATTTTACTTTTCGTGAATACCAGCTCGATAGTTTTAATATACAAGCCACTATTGTGGAACAAAAAGATATTCCATTTTTATATAGAAAATATAATTTAGGATTTTTTATGAGATATATTGATTATATTCGTCGTAAACTTTTATCGACTCCAGGTAAAGAAAAGAAAAATTATTATTTTGACCCTGAAATAATGAAGCTAGGACCAAATGCATATTTAGAAGGCTGGTGGCAAAATCCAGAATATTTTTCTGATATTTTAGATATAATCAGAAAAGATTTTACTCTTAAAAATGAACCAATAGAAAAAATAAAAAATCTTTTGAAAGAAATAAAAGAAAATAATTCTTTATGTATTCATATACGCAGAGGGGATTATGTCGGCAATATTCACCATGAAATTGTCGGTAAGGATTATTACTCTAAGTGTATAGAGTATATTAAAGAACGAACTAAAATAGACAAAATATATATATTTTCAGATGATATAAAATGGTGTGAAGAGAATTTGAAATTTGAATTTCTGGTAATGTTTGTCGGTGATGAATATTCTGGTGAAAAAGATGAAGGGCATATGATTTTAATGTCAGCTTGTAAAAATTTTATAATTCCAAACAGTACTTTTTCTTGGTGGGCGGCGTATTTATCTCCATATAAAGATAAAATAGTTATTTGTCCAAAGGAATGGATTAGAGATGAAAATATTAATAGCTGGGATTTAATCCCAAAAGAATGGATTCAAATATAATATGGAAAAATCAATATCAATAATATTACCGACATATAATGGGGCTAAATGGATTGAAAAAGCTGTTTTAAGTGCTTTGTCTCAATCTTTTACCAATTTTGAATTTATCATCATAAATGACTGTTCTAAAGACAATACAGAAGAAATTGTTTTAAAATTAGCAGAACAAGACAAAAGAATAAGATACATTAAAAATGAACATAATTTAGGGGTACAAAAAACACGAAATATTGCTCTAGATCTGGCTCAAGGTGAATATATCGCAGAAATTGATCAAGATGATGAATGGCTAGATAAAAATAAACTACAAAAACAAATTGATTTTTTAGAAAAAAATAATGAATATGTTTTAGTGGGAACAGGGGCTATTATGATAGATATAAATGGAATAGAATTGGCTAGATATCTTATGCCAGAGACTAATTTAGAAATTAGAAAAAAGCTCTTACGAGCCAATTGTTTTATTCATTCAAGTGTTTTGTATAGAAAAGAATTGGTAAAAAAGATAGGTGGTTATACTGTAGAAAAAATGTCTGAAGATCATGACTTATGGCTTCGAATAGGCAGAATGGGAAAGTTTTACAATTTTCAAGAATATTCAGTAAAATATCTTTTTAGTCCTAGTGGATATAATTCTCAAGATAAAATATTACGTTTGAAACAGAATTTACTTTTTACAAAAGAACATAAGGGTTTTTATCCAAATTATCTTTATTCAGTATTCTTTGGTTGGGCAAAAATTATTTTTACACCAATTTTTAATATTCTTCCTGTGAAGGTGAAGGGTGTACTTTTAAAATTACATAAAAAAATGTAATTAATGTATTAATTTTAGTGAGATATACTTTTCGCAAATACTTTTAATGTATCCTTCTATGGGTAGGGTGTTTTTAAATGCTATAGTTTTTTCAATTTTACTTTGTGAATAGATCTTTTTGTTAGTTAATGCTTTTAGTCTAGAAAAAGTTAAAGGATTTTTTTTGTTTATCAAAAAACAAAATATGGTTAATACTACTGTAGCTATGTAAGCAATCGGATAGGGTATTGATTGTGTATTTTTCGTAATAACTGGTTGTAAGTTTTTAACAATCAAATTCATGTCTTTATATCTTATTGTATTATTTACTATATAAATTTCGCCATTTGGTAGATTTTCTTCGTCCAATAATTCTAGGGCTTTTATTACCTCATCAATGTGTACAATATTATAAATTCCAGTATTTATGTTTTTATATAAACCAGTTCTTATGCTTTTAACAAGCTGAAAAAAGCTATCATTTTTGGAGTTTTGCCCAATCCCAAAAATTGTAGTTGGTCGCAAGATTTGAGCTTTTAAACCATTTTGTATTCCTTTTAATACAATCTGCTCAGCCTTGTATTTTGATATTTCATAGTCATTTTCTGGATTACAAACTGTAGTTTCATCTAAAATATCTTTTTTTGTTTTACCTATTACTCCAGCACTAGAGAGATATATTAGTTTGCATTTATTTTTTAATGCAATTTTAACAATGTTTTCTGTACCTAAAATATTTATTCGTTCCATCTCATATTTACTCGAAACAACTCCTGCACAGTGATATATAGTATCTATATCTTCCGGAATAGAAATATCATCAGTAATATCACCAATTATAATATTTACATTTTTATTATTAGAAAAAATAGATGATCCATTTCTTGTCAATACATATATCTCATATTCTTTTTTTATAAGTGAATTTACTAGATTTTGACCTACAAATCCTGTGGCTCCTGTAATAAAAACTTTTTTAGTATTTTCCATTTTATTTAAATAATTCTTTATACTTATCTTTATTTTTTAATAGATATTCTGGTAAGTTAGATTCATCCTTCCAGAATTTAATGTGTCTACCTCTAATATCTTTTTGGTAAAGTAAATCATTCTTGATTTCTGATTTTATTTTAAGGTTATTTATTTCTTGATGGCTATAGGATTCAATTTTTTTAATAACTCTATTTAAACCACCTTGGAAAGAAAAGTGCCAACCACCATTTCTTAATATTGTGTATTTTGATTTATTTTGAGTCCTGAGATGATTTAAACAACTATTCTTTATATTCTTATATTTTGTGCCTATAGTCCCAGTCCAATCTCTCCAGTTATCGTTTGATCGGTTATTTAAATAGTACATATATGAATCTTGCTTAAACTTGAAAATATCATTACTAGAATAATCAATAATTAATTTTGGGTTCCAAATTTCATCTAAATCAGATACAAAGCAAAAATCATCATCTGATAATCCTATTAATGATTTCTTTATATATTCTTTTTCGTAAAAATCTCTTAAAAAGTTTGCTTCCCCTTTTTTTATATTAGGAGAAGATAGTGCATATTCTAAGACTTCTTTTTCAAACTCTGATATATTTATGTTTTTTAACCTTTCTTTAACTTCCTCAAAACTTTTTGGAGAATTATTTATAACTAAATGAATTATTTTATTTTCAAATTTCTTAAAAATATCTTTATTGTTTTCGTAGAATAATTCTTTTGGTAATCCAGAGTGAGTTAAAGTTGATTCCACTATAACAAAATAATCTACATAGTTATTTAAAACATTAAGTCTTATTTCAAGAGTTTCAAGTTCATTATAAAAATTGAAAACATCATATATTTTTATTTTTTTTCTATATTCGACAATTTCATGGTTAGACAACCATGTTTTTTTTCTTCGATATTCTTTGATTAAATTAAACGGTAATGTAATTTTATCAATTAAATTATAAATATCATTTAGAAATATCTTAATTACACATATAACTGGAATAGGAGTAATTTTTCGAGTTATTTTTTTTATGTTATTTAAAAACATTTGATAATTTATTCCTAATTTTAATTATAGTGTATTTAATCAAATTTTTTATTTGATTAGGTGTTTTTTCTTTTAAGATATCTTTTAACGTTTTTTTAGGTAAAGAGAAGTTTTCATCTAATTTTTTTTGTATTTCATTACTTAATTCAAAACTACATGTCCATAGTGTATGTAGGGCTCTTTCTAATATATGAGCCTCCCCTGGAAGTGGACAATAAGAGATAATCATTCTCAAATTTTCATAAAAAACTTTTGGATATTTAAGAATATTTGCTTTTGGAACAATATAGTTACCACCAGGAGCAAACCTAGTGTATTTTGGGATAGAGGAGTCTTTAAACAAAAAAGACATAAAACTATTGTAGTTCTTAAAGTATTTGTTTGGATGATGTTTCATATACCAGCTATTATTTATTTCACAGAAACCACCATCAGCAGAGATAAAACATATAGGCCAATAGGTTTTATGCATTTTCCAATCTTCTATTGGTGTGAAATAGCTATTATTGGCAATTTTATCAAAATATTCTCGAGTTATATGTCTAGGAAACATATTACCTTTTACAAAGATTGTACATTCAGGTAGGTTATCATAATTATCAATAATAAAAGTAAAATAATCATAAAGATTATAGCCAAGATTGGGACTTTTTATTATCTTATCTTTAGATATTGTATTAGGTATTTCAATTTGATCACTTCGATCATAAATTATATATTTATCAGTATATTCTGGTACCCAACGTATATCATTATTGTAATTAGATACTACTAAAAAATTATCTTTTATTTTTGTTGGTAGGAAATAATCTCCGTGTTTTTTTATATATTCATTAAATTCTTTTAAGCAAGAATCATAATCAGACAAATTTCCTTTTTTATCTAAATACATCCATCCTTTAGTAATATTGTATCCCAAACTCCAGTATCCGTCTGATATATTATGTCGTCCCCAGTATTTAGGTGCTATACAGTATTTTAAATTCTCACTCAACCAAGCAGGGAACCATGCAAAACTTGAATTTGAAAGAATTAGATAATGTGCATTTTTTATAATTACATAATCTTTGGCAATGCTAAAATGAAAAACTTCATAGTGAGGGAAGAATTTTTTAGCAGTATATACATCATCAGTGATAACAATAAACCTAAAATTTTTGTTAATTTTTAGCATATGATTAATAGCATTTATCCAGTAGTCTTTATTTAAGAAAAAGTCATTATGACGTGTATATTCTCCACCTCTAAAATTAATGACACAAGTATTTTCATTAGAGTAGTCATAGTATTCATATTCTTCTTTTACTTTTAGCCATTCACGAATCTCATCTTTTCTGTGGATAATATATTGTTCATCCTGCATACAGCCATCTATCTTTGTATTATCTAAAACATTTACCAAGTCTTTATCATACAGTCTAATATCTGCACCATTTTCTGGATGAGTAATTTTTCTTTCATTGTAGTAGTATTTAATTCCTTGTGGAAGTTCTACTACTGGTCCACCCTCTGGTCCTTTTCCACCTATTACTTTTTCTCCAAAATCCAAATTAAAAAAATCTAAACCTTTAAATTTTTCTGGATGCATGATTCCAAAGTTATAACCTCTGTCTTTGGCTATAACCCTAGTGGCTATATAGCAGGCAAGCTGATTTCCTAATCCTTGCCCTTTGTAAAATTCTGTTATTATCATTTTTTCTTTAATAATGTATAAAAAGTTTCTTTTATTTTAATTAATATATTTATTTTTGAATTTGTTACCTGATGTTCTCCAATTCTATTTACAACATTAATTTCATTAACTATTTTAGGATTTCCAAATTTATTATAACATCTTTTATAGTATTCAACATCCATTAACCAAATTAAATTTTCATCGAAAGGTAATGGATTTTTGTTGAGTATAGTTAAAACAGAAGGAGAGCTTATGGTATTATTTCCTAAATGTATTTTATTATTGTATTTTGGATAAAATGGTTTGAAAAAATTGATACCATCTTTTGAATGTATGCATGCAGTTATAAGCCATTTATCTTTTTCTAAATCAAAATTTTTAACAATTTCTTCTAAAGATTTTTCGTTAAAAAGAAAATCATCTTGAAATAATATTTTAATTAATTTACCAGTAGCATGTATAATAGCATTATTAATATTTGATGAAGATTTACCTATATTTTTCGTATTTTTATAATAATGAATATCTAATTTATTTTTATATTCATTACATAATTTTTCTATAAAATCATCTTTTGAATGGTCAGAGATAATAACATCAAAATCTTTAAAAGTTTGTTTTGATAAAATATCAAAACTATATTTTAGAAATTCTACTCCTAGACCCTTCATTTCATATGTGGGTATACATACACTTAATAAGTTCATATTATGTATACTATACTACGTAGATATACTAATCAACCTTATAAATCTCAAATTTCCTAGGTATTTCAACAACTTCTAGTAGTTTTCCTCCAGCCCACATACATTTTTGTGGATATTTCCAATTTTTATAATATTTCACAACTTTATTTACATGGTTTTCTGTAAAAAATCTTTTTGAAGAGTGATTCCATAATTTCTTTTTGATGTCTTTTCTAATAAAAGACATATGATGCATTTCACATTCTTTTCTAGAAAAGATACGATAGGGTAGATTGTTTTCTGTTACATTGTTTGTTTTTCTTGTCGGATCAACAGAAACCACACATGGAACGTTATAAACGTATTTTGTATTAGGTGTTATTTTTTCAATAGTAGCGACATATTCTTTTTCAGGATATTTTAGTTGATAAATAGAGTCATAATAGTATTGTCGATGTTGGCAATAACCAGTACCATAATCACCAGTCAACATTTCTTTTTTCATAAATTTAAATTGTTCATCTGTATAGAATTCGTCTGTATCAATGGTCATATAATAATTACAACCATTTTCTTTACATAAATCTAATCCTATATTTCTTTTTTTGGTTTCATTATGTGATGCATTTTCACCGCTTGTGTTTACAATATTAGGTTCATATAAATAAAGCTTATCTACTAAGCCTTCTGAAACTAATCTATCTAAAAGTTCTTCCACTCCATCGTTACATTTTTCCCCATGGTTTGATATTTTTTGCCAAATTATACATATAAAATCAACGTTTTTTCTAATACTTTTTATTGAATATTCAAGCAATTCTTCACCATCAAATAAATTATAAGCGACACCTAGCTTCATACTATATTGTCGATTCTTTTTTTCTTTTCGTAAAAATATACTAATTCTTTGTTTTAATATTATTGATTTTAATATCAATTTGCGTTGTATTTTTGAAAAAATAGTCTTTATCTGTTTAATCATTTTATTGTTTATTTTTATTGTCATGGCTTATGTAAAGTTAAATTATTTTAACACAGATGTTTTTGTAAACAAATGATTTTAATGATTCTTTACTAAAGAATATATTTCTTTGAAGTTTGATTCTTCTAACATGTTTAATATTAATATATAGGTAACTATTGCAATAAAAGTAATAATTATAAAATTAAGTCCAATCAAGTGTAATACAATTATGATTATTAACATTACCATATTTGATAGTGCTATTTTACCAAGCTTAGGAATAACACTAAAAGGAATAATTTTCTTTAGTCTTTTCCAATTAGTAACCATTATTAATAATTCAGCTATAGTTGTAGATATGGCTGCTCCAAGTGCACCGTATTTAGGTATTAGCCAAAAATTTAAAAGAATATTGAGTAAAACTCCAGATATTGTCGCAGTGATAAAGATCTTTTGAAGATTTTTTGAAAAAATTAAATTGGTCAGAAATATATTTGGAAAAGAGGCAAGAATTGAAATCATTAAAACACCCAATACTGAGGCCCCAGCGATATATGCTGGTCCGACTATAAGTAAAATAATTTCTTTACTAAAAAATACACCAATGATTGTTATAGGAATACCTAAGGCTAAAATAATAGTCATTATTTTTTCAAATATATATCCGAGTTTATTATTATCGTTTTCATTTCTTGAAAGAATAGGGAACAATGAAGCTCCAATAAAACCTGGGATTATTGAGAAGACTGAAATTAAGCGTTGAGCCATTGTATATAGGCCAACATCGACAGCAGATTTCATTTGTCCTAACATTATAGTATCTAAGCTAAACAGGAATCCAAAAAAACTCATAATGACTATTGGCCAAGAAAATTGATAAATTACTTTCCAATTCTCTTTGGAGAATTTCCATTCAATTCCTTTAAGTTCTTTTCTAATTGACCAGACTATATAAATAGTGGAGATAATACTTCCTATCATATAAGCCATTGCAAGAGATATAGGGTCAACATTATTAATTAATAAAATTAAACCAAAAACTGTAATACTTAAATTTATTAATATTTTTGAAAATCCTTCAACCTCCATTTTTTCTAATGAACGGTTTATAGACATTGCAATTTCACGTAATGATTCAGAGACAAAGAATAGTGTAAAGATAAAAACAATACCAAATCCTAGTTTTATTTTTCCTAAATTTGGAGCAAGCAATAATGCAGTAGAACAAAATACAGCGATCATAAATAGTCTTATGATAATAGATGTCGCAAGGTATTTGTGTTTATTATTATTGTCTTTAGACATTTCTTTTGTAATAAAAGTATTTATTCCAAAATCTCCCAAGATAAAGAAAAGTGAAATGAATGCCATAGCATATGAAAACAAACCCCAACCTTCAACTCCGAGCTTGCGTGTCGAAAAGACAACTATTACTAACTTTAGAATTCTTCCAATAATTTCACCAAAAAATAACCAAAAAGTATTTTTGATTACTGTTTGTTTTGTGCTGGTATTTATAAAAAGAAATTTTTTAATTTTTTCCATTTTAATGCGTAAAAATGATTTGAATTGTTTTTAAGATGATACCAAAGTCGAGATGCAGAATATAAGGTATTTAGGCATTTTAGCATAAAATAGTTAATTAGGGGATTGGGAAGTGGCCCCCCATAGGCCTTGCCTATGGGGGTAAATATAACAATATATAAAATATCTTTCTAATGGGTATAATTCGTTATATATATAGATTTGTTTAAAATAATTTGTTAAAATAAAAAAATGGAAGAAATAGAAACTTATGCATTTATAGACGTTCAGAATACTGAAGGTACAGCTGATTTTTTAGGTTTTGTTATTGACTGGAAAAAGATGGCAGATCATTTAACTTTTAAATATTCTTCGAAAGGAAATTATTTTTATTTAGGAATTGAGGAGGGTGATATAGAAAGAACGGAAGAATTTGATTCTATAATTTCTAAAAATTCTTTTATTAAACCAAAATTCTTTAAAAAGTATCGTCTAAAAGATAAAATCTATTCTATAGATTGTCCTACTTGTAAAAATGAATTAATTAAAAAAATACCAGGAAGATTGGATTGGAAATGTAACTGTGATGTTGATTTAACAATTGATGTTATAGAAATTTCTAAAAATAAAGCAGTTAGAGTTTTACTTTTTACTGGAGATGGTGATTTTAAACCATTGGTAGATAAATTAATGAAAGACAATATTCAATCACGAGTTTACATTTTTTCTAGTCCAGTTATGATAAAAGGCAGGTCTAGATTAGCAATAAAATTAAGAAACTTAACAAGTATTTATAAAGATAGAGTTATTTTTGTAGATCTAGATTTATTGAGAAAAATAATTGAAAAAAGTATAAATTAATTATTATAAAATGAAAACGCCCCACAGGTGGGCGTTTTCTAATGAATATAAATATTATAACAAAAATAATAATAAAAGCAATCTATTGTGGATAACTATAAAAGTAGTTATTTTAATGTGTAAAAATGATTTGAATTGTTTTTAAGATGATACCGAAATCGAGATGCAGAATATCTGGTATTTAGGCATTTTAGCATAAAATAGTTAATTAGGGGATTGGGAGGTACCTACCCCATAGGCCTTGCCTATGGGGTGGATTGCATGGTTTTATCTTTTTGATATAATTTTATTGTGAAATCTTTTGATGATTGGAATATATTAAAAAAAGAATTAGAAAATCGTAATACTATTTATGTCTCTGAAAGAGATATTTGGTTTTGTTCTGTGGGTATTAATGTGGGTAGCGAACAGGACGGTAAACATGAGCTCTTTGAAAGACCTGTTTTAGTTTTGAAAAAAGTTAGTTTGAATACCTTTATTGGACTACCTTTAACTTCAATTAAAAAGAAAGGTTCTTGGTATGTAGAAATAAAATCTACAAATTCTTCAGCTATAATTCCACAAATTAGACTATTCGATACAAAAAGACTTACTAGAAAAATAGGCGTTATTTTAATTGAGGAATTTGAAAATATAAGATATGAAGTAAAGAAATATATATAAACAACGAAACCCCCTTGCGGGGGTTTCTCGGAGGCCGAAGCCAAAGTTGTTTATATTATAACAAAAAGAATAATAAAAGCAAACTATTGTGGATAACTATAAAAAGTAGTTTATTTTTAGTATTAATATAGTTAATTAGGGGATTGGGAAGTGGCTACCCCATAGGCAAGGCCTATGGGGTAGGTGGATGTTTTCCACAGACCTATTTACTTTTTAGTGAAAATAAAGTATGATAATATCATATTATAATTTAATACAAATATAAAAATATGACTACAATATCTGTACCCCTATCAGCTAGCTTGATGGAATCAGTAGAAAATTTAATAAAAAGTGGCTATGGCTCAAATAAAGCCGACGTTGTTCGCCGTGCGATAATTCGACTCGCTGAAGAAGAAGCTGTTAACGACGTGCTCCGTGCTAGAGAGGAAATTTCACTAGGGAATGGCTTGTCTGGTAATTTGAGAGAATTAATAAAAACAATAAAGTAATTTATGCTAAAAGTAATTTACGCTCCAATTTTTGTAAGAAAATTTGAGAAATTGGAAAAAGATCTTCAAGACGAAGCTTTTGAAAAAATAGAGTTATTTAAAGATTCTAAAAATCATGAAAGCTTAAAAGTGCACAAACTTCATGGAAGATTTAAAAATCAATATAGTTTTTATGTTAATTATAAAATTCGAATTGTTTTTGAATGGCAGAATAAAGATGAAGTAGCCTTTTTAGTTATAGGAGATCACGATCTTTATAAATAATTTTAATGCGTAAAAATGATTTGAATTGTTTTTAAGATGATACCGAAGTCGAGGAAGAAGTTTCTGTTTTTTATGTAATATAAATCGTACTCAAATTTTTCTTTTGAAGATTCTGTCGTATTGGCATAGTGATATTTTATTTGTGCCCAGCCGGTGAATCCTGGGCGGATGATATGGCGGAGTTCGTAATGGGGGATGGATTGCTCGAGGGGGGTGACGAATTCTGGGCGTTCAGGACGAGGGCCTACGAGGGTGAGCTCTCCTTTTAAAATATTAATCATTTGAGGTATTTCATCGATGTGTAATTTTCGGATTATTTTACCGATAGGGGTGACGCGAGAGTCATTGGCTTTGGACCACACAGCTCCATTTTTTTCTGATTCAATGATCATTGATCGAAGTTTGTATAATTTGAAGACTTTATTATTTAGCCCGACTCTTTCTTGAGAATAAAAAATTGGGCCATGGTCTTGTAAATAAATCAGAATAGCACTGATGATAGTAAAAGGAGAAGAGACGATGAGGATAATTATAGAAATAATGATATCTAAAGTTCTAGTGATAAAACTATAAATTAAATCTTTTTTTGTTTTTATATTTTCTATGACCCAAGCTTGTGAAATATAGCCAATAGGTACCTTGTGTAAATATCTTTCATAGGCTTCGGCGACATCGATGATCTCGGTTTTGTTTTGATATAAAGTCACAATATCTTTTTTGGGTATTTCTTGTAAGGTGCCTTCAAAAATAAAAACAGCATTTTTCAATTGTGCATATTTTTGTAATGACTCATGAAGATTTTTTGTATAAGAAACTAATGTGAGCCCTAGGTGAGGATTGGATACGATAGTATTGTGTAATTCTTCTATATATGGAGTCTCTCCTACGAGGATCACAGGTTTTGTAATTTGTTTAGAAAAAAGAATATAGACGACTCGGCGAAGTAAAAAAGAAATTATTCCAAAAGATATGACTTGATAAAATAGTGTCGTCTTTGGTGCAATGCCGAAAATTGAAACGAGGTAGAAGAATAAAATTCCGACAATAAAAGAGACTAGGAGTGCTAGACCAAAACGTCGTAAATGGGGGATAGTCGGCTTGATTGTAAATAAATCATAAAGTCCAAATAAGAAAAAAGTAAGTACCCAAGAAAGGTATAAAATTAAAAATGGCACAAAGTGTCTTTGGATAATATTGTAATTTAACAGATTACCATATCGTATGCCGAGGATAATAAAAAAAGATATCCAGAAGGATATAAAATCCCCGAAAGCTATAAGCCAAATTCTATTCATATTCGTATACTATACTTAAATTTAGTGTATTAGTAAAGCTATTTCTGTGATATAATCATTTTTATGAAAGCTTTTTTGGAAAGATTTTTAAATCTAAACGTATTGGCTCTTTTAATAATTGGCCTGTCTGTATTTGGACTGATTAGGTATATTGATTACCGTTTTTCTAATTTAGAAAAGATGGTTAATTTATCTGAGAAAAATTTGTCTATCGTCGACAATCAAAATAAAAAAGATATAAAAGATGTCTATGATCTGGTATACAATACGCAATCAAATATCACAGATGTACTAGCTAAAGAAAAACAAAACAATTTACAGCTGAGTGATCAATTTAATCAAGTCGCAGACACTGTCGGAGTTTTAAAAAAATTGAGTACGACTGATCCAGAGCTTTTGAAAAAATATTCGAAAGTGTATTTTTTAAATGAACATTATTCACCGATATCTTTATCGGAAATTGGAGTAGATTATAGAAGTGAGAAAAGTATAAATTATCAAATCGATTCTGATGTGCTTCCTTTTTTAGAAAAATTAATTGAGGCGGGGAATAGAGATGGAGTTTCTTTAAAAGCTTTTTCAGCTTATCGTTCTTTTATTACTCAATTGAATTTGAAGACGAGCTACAAAGTCAGCTATGGTGCAGGGGCCAATAAATTTTCAGCGGATCAAGGATATTCAGAGCATCAGCTCGGCACAGCACTGGACTTCACTACATTAAAGACAAAAGGTGCTCTCGAAGGATTTGATAAGACAATAGAATACAATTGGCTTTTGGGAAATGCCAATAAATATGGTTTTATAATTTCTTATCCTAGTGGTAATGCTTATTATAAATTTGAACCTTGGCATTGGCGTTTTGTCGGTGTCGCTCTGGCTACAAAATTGCACAATGAGAATAAATATTTTTATGATGAAGATCAGCGCGTCATCGATAGTTATTTGGTAAATCTTTTTGATAAATAAATATTTTTTTGTTATTATATATTTATGGTCACAAAACACTTCTTCAAAATTTTATTTACTTTTTTATTTATCATCGTCCTCGGACTGATAGGAGTGTTTTTATCTAGTCATTTCGGGTAGTTGCATTTTGTACTGTTTATGATATAGTATATCTGCTGCAAAGAAGACAGGGGAGGAGTGAAAACCTCATAATTCCTGTTTAGTGGTCGATTCCCATTTATTTGGGAGGCAATGCGGTACCAGTTTTCTGGTTTACCGTTTTTTTTATTGGAAAATCAAAACAATTATGTTATTAAAATCAAAAAAAGAAACAATTATAAAAGATTTGGAGAGTGCTATCAAAGGTAGTCAGTCTGTAGTTTTCTTAAACTTTCACGGATTAACTGCTCAGAATGAAACAATGCTACGACGCAATCTTCGTGATAGTGGAGTAAATTACAAAGTTTCAAGAAAGACATTATTGAAGCGTGCCCTCGCTGGAAAAGCTGAAGGAGAAATCCCAGAGCTTTCTGGAGAAGTGGCTGTCGCTTACAGTAATGACATGCTAGCTCCAGCTCGTGAAGTTTACAACTTTGCAAAAACAAATAAAATCAGTCTGAACATTTTAGGTGGAATTTTTGAAAGTCATTTCGTTGACGCTCAAAAGATGATGACTATCGCTACTATTCCTCCACGTGAAGTTCTCCTTGCTCAATTTGTTAACCTTATCAATTCTCCTATACAACGCTTTGCTGTTGTGTTGGATCAAATCGCAAAGTCAAAAGTGTAAGAATTTCTCCTCCCCCTTCGCTAAGGGGGAGGCGGGTGGGGGTGTTGAATTTCTGCACCCCTCCTCATTCCTCCCCTTAGCGAAGGGGAGGAGGAATAAAATCAATTATAAAAATTAATTAAAAAAATTATGTCAGAAAAATTTAAAGATATCATAGAAAAAATAGAAGGTATGTCAGTATTAGATCTTCACGAATTAGTGAAGACATTAGAAGAAAAATTTGGAGTTTCTGCTGCTGCTGTAGCAGGTCCCGCTGTCGCTGCTGAAGCTGCTGAAGAAAAAGATTCTTACACAGTAGTATTGGCTGGTGCAGGTGAACAAAAAATCGCTGTTATGAAAGTCGTCAAAGAAGTTCTTGGCCTCGGTTTGAAAGAAGCTAAGGATTTAGTTGATGGTGCTCCAGCTACTTTGAAAGAAGGAATGAAAAAAGCTGAAGCTGATGAATTAAAGAAGAAATTAGAGGAAGCAGGAGCAAAAGTCGAGTTGAAATAATTTAAAGAAATGCATGAGGGCTACCCTCATGCATTTCTTTAAGCTTAACTTAAACAAAAAATCCCTCAAGTTAAATCTGGGGGATTTTTTGTTGATAATTTTTTCTATTCTTGTATAATAACAAAATTATGGAAATATTAGCAAAATTATTGGGTGGGGTATCTCGAGTGAAAATAATGCGTCTTTTTTTATTGAATCCCGATCAAGTTTTTGAGAATAAAGAAATCTCTAAAAGAAGTCGAGTTCAGCCAATTCTTGTACGTAAAGATATCTCTCATTTAGCAGCAATTGATTTTATTAAAAAAACCAAAAAGGGTTGGAGTTTTAATCCAAATTTTATTTATGCTGATCAAATAGAAAGTCTCCTAGTCGGAGCAGATAAATTGAATAAAGAAGTAATCGCTGGAATATTTAAAAAAGCTGGACGTGTGAAGCTTTTGCTCGTAGCTGGGACTTTTATAAAGAATAAAGAAAGCCGAGTAGACTTACTAATAGTAGGGGACAATATAAAACGTAAAGTCGTCGAAGAAGGTTTAAAAAAATTGGAAGCGGAAATAGGTTCAGAGCTCACTTACTCTATTTTTGATACAGCTGAATTTTTCTATCGCATCGAAATGTACGACAAACTAGTCAGAGATATCCTTGACTTTCCATATGAAGTTGTATTGGAAACAAAAGAGTTATCCACACAGATGCTTAAAAAAAATTAAAAAGTGATATAATTAATTTATGACTTTATAAGGTCGAACTTTAAAGTTTTTATAAATTTATGATTTTATTATAATATATGAGTAATATTTGGCTTTCATGGGGTGACGTTTTTAATGCCTCACTTCAAAACTTATGGTGGGGATTTGTTCAATTCGCTCCAAAGTTAATCTTAGCAGTTGTTTTCTTTATAATTGGTTGGGTTTTAGCTGGTTTAGTTTCAAAAGCATTTGAGAATGTTATCACTGCTTTAAAGGTAGACAAGCTTTTCCAAACTGTTGGTATGGATGGAATGCTTTCAAGAATGGGCATGAAGTTGAACACAGGATACTTTTTGGGAGAAATAGTAAAGTGGTTTATTTTAATCGCTTTCCTTATTCCTTCACTTAGTCTTATGGGATTGGATTCTGTTTCAGGATTTCTTTCACAAGACGTTCTTATGTTCTTACCAAGAGTTATCATTGCTGCTTTTATACTCCTTATCGCTACTATTGTTTCTGAAGCAATTTCAAAATCAATTGTCGCTGGAGCAAAGGCTATGAACTTACGTTCAGCAAATATGCTCGGTTCTGTAGCTCGTTACGCAATTTGGGTTTTTGCTTTCATAATAGCATTAGGTCAACTTGGAATCGCAGCTGCTTACATGCAAATATTATTTACTGGAATCATTGGAATGCTTGCTATTGCCGGAGCTATTGCTTTCGGACTAGGAGGTAAAGATGCTGCTGGTAGATTTATAGAAAAACTTGGACAAGACACTCGTAATCAATAAAATAAATTTTATTTTTAAAAAAACACACCACCTAGGTGTGTTTTTTTTATTGCAAATAACAGTAAAAATTGTTATTCTTTAGTTATATGGATAAATTAAAAAATACTTTTGAAAAAATAAAAATTTTTCTTGTCTTAAAAAAGAAAGCTGTACTAATTATTTTGGCTATTATAATTGTAATTTGTTTTTTTATTTTTCGTTCAAATAAGACTAACACCTTAAATACAGAAATTGTAAAAGTTACTAATTTGGTTCAATCTGTGCGTGCTACTGGTCAAGTCATTTCTAATACAGATTTAAATCTTTCTTTTAATAAGAGTGGTGTAGTAAAATCTTTAAAAGTAAAAGTAGGTGACACTGTTCAATCTGGCCAAATTTTGGCTACTTTAGATCAAGGTCAAGCTCAAGCTTCACTCACTCAAGCTCGTGGAGGTCTAATGTCAGCACAAGCAAAATATGGTTCTAGCTCTACTAATAATGGTAATGCATTGTCAGAGGTTTCATTTACTTCTGCTCAAATTGATTTAGAAAATATAAAAAAAGCACAAGATATTTTAGTTGATAATGCATATCGAACACTTTTGAATTCTACTCTTCAAGCAGAAGCTATTAATCAGCAAGATTTTTATGATGCTCCAATCATAACTGGAAATTATACATGTCAAAAAGAAGGTACTTATAATTTGAGTACATATGGTTCAATGGGTGGAGTTTCTATAAATTACTATGGAATTGAAAATGGAAATATTTTAATAACGGATGCTCCTAGAGCATTAGGAAATTGTGGATTATTTTTATCTTTCGATAAAACAAAAATACTTCAGACGAGTATTGATTTTGAGATAAATATACCAAATAAGCATTCTGTTGATTACTTAAAAAATTATAATGCTTATCAAGATGCTTTGAAGGCTCGTGATATTGCTGTGTCCAATGCTGAGTCAGTCCTTGCTCAGAAAAAAGCTGAGCTCTCTGTCGGTGGGGCAGAAATAGTTTTTGCTCAGGGAGTATTACAATCAGCAGAAGCTACATACGAAGATACTATAATTCGTGCACCAGCAAATGGAACTGTGACAATGGTAGATATAAAATATGGTGAATTGGCAAATGCTGGTAAATCTGTGATCACTGTTCAAGATATAAAAAATCTATATATAGAAGCATTGATAAATGAAGCCAATATTTCTTTATTGAAAGTCGCACAAAGTGTAGAAATTACTTTTGATGCTTTTGGAAAAGATAAAAAATTTACAGGAGTGATTGCTCAAATAGATCCATCGGCTCAGACAAATAATGGAGTTGTAAATTATAAAATAAAAGTGAGTATAGATAAAAGCGATGAGACTATTCGTCCAGGGATGAATGCAAATATAAATGTTTTAGCAGGACAAAAAAATAATGTTTTAGCTGTACCTAATATTGCTATAACAAGACAAGGAGAAAAAAGTTTTGTAGATATTATTACAAATGATAATAGTGAATCAAATAAAAGAAGAGAAGTCGTCACTGGTTTTATTGGTGATAATAATTTGGTTGAAATAGTCTCTGGATTAAGTGAAAATGAAAAAGTAGTTTTGAACACAAACTAATGGAAGATAAAATAAAAATTGAAAATTCTTTTTCTCAGAATTTAATCGTCGGATGGTTTTTGGCTAAACGTGATATTCAGCATGCAAATAAATGGACCACAGCTTTGATTATTTTCGTGATGACATTAACTTTTTTAAACCTTATCGTCGTGTCTGGTATATTGGTAGGGCTTATTCAGGGTTCTGAAGATGCACAAAAAAAATATTCTACTGGAGATGTAGTGATATCTTCTTTTTTAAATCGCTCATATATCGATCAGACACCAAAAGTAGAATCTATCGTAAAGACTTTGCCAGATTTTAAAAATTATTCTGTACGTTATACTGGTGGTGCATTAGTAGAATCAAATTATCGAGATACTATAAAGCCAGGGGACAAGAGAGATGGTGTCTCTGGCTCTCTTCTCGGAATTGATCCAAAACAAGAACAAGATTTTTCTGGTGTATCAAAGTTTGTAATTCGTGGTTCATATTTAGAATCAAATGATCAGGATAGTGTGTTACTCGGTAAAAATCTTCTATACGAATTTACACCTATCGAAGCCCCTGGTTTTCAAACTTTAAAAAATATTGTCATTGGTCAAAGAGTTCGTCTTACTGTGGGAGATTATTCCAAAGAATATTTTGTAAAAGGAATATTGTCATCCAAGGTAGATGTATTTGATACATCTGTGGTGGCTCTCGATTCTGAAGTAAGAAAGTTAACAGGACAAACCACTCTCGATGCTGGATCAATCGCTATAAAACTAAAACCAAATGCTGATCCTATTTTTGCTCGTGACTTTTTGATAAAAAGTGGGGTGGGGGATTATGCTCGTGTGCAAACTGCTGATGACGCTTCGCCAAAATTTTTGAAAGATATGAAAGTGACTTTTGGAATTCTCGGTAGTGCTATTTCTGGTATTGGACTTGTCGTGGCATCTATTACTATTTTCATCGTAATATTTGTGAATGCTATTACACGTCGCCGATATATCGGTATTATGAAAGGTATTGGTTTGAATAAAAGAGCGATACTTTATTCATATATTTATCAAGCATTTATTTATGCTGGATTTGGAATAATTATTGGTATGTCTTTAATTTTCTTTTTAATCAAACCATATTTTGCAGCACATCCGATAAACTTTCCGTTTTCTGATGGTATCCTTGTAGCTACACTTCCGACATCACTTTGGCGTGCGACAATATTATTGATAACCACAATGGTGGCTGGTTATATTCCGGCTAGAATTGTCATCAAACAAAATACATTATCAGCAATCTTGGGAAGATAAAAATAAGATGTTAGAAATAAAAAAACTTACAAAAGCATTCAAGAGTGGAGACGCTAGAATTGTCGCAGTAAACAATTTGTCTTTTAATGTTCCCGAAGGACAATTCCTCACTGTCACAGGAAAGTCTGGTTCCGGAAAATCCACACTTCTTTACCAGCTCGGACTTCTCGATTTGCCGACAGAAGGGGAAGTATTGCTCGGTGGAAAAGATTTAGTAAAACTTTCTGAAAAAGAACGTACAGCAATTCGCCTAAATGATCTCGGATATATTTTTCAAGACTATGCTATTTTGCCTTCGCTCACAGCTCTCGAAAATACAATGTTGCCACTTTTGATGCAGGGATATGATATGAAAAAAGCTGAAGACAAAGCTCGTGTGGCTTTGAAAAAAGTGGGACTTCTCGATCGTGAAAATAATTTACCGAGTGAACTTTCAGGAGGACAACAACAACGCGTATCTATCGCTCGTGCTATCGCTCATGATCCTAAAATAATTTTTGCTGATGAGCCGACAGCGAACCTCGACTCTGAAACTTCAGAACAAGTGATGCATGTCT
The DNA here is from genome assembly GCA_026395995.1 of Candidatus Nomurabacteria bacterium. Lineage (GTDB taxonomy): Bacteria > Patescibacteriota > Minisyncoccia > Phycocordibacterales > UBA9973 > UBA9973. The sequence goes on along the minus strand of JAPLXQ010000012.1, from coordinate 2,717 downwards.
TTTTGGATTTACATAAAGAAGGGCAGACTATAATAATGGTGACTCATGAACTCGATTATGCACTCCTCGCCGACCGTACTATCACTATGGCTGATGGGAATATCATTAGTGATATTTTGAATAAATAAGACTTGACAGGATATATTCATTTGTATATACTTTTGAATATGGATACAACAATATTAATTAAAACAAAAAAGGACATAAAATTACAAGCTCAAAGTTTAGCACACGATTTAGGGCTTTCTTTGGCAGACGTGGTGAATGCATCCTTGCGACAATTTGTGATAAATCAAGGTATCACTATTTCTAAATTGCCGACTGAAAGTATTGATGCTTATATCAATAAAAAAGAAATTCTTTCCCGAAGATCATGTATATTCTTTTAGAATTACCAGAGCCTACAGAGGCATTTTTCGCTTAAATGGCGAAAATGTTATTTTATTTGCCATTGGCCATAGAAAGGATATTTACCAAAATCTATAGATGTGCATAACTAATTAGTAAAAACCTGTCGGGGGGGTATAATTATGGGTATGTAAGATATAGGCGTATAATACGTCATATATAAAGTAAGGTTTAAATTTATTAGTTTATTAATTATCGAGGTTAAACCTCGATATAAAAAATTATTATGAAAAAAATATTAGGTACAATGATGGTTTTAAGTTTTCTTTTAATAGGTGTTCATGCATATGCACAAACTTCACGATCTTCTTTTAGGGTTACTTCACCAAACGGTGGAGAGACTTTAATTCAAAGTTCAAATAATTCTATTACATGGCAAGGAGGTAACTCTAGTGTGTATGTTGGAATAGTAGATGCGAATACTACTAATGCCGTTAACCCTGTCGGTAATCCATATCACCTCATTGGATGGCTCACAACTACTGGAATTGCAAATGGTTCTTTTAATTGGTCTGCACAACAAGTGTGTGATATGGGACATATTTCTTGTTGGAATATTGCTCCTGGTCAATATAAAATAATTATCGCCACACGAGATTCAAATAATTTAAATAATATTAATTTCTCTGTTCCATTTAATACTTCTTGGGATGTGAGTGATGCACCATTTACTATTGTTGCTCCTACTACATGTAATTCTTCTTCTACACCTTCAATCACTGTAACTTCACCAAATGGTGGGGAAGTGTATACTACTGGACAACAAATAAATGTTACTTGGAATAGTTGTAATATTCCTGCTACTGATGATGTTACCATTGAAATGGTTCCAGCTAATACAATTAATGTCCCTAATGGAATGTGGGTAACACTTTCTGGTCAAACTCCTAATGATGGTTCACAAGTTGTTACTTTAAATACAGCTATTACAGGTACATATGAACTTACAGTAAAAAGAATTTCTCCTCCATATATTGGAGATGATCTTTCTAACGGTTTATTTACAATAAATGCAGCCTTACGTTCAAGAGAAGATATTGTTACAACGAGAACACCTATAATAAATCCCGCTAAGACCTTCGTTGTTGGTTCAACAGGTAATGATGTTATTGAACTTCAAAAAGTTTTGATTGCTCAAAAGTTATTAAATATAAAAACTCCAACTGGATATTTTGGTAATGCGACTCAAGCTGCTTTGAATTTATACAAAGCAAATGAATTAAAAAAATTACCTACTTCTTCAGAAAATTGTGATTTCGATGGAAAACATTGTGCTACAACTACTACTAATACAAACCATTCACCAATTAATCTTCCAACTTCTACATTACCTGTCGGCTGTAATTCAACTCTTGGTTACAGTTCTATAACTGGTTTACCGTGTTCTGGAGTTGCAACATATCCAGCTGGATGTACCTCAGCATTAGGTTACAGTATGACTACAGGACTTCCATGTAATGGAACTACATTAAGTACATTACCACCCGGTTGTTTTTCAACTGCTGGATATAGTTATACAACCGGTTTACCATGTTCTGGAGTTGCAACATATCCAACATACCCAGCAGGGTGTACTTCAACTGCAGGTTACAGTTTAACAACTGGTTTGTCATGTAATGGAAGTGTGGCTACTATTCCTTTACCAGTAGGTTGTCTTTCAACTTCTGGTTATAGCTCAATTACTGGTCTAGCGTGTTGGTTATAAAATAAATAAAAAACAAAAAACCACCCCAAAAGGGTGGTTTTTTGTTTGCGGATTTTTTAGGACGGGTTTATAATGTGAACATGGAAAAAGAGGTAACAAATTCAGAACTTTTAGAAGCCATCGCAGGTGGCTTTTCAAAAGTAGAATCTAGATTTCAAAAGATAGAAGAAAAAATAGAAAAAATGGCCACTAAGAAAGATTTAGAAATTTTTAAATTAGATACAAATATACATTTTAATAATTTAGAGACTGATTTAAAATCTTTTAAAAATGATACAAAGGAAAATTTTAAGGAACTAAATGAAAAATTTGATGATTTACAAGATACTGTAATGAATCACGATAAAAGAATTGAAACTTTAGAAGAAAAATTATTTGCTTAATAACATAAAAATTTATGGAAAATAAAAAAAATACAATCGTCATAATTCTGTTAATAATAATTATTTTAATTCTCGGCTATGTGGCTTTTTTGAAACCACAAAATGCGAATAAAAATGATGTTAGTGATACGCAAATTCCTGTAACAAATATTCCAGTACAAAATCCTGTTGTTACAAATTCTCCACAAAATAATTTACCAGTAAATACAAATAATCCTGTT
>JAPLXQ010000002.1 GCA_026395995.1 Candidatus Nomurabacteria bacterium | reverse complement strand
CTGCCCATGAGATATTGATAGAAGTTCCTAAAGGAATATTCATTGCAGTCGCTACAGGAAGAGGTGTTGTATTGTTTGCATTACTAAAAACTGGAGCTGATGTTCCATTTACCATTTTAAGACTTAGGGCTGGAGGTAGGACTGGGATAATGATTGGTGTGACAACTACTGTTGTCATTAATGCTGGTCCACCAATTAAACTTTTACAAGAAACAAAATAATTAGTGGTGACAGTAGGTGTATCAGTAACAGAAGAACTCCAAACTAAAGTAGGAGAAATTGAAGTTCCACTATAACCAGGATTTCCCCAGTTCCATGGAGTATTACCTGGAAAGGCACTAGCATTACAAGTAAGAGTACTAGACACAGTATCTGCGGCCCATGAAAGACTAATACTGTTACCAGAAGTTATTGTCATTGATTGAGAATCGGTACTATGAGCATTGTCTGCGGAACTGATTACTGGAGTAGCATTTCCAGATTCAAAAACACGCAATTTTAAAGCTGGAGGTGTTATGTGAACAGAAGGTGTAACTGTGATTTCAGAAATCAAATTTACATTACCAGAAACAAGGCTTTTACAGGACATAATATATTTAGTAGCAACAGTAGGATAATCTAAGATTGGAGCACTCCAGTTTAAAGGTATTAAAGTGGCAGTAGAACCAGAAGCACCATTCCAAGACCAAGCAGTAGAACCGACTACTGATGTTTGTGCTCTACAGGAATTATAATCAAGAAGGCTTGGATTGTCAGCTGCCCAATAAATACTGATACCATTAGATTGGTTTGTATTTATAAAAGAAGACCCTGGATAAGGATTGTTACCAGTAGCAGTATTAGTGACATCGTTTGTCAAATTGTTATTTTCAACAATTCTTATTGCAAGAGATGGGACAGAAGAAGCAGCATTAACTTTTATTTTTAAAAATGAAAAAGATCCCAAAATAATAAGTACGACTAGGGCCAATATACTTAAATAGGTTTTTTTCATAATTTTATTTTTTATTGAGATTATTAGTAATTGTGTTTATTTCTGCATCAGTCAAAGGCTTATCGTTATTATTAGTATTCAAATTATTTAAAATAGCATTTGTTTGTTTTTCCAAAACAGGATCTGGAGTATTACCAGATAAATTATTTATTATTTCTATTTTTCTTGCTTTTGTCATTGAATCTGAATTTGAAAAATATTTATTTTTTATAAAAAGAAAAGATATTAAAAAAATAATAAAAATTATTAAAACAATTAGAAAAGTATTTCCTTTTTTATTTTCTATCATACTATAATTATATATGATTAAAAAAAAGAAACAATGCATTTCTCCTCCCCTTTATAAGGGGGAGGTTGTGAGGGGGTACATTAACTTTTCAACTTAAAAGAGTATACTATATCTACAAGTCCGTTATGAAACGGGCTTTTTTAGTAAAAATTTAATAGTCGAAAAATAAATAATAGTATATAAAATAAAGAATTAAATATATGTTAGACCTAAAAACAATGAAGTCAGCTCTAGAGCAACTAGAGGAAGAACGCAAAATACCAAAAGAAAAAATAATTGAAGCCATCGAGCAAGCCATGGCTGCTGCTTATAAAAAAGATTACGGAAAGAAAGGACAAATAGTCCGTGCAAAATTTGACATAGAAACAGGACAAACCGATTTTTACCAAGTAAAAATCGTCGTTGATGAAAGCCTAGTACGTATCGAAGAAGCAAAAGAAGGTGAAGAGGAAGAAGAATACTCAGTCATTACTGAAGGAGACGAAAGACCAAGATTCAATTCTGAGCACCATATTTTACTCGAAGATGCTAAAAAAATGAAAAAAGGTGTGGAATTAAACGATGAAATGATTTTTCCACTTGAACAAAAAGATGATTATGGCCGTATTGCTGCTCAGACAGCCAAACAAGTCATTATTCAACGTATTCGTGAAGCAGAACGTACATCTATCATGGATGAATATGGTACAAAAGAAGGAGAAATCGTCTCTGGAGTTGTCCAAAAGATCGAAAGAGGTAATATTTATATCGATTTTAGCCGTGCGACAGGTGTCTTACCTGCTGAAGAACAAATTCCTGGTGAATTTTTCCGCCGTGGCCAAAGAATCCGTGCTTATCTATACTCTGTCGAAGAAAGTCCACGTGGAATCAACCTTCGAATGTCTCGTACACATCCGAAATTCCTAGAAAAACTCTTTGCTATTGAGGCGCCAGAAGTCACTAGTGGTGTCGTGGAAATCAAAAGTATCGCTCGTGAAGCTGGAAGCCGTTCAAAAATGGCAGTTCATTCAAATGATGAGCACATTGACCCAGTCGGCTCATGTGTCGGTCAAAAAGGAACTCGTGTAAATACAGTGACTAGCGAATTAGGAAATGAAAAAATTGATATTATCCCTTGGTCAGCTGATCCAAAAGAATATGTCGCCAATTCTATCTCCCCTGCAAAAGTTCTTTCAATCGACATTAATGAAGCTGAACATAAAGCAATCATTGAAGTCGCCGAAGATCAACTTTCACTCGCTATCGGTAAAGGAGGACAAAATGTCCGCCTCGCCGCTAAGCTCACAGGATGGAGAATCGACATCAAAGGTAAAGGTGGAGCGGAGGTTGCTTCCACTGACGGAGAAAAAGTCGAAGTCGCCGAAGAAGTAGAAGAAGCTATCGAAAAGACTGAAGAATAAAAATTCTTCTTAATACAAAACAAAAAATCCCCTTACGGGGATTTTTTGTTTTGTATTATTCCCTACTATTTATCATCTCCAAAAATTCCAGTGGTCTCATGAGCTTGTTTTCTTTTTTTCATGTAATTAAACATCATGAATCCACCGATTCCCAACAAAGCGACAATAGAGATAACAGTTGGAATTTGAACTCCACTATTTTCTACGTTTGCTGTTAACGGAGCGACAGCTGATACTTTTACAGCAGATGGTATTTTCATTGCACCAGCTGTAGTGTTAAATTTATCTTGAGCAGCCTTAATAGCAGCAGGATTTTTAGAAGATTTAACTTTTATCAAATCTTTATATGCTTGCATTAAAGACTGTCTTGCTTCCATTGAAGCTTTCAGTTGAGCAGAAGACATTTTTGATACATCTATTTTATCTGTATTATTTTGCATTTTTGCTTTAGCCATAGGCTTAATGATGCCTTTTAACGTAGAAGTAGATGGAATAGTGTCAAAAGTAGCATTGGTACTAGAAGCCAATGCGGCTGTTCCAGTTGCATGGAGTTTGCTTGGTGTAGGTTGAATAGTTATTGATGCAGGTACTCCTGTAGGAGTCACGAATGTGCCTACAGTAGACCAAGGGCAAAATGTAATTCTATTTGGAACGACATTTAGTGCCTGTGCATTTGGATCAGTAAAACATCTTGTACGATAATCGTATTGTGTTCCAGGAAGCAACTTATCTAATTCTGTATATATTTTATTTGTTAGATCTCCATCACCGACTAGTGGCATTGTGAATGGACCATAAGTCAAAGGATGGACCACAGGATAGATTCCATTTCCAGGTACTTGAGTTTCAATCATTTTTACTATTTCAAATGAGTATGTACCAGGACCTGTACCAGGATTTACACCAAAAGTTATAGTATTTGTCTTATGATCTGGAGAAGAGACAACTGTAATTTTTGCTCTACCAGTACTCAAGTTTTTAATCAAGAATTTTCTACTAGCTACTATTTTGACTGAGCTTGGAGTAGGTGAAGTGATACTTGTCACACCTAGGTCGTCTGTAAGATTTGAATAATATTGATTTAAATAATTAGGATCATAATTATTGTTAAAATAATCTAATTCTAATTCATCCAAATGAATCCAGTCCATGTGATATATTTCAATTGGAAGATCAAGATACAATTCATCATAAACACCAAGAGAAAGATTGCTCTCAATAAATGAAACCTTGTATTTATTTAATAAATCTTTAAATTTATCGGTTGTAACCTTGGAAACATTATATGTACCTTGAGGCACTATTTTTCTTAACATGAAGGCGTTTGTAGAGACTGTCGGGTCTGCTCCAATACTACCATCTCTTGTTTGTATTGTAGATGGAGCAGGTACATCTAGATTTGGAAAAAGACCAAATGTCACAGAAGAATTTTCTAAAGTATTAGGATCAACATGATTCACAACATCTATCACATAACCAGTCGCATTTGAAACCTTACTCCAAGTAGGATACCAAGATTGAAATGGTTCTGGAGGAAGTGGTGGAGTTATTTCAGACCCTACACTAATATTTTTACGAATAGACAAACCATTTGCCATAATTCCTCTCACACGCCAATGCAAACCATCATTATAACCAGCATGACCAACAGTAGCATTGTTTTCTGGAATTGTTGTTCCATTAAAATTAAACTGGAAACCTGGTTTATCTGTCATTAAATCATCTGTGTTTGTGTAATTCATATTACTTTCATGTAATCCACAATTAGGACAATTGGCTAAGTTTATTACATGAGTTGTAACTGTTTGAGTTCCAAAAGGTGGCTGTGTATCATGATACTGAAAAGTAGCACCATCGACAAAAGGTGTACCATCTGGAATGTCTACATTAGCATATTGTATTTCATATTTTACAGCATCCTTAATACGAAGCCATTCAATAAATGGATCTGCTGGTCTTTTTCCACCAGTATAATTACCATCATACAAGAAAGTATTTGTTGGACCATAGTTTGTATAATTTTGTTCAAAACTACTCCAAGCAGAAGCTCCACCTTGTTCAGCAAAATATGTATGTCCAGCAGTAAAACCAAGATTTATTGTATTCGAATAATTTGTAACTGGATGAGTAGCACTGTTAAAACCAGGGATATTTTTGAAATAAGGATTTTTTGTGTATCCAGCCCCTTTAGAAGTTATTTCTGGCCCATAAATAATGTTACCAGAAGTGTCTAATGGCACTGCCCACCACTTATAATTTACGTTTCCTCTTAATGTAAAGTTTTGAGACCTATTTGTAGTACTAGGAATATCAATCATATATAATCCCGTAGTAGCATCATAAGGCAAATTTGAATCAAGGCCAAAAGCATTACCAGATTGGTAAATTCTAAAATGATAAGCTACCGCACCAGGAATCGCATCCCATTTAATTGTATATGGAATTAAAGGACTAAGTTGTGCTGGGTTAGATAAACCTAAAATACTCAAAGGGTATCCCTTGGAGCTAGCAGCTGCGTTTGCTTGCCAATTAGTATCAGTAAAAGCTTTGAAAGTAGACATAATAGGATCTAAGCCCATAAATGTCCACATATTTATCGGTGGCCAAAAGATTGCTCGAGAAACAGCCGTATTTATTCTATAATTAGTCAACATTTTGCCAGCAGAGTCTATTTCAACAGGAGTATCATTATTAATATCACTTGGAGGGAAACTTCCATTGATCATTGGGTCGTTTACAGGTAATGGAGCAGTACCATAACCACCTTGAATGGTAAATGGATAAGGTAGAGACATATATTTATTTGGTGCACCAGTAGTTATGGTAGGTACAGGGCTTGCAATTTCTTCTTTGATAAAGAAAGGTGTAATGCGCATAGATTTTTTTTCTGATTCTTTCTGCCATTTATCACATGTGGTTGATTCTAAAGAAGAACTGATTTTTTCATCATCAACTGTATAGGTGACCCCATTTTGTGAACATCCACCAGAAACAGAAACGTCACAAGTCCCTACTTCACAAGTCCAGCTCTCACATTCTCCTGCTCCATCTGGACTAATATAACAAAGCTTTTGTTTCGCCAAAGCAGAATGAGAACCGAAAACAAACATAAAACCAAATACCAAACTAAAAACTAATAAATATTTTTTCATTTTTATTTTTAATAATTAATAATAATCCCCACCATTGACCATTTTTTATAATATTGTAATTATACGCTTAAGTAAAAAAAACACAATTAAAAAGTCTTGTAAAAAGATAATTCTAAGTATATAATATAACTCTATGGCAAATATAAATCACAAACCATCAAAATTCATGCTCAACTTGCAACACGTGTTGCCGGCTTTTGCAGACGAGAGTAAAAATATTGTTAACGGATTAGTAGAAATCAATGCCAATTCAATAAATAAATATGAATTTATTACTGAATCAGGCCAATTAAAACTCGACCGTGTCGGATATTCTTCCCTTGCATATCCTGTCGCTTATGGACTCATCCCACAAACATGGGACCAAGACAATGATATGCTCGATCTTTTAATTGCAAATGTAACTGAACCATTAATTCCAGGATCACTAGCAGAGCTTCGTGTCATCGGTGTGATGAAATTCGAGGATGGTGGTGAACGTGATGATAAAATAATCACAGTACTCGCAGATGATAAGAGAATGGATCACATTAAAAGTTACACTGACCTAGGTGAACATTGGGCAAAAGAAGTAGAACACTATTTTGAATTCTATAAGCATTTGAAAAAAGTCGGCACTTGCAAACCTCTAGGATTCTTTGAAGCAGATGAAGCTGTAAAGATAATAAAAGAATGTCAGGAGAGATATGAAAAGGAATATGCTCCAAAACTAGATTAAATTTACTAAAAAACCATTACACTGTAATGGTTTTTTAATTGTTAACTTACATCATGAAAACTTCATTTACTTTAGTGTATACTATATATGTAGTCGTTTTATTAATAATTTATAAAAAATAATCCCACCTTGCTTTTACAAAGCTACGCGGGACAAGAAAAATATGAAAAAATATTTAAGTTTAATTATGGTCTTAGGTTTAGCAGTTTCAATCACCGGTATTGCTCGTGCAGAAGATGGCAATAATGGTGGCTTAGGTTTACAAGGTCTAAAACAAGAAAGACAACAAAATAGAGACGAAATACAAAAGAATCGTGACGAATTACAAAAACAAAAAGAAGACATGCAACGCAGTATTGAAGATGCAAAACAAGGAATGCGTGGTGATATTAAAAATGAAAGACAAGGATTAAGAGATGGTATCAAACAAGAAAAAGGAGATTTTAAAGATGCTCGTAAAACTGAATTTGACGCAATGAAAGCTGATGGACAAATCACACCAGAAGAAAGAGACTCTTTTAAAGTAAAATTAGAAGCTGATAAAACTGCGTTAAAAGCAGATATTGAAGCAAAAAAAACTGCATTAAAAACTGAAATCGAAGCTAAAAAAGAGGCATTTAAAGCAGACACTGAAGTAAAAAAGGGTGAATGGAGACAAGAAGCCGAAAAAGTAAGAACAGAAGGATTAACAAATGCTATTACTAATATTGAAGCAGTACAAACAAAGCTGGCTACAAAATTAGGAGAAATGACTACAGCTGGAAAAGATGTAGCTTCTGCTCAAACTTCACTTGAAAGTTCAAAAACAAATCTTGCAACAGCAAAGACAAAGCTTGCTGCTCTTACAATCCCTACAACAATGACACCAGAAGCTTTTTCTACAATCAAATTAGCAATCAATGATATAAAAAGTTCATTATTATTAGCTAGAGGAGACTTAAATACTGCTATCAAATTAGCGAGATTAGCAAATACCCCAGTTGCACCAGTAACTACAACTACTCCACCGACAACAACTCAATAATTATTATTAACTTAAAATAATCCCACTTTGCTTTTACAAAGCTACGCGGGACAAGAATATTATGGAACAAAAATCAAACAGTGCGTTAATAGGCTCAGTTATTATTATAATTATTTTGATAATAGGTGGAGTTTACCTCTATAAGACAAGTGTCAAAAAGCAAATGCAGCAAAGGAATAATCCGTCTCAAGTCACCACAGATGAATTTTCTGGAATAGAGACAGATTTAAATACTACTGATATCAATAATATCGATAGTAAAATATAATCTAAATTACTCATTAAAAATCCTCCACTAGACTGGAGGATTTTTAATTTTGACAAAATGGCTCAATAAATATAATATGAAAATATGCAAATAAAAATAAACAAATTACCACAAAGTATAGTAGAAATCGAAGGAGAATTGGAGGCTGAAGCTTTTGAAAGTTATTATTCCAAAGCCTTAAAGCTAATTGGTGAAAATATTGAAATCGATGGTTTTCGAAAAGGAAAAGCTCCAGAAGCTATCATCCTTTCTAAAGTTCCTGAAATTAAAATCTTAGAAGAAATGGCTGAGTTAGCTTTGGCTGAGCATTATCCTAAAATTCTTGAAGACAATAAAATTGATGCTATTTCACGACCAGAAATAATGATCACAAAATTGGCCCGCAATAATGCCCTAGGTTTCAAAATCAAAACTGCAGTCTTGCCTGAAGTCAAAATGGCTGACTATAAAAAAATAGCTAAAGAAATCATTGGAGGACTTACTGATGAAGAAAAAAATACTAATATTACAGAAGAAGAAATTGAAAAAGTTATTCTAGATATTCGCACCTCAAGAGCTCCAAAGGTGGAAGTTCCTTCTCCTCTCCAGGAGAAGGCGGAGGATGAGGTCGACTCAAAACCTCACCCTGACCCTCTCCTGAAAGGAGAGGGAGATATATTGCAACCAATTCTTCCAGAATTCAACGATGAATTTGTCCAAGCTATGGGACCTTTTGAAAATATTGCTGATTTTAAAACAAAAATTAGTGATAATATGAAATTAGAAAAAGAAAATAATATCAAAGAAAAAACAAGAATCAAAATCATTGAAAAGATTATTGAAAAATCAGAAATGGATGTACCAGAAATCTTGATCGAGTCTGAAACAAATAAAATCTTACAAAGAATGGAAAGTGATATTACTCAAATGGGAATGAAATTTGAAGATTATTTAAAACATTTAAAAAAGACTGATGCTGACCTACGTACAGATTTCCGAAAAGATGCCGAACAAAGATCAAAACTTTCTCTAGTTTTAAATGAAATAGCTAAAATAGAAAATTTGAAACCTGAAGAAGTCGATGTCGAACACGAAGTAGAACACATTCTAGAACACTATAAAGATGCTGACCCAGAACGTGCTCGTGCTCACACTGAAAATGTTCTGACTAACGAAAAAGTCTTCCAGTTCTTAGAAGCACAAAAATAAAAATTAAATCAGCCCAACAAATTAAATTTGTTGGGCTGATTTAATTTAAAATAAACTAATAAAAAGTCAAAGTTGCATTACTTTTAATACAGAGATAGAATCAGAATAAATAGTTCTCTAATCCAGGTGTGACGAAATTCTGGTTTTATATCAGAAAGGGATTACATATTGAGAAGGATCGGTTATCTAGAATCGAAAACTGAGGTATTTTTATAAAGTTGGAAAAGGGGGTACACAAAAATTCATAAAGCCATTGCTCTATGATGTACAGGGATAAAACCACAGAAATGCTCTGATAGCATTGAACCTTGGTAAATCATTTATGATTTATTAGCTTTATAAAAGGACTGAGAAGATTGAATATTTCAATCTATGCCTATTGGACTATTTTACGCCAACTTGAATAAGGTTGGCGTTTTTTTATTTAAAATTTGATTTGAAAGGTCTTTCGGTATATTATAAAACTATGTTAATACCAACAGTTATAGAGAAAAGTCAGTTTGGAGAGCGAGCGTATGATATTTACTCTCGCCTACTTCGCGATCGTATTATTTTCCTTTCCGGACAAATAGACGACCACACAGCAAACATTATTATTGCTCAATTATTATTTTTGGAAAGTGAAGATCCTAAAAAGGATGTCTTCCTCTATGTGAACTCACCTGGTGGCTCTGTCACTTCTACTATGGCTATCGTTGATACAATGAATCATATTCGTCCAGACATCGCGACATTTTGCGTAGGTATGGCAGCATCCGGCGCAGCTATCGTCCTCTCTGCTGGAAAGAAAGGTAAGAGATACATTCTCCCAAATGCTGAAGTCATGATTCACCAACCTCTAGGTGGAGTAGAAGGACAAGCCACAGATATAGCAATCTCTGCAAAACATATTTTGAAAACTCGAGATAATTTAAATAAATTACTCGCGAAAAATACAGGCAAGACTCTCGCTCAAATAGAAAAAGACGTCGAACGCGATTTCTACATGGATTCCGACGAAGCCAAAAAATACGGCATCATTGATGAAATAGTCACAAAGTCCAAAACTCCTGCTAAATAAAATTTGAAATAAAAAACACCAGAATTAATTTCTGGTGTTTTTGTTTACATTAAATAATTACAAATTCATATCCCCTTGCTCGCCAAACATTTCAGTGAAAAATATCCTTTTGGCTCTTGTGTACTCCAAATAATCTTTTCCTTGGAACTTTAACTTGAGAGTATTGTATTTTTCCAGTTCAACAGGGTTTGCGATAAAATAATCCCTGACTTTGTAAAAGTTATCATACTTTGAATTTATGACAGTAATCACAAAATCAATATGTATACCGTTTTCAAAGTGAGTCATTATTGCAAATTGCTCACTCCAAAGTTCTGAGTGATGTTCTTTATAAAGCTCAGCCAAAATCTTCACTGCTATTTCAAAATATTTTTCTGGTACACGAATCTGTATATCCAAATCTTTTTTTGTTAAAGCGTGAGGAATAGCCGAGCTTCCTATGTGCTGAATATCAACATTTTTATTGAGAAAAACCTCCTTTAAAATAGCGTAATATTCTTTAAATAACGGATCTATTATTCGGACGACATCTTTCTGATGAAAGAATTCTGTTTTTTTGTTCATTTGCTTCTGTCTTTATTTAAAAATGCAATAAACAAAACCACACAAATAAAACCTGCTATTATAAGTAAAGTTTGTTCTGTACTCATATGTGTAGACACGGGTGGTACAAATTTATCTAAAATTATCATAATAATCTATTTTAAGGTTCTTTTGCTTAAATCCTATTACTTTTGAAGTTTTTGTCAAATATTTTCCTTTTATAGACAAGCCAGGCTATTTTTGGTATATTGTACATGTGAGATTTACAAATTTATTTACAATTGGTTTTTAGGAATATATCGTTACATTATGACAATCTTGAAAGTTTCAAAAATTTTTACAAAAAATATCTGCGCAAAGACAAAACTCGCGCAAAAAACTAGAGAAATGCCAAATTAATGGTGTGTTCTTATAAGCTGACACAAAGCTTATGAGTTTAACAATAAAACTTTTGATCGGGGCCGGTGTGCTCTTTTTCGGCGTTGGACTTGGGTACTACCTACGCTTGATCATCGCTTTAGGTAAAAAGCGATCGATTGAAATCGACATCAAAGACATGATGGTCGGAGCGAGAGAAGAATCACAAAGAATCTTAGACGAAGCGAAAAAGAAATCAGAGGTAACCTTAGCAGAGTTAAAAGAAGAAGAGAAAAAGAAAGGTGAAGAGTTCAAAGAAACAGAAAAAAGACTTATCAAAAAAGATGAGCTTTTGGATGCTCGCCAAGTCGAGATAGACAAAGAAGTAGAGAGTATTAAGACAAAAGTCGAAGACATTAAAAAAATTCAAGAAAGAGTCGAAAATGCCCAAGCAGAAAAAATAGCTGCACTTGAAAAAGTAGCCCAGCTTTCTTCTGAAGAAGCAAAAGAACAGCTTTTGAAAGATATTGAGCAAAAATACGAAGCAGACATCTTGGTACGTATGCAGAAATTAGAAAATTCTGCTACAGAAAAGCTAGATCGTCGTGCAAAAGATATTTTAGCTACTTCTATTCAACGTCTCGCATCTAGTACTGCTTCAGAATTGATGACGACTGTCATTACAATTCCAAACAACGAAATCAAAGGAAAGATTATCGGTAAAGAAGGACGAAACATTCGTGCCTTCGAACGTGCCTCCGGAGTCGAGCTCATCGTCGATGATACTCCAGGCACAATCGTCATTTCATCATTCGACCCAATTCGCCGACAAGTCGCTCGTGTGGCACTTGAGAATTTGATTCTTGATGGAAGAATTCAACCAGCCAAAATCGAAGAACTCGTAGAAAAAGCCAAAGAAGAAATTAATAAAATTATTAAAGAAAAAGGAGAGCAAGCAGTCTACGAATGTGGAATCTTCAATTTTGACCCACGCATCGTGGCCATCATTGGTCGCCTATACTTCCGTACTAGTTATGGACAAAATGTTCTTCAGCACTCTATCGAAATGACACACATTGCCGGCATGCTCGCTGAAGAGCTCGGTGCTGATGTCGCCATCGCAAAAGCTGGTGCACTCGTGCACGATATCGGTAAAGCTCTCGACCACGAAGTCCAAGGTACACATATCGAAATCGGTATGCGTATTCTTCAAAAATTCGGAGCTGATGAGAGAATCATCACAGCTATGAAGTCTCACCATGAAGATTATCCTTATGAGACTATTGAATCAGTCATCGTGCAGACAGCCGATGCTATCTCTGGTGGTCGTCCTGGTGCCCGCCGTGACTCTGTAGAGAACTATTTGAAACGATTGCAAGAACTCGAAGCATTAGTAAATGGCTTCGGAGGAGTCGAGAAATCTTATGCTCTCGCTGCCGGACGTGAAGTGAGAATCTTCGTCACTCCAGAAAAAGTATCTGACACTGAAGCAAAACTCATGGCTCGTGATATTGCAAACAAGATTGAGCAAGAACTCAAATATCCAGGTGAAATCAAAGTCACCATGATCCGCGAATCTCGAATCATTGAATACGCGAGATAAAAATTAAGATAACAACAAAAAATCCTCACAACTGTGAGGATTTTTTGTTTAATTTATTTTTTCTTTCTAATCAAGTTCATTTCATATCTCTGTACTGCATCTAGTGATGTCTTCCAGTTTCTTCCTTCTTTCACACCTGCCACCTTACCAGTTCGTACAAGAAGACCAAGATATTCAGCATCGTATTTTGTTTGAGGAGCGATTTTGGCTAAAGACAATAAAGTATTTTCTTTTGTAGAATTTTTTATTGCTCTAATATATAAGTCTAAGGACCTTTCCACTGCTTGAGAAATAAACAAAACTAAATCATCTATTTTACTTTTATCAGCTTTTTGTAAAGCTTTATAATACTTTGTTCTATCATTTTTTAATATCACAACGATAGGGTAACCTTGTTTCATTAAAATAATATTTAAAATAAGTCTACTCACTCTGCCGTTGCCATCACCAAATGGATGGATAGCTACGAAACGATGTTTGAATTCTGTAGCGAGTGTAATAATATCTAATTTGTCTTTATTTTTTTTATACCAAGATATTAAATCGCTCATTTGGTGAGGGACATCAAATGCAGGAGGTGGCGTATATTTACTCCCAGTTATACGAACATCATAAGTGCGATATGAACCTGCTTCTACTCCATCAATATTTTGTACTACTAAAATATGTAAATTTCTAATAAGCATTTCAGAGAGTAGAATATCTTTTTTACTATCTACTACATCGTATAAGTATTCAATAGCTTTCGCTTGATTTTTTACTTCCAAATGATCTTTAAGTGATTTACCTTTGACTGTTATTCCTTGTTGCAACACAAGCATTGTCTCACGTAATGTGAGAGTATTTCCTTCTATCGCATTAGAATTGTAATTCATTTCAATAGAAAACTGCTCGCGGAGTTTATTTACTAAATACGGCGGAAAAGGTCGTGCATTTTTTAGTACGACTAGTTTCTCTTGAATTCGTTTTAAAATAGGTGCGTTTTTCATTTTTGATCAATTATCCTTAATATCGGATAACTTCATTTAGTATACTATCCGATATTAAGAAATGCAAGTATTTATCCACAACTCACAAAGTCGAACAAGAACTCAAATATCCAAGAGAAATCAAAGCATGCCCCGTACCGAGCTTTGCTCTGGTTCTGGGGTAACAATGATTCGCGAATCTCGAATCATTGAGTACGCCCGTTAAGATTAAAATTAAATAGGCAAAATAAAAACACCATAGCATTTGCTACGGTGTTTTGTGTTAAGATTGTTAACACAAATTTATTGATGAGAGTGTTCATACGGTTCTTCTATATGTTCTTCCAACTTCTTTCTATAATTCTTCCAAATTTTAAAAACTTTATAAAAGTAAATTATAGTTATTGGCAAAAAAATTATTAACTGTTGCCAAGTAAGTACATCAAATTTAATTTGCGATTTTGCATCACAACAGTAAACAACGATAAAAATCATAAAGAAACCAAACGAAGAAAACAAAAACCAACAAATCGGAAAAAAAATAGTAAGAGTTGGGTCTCTTTTATATATCCAAAGTATAAACCAAAGTGCTAATATTACTATTCCTAAACATATACTAAACCTCCCCCATAGAATTTCAGCCTTAACCTCAGTTGTTTCTTCTTTGAAATCAAATGAAGAAAATTTATCACTCGGCATACGAGCACGCCAGATAATGCTAACATATTCAGCATATGATTCCCTGACAAGGAAAAACATACTCAAAGTGGAATATTTTATTGAGTCGCATCCGACAGCCACAAAAGGTTGAGACATGGATTTATCTAAATCACTTGATTTCACTCTTTTTTGAATTTCCGGAGTCATGTTAAACATTTCAGCCCGAAATAGGGTTTTATGATATTCACTGACTACAGACGTAGTGTCTAAACCAGCTAATTTAAACTCCCCATGCTCACTAGGAATACCGAAAATATTTCTAATCAATCCAAACTCTACTTTTGTTACAAAATTACTACTAGAGTCTTTTCCAAAGACCCATTTAACATTTTCTTTTTGCTGAGCAAACACATCGGTAATACCGAGTAAAAATACTAAAACTACTGCTAATCTTTTCATATCTTATTGTTTTATTTTTTTATTTATTTTAAAGAGCAAAATTTGTCTTTTTCTTTCCTAATTATGCATTTTTCTACAAAATTGTCAAAGTATCGAGGGTAGTCCTCATGCGGTATGCGGTAAAATAAAAAACGACCGTTAGGTCGTTTTGTTTGTTTTATTCTACTCTATTCTATTCTTTTTTCTCAGTAAGATTACAACGCAAAGTAAAAATACGCCTGCTGGAACAATAATTCCATACCACTCTTCAATATAAAAATGGTAAATATTTGGCCCCGGTTCAAAATAAAAAATTTTTTCTTCTTTAGAAAACCTGCAAAATAATGCCTGCGGTTGTGTATCAGTACAACGAAACTTTTTATTTGGATATTTTTTTGCTGTTCTGACCTGAGATAGATCAATTTTTTTGTAATTTGTTTTAGTCAAACCCCTTGTACCAAAAGGCCCTGATATCAAACGGTGATACCCATTCATACCAGAATGAAGAAATTCTTCATCTAAAATGTATTCAAAACCTGTCTTTGGGTCCTTGTAAACAAAGGTCGCAATACTATCTGATGGTAAAGAAATCCTCTCTATTTCAGAAATAAAAAAGAATTCACCTGAAAAGCTAGGATCAATCGTCCAATCAACCTTTTCTGAAGGTGTTTCATTGGCAATTAAAGTAAAATGTCTTTTTGTGCAACCAGAAGATAACCAAGTTACCAAAACAATAAAACCAAGAACAACAATAACTATCAGAAAATTCTTATTTTTTCCCATTATTTCTATTTTTTAAATTTATTTAAAAGGACTATTCCTTTTTTCTAACTATATTATACATTTTTATAGTAAAAAGTCAAAACCTTTTAACTATTGCCTAAAAAAACCCTTGATATATAATATATAGGTGAGCTAGCTATCGCTTGGCGGTGGCAAGGTCGAAAGATTTTTATTAAAAATAAAATATATAATTTTATGAATAAACAAGCAATCGTAGAAATGGTACACGCTAAAATGGGCGGTACAAAAGTAGCAGCAGAAGAAATCGTAGACGGAATCTTCGATACCATCATCGCCACAATGAAAAAAGGAGGTGAAGTATCAATCGCTGGTTTCGGAATCTTTTCTGTAAAAGGACGTGCAGCTAGAATGGCTCGTAATCCAAAGACTGGAGAACAAGTCAAAGTAGCAGCAAAGAAAGTTCCAAAATTCCGTGCAGCAAAAGGTTTGAAAGACGCAGTTGAATAATATTTGTCTCGAGACAAATTACAAAAGCCCAAGGCTCACGCCGAGGGCTTTTGTGTTTTAGGTCTTTAACCTTGTAAAGATTGTCTTATCTTATCAGCCTCCATCTCGTCACTCCCTTGTACGACTTGCTTACGTAAATCTTCTACTTCTTTCAATTCTTTTTCTACAAAATCCATGTCTTCATTTAAATCTGTATCAATCTTTTCCAATTTATCATCATAATTCTTTTTAATTGTTTCAGCTTCTTTATCATTTGATAGATCGACACCGGCTTCAGCAAAATCATTGTCGAGCTCTTGTTGCATTACGATTTTAATTTCAGAAAAAATCTCTTTGGTCATTTCTTCTTTACCATCTAGAATAAACATTATCTTTGACTTGGCAACGTCAGAGAAATTACTTTTTAGAAAAAAATCTTTTGCTTCTGGTATAGTCATATATTTAAGCGAACGCCATATTAGCTTCAAAACTTTCGACTTGTTGTAATTCTGCCATTTTAGCTTTTATTTGATTCAATTTTTCTTGATGATATTGTGCCTGACTTTCAAGAATAGCCATTTTTCTAGCATTCATTTGTTTTTCATAAAAATTCTTTTCTTCTTGTCTTCTGATTTCTGCATTAGCGATAGCGGTCTTTCCATGTTCCATCAAATTTCTCCATCTACTTCCAAGACCCTCTTTTGCTTTACCGAGATTTTCTACTGTTTTATTTTTTAAAAAGTTACTTACTTTTGAACCGACTTCTGCCTTATGTTCCATCCATTCATTCATTTTTATAGACTTTGCTTCCATATAATCCATACTATTTATAAAACCATCTTTTACACCCTTCCCTATTTCTTTACTGACATTAGCAGTACCAATACCAAATTCTTTTATTCCTTTTACTGTACCCTTACCTATTTTTTCAACTTTAGCATTTATCCAGTCTCCACTAGCATCCAACCCATCTAGAAAACCACTGAGTCCCTTATCTCCGACTTCTACTCCCACTTTTAAACCATGACCAATAGCATCTGGCGAGGCCAAAGCACCAAAGGCACCTTTTTTCAAAAGACGTCCCATTGGTCCAAAAGTAGCTTTCAATAAATTCCCCATTCGTGTTTTTCCTTTACTGATAGAAGCAGAAATATTGTCATATCTTTGTTCACCCTTATTCATCAAAACTTCTGTCGTCGTTTTGGCGACAGGATTTTCAACTTTTTGATCTAGAGCTTCTTCTACTTTTGGAATTTCATTACTCATGGTTTTATAAAATGTTTAATATTAATATTCTAATTGTAACATTATGAAAATTCCTGTCAAAATAAAAACACCCTAGTAGAATCTCTACCAGGGTGTCACTTATTGTTTTAATGTTAGCCCATGAAAGGCTAACATTTCTTTAACTTCGTCCAAGCTTTTTTTGCCGAAGTTTCTAAATTGCAAAAGTTCAAGTTCAGAAAAATTAACAACGTCTGCTAATGTTTCCATACCACAAGCCCTTAATGTATTCAGTGCTCTCACTGAAAGATCAAGGTCAACGACTGGTTTTTGAAGAATGCTTTGTTTTTTTAGAATTTCTTCTATTTTAGAAAGTTCAGCATTAACTTCAGAATTAGAAAGCCTTGAGACAGCTTCCAGACTAATCCTCAGTGTTTGATTTTCTTTTTCAAGCTCTTTGCCCCTTTCCAATAGCTTGAGAACTTTCTCCGGATCCAAGGTAGCGTATTCTGTTTTAGAAAAAACTTTAAACCACTTAGAGATTATTGGTGTCCGGTGTCTCGTCCTAAGAATTGTTTTTCCCAGTATTTGACGTACACGTTCTCTCGTCAAATCATGAATTCTACCTATTTCTTCAAGAGTTTCACCTTCTAGATATCTTTCCAAGATTTGTACCCCTCGTTCTGTTTCAAAAATACGAGAAATCATTGGGAACATTTCAGAGATTACACTCATAATGTTTCTTCGCTGAATTTCTTCGACAGCAAAAGGGTGCAACTCCAAACCAAGGCCGGTGTATTTATCTAAATCCGATTTACGGAAAAGATACGCTACACCTTTAATATCTGCCAAACGATAAACATTGATTCGCTTTTTTTTACAAAAATCAAAGATATTTGCTGTCGCTGGCAAACATAAGATTCCACGGGCTTCAGTTTCATCAATAAATGGTTCTGTAAAATCTTTAACCCCCATTGTCTCAGCCAAAATGACTGCGTCAATAGACATTTCTTTTTCGTTGTAGGCGATCTCTGGGATCCAGCCTTTTCCGATATAAGACACTATTGTTCTTACATCATTTTTAAGTAAAAGATTTTTTACTTCTTCTAAACTTAATCTTTCTTTATTCATTTTCTGAATTTTTTTGTTAAATAAATTTAACTATATAATATACTATATTAAGCTAAAAGTCAAGTAGATAATACTATAGCTTTTTCTTATAAAAATGCTAATATATATGAATTGCGGGATTAGTTTATCGGTAAAACAACAGTTTTCCAAACTGTGGTGAAGAGTTCGACTCTCTTATCCCGCACATTTTGACAAAATATTAAATAAATTGTTTAATATTGACTTTTAGATTGAATGGGTGTATAATACATATATATGATAGAAAATAAAAAACACTTAGAAAATGAAGTTATAGCTAATCAGCTATTAGATGAGGAGAAACTCAAAGGAACTTTAAATAATTATAATGCTAATAAATTCCCTATTTCAGAAGAAGAAAGAATGAAAGAGATTATAGAAAAAGATTCCTTATTGGCTAATATTAAGAAAGAAATAAAAAATAAATTAAATTAAATAAAAACCTCTCAAATTGAGAGGTTTTTATTTTAAAAGTCGGGCTGCTGGGAATCTCCTTCGACTCCCAGACGCAAGTATATCTGCTGGGAATCGGCTATTACATAGCCAGGTACTTTTCCACCTCGCTACGCTCGTACGGAAAAGTCTTTCGATATCCCAACGAAAGAAAATAAATTTTCTTTCTCCAGCCCTCACAACGAAAAAGCACAGAGATTTCTCTGTGCTTTTTCTAGTTCGGGCTGCTGGGAATCGAACCCAGTCAACGTGTTCCCAAAACACGTGTACTACCGGTATACTACAGCCCGTCGTATCAAAAACATAATAAGCTTAACATATTTAAAGGAAAAAACAATGAAAATATTTTAATCCTCTTTTATTTTTTCCATAAATTTATCTAGATATTCTTCAGAAAAAACTTCAATCTCGTCTATCAGATCCTCCATACTTGGTTCAAAATCTAAAGAATCTTTATCTATCCCCTCAAGCTCTTTCATAAAGAGACCTATTTCAGCCAACAGACCTTTATCTAAAGTTCCTAATGCAAATTTATATAGAAGAGATTTTACTACTTGGTATTTAACCAACATATTTTCCTGTGTCTCTTCTAAAGTTCTTAACTTTGCATTAATTTCTCCCTTCCATTTCTTTTTTATTTCATCTGGATTTGTACTCTCACCTTTATCTGAAGGGATAAAATCATCTGAAAGTTTTCCTATATGTTCACTCATAGGAGTACCCAAATGATGTACCGGACCATGTTTTTTACTTTCTAAACTCATAGTAAACATATTACTACAAAATAACATCGCTGACTATTTTTACTCTCGCTTTCTTTGCTTTCATATCCAAAAAGACAACCAAAAGGTCAAACTGCCACTCGACATCTTCAGGGATTTTCTTTGCCACCAAATACGTCTGAATTGTCCTTGAGAGACGTTTGAGCTTCCAGGGATGCATGTTATCTTCTGGTCTCCAGGTGTCGAGTGTTTCACGATTAACACTCAGATCCCGTGTAACAGCCTTAACTTCTATAAAATATATCTTTGTTACTTGTGAAACATCTCCTGTACGTTTATCAAGCTGTTTCTCCTGTCGCTGTGCGACAATGTCAATTTCTCCGTACTTTCTAGTGTAATTCCTTTCAATAATAGTGAAACCTTGTTTCACGAGAAACTTGCAGGCGACATTCTCCCCTATTTCCCCTATCTTTTGTGTTTCAGAGGTAAATACTTTTGGCATTAATATAATTATACTACTCTAATTAGAAAAATCAAATAAGTTTCACGATTAACAATCACCAAGTGTTTCACGTGAAACGTTTTACTGCTAAAATAGGGTTTTTATGTCTTTTATACCAAATGTCCTTATAATATAAGCCAAAATAGAAATTACCTGATTTAACAGACAGTCAAATGTGTGTCCTTTATCAACAATACACACATAGTTATCCACAGTTTTGCATAAAATCCTTGTTTTATAAAGTTTAAAATAAAGGACAACTTGCTAAGTTTTTGAATTGATTTCGTTGTGCGGTCAGGGAGAATCGAACTCCCATCATCTCGTTGGCAACGAGGCATTCTACCATTAAACCATGACCGCATTTATATAATTAAAAATTAACTTTACACAACTCCAACCATTTTACTACTTTTTTCTTAACCACAACCTTACCAGATATTATACTCATTCCTACACCATATTGCAATTTTCTTCTTGTTTCTTTTCCGACTATTACCTGTGTTTTATAAAAATTACTCTTTAAAATACCAAGTTCTTTCGACCATTTATCTATACAATCTGATTCTACATTATCTCCATAAATTATAAGAGCAATTTTTATATCTTTTTTTACAATATTTAAAAATTTAACAGAAAAATCTATAAAAATCCTATGTAAATAAAAATCTGTATTACTTACTCTTGTTATATGTTTATTAATTTTATCACCTTCACCAGCATAAACCATCAATCCAGCCATAAATAAAGGGTTATTTTTATATATTTCAAACTCCTGCTCAGCTTCTTTTTCTACTAATTTATATGTTTTATCTAGTAACGCCTGTCGCTTGTCGTTCAAATCTTTTATTCTTTCAGTACTTAATTTAACGTTACTAATATAATTTGATTTTTTTATGTACTTTGACCATTCTTCATCTTTAAACCACTCAGAAAGAGTGCTGCGTGAAATAGTGAGCAGTTTTTCAAGTTCTCTGTATGTTTTACCTTCTTTTCTAAGTTTAAATGCTTTATCTTTATCTGATCTCATATTATTATATTGTAACACAGTAGTTCGACTTTTAAAAACTAGTACAGTGGTTCGTTTTGTATAATACTTTAAAACATGTATAATTAAAAGATTAATACTAATTAATGCACCCGTAGTGAAATGGATATCATGCCTGCCTTCGAAGCAGTTGTTGGGGGTTCGAATCCCTCCGGGTGCACAAGCGACCGAAAAAGCAAATTTATTTGCTTTTGTGAGGGTATTCGAAAGATTTTTCCTTATTCTAGTAAGAATGGAAAAATACCTGGCCATGTAGTGGCCGAATCCCTCCGGGTGCACGAAAACAAAGTGGAGACACTTACAAAAAACTTAATAGAAAAAGTACCTGAAAAGGTTTTAAGTATTTTAACTACTTTAGAGAAAGGAGGTTTTGAAGCGTACTTAGTCGGTGGATGTGTAAGAGACATGATCATTGGCAGGGAACCGAAAGACTGGGACATCACGACAAATGCCAACCCAGAGCAGATAATGCCTTTGTTCGAGAAAACTATCTATGAGAACAAGTTCGGTACAGTTGGAGTATGTGTTATTCGTGAAACAACAGGAGAGGATGTTTCACAAGAAACCAAATACGACATAATCGAGGTGACACCCTATAGAATAGAGGGCTTATATAGCGATAAAAGACACCCAGACGAGGTTAAATTCAGTCAAAGCATCAATGATGACCTTAAAAGACGCGACTTCACTATAAACGCATTAGCGCTAAATTCTAAAGGACACCTAGTAGACCTATTTGAAGGTATAAAGGACATACAAAACAAAACTATCCGTACAGTGGGGGATGCGAAAGAAAGGTTTAACGAGGATGCTTTGCGATTAATCCGTGCCGTGAGGTTTTCCACAGAATTGGATTTCGTAATTTCTCACGAGACAATTTCTGCAATTGTGGAAAACTCTGACTTAATAAAAAATATTTCTTTCGAAAGAATTCGTGATGAATTTTCAAAAATAATTATGTCTAAATATCCGATGACAGGTATCGGAATGCTTTCAAAATTAAAATTGTTGCAACATATTATTCCTGAACTCGAAGAGGGAATACATTGTGAACAAAAAGGTGAACACATTTATGATGTCTTCGATCATATCCTGCACGCACTCGGTCATGCTGCAGATAAAAATGAACCTTTAGATATAAGGCTCTCTGCACTCTTTCATGATATCGGTAAACCACGCACTCGCAGATGGGACGGAACAAAAGCTGGAGGAAAAGGGAAGTATACTTTCTACGGGCACGAAGTCGTCGGTGCACGAATGGTAAAAAAAATAATGGAGAGATTAAAGTATCCGGGAAATATATGTCAAAAAGTAGAAAAGTTAGTTCGCTATCATATGTTCTTCTCTGACACAGAAACTATAACTTTATCTGCGGTACGAAGAGTAATTGTAAATGTGGGGAAAACTAATATTTGGGATTTGATGCAAGTTCGCGAATGCGACCGTGTCGGTATGAAGAAAAAAGAAGCTCCTTACAGACTTCGCAAATATCATGCAATGATCGAAGAATGTTTACGTGACCCTATCTCTGTTTCACAATTAAAAATAGATGGGGCTATTTTAATGAACGAACTTGGCATAAAAGCCGGTCCAAAAATGGGCTTTATTTTAAATGCTTTATTAGAAGAAGTCCTTGATGACCCAAGTAAAAATGTCCGTGAGTACCTCGATGTCCGTGTGGTTGAATTAAATTCTCTATCGGACAGCGAGCTAAAAGCACTTGGAGAAAAAGCGAAAGAAAAGAAAGAAGAACTCGAAGAAAAAGAAGTTTTGCAATTACACAAAAAGCATGGTGTAACAAAATAAAAAAAGTCAGAATTAAATTCTGACTTTTTTGTTTAAAAATATTCTTTTGCTTTTCTATAAACTAAATGAGTAATTACAAAAGCTAGAATAATTGATACAAACTTCAAAGCAATTTCTTTAGGAGATAAAAAATCAATAATAAACCCTGGTACACAATATCCACAATTTACATTTTTTATATAACAAGAAGAAGAAATAAAAACTGCAATTAAAAGATTAACAATGAAGAATTGCAAGATAAACAAATTCAAAACAACGTGGTGCGGGTCAACATATTCTTCAGGATTTTTGGAAAAAATCCAATTTACTACTTTAGGTAATACAAAAACTATAAAAAATTCAAAAATAAGAATTCCTGCTGAACCAGGGTAAATAATACTACTACAGATAAGTGGTAAAAATATAATTAAACAATCATTTATTGAAGAATAAAAGGTAACAAATTTTTTCATTTTATTTAATTTTTAAAGAATCGGATCATTAGTTCACCGTTCTGAGATAAGTATAGCAGGTTCGATACTAAATGTCAAGTAGTATAGTCAAATAAAGCCTTTAAATACAAGGTATAATAGAATACTGTGGGATGAGCTTGACACAAATATAGCAAATAATATATACTTAAAAGTATGAAAAAGGAACTGTCACCAATTGAAAAACAACTCAAAATAATAGGCCTTTCTGACAACGAAATTGTGGCTTATATTGCACTCCTCGAGCTAGGGAAAGGAACTGTTTCACAAATATCTCGAAAAGCACTTTTAAATAGGACTACTGGGTACGATGTACTAGATAGATTAGTAGCAAAAAAGCTCGTAAGTATCTCGGGGAAAGAGCCAAAACAAGAATACGTCGCTGAATCTCCGGATAATATTGAAAAATTAATCACAGGGGAATTGGAAAGAAGGCAAAATGAATTAAATGAAGCACGACAAATAATTCCAGAATTGAAATCGATACACAATGTCAGTGGCCGACCACAGATCAGATTCTATGAAGGCAAAGACGGATTGGAACAAGTGTATGAAGATACTTTGAGTTCACATGAAGAAATTTTGGCATATGCGAGTGTCGAAGATATTCAACCAACACTTCC
The DNA here is from genome assembly GCA_026395995.1 of Candidatus Nomurabacteria bacterium. Taxonomy (GTDB): domain Bacteria; phylum Patescibacteriota; class Minisyncoccia; order Phycocordibacterales; family UBA9973; genus UBA9973. The sequence goes on along the minus strand of JAPLXQ010000002.1, from coordinate 11,928 downwards.
ACATTATTTTCCAGAATATTATAAACGTCGCACAAAAAAAGGTATTCCGATTCGAGCAATTTTCCCTGAATCAGCAGATGCAAGAGAACGAGCAAATCTAGATAATGTAGAAATGAGACAATCATTAATAATCCCGAGTGAAAAATTCGGCTTTCATCCTGAAATAAATATTTACGATAACAAAGTAATGATCGCATCATGGAGAGAAAAGCTCGGTATCATTATCGAATCTGCAGAGATTGCGGATGCTATGAAAAAAATATACGAGCTCGCATGGGCAGAAGCAAAGAGATTGGATGGGGAAGTGAAATAAAAAACCCACAGACTAAGTCCATGGGTTGTTTGGGTCAAAATATTTTTCATTAAATTCGATAATCCTTTCTCGTGAGATTGGTTTATCTTCCAGAACTATTATTAGTTTAAATCTAAAAACAAACTCTGCAAGAATTCTAGCAATTGCGGCTATCATAAAAATAATCAAATCAAATATTTGAAAAATATTTAAATCATAGAAACTTTTTTCACTTAAAAACAATGCAACAAATGACCAGACAATTAAAACAAAGAATAGCATAGCAGAAATGAATCTGAAAATGTTATTAGTTAAAATATTTTCTTTATCATCCTCACAAAAAGATTCAATAAAAACAGATAGCAGTGAAGCTAGTATCATCATAGAGGAAAAACAAAATATTGATCCTGAAAATGAAGCTGTGTCGAAAAATATTATTAAATAGTTTCCTAAAATAAAAATCTCTATAAAGAAAAGAAAAAAAGAAGCGATAGCAGAAATGGTTCTAAATATTTTTAAAGTCTTCATTTTATTAAGTTTTAACGAACTATCGTTCTGTTTATTCTTTTCTGAATTTATAACATATTTGTAATTTTTGCAAATAAAAAAGAGCCTTTTGGCTCTTTTGTTTTTAATCAGTATCTTCTTCGCCACCATCCTTTTCATCATCATCTGGTGTGATATAAAAATTCTTAGTAGAATCTATACTCTCGGCAGTGCATTGCACACGAGCATTTGGAAAATAATCTTCTACCAGTTGCCCGACATTGTATAACAGCTTATCTATCACTTCTTTTGTTCTCTCTTTTTTATTAAATAAGTTTGATATTTCAACAACAATTTCTTCTTGTTCTCCTTCAAAGACAGCAGATGCTTCATAAGGGAAAAGTACTATTACATCATTTTTTTCTTTTAAATTTAAGGCTTCTATTTTTACCACAACTTCCTTGATTTCTTGTTTTAATTCAGAAATTTGGGTATCTTTTTGGTCCTTAACCGAGCGAAATATTTTAATGACTGGCATATTCTAAATTTTTAGTATTAAAGATCTATAATGATCTATTCTATGCTAAAGATATCATAAACACATTAAAAGTCAAAAAAAATAGCGTTGCAATTGCAACGCTATACTACACATTAAAGTAATTCTGGTTTCCCGAGAGGAAAGTCTTTTGATTTATCAAAAACAAATCTCAAGAAACACTCACGATTAATACAATCATTTTTTTTAACTGAAGGTAATTTCACTTCAATATAGCCTCTATTATTTTTAAACTCGCCTAAAACACGAACTTTAAATTTATTGTTTATAAATAAATCAAAAGGATACACGACACCTTCGACGGCATTCGGAAAAATGTTTTTATTTATTAAGGCGATTTTTTCATGAGTGTGTCCTTCACACTGCCAACGCGATGAAACATTGTTACTCCTCCAAAAAATATGGTATGGGTTTAATGTTGTTTCTTCAGACTTACTACATTTCCAATGTAAATATTCCTGATCGGCATTATTATCAAACCAACACAACACCTGATCATCACTAAATACACTTATGTTAACCTTTTTAGTGTTTACAGTTATTTCAGGAAGGGCATCAGAATACATTAGGTCTGTAAAAGATACAATGAAGCAAGACTTCGTAGTATCTTTACAAGAATATGGAACGATACTTTTAAAAACATAATAATTAGCTTTTATTTCAAGTAGGTCAATATTCTTTTTCTGCTTAAGTACTATCATCATTTTTACAGTCTCTTTATGCTTTTCTTTTTTTAAATTTTCTTTTTCAATTCTTAAAATTTCATTAGTAACCTTTACTGCTTCTTTGTGGTTTTCACGAAAATTTCTTAAAAGAGGTAAAAGTGGTGTGATTATAAATATCAATAGATAATGCCACCAATAAATACTAAAATTCAAAAAATATGATAATAAAAGGAAAGCTATCAAAATAACCCAAACAGGAGAATATATAATTTTAAAAAAAATATTATCTGAATATAGGGAATTTGGATTTTTTGCTTTGAAGGTTTTTCTTGAAAGACTTAAGGTGTCTTTTACTCTATTTTCCATATGCATGAGTTTTTATTTTATTTAATTTTCAAAAGGCTCACTACCTTAAGACAAAAGTTCTTTTAATACATTACCATATATTCACAGAAAAGCAACCATAGTTTATATTTATCAAAAATTTTTTCATGATGTTGTACGATTTGCCGTGAATCTGGATACAGACAAAATGCTCTATAAAATAGAAGCAGGACGTAGTCACTACGGATCAAACAATCATTCGAAGGGAAAAATCACTGAGGAGTTTGTGCCGTATGATAAAAGAGATGATGAAGAAATTTAACTTAAACCCGAGCACTATGTGTCTCGGGATTTTAATTTTTACTTTAAATCTAGAAAAATAGGGCAGTGGTCGGAACCCATATAATCAGAAAGCATGCCTGTATTTTTAACTTTTGGAAGAATCTTTTCATCTACAAAAAAATAATCTATACGCCAGCCAACGTTACGAGTACGAGATGCAGTCTTCTGATCCCAGTATGTATACATATCTTTTTTATTTGGATTCAAATGCCTGTAAATATCTATGAATTTATTTTTTATAACTTTTGTAATCCATGCACGTTCGATAGGGAGGAAGCCAGTGTTTTCTTCGTTTGCCTTCGGTCGAGCGAGATCGACTGCTTCATGTGCAGTATTTATATCTCCACAGAAAATAACGTTCTCGCCATTCTTGCGGAGCTTTAAAATAAATTTCAAAAAAGCGTCATAAAATTCAAGTTTGTATTCTAGGCGATGTGGACCCGAGCCACCGTTCGGATAGTAGCCACATATAATAGTGTAATCTTTGAACTTCGCACCGACTATTCTACCTTCATCATCAAACTTTTTTATTCCCATACCATAAAAAATTTCTTTTGGTTTTAATTCACTCTTTATATACATACCGACACCACTATAACCTTTTCGTAATTTTGAATATGAAAAATAACTTTCGTAACCTTTTATATTACGAACATCGGCAGGGAGCTGATCAGGCTCGACTTTTGTTTCTTGTAAACACAAAACATCAGGCTTGTATCTTTTAAATAGGGGAGTAAAAAATCCTTGCTTCGCAGTAGCCCGCAGACCATTTGTATTCCAAGAAATTATTTTTATCATTCAGACATTATACATCAAATTTGCTTTTTTACAAAAAGATGCTATACTATTTTTAGATTTAATTTAATACATAAAAAATATGTTCAGAAAATGGTTCTTTAAAAGAAGTAAGAGTACGCCAAACAAAAAAAATTACATTAATTATGGGAATACGATTTCTCATAAAGAATTATTTAATGGAAGTTGGAGAAAGGGCGACTTAAGCTTCTAAACATTCAATTTAACAAATCCGACTCTTAAATGTGCCCGTGCTCTTTCGTTTAAGAGATAATGTTAAATTGTGGCAGCCCCTAAATTATTAAAGGGGCTGTTTTTTTATTTCAATTTTATTTTTTACTATGAAATTTCTTATGCACTTCGAGAAGTTGCTTGTCTGTCACGTGAGTATAGATTTGTGTTGTGGCGATATTGGAATGTCCTAGCATCATTTGCACAGAGCGAATGTCGGCACCATTGGAAAGTAAATCAGTAGCGAAGCAGTGCCTCACTACGTGTGGAGTAACCTTTTTAGAAATCCCAGCCATCGTCGCATATTGTTTTACAATTCTTTCTATTGACCTTCTTGTTAATGCTTTTGTATCGAAAGAATTTTTCTCCTCCCCCTTCGCTAAGGGGGAGGTTGGGTGGGGGTGCTTTTTCTTTTGATTCACTTCTTTACCGACTTGGATAAAAAGGGCTTCACTCATATCTTTTCTTTTTGCTAAATACGCTTTCACTGCATTTCGTGCATCTTCGGAAATAAATACAACGCGAACCTTACCACCTTTTCCACGAATAGAATATTCGTCGACACTCAAATCCAAATCACTAGTAAGTGAGCAAAGTTCTGAAACACGGAGTCCTGTAGAAAAAAGTAATTCTAGAATTGCTTTATCACGCAGAGATTTCAAATCATTGTCTTTTGGTGCATTTAATAATCTAGAAAGTTCAGCAGGGGAAATGAGGTCGAGAGATCTCTCTTGAACCTTTGCGAGCTCTATCTTGTCAGCATGGAGTGATGTGATGTCTCTCTTTGCTAAGAATTTTAAAAACACGCGAAGTGCTATCAAATAATAATTCTGAGTTTTTTTAGATAAGGTTTTTCCTGTGGCTCTGTTGTTACCAGTAGATTGTCTATTCAGCCAGAGACGAAATTCACGAACAACTTGGTCAGTAATTTCTTTCGCATTTTGTATCTTTGTATATTCAAAAAACCGAGTGAGGTAGTGCCCATAATTTTCGACAGTTTTAATACTGGAACCTTTTTCAATTTCCAAATATTCCAAAAACTGCCTTTTTAAATTTTCTATCTCGGATGCCATCCTAAAATTATACCATGTCGCACAATATTTTAGTGCTAATTGACTTAGCTTACATTAAAAGATAAAGTAAAAACATAATTCTTTGATATATAAACCCTAAAAATTTTATTATGAAAAATAAAAAAAATTTAAAGGGTTTAATAACAACCCTTTTTCGTAATATCCTAATCCTATCGACTTTTATATTTGCTGTCACACCATACACTATTTGGTATATGCTAGTAGATGATGGCAGAATCTTAACAAAAGAATATGTAAAGGTTTGCAAAATGATGCTTTGGGCTTTTGGTGTAAAATTAATTATTGATGGAAAAATTCCAAAAGATGGTGAACAAAGAGTAATAATGATAAACCATGGATCTGTCGTAGATATGCTTATTACTGGAATTTATTTTGATGGAGAAACTGGAATAGCAGTAGTAGCTAAAAAGCTTTTTTATATACCGATATTTCGTTTTTGGTTGAGACGCACAAATACAATTGGACTAAATCGTAAAAGTACAAAAGATCAATTGCGAGTGTATCGCGAGATGGACAAAGTCTTAAGAGAAGGAAAAAATAATCTTTTTATTTGTCCAGAAGGAGAGAGGACTACGACCGGAGAAATGCTTCCATTTAAATTAGCAATATTTAAATTGGTAGTGAAATACAATAAAACAATTGTCCCAGTTTCAGTAATCGGAGCTTTTGAAATAAAAAATAAGAAAAGTTTTTTTATTGCTCCTGGAGCAGTGACAATGATAAATAAAAAACTTATTCAAGGTAAAGGTAAAAATCCAGAAGATCTGGCCAAAGAAGTCAAAAAAGAAATAATGGGTAATATAGAAAAATTCAAAAACAGCAGGTATTCCACTTAGATGAGGAATACCTGTTTTATTTTTCCTCCCTCTTTACCAAATGGAGGGCTGAGGTGGGGTGATTTGCAATTTTCTGAAGTCTATGCTAGTATATAAAACATGTTAGCAACAAAGAAAAAACAAGCAGTTATAAAGAAACACCAAAAGCACGAGAAAGACACTGGTTCATCTCAAGTGCAAGTGGCTATTTTATCTACACAAATAGACGAACTAGCAAAACACTTAAAGAAGCACAAGAAAGATAATCACTCTCGCCGTGGACTTATCAAAATGGTAGCAGACCGCAGAACACACCTTAAATACTTGATGCGAAAAGATAAGGCTGCCTACGACTCGATAATGAAGGAAATGGAATTAGTATAATAATAATCTAACAACAATTTCCCCGAGAGGGGATTTTGTTTTTTAAAGTAGTATAATAAATAATATGAGTATAATAAAACACAAAGAACAGCGCGTCGCAGTATTTATAGATACGCAAAACGTATATCATAGTGCGCGCAACCTATATCACGCTCGCGTGAACTTCGGAAATATTTTGAAGGACGTAGTCGCAGGACGCAAACTCGTGCGTGCTGTAGCATACGTCATCACCACTGAAGCAGGGGATGAAAATAAATTCTTCGAAGCATTAAATAAAATCGGAATTGAAACTAAAACAAAAGATTTACAAATCTTTGCCGGAGGTGCAAAGAAAGCAGATTGGGATGTCGGCCTTGCCATGGACGTGATCAAAATGGCGCCAAAGCTCGACGCTGTCGTCATCGTCTCTGGCGATGGAGATTTCATTCCACTCGTAGAATATTTACAGACTATCGGTGTGCAAGTCGAAGTCGCTTCATTTGGCAAATCAACTTCCGGCAAACTCCGCGAAGCTGTCGACGAATTTTTTGATCTCTCAGAAAATCCTAGAAAGTATTTGATTGGAGGTGGAGGAAAATAGAAACAACCCCCTAGCCCCCTTATCAGGGGGAATAAAATACAGAATACAAATTTTAAATACAACCCTAAATCCCTTATCAGGGACTTTAATACAAATACAACCCCAACCCCTTGTCAGGGGCTAAACTCAAAAATGCAAAAGTATAAATTTCTTCCCTACAACAAGGAATTAATATTGAGAGCAAAAGAACTTCGTAAAAATCAAACTGAAGCTGAAATAAAATTCTGGAATGAGATTTTAAAAAGTGAGAAGTTAAAAAATTTTAAATTTACAACACAAAAACCAATTGATAATTTTATCGTAGATTTTTACTGTTCGGCACTCGGACTAATTATAGAAATAGATGGTGAAATTCATAAATTTCAAAAAGCTCGAGACGCCGAACGTGACAATATTTTAATACAAAAGTATGGACTGAAGATTTTGAGATATACGAATGAGGAAGTATTAAATAATACAGAACTATTACTGAAAGATTTAATAAGTAAAATAAATACAACCCATCCCTAACCCTTCCCTTATCAAGGAAGGGAAACCTTCGTTCGAGCATCACTACACTTTATTAGAAGTAAGCCTCCTGATAAGGAGGTTTGGAGGTTGTATTTTGGGTTGTATTTTTTGTTTGACAAAACCCACACAATACGTTAATCTGAACTCAGAAATTTGTAATAAATGTTTAACTAAAAATCCAGTTAAGAGCTGAGGATAGAATGACAATAAATTCAGAAATATTTACAGAGAAGACTTATTTTTTAACATTTAAAAAAATTGAAGATTTTATTGTTAAAAAAAGAAAATTAACACCTGGGAAAATGACCCAATCTCATTCAATTACTGAAGTAACAAAATACCCAAATTCAAAAATAGAGGAAAAAGAATTTACCGGTTCAGTTATTTTGGTTTTTGAAACCTAATTTGTTTCATAAAACAAATTAGAACAGCGAAGCAATTGCCTAGCTGTTTTTTATTTTCAAATTTTTACTTTTTATACCCAAAATGCTAGTATAATCAATATATTTAACAGTTAATCAGTTTGTCTTCAGACACACAGTAGTGTACATCAGAAGTGTGAAACAACTTGTTATCACGTTTCACAGATGGAACAATACTTTAGTTTGGAGATAAACTAAAACCTCCGCTCGGAGCGGAGACAAAACAATATGCAAAAAAAAGAGTATGAAGTAGAAATCGGTGGAAAAATCATGACCGCTATTTTTTCAGATCTAGCTGACCAAGCACATGGTAGTGTGATGTTGAAATACGGCGAGACTATAGTGTTAGCGACAGCTTGTATGAGTAAAGACAAGCAAGCAGGTTTAGGATTTTTTAATCTCACAGTTGATTACGCAGAAAAATTTTATGCGACTGGAAAAATTCTCGGTTCACAATACGTTCGTCGTGAAGGAAAGCCATCAAATGAAGCGATCCTAGCATCTCGTGTAATCGACAGAACTATCCGCCCGCTCTTCGATCAAAATCTTCGCCACGCAGTGCAAGTAATTGTCACTGTTATCGCTTGTGATGATAATGATCCAGCAATGCTCGCTGTGAATGCTGCATCACTCGCACTCGTCGTTTCAAATATTCCATGGAAGGGACCGATTGGTTGTGTACGTATCGGAAAGTATGATGACGAAAATTTAGTAGTGAATGCTTCAACTACAAAAAGACAAGAAGAGTATCCATACAAATTTGACCTCACGGTTTGTGGAAGAGAGGGAACAATAAATATGATCGAAGCTGCCGCAAGACAAGCAAAAGAAGAAGAATTAACTATTGCTCTCGAAACAGCAAGTAAAGAAATTACAAAATTAGAAGATTTCCAAAAGAAGATCCAAGCTGAAATCGGAAAAACAAAAAGAGAAATAATTCACGACAAAATAAGTGAAGAGTCTGTCATATTATTCAAAGAAAATATTTTACCAAAAATGGAAGCTGCTATTTTCGCTGGAGCAGGGAAAGCAAAAATCGATGAACTTCATAGTATTTGGAACGAACTCGTAAAAGAAAAATACGCTGGAACAGACAAAAAAGATTTCCAACTCGAAGATGATATTTTCGACGAAACAGAAAACGATATGCTTCACGAAAAAGCTATAAAAGAAAATCGTCGTGCTGATGGTCGCGCGATGGATGAAGTTAGACAACTCTATGCACAAGCCGGAGGTCTTTCAAAAATTTTACATGGCTCAGGAATTTTTTATCGTGGAGGAACACATGTTCTCTCTGCACTCACACTCGGTGGACCAGATGATAAACAAGAAGTGAATGGAATGGATTTACAAACTTCAAGAAGATTTATGCATCACTACAATTTTCCTCCATTCTCTGCAGGAGAACCAGGAAGAAGTGGTTTCACAAATCGTCGTGAAGTCGGACATGGAGCACTCGCAGAAAAAGCATTGATGATGGTCTTACCAGAAAAAGAAATTTTTCCTTACACTATTCGTATCGTTTCTGAATCAACTGCATCAAATGGATCAACTTCACAAGCAAGTATTTGTGCATCGACTCTCGCACTCATGGATGCTGGTGTTCCGATCAAAGCACCAGTCGCAGGAATCGCAATGGGACTAATGTATGAAAATGATAATGCATATAAAATTTTGACAGACATTCAAGGTCCAGAAGATCACCATGGTGATATGGATTTCAAAGTTGCTGGAACTCGCGAAGGAATCACAGCAATCCAACTCGATGTAAAAGTTGACGGTGTGCCGATAAAAATTTTGAGTGAAGCAATGGCTCAAAGTAAAAAAGCTCGTCTAACAATTCTCGACACTATTGAAAAAGAAATTGCTAAACCTCGTGATCATATATCACCAAACGCTCCAGAAATTTTGATCATCAAAATCAAACCAGAACAAATAGGTGGAGTCATCGGTTCAGGAGGAAAAGTTATCAAAGACATAAAAGAAAGAACAGGAGCTGAAATCACTATCGAAGACGATGGAACAGTGTATTTCACTGGTCGTGATGGCTCTGCAGGAAAAGCAAAGCAAATCGTAGAAGAAATGACACACGAATTTAAAATCGGAGAAATCTTGCAAGGAGAAGTAGTAAAAATTGCAGACTTCGGAGCATTCGTCAGACTAAATGATTTTACAGATGGAATGGTACACATTTCAGAGCTCGCACCTTTCCGAGTAAACGCTGTAGCTGAGTTGATTAAAGAAGGAATGATCGTACCAGTAAAAGTCATCGGTGTCGATGTACAAAGAGGAAAAATCAGTCTATCTATCAAAGAAGCAAATCCAACTTTCTTCCAACCAAAACTACCACTGCAAATACCTCAAGCATAATAAAATAAAAAATCCTCACCTAGTGTGAGGATTTTTTATTTTTGCTATACTTATCAGATATGGAAGGGAATGAATTAAATACTCCAAAACCAATTGAAACAAAAGAAGAACCAATCCTCACAAAAAAAGGAATGGTGCAGACCTATGCCGAAGATATGGCAAAAGCTGCAGAAAGTATTCAAGGAATAGAATTAAAGAAACTCATCGAGCGCGATGAGCAATTTGGTGAGCAAAAAGAAAACCTTTCTCCTGAATCAAAGAAGAACAAGATTTTGATGATTATTTCTACTGTCTTAATGATTGCTACTGTGGCACTGGTTTTTTTAGTATATAAAAATACTAATAAAATAGTTAGCGTACCAATAACACAACAAAACAAATCTATAATCTTTACAGACAAGACTCAATTTTTACCAATTGATACACTTTCCAAAGACCAAATAATTCAAACCATAAAAAATGAAGTTCTAAACACTGATGTAAAAAATAACGGAGTAGAAGCTATCTATTTAACAGAAAATAATAAAGTTATTGGTTTCAATAGATTTGTTAGTTTATTACAAATGAATGTACCATCAGAAATTTCAAGTTATACGGATGACAATTTTCTGATTGGTGCATACAATGGAACAACAAAATCATTTTTTATTTTATTAAAAGTTAATTCTTTCACCGACATTTTCCCTGGTTTTAAAATCTGGGAAAATCAAATATTTAACGATTTGCATAGCCTTTTTGGTATTGAAATAAATGTTGATACGAAAGACCTACTAAATACTAGTTTCACTGATAATATTGTAAACAATAAAAATGCCCGAACGCTAACAGACAAAAATGGAAAAACAATTTTAGAATATGTTTATGTAAATGAAACCTCTGTCGTTATCATAGGAAATGATGAGACGGCTGTTGAAATAATGCTTAGATTGTCTACTGGACAAGTAGGAAAGTAGAATGTTATCATTTACCTATGCCATTAAACAAACAAAAAATTAAAGAAGATTTAGAAAAAGAAAGAGATGTCTTAGTAGGCCAAATGGGTGACATGGGAAAAATGAATCCCGAGACAGGTGAATGGGAAGCTCAACCAGAAGCACAAGACTTTCCTGAAGCAGATTCCAATGATCAAGCCGACCGTTTCGAAGAATATGAAAGTCGTAGTTCAATGATAAAAGACCTAGGAACTCGATTAAAAAATATTTTATTTTCAATTAAAAATATCAACAAAGTTTCATTTGGAAAATGTACTGTCTGTGGAAAAGAAATAGAATTAGCTAGAATGAAAGCCAACCCCGCCGCCACAACTTGTAAAAAGCATTTAGAGAATTAAGAAATACCAAAAGATAAAATAGAAATGAAAAAAGAGCGACCTCTCGATACCTCGAGGTCGCTCTTTTGAATTATTATTTTTTGTTTTTTACTGGAAGTAAAAAAATTAAACCTGTATCACTTGATGGTAAATTATCAACCCCAAATGTATCAAAGGGAAATTCCTTTTCACGTGAATCAATAATAAAACGAAGTTTTTTATTAGAAACAACAAGTGGTTTATGAACCGGAATTAACCAATCAAATCCTAATTTTTTAATTTCTTTATTTGTTAGCTTTAATCTCAAAATTGTAGCTAATTCTACAGGTGGCTCAACGCAACCAAAATCAATTGCTTCTTTTATTATCTTTGAAAAAAAACGTTTTTCTTTTGGAAAATCCCTGTAATCTACAATTACAGGATTGTATATAACTTCTTTTGTTAAATTTTTATTAAAAGACTTTGACATAAGCATATCCTCAACCGATTGATAGAAAAAAGTTTTTTTATTTTTCTCTTTCCAAATTTCAATGAATTGAGTACCAGTAACACCATCTGATGTTACTGTAGGAAGGGGGATAATTTTGACCATGATTTATAGGGTTTAAATTGTCGTATTCTAACCAATAGCTTGGAATCACTTTGATATAATTTGATTAGGCGTTTTTAAATTTAAACTTAAATGTAATCGTTCGTAGTTGTAGTATTGCAAATATTTCTTCAATGCACAATTGATACTTCTGACATTGGTAT
>JAPLXQ010000008.1 GCA_026395995.1 Candidatus Nomurabacteria bacterium | reverse complement strand
CTCAAACTACGGCGGCGGTCCTAGTAACTGGGCATGGAGTGTTCCATATACAGGAACTTCAGTAGCAAACAATATTTACAGTACTGCAATTATTGATACACCCCTTGTTCCTACTACATACTATGTATATTGTAACAGTGCTGTCGGTGGTCCAGCTCTTCAGTCGACTATTATTGTGACTCCGACTACAGGTATTGTTCCAGATTCTATTTTAAAAGTAAGAGTTTTTGAAAATGGAAACGTTACAAATACAGCAATTAGTACAGCTGATACTGTTGCTGGTAGTAATAATACTTCTCCAGTAGCGACTCCTATAAATATTTTATCAGGTCACAGTGTCAGTATTTCTTGGGCTGCAGATAAATTACCAGATACAATTAACCCAAATCAATGTTGGGCAGATGTTTCTACTGGTAGTAGTACAAACCCTTGGGTTTGGGGACCACCAGCATATACGGGAACTTCTATTACTCCTAACTTAGTTTGGAGTACTTCTATTATTGATACACCTACTGTTCCTACTATTTATTATGTTTCTTGTCATACAATCGGTGGACCATGGATCACTGCTGGAGTTTTAGTGACTCCTGTCCCTCCTCCAGTTACAAGCTGTCAAATACCTGCTAGTGCCGGAGGTTCACTCTCAGGCTACGCTTGGTCACCAAATATTGGTTGGATTAATATGAACAGTCTTGTCTATGATGCTTCTGGTAATCTTACAGGCTACGCTTGGTCACCAAATGTCGGCTGGATTCAATTTGGTAATTTATCAGGATTTCCTACTAATATGCCAGGCTCTGTATTAGCTAATGCAAAAATTGATTCAAATGGTGATCTTTCTGGTTGGGCAAGAGTCTGGTCTATGACTTATACTGCTCCTGATCATGAATCTTTTGAATGGGCGAGTGGATGGATAGATCTTTCTAATACAATTTTAGGTTACCACCCACATTTTAATCTTTCTGGAACAGGTACAAATCTTGGTCTTGGTTCTGGTTATGCTTGGGGTTCAAGAGTCACTGGTTGGGTTAACTTTTCTGGTGTCACCGTAGCCCCTTGTTTGAATCCAATTGCCTCAGTATTAATCAAAGTTATTGATAATAGTGTGGCCACAAATATTACTTCTGTCACAGCTTCATCTCCTGGTACAAATCCAAACACTGGTGCATTGACTTTGGGGTCAAATAATACTGGTGTGAAAATTTTCTGGGGTGCAAGTAATGTAGATTATGCTAGCTGTACTGCTAGTAGTAGCACAAGCTCTGGCTGGGCATGGAGTAATCCTAGTAACCATGCTACTTTGACATTATTGGGTGGTCCAGTTAATGATATTCCGACATCGACCATAACTTACACTGTTATTTGTAATAGTCTTGGTTCCAATACACCTGTCACCGCTAATATAAAAGTCAACATTACTGCTACTGATCCAAGAGCTCCACGTTTACATTTATCACCAAATGTTAATAATTGTGGTGATGATACAAATAAATTCCCAGTTTCTTGGGCTGGAAATAATTTAGACCAAGCTGGTCAATGTACTGCTACTTATACACCAATTACAATGCCTTTGAATGGCTGGAATAGTTCTGTGGCATATTCATCATCTCCAACTTATGTTCTTTTCCCTACTAATCCTACAAATAATCCTGTTACTTATACACTTACTCTTGATTGTCCTTCAGCTACTGGTATTAATCCTAGTTCTGCTAGTGATACACAATCAGTAATAATTCAACCAGCTAGAAACTGTGTAGTTGAACCTACTATTACTTCTTTTGCTGGAAATTCTTGTGTTGTTACAGGAACTGATGGTAATAGTGTCTCAAGTAATATTTATGTAACTAGTTCTAATATGAGTAGTTGTGATGTTGTAGATGCTGTGCATGGTAACACTGTCACAATTCCTTCTGGAAATGGTACAGCAAACGTCAATGTATTTGTAAATTCTGTCTTTAAATTGAACTGTACTGGTACCAATGGAATCCATTATGCCAATAGTAGCTTTAGCAATCTTCATGATGTTATTATTCCTTGGCGAGATATTTGTGTACCGACAGCCCCAATCATTCACCCAGCACCAAAATTCATTGAGAGATAACATTATTAAATTAAAAGTCGTGGTATAATTAAAAGAAAAAATAAATTATTAGTTAAATTATTAAGTTAAAAAAATATGAAAAAAATAAGTACAATCCAGTCAGTAAAAGTTTTGTTTGTCGCTGTAATGCTAGTCTTTAGTATCGGTGCTTCTGCTCAAAACAACTACAGTTTTCTTCCTCCAGCTCCTCCGGGAGTACCGTCAGTTTCAAACAATGCTCTTGGTCCAATAAATGTCGGACAAGCTGCTCAGACAAAGAGTGGTCCTTTGGGTATAGGAGGTAATTTCTCCGTAGGTAGTGGTACTCCTGGTGTCGGAAACCAAACAGTTCAAATATACCCCTTAGGTCTTGTGGGTGGAACTGGCGCAAACAGACTTCTCTGTATCGGTCCGACTGGAATCCTTACAACCTCAGCTTGTACTGGAGGTACTACTATGCCAGCTGGAACAGATTATTATACTTTAAGATATGATGGAACGAATGGAGTTTGGGTTCAAACACCAAATATTAAAGTATATCCAAATAATCTTGTTGATATAAACTTTGGTAATACTGGTACCACAAGAATCGGAAATTCAACAGGTGGTGTAACTATTTATGGTAATAATGCAAATATTAATAATGGTACTGGTGGTGCTGTTAATATTGGTGGTGCTGGTAGTACTACTGCTATTTCTGGAACTCAATTACAACTTAATTCTAATGGTACAGGTTCTACTTCTGTTGGAAATACAACAGGAACTACTACTTTTTATGGACCATTAAAAATAAGTAATTTTAACAATAAAAAACTTTGTACAGATCCTACTGGTATCATAATTGATTGTCCTTCAGTTTCTGGTATTGCTAATGGTTTACCTGGAGGAGGATTGCCGACAGGTACAAACTGGCAGACAATGCGTTATAATGCAGGTCATTGGGAAGGTTCAGATACAATAGTAGAAGATAACGGTAGTGCAAGTATTGGAGCTAGTAATCTAACAAGAAATTTTAATGTTTATGGAAACAGTAACTTACTAGGAAATACAACAGTAGGACCTGCTAGTGTTACTGGTGCTGCTTCAAACCTTATTGTTAACGGAAGAACATATCTCGGATCTGTTGGTGGTTCAGATGCAGTAACTATACGTGGTGCACAAGGTAGTAATGCTAATCTTGTTATTCAAGCTCTTGCAGATGGTGTAACTGGTACGGGAAGAGTACTTTGCGTGACTGATACTGGACTTCTTCTTCCTGCTGGTGCTTTGGGTACTTCTGGATGTACTACATTTTCTGGTCAAATAATGCCTACTGGAACTGCTGCTGGTAATACACTTTACTGGGTTCCTACCGTAGGTCAAGTCGCTGGTCATTGGGCAGAGTCTTCTTTATTGACGATTCCAAATTCAGCTCCTACTGGTAATACTACTGGAGACATGGTTCAGACTCTTGCTCTTAGAGTAAACAACACAGACGCAACTAAACCATCCATCTCTGCTAATAATACTCTAGGTGTTAATGGTCAAGGAATCTTGTTGCTTGGTGGAAAATTCAATGCTTCAGGAACAAGTTCTCAAAGTGCTGTAAGAGTTATGGATAATTTCTTAGCTCCTAATATTTCTGCTTATCAAACTAATGGTCAAGGAGCTAACATACCAGCTCATACTACTATAGCAAATACTGTTTTTCTTCCAACTACCATAAACAATACACCTCAGACTAAATCTTTGTGTATGAATGATACAACTGGTCAACTTGGGCCATGTACAGGATCTTTGGTTCCGACATCTACAGCACAAGAAGGAGATTTATTGCAATGGGATAACGTTCAATCTGCTTGGGTTGCGACTGGACATGGTAATAACACTGAAGGTGAAACATTAAAATGGGTTCTCCCAGTCGGTGCAGTACCTGGACATTGGAATAGATCAACTAACATAACCGATCATAATGCTACTGGAAGTAATTTGGTTACGATAGGAAAAGCTGGAAATATTCCACAAACCAATTTGACCGTAATGGGACAGGAAACTCTTATGAACACTACAGCAAATACTGGAACTTACGCTACAGACACACTTTGTTTGACTAACCTTAATCAAATTATAAAATGTCCACCACAACCACATAGTACTACTCCATATATTAACAGTACTGCTGGTAACGGAGCGTATACAGTTCCTCCACTTGTTCATTCTATCAATATTCAAGCTTATGGTGCTGGTGGAGGTGGAGGTAGTGGTTCTGGTTCATATTGGAATGGTGTATACAATGGAGCTGTCACTGCTGGTTCTTCTGGTGCTGGTGGAGGAAGTGGTGCTGAGGTCAATGTATCAAACGTCGCAGTTAATCCTGGGGATATTATCTATTTTACTGTTGGAGCTAAGGGGTTAGGTAAAACTGGTGGTACAAGTTCTACTTCTTCTGGCTCTGTTACTTCTGGTCTTACTGGTGACGACGGCGGCGATACAACTGTTACTGTCGGAGGGTTTGCATATGTAGCAGGAGGAGGTAATGGTGGTACTGGAGGTCACTCTAATGGTGCTATAGCCTTAGGTGGTATTGGTGGTACCATAACAGGACCAGGTAGTGTAGGAAATAGTGGAGGTAATGGTGGTGCGGGTTATGGAGCAGCTGGAAATGGTCCGTCTGCACAGTTTGGTTCTGTAGTTTTGCAAACCTGTGTAAGTAATGGTTCTGTTTGTACTTCAGGTCCTTTTAATAACCTGAACTCATTGACTAGTTATATTGGTCTTGTTGGGAATGGTACTAGTGCTAATGGATATTCTTCAAGCTCAAACTCTTATGGTAATGGAGGTGGAGGTGGTGGTGCTGACCATTCTTATAATTTTTCTACTGGTGGTACTAACGTTGTTCCTATGGTTGGTCATGGTGGAAGTAGTGGAGATGGAACAAATGGTGCTGTCATTATTACCTACTAAATTATTTAATAAATATTTTATTAAAAACACTCAACTGAAAGGTTGAGTGTTTTTAATATGGACTCCCTCTCCTTAATAAGGAGAGGGTTGGGGTGAGGTGGATTTTTTATGTTATAATTTAATTATGCAAATCAATGAAGAGCAATTTAAGAAATTTATTTTGGAATCAGGTTTAATTAATAAAACTGATATTGAAAATGCTCAAAAGAAATCTATAGAAAATGACAACAGTCTTTCAGATATTTTGTTGTCCGATGGAAAAATTTCTGAAAAAGATTTAAAGAGGAGTCAGGCCTCAGTTCTCGGTATTCCTTTTGTTGATTTGTCTGGTCAGAAGATTGATTATTCTGTCTTGTCTCTTATTCCAGAACCAATTGCCCGCAATCACAATATTGTCACTTATAGAAAAAATGATGATGTGAGTCTCGAAGTCGCCATGCTCGACGTCGACGATTTGCCTGTAATAGATTTCATAAAAAAGAAATCAGGTTTAAAAATATTACCTAGGCTGACAGATACACCATCGATCAAATTTGCTTTAGTACAATACAAAAAAAGTCTTGAAGCTGAATTTGGAAATTTAATTAAAAAAGAAGTTTCAATTTTAAAAACTAAAGATAAACCCGAGTCTTCTGGATCCGAAGAAGAAGATTTAAAAAAAATTGCCGAAGATTTACCAGTAGTTCGAATTGTCGATTCCATTATTTCTCACGCAATTTTGCAATTGGCTTCTGATATTCATATCGAGCCAGGGGAGCATGATTTAATCATCCGTTATCGTATTGATGGAATCTTGCATGATGCGATGACCTTAGAAAAAGAAGCCGCTAGTGGTATCACAGCTCGTATTAAAGTGCTTTCAAATTTGAAGCTCGATGAAAAAAGATTACCACAAGATGGACGTTTTAAAATTGAAAATGGTGATCAAAAAACTTCTTTCCGTGTTTCTACTTTGCCGACTTTTTATGGAGAAAAGACTGTCATGCGTGTCTTGAACGAAACTTCACATGGATATACTCTCGAAGGACTCGGTTTTCATGGAGATGGACTAGAATTAATTCATAGTTCTTTAAAGCAAAAGACTGGAATGATTTTAGCCACAGGTCCGACAGGTTCCGGAAAGACGACGACTTTATATACAGTCCTTGATATGTTGAACAGACCAGAAGTAAATATTTCGACAGTCGAAGATCCGATAGAATATCAAATGCCGAGAATAAATCAAACACAAGTGAAGCCAGAAATTGGTCTTACTTTTGCCAATGGTTTGCGTACACTTCTTCGTCAGGATCCAGATATTATCATGGTCGGAGAGATTCGTGATGGTGAGACAGCAGGGCTCGCGGTGAATGCCTCGCTCACTGGTCACCTTGTTCTTTCTACTATTCACACCAATAGTGCTGCAGGGGCCATTCCTAGACTTACAGATATCGGTGTTGAACCATTTTTAATTATTTCCACAGTTAAAACAATTATTTCTCAAAGACTTGTGCGTAAACTTTCTTCTCAAGAAGGAAAATATACAATGTCAGCAGATGAAATAAAAGTACTTGGTAAAATTGTTGATTTAGAGAGAATGATGGGCTTTTTGAAAAAAGAAAAAATTATTTCTCAAGATGCGACATGGGAAAAAATACCAATGTATAAACCAATAAAAACAGATGAATTTCCTGATGGCTACAAGGGTCGTCTAGGTATTCATGAAGTTTTGAAAGTAAGTTCGGCTATTAAAGAAATGATTATCAAAGGTGCTTCGACAGATGAGCTTGAAGTACAAGCAAAGAAAGAGGGGATGATGACAATGCTAGAAGATGGAATATTCCAAGCTGTCACAGGATTGACGACGATAGAAGAAGTCTTGCGTGTCGTTTCAGAATAGTTAGTTAGAGCCTAAAGCTCCAACTTTTAGAAAATATGATTTTTAATTACAAAGCAAAATCAAAGACTGGAGAAATATTTGAAGGGACGACAGATGCCGTCGATCGTTTTGCTGTAGCTCGAGAATTGGCCTTGCAGGGTAATATGCCTTTATCTGTCACGACAGAATTAAACCAGAAAAAAGATGTTGTAAATGATTTGTTCCAGAAAATTTTTGGAAAAGTAAAAATGAGTGAAAAAATTATTTTTACTAGAAATCTCAGTGGAATGCTGAAAGCTGGCCTTTCTCTTTCTCGCGCAGTTTCAGTTTTGGAAAAACAAACACAAAACCCTTCTTTTAGTTTTATTTTGAGTTCTATTCATAAAGAAATAGACAAGGGTGAATCTTTGTCTTTTGGACTAGCAAAATTCCCAAAAGTTTTTTCTAGTCTTTTTGTTTCAATGGTCAAAGCTGGAGAAGAATCTGGAAACCTTGCCGGCTCATTGATTGAGATTGGAACAAATTTGGAAAAATCAAACTCTATTACCAAAAAAGTAAAAGGCGCACTTATGTATCCAGGAGTTATTATGTCTGTGATGGTCGTCATTGGAATTTTGATGTTGATGTTTGTCGTACCGACTCTTTCAAAGACTTTCACTGAGCTCGGTGTCGATTTACCAGCTTCGACTCGTTTTATAATCAATATTGGTAATCTGTTTTCTTCACATCCATTTTATTTACTTCTAATAGTTGTCGGTATAGTGATAGGTGGATTTTTCTTCTTTAAATCAAAAGTCATGAAACCAATTTTTGATAAAATAATTCTACATCTTCCTGCTATTGGAACTTTGGCTAAAGAATTGAACACTGCCCGTACAGCTAGGACACTTTCTTCTTTGATTAGTTCTGGTGTGCCTATTACTCGTGCGATAGAAATCACTGAAGATGTCGTTCAAAATGTTTATTATAAAAGTATTTTAATTTCAGCTAAAGAGAGTATAGAAAAAGGAGCTCCTTTTTCTGAAATATTTAAAAAACATACAGAACTTTATCCTGTGATGGTGGGAGAGATGATGGAAGTGGGGGAAGAGACAGGTAAACTCGCTGATATGCTACTTGAAATAGCTCTTTTTTATGAAGAAGAAATAGATAATAAAACCAAGAATCTTTCGACAATTATCGAACCGATTTTGATGGTGATTATCGGTGCTGGTGTCGGATTCTTTGCAATCTCGATGATTTCCCCTATGTATTCCATTATGGATAATATAAAATAACGACAGGCAAGACCTGTCGGATCTTATATTTTGTCGTTATAAGACAGCCACTCAAAAACTTCTTTTTTAATTGAGTCTTTTGTTAAAAAATATTTAGGGAATGATTTAGATTCTAAAATTATTTTTTCTATTCTTTCTTCTTTAAGATAATCCAAGTAACTTGAATATTTATATTGTTCCAAGAAATCTATAATATTTTTCTTATTTTTTATTATCTCTTTTTTCCAGTTTTTGTTAATTAATTTTACTGGATTTAAGTGTATATATGAAAACAAATATTTTAAATATCTATCTTCTTCTATGTGAATAGATTTAAATTTTCCTTCAAATAAACTACCAGTTCTAATATATTTTTTATTATAATACATTGAATAAGCAGTAGTAATTTTTTGCATAAATTTACTAATACCACCATCTATTTTTTGAGTTAAAAGAAGATGAAAGTGGTTTGGCATTAGACAATATGATCCAATTGCGACCAAATTATCTCCACGTTCAAAATCATAAATATTTTTATTTCCTATATAATCAATTTTAAAATTTTCTTTTCCATTTGAAAGAAATAATAATTTCATAAAACGATTATAGTCTTGTTTGTCGTGAAAAATAGTTTGCTTACTATTACCACGATTATAAATATGATAATATTCTCCTTCTATAAATGAGACTTTTCTAGTTGACATGCTTAAAGTATAACAAAAGGGAATACGACAGGCAAGACCTGTCGGAGTTGACTTATTGTGTAAATAGGTATATAATATAATAAATACTAAAATTCTTAAATTAACCGAACAAAACCGATTAGGCTCGTTCACAATTCAATAATATGGAAAATATAAAAAATGATTTTCAATCAACATTACTAGTAATGGGTAAAAATTTTGAATGTTTTAAAAAAATCTGCATTCATTTAAAAGAACAACTGAAATTAGTTTCAGAAGGACCGAATAAAAGAAAATATGTAAAGAATTTTCTTGATGCATCTTTTAAGGGTCATGAAGATTCAGATCAAATTCGCAAAATTCATATTAGTTTTAACAATGATGATTGTCAGATGATTATGGAATTTCATAGTACAACTGGTATTTTGTTTGGCCGGAATTATGATATGTGTAAATTTGATGAAGATATGCTTACTAAAATAAGAATGGCTACAAGAGAATGGATTTATGATGGTACTTACTAATAAGTAATTATGGCGAAATGCCGAACGATTTCTCGAAAGAGGGGTCGTTTTTTTATTTTTATGGTAAAATTATACTATGAAAAAAGATGTATTTAAAAAAGGTTTTACGGCAATTGAGCTACTCATCAGTGTAGCGGTTTTGATAATATTAATATCAGTCATTGTTTACTCATTCACTACTTTAAAAGCTTCTCAGGCGATGAAGAATGCGACACAGACAACTTTGACTTCTATTGATAAAGCTCGAAGTTCTTCTTTTGCTTCGATAAATTCCAGTACTTACGGAATTCATTTTCAGTCTGATCAAGTAGTTATTTTTACAGGTACAGTCTACACTGCTGGTGCTGGAGGTAATGAAGTCATGATTCTCGGAACCCCAGCAACTATTTCAAATGTGACCTTGAATGGTACTAGTGGAACGACTGGTGATGTATATTTCCAGCGTTTGACTGGTGTACCGAGTAAGACCGGGATGATCACTGTGACTGTCGGCAATAGAACAAAAACTATTACGATTTCAGCCACAGGTGGTTCAAGTTTAAATTAGTAATGAAATTTTTTCAAACAAAACAAAATAAAATATCAAAAGGGTTTATGATGATAGAAATAGTCGTAGCTGTCTCTATTATTACTGTTTCTTTTGTGGCTGCCATGTCTGTCGCCCAGGGGTCTGTCTACGTGGCTCGACAGTCATTACACAACACACAAGCTTCGTATCTCTTAGAAGAGGGGGCTGAAGCGGTTAGAATTTATCGAGATAATACCTGGACGAATATTTCTGGAATGAATGTCGGTACTACTTATTATCCATATTTTAATAGTGGAACTTGGACTTTCCCTACGAGTGCTACTAATACTGCTGTAGATATTTTTACCAGAAGTGTAGTTTTGTCAGCTGTAAATCGTGATGCCAATGCAAATATTACAAATTCTGGTGGTACTCTCGATACTGGAACAAAATTGGCCACAATTACTGTGGCATGGATGGAGGGCTCAGTAAATAAAACAAAAACTTTATCATTTTATATAGCTAATATTTTTTAATATATGAAAAGTAAAAGTAAAAAATTAAATAAAAAGTTTACCCTGCGTAGCTTTAGCGAAGCACGGGGATATTCAGTCGTCGAGATTGTTATTTATGTTGCTTTATTTGCAATACTTTCTATTACTGTCACAAATTCTTTATTGGTAATGGTCAAAGCTTTTTCTGCGACCGCAGTAGAAGCTGATTTTTTGACTAATGCTAATGTGATGGAAAGAATGACTCGTGAAATTAGAAAAGCGACAGAGGTAAACGTCGTTTCAAGTTCCGATATACAGCTCACTTCTGCTAATTCAGCAGAATTTAAATTATTAAACGGAAATTTACAGCTGATTGAAAATAGTACTTTGACTGGCAATTTAAATGCTCCAAACATTATCGTCTCATCTTTGAATTTCACTTTAATTACAACCCCTGTCGGAAAAGCAATAAAAATTCAAATTTCAGTGACTGATACAAAAGATAAAAATGGAAGAACTGAAAGTTTTTATGATACGGTTTCTTTAAGAGGTAAATATTAAAAATGATAAATAATAAACAAAAAATAAATACTCAAAAAGGGGCCGCGATGCTTATTGCTGTAGTTTTTTTCTTATCCATAGCAATATCTGTCATCGCAGGTCTCGTATCTCCATCTGTTCGAGAATTTAAAATAGCTAAGGACTCATTCGATTCAAAGCAAAGTTTTTTTCTTTCTGAATCTGGTATTGAAGATGCTTATTATCGATTGAAAACAGGTAAAGCTTTGGGTACGTCGACTAGTATTACTTTGAATGGAGATACTGCTGCTACCTCTATCACTTCGGGTCTTGGAGTGACGACCATTTCTTCTCTTGGTGATGTAAATTCAAGACAAAGAAATAATAGTGTCTCCGTTTCAAACGGAACAGGTGTTTCTTTTAGTTATGGAGTTCAGACTGGTGAAGGGGGGATACAGCTAAATAATAATTCCAGTGTCGAAGGTAGTGTCTATTCCAATGGCCCTATTTCTGGCGCAGGAAATATTACTGGTAGTGCTACTTCTGCGAATTCTGCTGCTCTAACCTCTGATCAGTCAAATGGTTCCGGTACTCCAGCTTATGATGTTACTTTTGGTAATGCTACAGGTACACAAGATTTTGCTCAAAGTTTTCAAGTCAGCACTACTGCACCAATAAACAAAGTTCAATTGTACTTGAAAAAAGTATTAAGCCCTGCAAACTTGACTGTGCGTATTACGGCTGATAATAGTGGTAGTCCAGCAGCGTCTACATTAGCATCAGGATCTTTGGCTGCATCTTTAGTATCTACGAGTTACGGTTGGGTCAATGTGCCATTTTCTACTAATATTGAACTAATTGCTGGAACGACATATTGGATAGTGATAGATAGTGCTGTATCTGCTACTGCTTATTATAAAATTGGTGCAAATAGTAATGGCTATGTAAATGGTCTTGGAAAAATAGGAACATATACCGGTAGCTGGAGTGCTACGACACCAGCAGGCCTGGATGGATTCTTTAATTTTTATTTAGGAGGTTTGGTAGGATCTATCACTAGTACGGTGGTGGGCACAGGTACAACAGGAAATGCATATGCTCATACTGTCACTGGAGCGACAATTCGTGGTACAAACTATTGCCAGACTGGAAGTGGAAATAATAAAGCTTGTAATACTAGTCTTGCTGATCCTACTTTAATAGCGATGCCGATTTCAGAAGCCAATATTACAGATTGGAAAAATTCTGCAACATCGGGTGGTGTTTATACTGGAAATATATTAATTGATGGAACTAATACTTCTTATACTTCTAGAAAAATCGTTGGTAATTTAACTGTTCAAAATAATTCTACTTTAACCTTTAATGGTGTTATCTGGGTGACAGGAAACATTAGTGTAAATAATAATGGAAAAATAGCCGTACCGTCTAGTATTGGTAGCAGTAGTGGAGTCATTATCTGTGATGGAACTATTACAATCGATAACAATGGTAGCTTTAATGGTTCTGGAAATGCGAATAGTTTTGTAATGGCGCTTTCTACTTCGAATTCTACTTCAGCTATTACAGTGAACAATAATGCTGGAGCTGTTATTCTTTATGCGGCCAATGGGACAATAAATCTAAACAGTACAGCGGAAGCTAAAGAAGTAAATGGTTATAATATTGTCTTGGGTAACAATGCCCATGTCAGATATACTAGTGGTCTTGTGAATCAAAACTTCGTCTCCGGTCCTA
The DNA here is from genome assembly GCA_026395995.1 of Candidatus Nomurabacteria bacterium. GTDB lineage: Bacteria > Patescibacteriota > Minisyncoccia > Phycocordibacterales > UBA9973 > UBA9973. The sequence continues at coordinate 4,513 of JAPLXQ010000008.1, read as the reverse complement.
CTGGAGGCTGGAATGTCTCTGGTTGGGGGGAGATATAATAACCCCCTCCTTTATATGGAGAGAGTTGGGGTGATATTGAATATGCTATAATATCTCTATGTCAAAAAAGATTATTATTTCGAATTGGAAAATGAACCCGACTTCACTAAAAGAAGCGGTAAAACTCGCTAAAGCATCTGATAAAAAAGATGTAGTTTTATGTGTACCTTTTGTATATTTAAAAGAAGTTAAAAAAGTTATTAAAAAAGCCAAACTCGGTGCACAAGATGTCTTTACAGAAGAGTCTGGTGCCTATACAGGGGAAATTTCTGTTAAAATGCTGGCTGATATTGGTGTGAAATATGTAATTCTTGGTCATTCTGAGAGACGGGCGATGGGTGAGAATAATGAAAAAGTAAATAAAAAAATTAAAACTTTGATTGATATAGGGATTACTCCTGTGTTGTGTATTGGTGAAAAAGAAAGAGATGAGAATCATGACTATTTAATTTTTGTTAAAAAACAGATTGAAGAATGTTTATCAGGAATAAATAAAAACTTGATAAATAAAATGGTCATTGCTTATGAGCCTATTTGGGCAATTGGTAAAAATGCTTTTCGTGAAGCGACACCAGCAGAGTTTTTGGAAATGAAAATTTTTATTAAAAAAGTTATTATAAATATTTTGGGAGATAAAATAGAAATTCCTAGTATTATTTATGGTGGTTCTGTCGATGAGAAAAATACTCGATGGTTTGCAGAGGACGGGGAAGCAGATGGTTTTTTAATTGGTCGTGCGAGCTTAGATTCTAAAAAATTTAAAGAAATTGTAAAAATATGCGAAACATTAAAGAGATAAAAAATTTAAAAGGTAAAAAAGTTTTAGTACGTGTGGATTTCAATGTACCTATAAAGGATGGAAAAGTGGAAGATAGTTTTCGTATACAAAAAGCTTTACCGACTATAACTTTTTTATCTAAAAAGGGTGCAAAAGTTATTTTAATAACACACCTTGGAAAGGGTGGAGATACTCTTCTACCAGTCTCAAGAGTTTTAAATAAATTTATTAAAGCAAAATTTGTACCTGAAATAATCGGTGTTAATACAGATAAAGTAGTTTCAAATATGAAAAATGGTGACGTGATTCTTTTGGAAAATCTACGTAATGACAAAGGGGAACAAAGTAAAGATAAAATTTTTGCTATAAATCTAGCCAAACTCGCAGATATCTATATAAATGAAGCTTTTCCTGTGTCTCATCGCGAAGATACATCTATAGTTTTACTTCCAAAATTATTACCAGCTTATGCTGGATTACAAATGGAAAATGAAGTAAAAAACCTTTCTAAAACATTAAAAAGTCCAAAGCACCCATTTCTTTTTATTCTCGGTGGTGCAAAATTCTCTACGAAAATGCCTTTGATTAAAAAGTACTTAAAACTCGCTGATTATATCTTTATTGGTGGAGCATTACTAAATGATTTTATAAAAGCTAAGGGTTTTGAAGTGGGGCAATCTTTAATTGATGAAAATAATTATGGTATTGATAAAATAATTAAAAATAAAAAATTAATTATTCCAGATTATGTAATTGTGCGAAATGTAGATGGAGTAATGATTGAAAAAACTATAGCAGATATTTATAAAGACGATACTATTTTAGATGTCGGTAATGAATCAATAAAATTACTAGAATCAATCATTAAAAAATCAAAACTTATTCTTTGGAATGGACCACTCGGTAAATATGAAGATGGTGGAGCTGAAGCCACAAAGTCAGTCTTAAAGATAATAGCTAAAAGTAAAGCTGAAAGTATTCTTGGAGGAGGGGACACTGTTGAATTGATTGATGAATTAAAATTGGGAAAGAAATTCTCTTTTATTTCTACTGGTGGAGGCGCGACCTTAGACTTCCTTGCCAATGGAACATTGCCAGGTATTAAAGCATTAAAATAAATTATTTAATTTCAGTTTGCATTTTTTCTATAATTTCTTTTGTTTTTTCTGCATTAAGACTTTTTGTTTTTAAGTCTGGTATTCCATCTTTATGGTATCTAGGTATAAGGTGTACATGAAAATGTGGTACTTGTTCTCCCACAATGGTAACTTGAACAAAATCACAATTTATAGCTATTTTTAATGATATAATAAGTTTTTTAGCTAATACAAATATTTGACCCAATGTTTGATCGTCTGCGTCTTGTATTTGCACTATGTGTTCTTTTGGAATAATTAAAATATGTCCATCTGATACTGGTTTAATATCAAAAAAAGCAATAAAATGCTCATCCTCATAAACTTTTGTACAAGGAATTTCTTTATTTATTATTTTGCAGAATAAGCAATCAGTCATATTTCTATTATATCGTATAAAATAAAAAAGCGGTATTATCTACCGCTTTTGACTTTTTGTTTTCTTAAATCTATTTCTATTTTTACAATAGCTAGTTTTTCAAAAATATTTGTTTGTTTTAATTTTTGATACTCCAAGCTTAATTCTTCATAAGACATTTTTGAATAATCTTTTTTAGTTATTGCTAAATCAATTATCGCATCTTCGCTCAGATCAAAAATCTCATCTTCTTCATAACAAAAGTTTTTTATTACATCATCCGACAGTAATATATGAGTATTGCTATGAATAGATAAAAGTATTAATTGTTCATTTGTGATAAGCATTTCTTTTTTTGGATCACCATCAAAATCCATTTCTATTCTACAATTACCCTTTTTTTCTTTTCGATAAATAACAAGTTTGATAAAATCAAAATAAAAATTATTAGCAATTCCTTCAAAGAATGACATTGTATCTGAATTAATCCCATTTAATTCTTTTTCTATATCTGTAACACAAGAACTATTTATGGTTAATTTAAATTTTAAATCACCATTTATTTCTTTGAGAACCACTATGTGATTTGTTTCATCAGAATCGTCATCTGTTTCCGGGTTCTCGTACATTTTAAAGTAATTAAAATACTGTCCCATGACATTTAGTTTTAAAGGTTTAATCTAAGTTAATCATATAATTAGCAAACCCTTTTGTCAAAATAACTATTGTTGTTTTGTGTGTTAAAATATTCCTATGACCAGTACAGAATTACTCGATAAATTACTCGAAAAACGAGGTTTACACACAAAAGAAGACAAAGAAAGTTTTTTAAATCCTAACTATGAAAGAGATATTTTAGATCCTTTTTTGATGCGTGATATGGATAAATCCTGTGAGCGTATTTTGTCTGCCATACAAAAAAAAGAAAAGATTCTGATTTATGCTGACTATGATTGTGATGGAATTCCTGGGGCTGTTATTTTAAGTGACCTATTTGATAAATTAAATTATAAAAATTTTGATGTATATATTCCACAGAGGAATTCTGAAGGTTATGGTTTAAATACTGAATCAGTGGAGAGGATGAAAGAAGATGGCGTTAAAGTTTTGATAACTATCGATCTCGGTATTACCGCTATAGAAGAAGTTGCCGATGCACAAAAGCACGGTATCGATGTGATAGTTACCGACCATCATTTACCTCATGCAGAAATTCCAAAAGCTTTTGCAATATTAAATCCTAAATGTGATGAGTATCCTGAAAAAATGCTTTGTGGTGCAGGGGTGGCTTTTAAGTTGGCGCAGGGGGTTTTGAAATTTCAGGAAAATGCTTTCCGTCGTTCGCACTCTGTCTTGGAAGAGCAAGATTTATCTGTTCGTAGCGAAGACTCCTTCAAGCAATTTCCTAAAATTTCCATTCCAGACGGTTGGGACAAATGGCTTCTCGATATGGCAGGACTCGCAACACTTTCAGATATGGTGCCACTTCTCGGAGAAAATAGAGCAATAGCATATTTTGGTATGAAAGTATTAAAGAAATCTCCACGACCGGGACTAAAAGCACTTTTGCGAAAAACAAAAATTGCACAAGAATATCTCACGGAAGATGATATCGGTTTTATGATTACTCCACGATTAAATGCTGCATCACGAATGGATGATCCGCGTCGTGCTTTTGAGTTGCTTGCGACGAAAGATGTAGCCGAAGGGGAAACACTTGCAAATCATCTTTCAAATATAAATGATGAAAGAAAAAATCTCGTGAAAAGTATTATGCGAGATATAAATAAAAAGTTTGAAAAAAGAGAACACACTGAAGTCATCGTCATCGGTAATCCTGCATGGAAAGTCGGTGTGCTTGGACTTATTGCTGGAAAAATTACTGATGAATATAAGCGCCCAGCCTTTGTGTGGGGACGCGATGAGAATGATGTTATAAAGGGCTCCTGTCGGTCTGACGGCTCTGTATCAGTCGTAGAACTAATGACTGAGACAAAAGAACATTTCACTGAATTCGGCGGGCATGAAGGCGCAGGAGGATTTTCTGTTCACAATGATAAGATTCATTTTCTCGAAAATGCTTTATGTGAAAGCTTTGTGAAACTCACCCCCACCCTCCTCCCCCTTGGCAAGGGGGAGGTGCCAACGGCGGAGGGGGTCTATGATTTAAAATTAACTCTTGATGATGTCACTCTTCAAAAT
>JAPLXQ010000006.1 GCA_026395995.1 Candidatus Nomurabacteria bacterium | reverse complement strand
TTCGAGTCGACCAACCTCTCCTTACAAGGTCACTAGCATCCCTTCTAATTCTTGGCATGTTTTTGTTTGTTGTGTATGACATATTTTTAATATTAAACCCTTAGGTGATTCCAAGCTATTGAACCATTACGAAAAATTTGATTTTATGAATTTTTTTTGCTATACTTTATAAAAGTTAAACAAAATAGTAAATTAAAAAGTAAAAAAAGAAAAAGAAAGTATGAAGAAAAGAGTTTTAGTCATTGGGTTAGTTTGTGCACAGCATTTAGTATCGGCACAAAAAAAGAGTGTAAACATGTTTGTGCCAGTAGTACATCAGCAGGTACCAGCAAAAGGTAGTCTTAATTATTTAAAGTTAGAAGCTCAAAAGAGCTATTCTCTTTTTAAGAGAGATTCTATTTTATATGATTCAATTTGTTCTGAAAAGAAACAAATAAAAAATCAAATTGCTGATGCAAAAATGTTTCAAGAGATAGATAAACTGGCGACACTCCATCGTAGCTACATGAGTACATGTTTAGCTAAAAAAGAAATTCACCGAAAGGTAAAAAATTCCGTTAAGGTAGCAAATGCTGACCTAAAAAAACTTGATAAAGAGATGACTAAATACGATTCTTTTACACTTGCAGGAGTTTTTAGAAAATTCAAAAATAGTTAACACTATTTTTTTTATTTTCATAGAGCACTTTACCACTATAGGTAAGGTGTTTTTTTATTTATAAAATGCTATATTTTATTGTGTTGTTGTTTGGCTCTATCGTCTAACGGTTAGGACGGGTCCTTCTCAAGGATCAAATCAGAGTTCGATTCTCTGTAGAGTCACCAACGAAGAAGGATTTAATAAAAACTCTTGATACATGCTGTAAATAGGCGTTAGTTTTGTGGTTCCAAATTTACTACCAGAGAATTGTATATTTTCCTCGAATATAAAATTTTGGAACCTTAATCTTTCCTCAGGTTCCTTTTCACATTTAAGCCATGTATTAGCAGTATTTCTTACTGTATCAAAGCAGAAATCTAATGCTTCTTCCATATTAAACTCGTCTACTCTTTTGTCGTGTATCATACTTTCTTTCTGTGCTATCTTTTTGCATATGATATTTTTTTGAGCTAAGAAGTCGGTGTCGTCATATACTTTGGTTTGGTGTAGTTCAAAAATACGTTGTCGTTTTATTTCCAATTCTTCAATTTCTTTTCTTAATATTTTATTTTCTTCGTCAAATCCTTTGTAATTATTTTTCCATATATCTATTACTATTGCCTTAAAAGCATTCTCATATTCCATACTCGGTGTTATTTCATTTAAAAACTCTACAAACATTTGCTCAAAATTTTCTTTTGGAATAGATTTTGCGTAAGAACATTTTTTATTATGGTGGTGGTAATATGGATAACGTTTACCTGTGTGGCTTGTTGAACGACTACCAGTTAAAGGGTCATTACAGAACTGACATACCGCCAACTTTCGTAAGGGAAAATCATGATTTATCTTTTTGTGTTTTACATTTCTTGAAGTCTTGGTTGGTTTCTGACAGAGATAAAATAAGTTTTCGTCTATGAGCGGTTCAAAAGCTCCTTTCATTTCGGTATCCCATACTCTTATAATTCCACAATACAGAGGGTTTTTTAAAATTTTCTCAACCATTTGAAATATCACAGGCTGACCATAACGAGAAATAAAACCTTTTTCATTTAAATATTTTGCTAGTGATTTGTATGTATAAGTTCCTTTTGCATATTCTTCAAATGCCATTTTAATATATGGTGCAATTTTAGGGTCAGGCACTAGATTACCTCCTTTCTCGGTGCGACAATATCCGAGCGGTGCTTGCCATACCCATATACCTTTCTTTAAACGTTCTTTCATTCCACCAATACTTCTTTCAGTTCGGACATTGTTATCAAATTCAGCAAAACCTGAAAGCATGACTTCCATAAGTTTACCCGATGGCGTATCGTCTATTTTTTCAGAGACTGACCTAATTTCTGTTCCATACTTTTTTAGCTTTTGTTTTACAATTGCGTAGTCGGTTTGATTACGAGAAAAACGGTCAATTTTATAGACAATAAAAGTAGTAACTTTATTTTTCTTTTCAGCACAGAAAGAGATAGCTTTTATAAACTCGGTTCTGTCGGCAGTCTTAGCGGACTCACCACGTTCGATATACGTTTGTAGCACAGTGAAGCCTTCACGCTTTGCATACTCGTTACAGAGGCGTTCTTGCGATTCTAGGCTTGTTCCGTCCACTTGTTCAAGCGAAGATACTCGGACATAGATTATTGCGTTTTTAGAGGTAATCTCGTTCATATCATTACTTTTACATATCGTCATTACTAAGTCCACCCACCCTAACGGGAAATTTGGAACCCGTTTTTTCTTTTAAATACATTTCAAGACTTAACTGCCCTAAACCATATAGTAAATTGCGGATTTTGATGAGCTCCTCATTTGTCTTTCCTTGAAGCCTTGGTTCTATTTCTTGTAAGCGTTCAAGGGAAATCATAGCAGTTCATTTAAATTAGGAACAATATCAAAAATTGATTCTTTCTTTTTCAGTAAGTATTGCTGATTTACTATATCTCCTTTTTTCTTTGAAGTGTATTTTTTGTAATTAACAATACGGTCTTTTGGGAGAAGTTTTAGAATATGGGAAGCTAGTAACTCCCTTTTAATTATTATTGGTCTTTTTAACCCTCTACTAGGAAAATATCTTTTATGTCCGTCGAGTCGAGTATCATCAAAGTCCTTAGACATATATTTTGAAATATATGCACCGACATTAGTAACGTGTTTAATTTTCGTAATATCAATTATTCCTTGCCCCCATATTTCTTTCAGTTTATCTTTCCAAATATGTTTAAGATTAAAAAAGACAACATGGTAGTGAATGACACCGCCTCTGTTTTTATCTTGAAATTCTGGGACAGCGACATATCGTAAAAAGCTTTTTTCAGAACCAGTCAGTTCATAATTAAGTCGTCTAATAAATGCAGTGAAGATAGGGTTAGCAATTTTAAAATCTTTTACTTCTTCTTTAAAAGTAAATGTTATAAATGTAGGTAAATATGGTTTAGGTTTATCGGGCTTAATCCACCGATAGGCATTACAGTTGATTAAACGGCGAAGATTAGAACCAGCTCGTTTCATAGAACTTTCACGAGAAGCTAACTTTCTTAAACGGGTCTCTTCGTCAATAACAAAAATTCTTTTACGTTTTGTAAATTGTTTAGGAATCTTAAAATCATAGGCAATTGGTCTGTCTTGATAGTTAGATACTTCTATTGTTGAGCCTGAAGCTATAATCTTTAAATGAGTTAATTTCATCTTATTAAGTGTGTATATAATCAAGCCCAACAGTTTTTACCGCCCGCCCTCTGGGGGCGGGGCGGAAAAAACAATGCAGGAACTTTGAAATAACATACCTATGGTAAGAATAGAATTTACAGCAAGCTACTTCTAGATAACCTTAACGACAAAAAAGAGCTTATTTCTAAGCCCTTAAAAATCACTTATGAACAACCTCTAAAGGTTTTTAGGATTCATGCGTATATCAAACTCGTCTTTACTGAGACAATAGCCCCCTGTTGGAAGAGAAGAAATAAGGTCTTTGTTTAAGTCTAATTTAGTCCTAAATAAATCATTGATTTGTCGTATTTCTTTCATGATAAGTTCTTTCTTGCCTGTACGATTTGTTTGGATTTCAATATCAGAAAGTGAAACACGATCTTTGGGAAATAAATATGCTATCAATTTCTGTCTTTCTGAACCGTATTCTATTTCGTAACATAAATCTTTATTATCGCCACGATAAATACCTTTTTTGTCGTCAATAACGATTATGATTTTTGATGTTGTAGGTAAAATATTTTTCTCTTCTATTGGAATTTCAATTTTTGCAACTTCACTCAAAAAATCTACATGAAATTGTTTCAACTGATTCTCATACCACTGACGCTGACCCTCGTACCATTCGTTGTATGACTTAACATGCTTAGGATTCCATTTATCAAAATCTGCTTTTGCTTCTTTCATATATTTCTGAATACGAGAATTTTTTATACCATTGAGCATGAGCAGTGCGACTGGGTCTTGGTCTTTATCGTCCTCATTGGTTGTTTTATAATCTTCAAGCGGATCATAGATTCTTACTTTCAAAGTAACATAGTGAGAAGCGTAGAGATTAAACCGTTCTAGCTTAGACGTACGTTCCGCTCGTTTCTTGATTTCTTCTTCGTTATTAGTTTTTGAGTCCCATATTTCAGGAAATTCTGTATTATATGCCTTTTCCGCCTTATCCATTATCTCTGCTAGTGCAGGAGTTTTAACTATATATTCGATATAACGGTCGACATTTTGGTAAAACAAAGAATCACTACTGCTTTGTAGCACAGCTTCATAGCGAGTTTTTAGCATATCCATATACTTGTACATACTCGTATCTTAAACTAAAAAGTGATAAAATAAAAGGACAACTAAATATGAGTAGCCTAAACCTTTAGTAATAGAGGCATGGCGAAATTAGTCCATTCAGACATAAAGAACCCATCATGGGGTTGTCTGAATGGCCGTGTCGGGAAACTGACATGAGAGACTTCGGTCTCTACCCGTGATGGGCTTTTTGCGTCTCATTAAGCTCATCATAATTATTACTAACAAAATAAATTATGAAACAATTTCACATTTTGCAAGCAGATGACGATGAATTTCTTATTGACTTATATAAACAACTCTTTGAAAAAGAAGGCTATAAAGTTACTAATCTTAGTAACCTAGATAAAGATTTTATAGAACAAGTAATTAAAATAAACCCTGACTTAATTATTTCAGATAATATAAAACCTAATGTTACAGGTATGGAATTTTTGAGAGCCTTAAAATCAGACGACAGAACAAAAAATATTCCTTTTGTATTTCTTTCTAATTCAGTTGAAAGTTTAGGTCTTGTTCCTGAAGCAAAAAATTTGGGCGTCTTGGCTTGTTTAACTAAAGTAAAACTAACACCTTTAGAATTAGTCGAGAAGATAAAGGGTATTATAAATACTTTATGCTAAATAATTCTGAAATTGAATTTTCAAAGAAACTTATCAAAGGTAAAATAGCAGAAGTTATTTTTGAGCAAATGATACGAGACGAAAAGAAATACACGGTCATTCCTTTTGGCTATGAACATACTATGCCTATGCTCGCACAATACCAACAACTCGTAGAAGTAAAACATATAATCAAAAACATCTCAGAAGCCCCTGACTTTGCTTTAATCTCGGAAGACAAGTCAAAATTATTTCTCGTAGAAGTGAAGTATCAGAAAGAGTTAAACCTTAATGACCTCAAAGGTTATGCAGAGAAGCTGTTGAAGCGTTGGGACTGTCCTTGGCTTTTTGTAGCTACTCCTAAAGGGTTCTATTGTGGTATGTCTGATTGGATTATTAAGGAAGATATGATGAATGAATTATCCGAAAATTGGGTTACTAAAGAGCGACAAAATGAGTATTTAAAGTTGCTCAACGAATTTGAGAAATAGTACTAATTATAAAAAATTACATCAGTAAGTATGTTATAATAATTTTCATGTCCGGAAGAAAACAAAAGTCAATAAGTGACCCAAACCTTGCTTCAAATCATGACGCTGGAGCGACAGTTATTTTAACTCAAAATGCAGTAGACCCAAAATATGGAGTACTGAGCTTTCCTGTAATAGACCATACTTCTTTTTACTTCAACTATGCAGAATATCATCTTAAAGAAGCAGAAAGAATAAGACAGGAAATCATAGCTATTCCTGTTGGAAGAGCAAACAATAGATTTGTAAAAATTGAATTAGCTGGTGAAATTTTTCACCATGGTCAGCTTGTTGTTATTTTTTCTTATCTTGCACTCGAGTATTTTGGTTTATCTTGTATGCAAGGTTTCCAAAAAACTAAAGAATGGAAGAATAAGCGTCTTGATCAAAAAATAAAAGACTTTATTCCAAAAGAACTCGGTATACCTAAACTACCCCAAAACCTGTGTTCTGCTTTTGGAGAACTTGAAGAACGTCGACATTCTTTGAATCATCCAAACTACAAAAATATGATACATTGGTCTGATACAGAATGGGATACTTGCCACTCTGCTTGGATGATAATAGGAAATTATGAAAGAGTATATAAAGGAGCTAAAGATATTTACCACCATTTACACGTCCCATTTAAAGCAGAAATGTTAAAAAGAAATCCGCCTAGACCTGTAACCCTTACAGGTGTTACAAGAGGAATTAGGTTTGAAAATCCAGCAAAAAAACCTGCTAAAAATAATAAATGATATGCTACACATAAGAATTAAAAATATTGCAATACCTTTTGTTTTAACTGGGTGGAAGAAAAAAGATATGTTAACCCCTTTAAAAATTTCTGAAACTGATTGGAAGGTAGAACTTTATATTCTCCCTGAAATTATAGAAAAAGAACTTCCTCCAAATAATCAAATTCTTGTCCATGGAAACATAGAGATTTATATCCAAAAGCCAGAGAACTGGTTACTTGATGGGTTAAACAAAAAATCTTCAGATGAGACAATGCGTACAGCGAAATATATATATGAAATATATATCGAAAGCATGAGACGTGCTGTTATATATGCAAGAATGAATCTCAACTTACAAAATATTTTTGAAATGAATTCAAATTTCCATGAGCTTTTTGACAATAGTTTCTTTTCATCTAAAAAAGTAGAGTGGTCTCTTAAAAAGAGTACACTGAAAATTTTTTCTTTTGAAATTCCTAGATCAAATGAAATAAATCCTTTATTTAAAGAGGATAAATTGGTGTCTCCTAAGAAATGGAAAGGTTTACAGAAATTTATAGATAAAAATATCTTACCTAGCAAAGAAGTTGAGGAATTATTAAGATTAAAACAAAAAACAGCATGGAATGAAAAAAGGATTGCCACAATTGAATCAGCAATCATAATAGAGTTTATTTTAGGCAAAAAAATTCAGAAAATACTTATAGCACAAGGTGTAAGTCAAAATAAAATAAAAGATATTAAAAAAGATATAGGAATGTCTATTTCACTTAATTTACTAATTCCACTTTCAATTTCAAAAAAAGAATATGCTAAACAAAAAAGCTATATTGAAAAAATAGATAAACTCAGGAAGATTCGCAATGAAATAATACACGAAGGTCTAAAAGAATCTTCAATTGAACTACAAATAGTCTCAGAAGGAATAGATTCAGCAATACAACTAATTTCTTTCTTAGATATTAAATTCCCTTAACTTCTTGAAGTTCTAATAAGGGTCACAGAGGATAGTTAATTGGAACTTTTGATTAGATAAGTCTAAGCAACTGATTTGCAAATCGAATCAGGTCTGCCACTTCGTTAGGATCGTTGTAAGATACAACTCTGTGACTGGTAGGATTTTTAAGAAAACCAATAGCTCCAGAAAAAAGATTATGTTTTGCTAATTGTTCAGGTACAGGAGCAACTTTATCTGTTAGTAACCCTGTATTTGCTTTAAAGGCCTTACTCATTAATTCAATACCAATGTCAGTTTCGGCCAATCCAGCTTTCAGTCTTACACGAACTTCAACTTCACGGAAGGCTTGGAATACTGCTGTTTCGTAGTCACCTCTAATAAAAGTAGGTTTTACTTTTTCAACTAAAACTGGGTCAAGTCCACTTGATGGAAGTAATGAGCCTTTTTGATAAGCACTAAAATCTTTTTGTTGTAAAATTTTCTTTCCCTTACGAGTAACAAAACTCCAACCATCAGTAGTTCCTGGCTGAGGAGCTAAAAATCCTTCTACCTCTAACCACATCCACGCTTCCATTAATACCATATAAACCTCTTTTGACTTCCTTTGTCCATAAGATTCGATTTCAGCTGTAGGAATACTGAAGTTGTAGCGATTTAAATGTGGTTGAGTTTCAGCGTATTGTAATACTAAAGGTGCAATTTCCTCAGGTTGCATAGACAATAAATCATCTACTGGTGGTAATAACATTATTAATTGTTGCATAAATGTATTCTATCACTATAAGGCAATTTTTTCACGCAAATAGTGAAAACTCTTTATTTGATATACAATCAGGTTCCAATTTGCACTACTTAGGGTCACAAAAGCGCGAATTCAAACAGACTAGACTACTCTAGTCTGTTTCGCTTTTGTGAAGACGGAAGCATAATTTTTCAGTAGAAAAATAGCTGAGTCCGGGGCTGGAAAATTTGTGAGTGGCGACGAACAAATTATTGTAGCTCACAGAATTTTTAAATAAAAAAAGCAGTCCCGATGATTTGGGACTGCTAGGAACTACCATTTTCTTGCTGGTGCTCCGGAGTATCTTTTTTCTGGTGTACTGGCCAGGATCTTATTCAGATCAATGTTTTGTGGGGGCAAACTTGTCAGTGGTGTTTTTTTAACCACAGCGTGACCAGCGTGCCTGCCGATTTCGTTTTTACCTGAAATATACTTTCTATCAATTCTAACCAAAATACGGTTATCATCAATTGGAGTAGAATCCAAGGATTTATCAGAATCCAGTCTGATTGCTGCTGCCTCAAGGACATTTTTTACTTCCGTAACTTTTGTTTCTTCTGCTGGTTTATTGCCAACAGCTTTGCTGCTTTTACTTGCCATGTTTACTGTTTTTTATTGTTTGTCAATTTACTAGAACCTATATTATATAAGATACAGGTTTTATGTCAATAGTAAAAGTGCATATCTTATTTAATTTTAATCTTCTAGATTTGGCTTGGCTATTTCGAGTAATTCGAGCTCAGGAGAAGTGCCAGAAATACGGAGGACGTCTTTATCTATTTTCTTGAGTTCCTTATTGGAAGCATTATAATGATTTACGACAGTACCTAGAGCATTGCCGAGCTTGTTGTGATATTCATCATAAGATTTTAAATGCTTACCGAGGTCTTCCACTTTTTTAATAATTTCTTTGGCAGATTCTTCTATTTGCAATGCCTTGAGTCCTTGTAAAACAGTTTGTAGGTAAGCAAGGAAAGAAGTAGGGGATGTAATGATGACCTTATACTTTCCAGCAGCACGTTGAATTAAGTTTTCATTTTCTTCATCTTTTAATCCACCTATTTTGTTTGTAATAAGGTCATAATAAATAGCTTCGTGCGGGATAAACATAAAAGCGAAATCAGTCGTACCTTGCTGTGGTTGTACGTATTTTGCAGTTTCAGTAATACGATTTTTCAAATCATTTACGAAAATTGTTTCTAGTCTTTTTTTCTCAGTAGAATCGCGTTCTTCTACCATTCTGTTGTAATTCTCAAGAGAGAATTTTGAGTCGATAGGAATTATTTTATCTTTCACGAATACTACAGCGTCGACGATAGTACCATCAGGAAAAGGGTATTGCATTTGATAGCTTCCTGGTGGAAGAACATTTTTTAAAACTGTTTCCAAATAATATTCACCGAGGATTCCACGTTGCTTTGGGTTTTTTAAAATATTTTCAAGACTTTGGAGCTGGTCGGCGAAAGAAATGACTTGTTTGTTTGTCTCATCAAGACGAGTGAGGCGTTCTGTGACGTCACGAATTATTTTATTTGATTCACTAGAATGAAATTTCAATGAATCATTCATCTGCTTGTGTGTGTCACCGATTTTCATATCGACAGTACGAGAAAGTTCGTTGATTTGAGTGAGGACGAGCTGAAGACCGACATCTTGATTGGTTCCGTTATCTTTCTTTTTATTTAAAAATAGATAGACAATAAAACCTCCACCAAATATTCCTATTAGAATCCAAAGTATATTTTGCATATTATTTTCCTAAATAATGTTTAAGTGTATAAATCCAGTCTTCTTCGAGAGTGTCACTCTGAAGTTTTTGATTGTAGAGCCATTCGAGATAGCCCTTATCTTTTTGAGCTATTTCTTCTAAATTTTGCCCAGCGTATTTACCAAAATTTATTTTTCTAAAAATACTAGGGTGTGAAGATATTTCTATCATTTTTTGTATTGCAGTACTTTCGTCGACATTATCAGTATCCATTACTTTTTTCAATAATCTTTCAAAAAGTTTTTCAAGTACCATCACATCGCCGAGTGCGTCATGCGCTTGGGCGGTAATTTCTATTTCTAGTAAATAGCGTAAATATTGAAGATTATATTTTTCTATTTTTCCTTCAGGATCGAGTGCACGAGCAACACGGAGAGTACAGATAAAGTTCGCGATAGTAATATCTTCATTTTTTAAGATAGAAATATCAAATGGTGCATTATGGGCTACAGCGATAGTGCTGGTGTCTTCAAATATTTTCTTTATTTTTTTATAATCAGTACTTTCTTTGAAACTTGGTTTTCCTTCGAGCATTTTATTTGAAATATGGTGTACAGCTGAAGCTTCGGGTGGAATTCTTTTTTCTGGTTTATACATTTCAGAAAAAGATTCACCATTACTCATATAAGCTATCTGACAAAGGAAATCTTTCTCTGTATTTCCTGTAGTCTCTGTATCAAAAAATATAATGTTTTGCATAGTGCTATTTTATCATATTTTTGCTAGAATAAGTATATGTTACAAGAACAAATCAAAAATAATATAAAAGAGGCTATGATTGCTCGTGATAGTGTCAAATTGGAGACTTTTCGTGGAATGTCCGCGGCTTTTATGAATGAATTAGTAGCAAAAGGCAAAAAGCCTCAAGAAATTTTAACTGACGAAGAGGCTATCGGTGTAATCACAAAATTAGCCAAGCAAAGAAAAGATTCTATTGAACAATTTAAAAAAGGAGGCAGGGAAGACCTGGTCGCCGAAGAATCAGCCCAGCTTGTAATTCTAGAGACTTTTTTACCAGCCTTGATGGAAAAAAGTGAAGTTGAAAATATTGTTAAGACAAAAAAAGAAGAGCTCGGAATTATCGATGTTTCAAAAAAGGGAATATTGATGTCTGCTATTATGAAAGAATTAAAAGGTAAAGCTGACGGTATGATGGTCAAAGAAGTGGTGGACTCATTATTTTAATTTAAAGATTTGAATGCATACAGTAAATTTTTTACAACATTTTATAATCGGTCATGAATTTTTAGCTTATGCTATTATTTTTTTCGGGATCCTTCTTGAAGGAGAATTTTTTGTTATCTCTTCTGGAATATTGTTATTTATAGGAGTATTAAATATTTATATTATTTCTGTAATAATTTTATTTGGACTCTTGGGTAAAACATTTTTAGGATACTATATTGGTTTCCTTATAAATAAAAAATGGGAGAATACAAAGTTTATAAAATATTTAGAGCATAGGGTTTTGGATGTCATGCCTAGGTTCAACGAAAGACCATTTTGGTCAATATTTCTTTCAAAATTTATTTTAGGTGTAAACCATATCGTTATTATTTTTTCTGGTTTTAAAAGAATCCCATTAAAAATATATTTAAAAGCCGAATTTATTACTACACTTATTTGGGGGCCAGGATTTTTGGCAATTGGATATTTCTTTGGATATACGGCTTTGAATATTAGTCATGAAATATGGAGATTTTTGCTCACTGTTTTGATATTAGTAATATCCTTTATCGCCTTTGATCGTTTAATAGCTTGGTTATATGAGATTTTTGAAGAATTTTTCAATGGAAATGAATAAAAAAGAACAATATAATAAAGATTTTTTTGAATTTTTTAACAATGCTAAAAATATTGTTATTACTTCACATATAGGCCCAGATGATGATTCTATAGCGTCTGTTCTTTCTATATATGAAATTTTATCTCAAAAAAATACTGATAAAAATATACAAATATTTTATACTGGACCAAAAATAGAGAGATATAATATATTTAAAAATTTTGAAAAAATAAATTTTGTGAATGATATGTCAGAGAACCTAAAAGATACTGACCTTTTAATTACTTTAGATGGTAGTCAGTATCATAGATTTTCAAAATTTCCAGAACTTTTAAAGTTAGTTCCAAAAACTATTACTCTCGATCATCATGCTGGAACTCCAGATGAATTTTTCTTGTCTATTATAGATAGTAGTATGACTTCTACAGCACAACTCATATATACTATTTTTGAAAATGATTTTAATTTAACAAAAGAACTTTCAGAAATTTTTCTTTTAGGTATTTTAGGAGATACTGGAAATCTGACTTATATAAAACCACATCAGAGTGAAATATATTTAATAGTAAAACGTTTAGTGGAAATAGGCGAGATATCTATTGATAGTTTTAAATCTAAATATAATTCTATTTCAGCTAATGCTTTTGAGATTATTAAAGAATTTATAAAGAATACTAACTATAAGACTATTCCAGGCTGGCCACCATTTCAATATTCTTTTGTTGACGAAAAATTTTTTACAGATAATAAATTTACCGATGAAGAACGCTCTGCTGGTTCACACATATATATGGCTCAGTATTTGAGAAATATATCAGGCTATGGTTGGGGTTTTGTGGTAAGTACTAGAGAAAGTGGTAATATCCATTTATCAGCTCGTTCACTCCCTGGAATTACAAATGTTCGATTACTTTTTGAAAGAACAAACCTCGGAAGTGGTCATGATTTGGCATCTGGTGGTGTTATGAAAATGGGAGATTTTGAAAATATACAAAAAGCGATAGATTGGTTGTTGGATTGGATGTCTAAAAATCCACCTTTATTAAATTAAACGAAAATATTATATGGCATTAATCGATGAATTAAAAATACACGCAGAAGCAGGAAACGGTGGAAACGGTGTCGTACGATGGCGCCAAGAAAAATTTATTGCTAAGGGTGGGCCTGCAGGAGGCGACGGTGGACGTGGTGGAGATTTTTATATTGTCGGTGCGCGTGATATAGGACTTCTAGCAAAATACAAAGCTAAAAAAGATTTTTATGCAGAAAAAGGTGAAGATGGTGGAAGTAAAAGTCTTACTGGTAAAAATGGTGAGGATTTTATGCTAGAACTTCCTATTGGTTCTGTAGTTACAAATATTGCAACCGGAGAAAAATTTACTCTTCTCGAAGAAGGAGAAAAATTTATGATTTGTCATGGTGGACGTGGCGGATATGGTAATGAACATTTTAAAAGTTCTATCAATACTACTCCTAGAGATTGGCGTCCCGGTCAAGAAGGTGAAGTCGGGGACTTTCAAATAGAACTCGAAATCTTTGCTGATATCGGGCTAGTAGGTCTTCCTAATGCAGGGAAGTCTTCACTTCTTAATGCTGTGACGAATGCTCAGTCAAAAGTGGGCTCATATCAATTCACAACCCTCGACCCACACCTCGGAGATTTCTATGGTTACATAATTGCTGATATTCCAGGAATCATCGAAGGGGCTAGTGAAGGTAAAGGCCTTGGGGTAAAATTTTTAAAGCATATAAAGCGTACTAAAATGATTGCACACCTTGTATCTTTTGAAAACGAAAATTTAATGAAAACTTATAAAGAAATTCGCAAAGAACTCGAAGCCTATGATAAAAAGGCTGAGCTTGGAGAAGAAGGTCTTTCAGCAAAAGAAGAAATAATTATTTTAACCAAGACTGATGTTTTGGAGGATAAAAAAATAATAGCAAAAACAAAAAAAGAATTCGAGAAGCTAGGTAAAAAAGTTTTTACACTTTCATTGTTCGATGATGCTTCAATAAAAGAATTTATGGATGATTTGACTAAGGTTTTAAAAGTTAAATAAATATATGAAACTTTCACGAACTTTTTTAATAATGATGGCACTCTGGGTATTGGGATACACTCATGTCCTCGGTGGTCCATACTTATTTTTTAAAGTTATTTTTTGGTTAGCTATTATACCTTACGTTGTTACCTTATTCTTACTTTTTGTTGTATTTTCTAAGGTAAAGACAATGACTGATACGGCGCATACTGTAGGTAATGCCGGATCTTGGATTTATACAAAAGTGAAAAGATACGGAGGCAACGCCTCCGCCCCAAATAGTCAATCTACCGAAACTCTCCACGTCGAAGCTACGATTAAAGAATAAAAAAATCCCCATGTGGGGATTTTTGGTTTATTTCTTTTATTTTTTAGGAGTGAATATTATCTTATATGCTACATTATCACTACTTGCAAGAATTTCAATTTCAGCAAAATCAGACCATTTTTTATTAATGATTTTTTTTGTTTTTGCTAGAAAATTTTCTAATGTCATTGAATTGGCCTTGGCTCGAGATTCAAATTCATTAGTTAATACTGTTACAGAACTTTCACGAAAGGAAGGTTTTTTACCAAAATTAACATGAAGGCCTTCGAACAACAAACAAAATAATAATGATTGTCGTTCCAAGTATTCTGTAGGACAAGCCCCCTTTTTTTCTTCCTCATTATAATATGTTTTTGAAGAAAGGAATGAAATCAGTATTTTTTCTGAAAGCAAGTTTACTAATACTGACATTGTATTCAAAACAATAGGTTCAACATTCTCTTGCAGTTCTTTGTCTATTACCAGTATTCTCAGGTTTGGTATTTGTAATTTTTCTTTTGATTTTTTTAATTCTTCTACTAATTTGTTATGTTCTGTTGCGAGAAGATTATGTTCAATAACAACTTTTGTTCTTTCTGCAAATTTTTCTCTTAATAGAGTTATTCTTTTTTCTTCTTTAACTAGTAATAAGTTTAATTTTGACATCTTTATAGTTTTTAATTGTGAATGTATTTTTGTATTACATTACTCTTAAAATTAATTTTTGTCAACTCTATAAATTATAGAGTTATTTTGCTATAATAATTGAACTTTATGGAAAAGAAATATTACACAACAATAGGTTTGGAAATACATGCGGAGTTGAAGACAACTACAAAGATGTTTTGTGGTTGTAAAAACGATCCTGATGAGGAAAAGCCAAACGTAAACATTTGTCCTGTATGTATGGCGCATCCGGCGACTTTGCCTGTACCCAATAAAAAGGCTATTGAAAGTGTTATTAAAGTTGGGCTCGCACTTGGTTCAGAAATAGCAGATTTTTCAGAATTCGATAGAAAGAATTATTTTTATCCAGATATTCCAAAAGGATATCAGATTTCACAATACAAATATCCAATAGTTTCTGGTGGTAAGCTCGCAGGGATGGACCTCACTCGTATTCACTTGGAAGAAGATACAGGGACTAGTAAACACGACAAAGGGGATTATACACTTATTGATTTCAATCGTGCTGGTGTACCACTTATGGAACTCGTTACTGAAGCACATACTTTTGATAATCCAGAAGATGCGGCAAAGTGCGCAAGTAATTTCGCAAAAGAATATCAACTCTTACTTTGGTATCTCGGAGTTTCAGAGGCAAATATGGAAAAGGGAGAAATGCGCGTAGAAGCAAACGTTTCTATTTCACCAGATAAAGATAACAAATGGCCTGCATATGTAGAAGTAAAAAATTTAAACTCTTTCCGTAGTGCAGAAAAAGCTATTAAATATGAAGTAGAAAGAATGACTGAACTTTTTGAAAGTGGACGCGAAAGTGAAATAGTAAAAGAAACTCGTGGTTGGGATGAAAATAAACAAAAGACAATTTCTCAGAGAAAGAAAGAAAGTAGTCAGGACTATCGTTATTTTCCTGATCCTGATTTACCAAAAATGAAACTTCACGAAGCTTTTGATTTAGAAGCTATGAAGAAAGATCTACCAGAAACTCCAGCACAAAAGAGAGATAGATATAAAACAGCGTATGGTATTAAAGATGAAGATATAGAAGTCTATATTAATGATTTAGAACTCGGAAAATGGTTTGAAGAAATTATTGTAGAGCTTAGTGACAATAAAGATTTAGCAAAAGTTGCTTCTAATTATATAACTACAGATTTTATTGGTCTAAGGAAAAATGCACCCCTCCCTAACCCTCCCCTTGGCGAAGGGGAGGGAAAATTCAAAAAGCCAAGTGCTTTTAACTTTGCCGAACTCGTCACATTAATTTTTGAAAATAAAATTTCTTCTCGTGCCGGAAAAGATATTTTGGCGATGATCGTTTCCGAAGATGCTAGCCCACTTAAAATTGCTACAGAAAAAGATTTGCTTCAGAAAAACGATACAGGTGCACTCACTGAAATTGCTCAGAAAATAATCTCAGGAAATGAAAAAGTCGTTGCTGATTATAAAGGCGGTAAAGAAGTCGCGCTCATGTCACTCGTCGGTCAAATGATGAAAGAAACCAAAGGCTCCGCGAATCCCCAAGTAGCTAAACAATTGCTCATGGATTTGCTAAAATAGAGTAATGAATAAAACATTACGTGAATATATAAAAGAAGCGCAGGAAAGGGGTGTTGCTATTGGGCATTTTAATATTTCAAATTTAGAAGCGTTACATGGTATTTATAATGCGGCAAAAAAATTAAATTTACCAGTTATTATCGGAGTTTCAGAAGGAGAAGAAAAATTCGCAGGACTCGAAGAAGTATATGCATTGGTCAGTGAAATTCGCACTCGTGATAATTATCCAATATTTTTAAATGCAGATCATCATGCATCTTTCGAATCAGTAAAGAAGTGTATCGATGTCGGTTTCGATATGGCTATCATCGATAATACAAAACTTCCTTTCGAAGAAAATGTAGCAATTACAAAACAATGTGTAGACTACGCACGTGAAGTTACAAAAAATACAGGAAGAGATGTCTTGATAGAGGCAGAGCTCGGCTTTATCGGCTCTGGTTCTGTGATTCGCGACAGTATTCCAGAAGGTGCAGGAGTCCTAACCAAGCCCGAAGATGCGAAGAATTTCGTAGATGCTACTGGGATTGATTTATTTGCTCCATCTGTTGGCAGTATTCATGGACTTATAAAAACAGGTAAGCCACATATCGATGCAGTACTCGTGGGTGAAATAAAAAATATTACAGGTATACCACTTGTTCTTCATGGAGGTTCAGGTCTTCGTGATGAAGATTTTACTAATGCTATCAAAGCTGGAATTTCAATAGTACACATTAATAGTGAGATTCGTCTCGCCTTTAAAGAAGCAGTAGAGAAAACAATTGCTGCAAATCCTATAGAAATAACTCCTGCAAAAATATTACAACCAGCAGTCGATGCCATCGAAGTCGTAGTAGAATCAAGATTAAAATTATTTAATGGAATGCAATAAAAATGTTGATAAAAATTATTAGTGTTGCATTATTATTTCTTGGAGAAAGTTTAGCTATTTATACTGAAGTAATTGCAGCACATTCATATCAAAATAATTTATTTTGGTCGATCTTTATCAAGATGTTTATATTAATGACTATAGCTGGTGGACTTTTAGTAGCAGGTTATATGTTCGCATTTAAAGGATTTAAAGATATTTGGATTGTTTCTGTGATATCAATTACTTCTATACTGTTTATGGAACCAATAATTAATTATTTAATTTTTCATGAACTTCCAAGCAGGGGAACTGCTATTGGATTTATTTTTGGAATTTTAGGACTTGTTTCCATGGTAATATTTTAATATGAAAGAAGAACTACAAAAAATAATAAAAGGGGAAGTGGATGATAGTGATGAAACACTTAAAAAATATTCTCATGATGCGAGTATTTTTGAAATTCGTCCAAAGTTTGTAATCTTTCCTAAAGATAATATTGATGTTCAGAATTTAGTTAAATTTATAAATAAAAATAATGACATCGTAAAAAACAAAGGATTGCATGAGAAAGGTGATCTTCTTTCTATTACGTGCCGTTGTGCTGGGACAGATATGTCTGGCGGAGCTATCGGTGAATCTATAATTTTAGATTTTACTAAATATATGAATAAATTAATTGAATTTAATGATTCGGCTTCCTCAAGGCAAGACCTTGGACTCCCTAAAGGTCTTGCCTTTTCCCAGCCGACCATTACTGTTCAGCCGGGAATGTTTTACAGAGATTTTGAAAAAATAACTTTAGAAAAAGGGCTTATTTTACCTTGCTATACTGCATCAAAGAGTTTAAATGCTATGGGTGGAATGTTTGGAAATAATTCTGCAGGAGAGAGAACTTTAAAATACGGAAAAACAGAAGATTATGTAGTAGAATCAAAAGTTGTTTTTACTGACGGAGTAGAGAGAATTATAAAATCAATTCCAGCGAATCAAATTTCTAATCAAGACGAATATAGTAAAAAGATTTTTGAATTAGTAAAAAATAATGAAGAAGAAATAGCGGAGGCGAAACCAAAAGTTCACAAAAATTCTGCTGGATATTATCTTTGGAATGTATTGAGTTCTCCTCCCCCTTTGCCAAGGGGGAGGTTGGGAGGGGGTGCTGATAAAATTTTTAATCTAAATAAGTTGCTCGTTGGTTCTCAAGGAACTTTAGGTATAGCGACAGAAGTCACTTTTAAACTTGTTAAAAATCCAAAGTATTCAAAACTTGTAGCTATTTTTATGACAGACTTGGAACCACTAGGTAGACTTGTAGATGAGATTTTACCTCTGAATCCAGAGACATTGGAAACTTATGATGACAAGACGATGAAACTCGCAGTAAAGTTTTTCCCAGACTTTTTAAAGACAAAAGGATTAATAGGAATGATTAAATTTATGTGGTCATTCTTGCCGGAACTCGGAATGATGATTACAGGTGGATTCCCGAAAATGATTTTGCTTGTAGAATTTGCTGGCGATAATGAAGAGCAAGCAAATGCTCAATGTATAAAATTAAAAGAAGCGATAAAACATTTTAATTTAAAAGTTCATATTACGAAATCAGATGCAGAAGCAGGAAAATATTGGGATATTCGTCGCGAAAGTTTCAATTTACTTCGTAAACACGTCGCGAACAAAAGAACAGCACCATTTATCGATGACATTATTGTTCGTCCAGAATTTTTACCAAAATTTATTCCAGAGTTAAATAAAATTTTAGGAAATTATGATATTACATATACGATAGCAGGACACGCAGGTGATGGAAATTTTCATATAATTCCACTGATGGATTTTACTCGTCCCGATACAGCTAAAATTATTTTAGAACTTTCAGATAAAGTTTATGATTTAGTTATTCGTTATCATGGGTCTATAACAGCTGAACACAATGACGGAATAGTACGAACTCCGTACCTAGAGAAGATGTATGGTGAAAGAATTTACAATTTATTCAAACAAACAAAGACTATTTTTGACCCGAATAATATTTTAAATCCTGGTAAAAAGATAGGTGGTACAAAGGAATATATAGCTAGTCATTTAGCTATAGAACACCCAAAACCACACCACGGAGTATAATTTGCTTTATTCACTTGCAATTTAACCGAATTTATATATAATAGAGTTCATGTTCACAATAAAAGCTAAAACAAGAGATC
This sequence comes from Candidatus Nomurabacteria bacterium, assembly GCA_026395995.1. Classification (GTDB taxonomy): domain Bacteria; phylum Patescibacteriota; class Minisyncoccia; order Phycocordibacterales; family UBA9973; genus UBA9973. The sequence goes on along the minus strand of JAPLXQ010000006.1, from coordinate 70,285 downwards.
CAAAGGCAGATTTGTCTGCTTTAAGAAAAGGCGGAGAAATCCCAGCTGTTTTTTACGGTATGGGCAAAGAAACAACTCCTATTACTATTTCATCTGTTGAATTTAAAAAAGTTTGGCACAAAGCTGGAGAATCTTCTACTGTAAAGATTGAAGCAGAATCTGGTGCTGTAGATACTCTTATCCATGAAGTTCAAGTTCACCCTGTTACTGATGAGCCAATACATGTCGACTTCTTAGTCGTTGATATGAATAAGAAAATCAAGGTTCACGTTCCTGTAGAATTTACTGGTGTATCAGCTGCTGTAAAAGGTGGTCTAGGATCACTCGTCAAAGTTCTTCACGAAGTCGAAGTCGAAGCTCTTCCAAAAGATCTTCCACATAATCTTGAAATTGACATTTCAAAATTAATTACTGTCGATGACGTCGTATTAGTTTCAGATATTTCTATTCCAGCAAACGTTACTATAATAACTGCATTAGAAGAAGTAGTAGCAAGTATTGCTGTACAAAAAGAGGAAGTAGAAGTCGCTCCAGTAGATCTATCAGCGATTGAAGTAGAAAAGAAAGGTAAGAAAGAAGAAGAAGTTATTCCAGCTGAATAATACTCTAATCATTTTTATGATATAATTAAGCCATGATGAAAAAGACAATCATGGCTTTTTTTATTGTAATATTTGTATTTAATTTTTACCCAATGCTTCAAATTAACAAAGCATTGGCTATTGATTGTTCTTCTTCTTCTAATATTGTGACTCAGTTCGATAAAGATTTTTGCCAAAAAGAACTAGACGCTCTAGAGATAGAATATAACAATGCCTTAAATCGCCAAATAGCTCAACAAAAAAAGACAGGTACTATCAAGGGTGATGTCGATTATTTGACTTCACAAATCTCTGCCTTAAAAACAAAAATAAAATCACGAAGTGTGGCTGTAGCTAGTTTGAAGGTTTCAATTAACGATAAAGTGAGTAAGATTGAAAGTCTTTCTGAAAAAATAGACAGAGAGCATTCCTCGATAGCTCAATTGTTAAGAAATACAAATGATTTTGATGATAAAAATTTAGCCCATTTAATACTTTCAGATGAAAATATTTCCACTTTTTATAGTGATTTAGAATCTTATACTTCTATTAAAGAATCTGTAAAATCTTCAGTGGAAAAAATTAATGGAATAAAAGCTGAGACTGAAAATCAGAAAAAAGATTTAGAAACGAAACGTAATGCTGAGTTGGATGCAAAATCTGAATTAGAAAATACACAAAAAAAAGTAGCACAATCAGAAGCAGAAAAAAAACAGCTTTTAGCTGTGAGTAAGCAAAAAGAAAGTGATTATAAAGCTATAGCTGATGATAAAAAAGCTAAAGCCAATAAAATTCGTAGTGCATTATTTAGCCTTGCTGGTATTTCTACTAAAATCGAATTCGGTACAGCTTTGCAGTATGCAAATGAAGCAAAAAATAAAACTGGTGTTGCTCCTGCATTTTTGTTGGCAATTCTGACTCAAGAAAGTAATTTGGGATCTAATGTCGGGCAATGTTTTTTGACTGATATTACTGGTCCAAATGCTGGATATGGTGTCAGTACAAAAGGTAAGACTTGGACAAACTTAATGAAGCCAAGCCGAGATCTACAACCATTCCTAGATATCACTAGTCGTCTTGGACTTGATCCATTAAAGACGGCTGTATCATGTCCTATTGCCGGAGTGAAGGGTTATGGTGGAGCTTTGGGTCCAGCTCAATTCATCGCTAGTACCTGGAAGCTTATAGAAAATCGTCTTGCCACTTATTTAGGAGTTTCTACTCCTAATCCTTGGGCACCTCGTGATGCGTTTATGGCTTCAGCAATATTTTTATCGGATCTTGGTGCTTCAGGCAGTAGCTATTCTTCACAAATTAAGGCAGCCTGTAAGTATTATGGCTCAGGTGGATCGTCTTGTTCTTATGGTAAGAGTGTTATGAAATTGGTGGCTGATATTCAGATTAATAAAATCGACCCATTGCAGGGTTATTAGAAATTTGCATAAATTATATTTACGTGCTAAATTAAAGATATGAAAAAAGGTATACACCCAAAATATGATGATAAGATAAAAGCCACTTGTGCTTGTGGGGCTGTTTTTGAAATTGGTTCTACAATGCTTGTAATTGAAAACGAAATCTGTTCTCAATGCCATCCTTTCTATACAGGTAATGATAAAATCCTAGATACTACAGGACGTATTGATCGCTTCAAGAAGCGTGGTGTTGCATCTGCAGCAAAAGCTAAAAAATAAATTAGAAAAGTCGCATGTATGCATTTTATGGCACGAAATTTTTTTACTAAAAAATTTCTCAGGTTCAAGAGCCAGTCGCTCTTGAAATGTCCATAAAAAACATACATGCGACTTTTTTGATATAATAAATATATGAGTTTCGATATTGAAGAATTAAAAAAGAGTCATACTACAAATTATTTTGCTGGTATTTTGGAGCGACTAAATAGAGAAGAAACCGAGGTACGAGAAATGCTCGACAGTGATGAGTCTTTACATGAGATGGCGACAGCTGAATTGAAATCTATTCAAGAACAAAGAGAAGTTACAGAAAAACAAATTCAAGATATTTTAGATAAAGAAAAAGTAGAGGAAGAATTTGTGAATGAAATAGTACTCGAAGTTCGTGCTGGAGCAGGGGGAGATGAAGCTTCACTTTTTGCATGGCGCCTTGCACATATGTATGAAATATTTTGCCAGACTAAAAATTTTAACTGGAAGACAAACTATGAATCCAAAAGTGATGTCGGTGGATATAAAGAAGCTTCTTTTGAAATAAAAGGAAAAGGAGTTTACGATATGCTTCGTTATGAGACAGGAGTGCATCGTGTACAAAGAATTCCTAGCACAGAAAAAAATGGACGTGTGCATACTTCTACTGCCTCGGTAGCTATTTTGCCAATTCGTAAAAAAGTTTTATTTGAAATAAATCCTGCTGATCTTGATATGGAATATTCTCGTTCTGGTGGTGCTGGAGGACAAAATGTGAACAAGGTTGAGACTGCGGTGCGACTTATTCATAAACCTACAGGTATAGATGTGCGCTGTACTTCAGAGAGGACTCAGCTAGGTAATCGTGAGCAAGCGATGGCTATTTTGACTGCGAAACTTCAACAAATGAAAGAAGAGGAAGAAGCTAAAAAATATTCAGGTGATAGAAAAAATCAAATCGGTTCTGGTGATCGATCAGAAAAAATCCGTACTTATAATTTTCCTCAAGATCGTGTAACTGACCACCGTATCAAAAAATCTTGGCACAATCTACCAAAAATTATGGAAGGCGATATTCAAGAAATAGTAGACGCAATTGCTTCTGGTGAAACAGGGGATTCAGAAGATGAAGATTAAAACCTGTTGCAAATATAAAATATTTAGTGTATATTTGATTTAATCAAATAGTGCCTCCGTAAACCTGGAGGAAATTAGAAGTAAAAATCTAGTTAAGCCGTCTCTATATTATCAGGGACGGCTTTTTTGCTATTTACTTTTTATTGTGCTATACTTTAAATGTAGTTCTCAAAGCTTTTTTGTGTAAATTGTGAGTAGTGATTTGTTTGCATCAACGAAACAAACAGCGGTCAGGGTATCTACGTTTTATAAATAGTTTTTGCCTGATTTTTAAAAAACAGGAGAAATAATAATATGGCAACAAAGCTATATGTTGGTGGTTTACCTTACAGTACTACTAACGAAGAATTATCAGCTCATTTCGCAGGTGCTGGTTCAGTAACATCAGCAAGTATTATCATAGACAAAATGTCTGGTCGCTCAAAAGGTTTCGGTTTCGTTGAAATGTCATCTGATGCAGAAGCACAAGCAGCTGTAGAAATGTTCAACGGTAAAGATTTCGGAGGTCGAAATCTTACTGTGAACGAAGCTCGTCCTATGGAAGCTCGTCCACCAAGAACTGGTGGTTCTTTCGGAGGAAATGGTGGTGGCTACGGTGGTGCAAACCGCGGTGGTGGTCGCCGAGAATACTAATCTCTTAGATTTCTCAAAATAAAAAACATTCTAGCAATAGAGTGTTTTTTATTTGTGTTTTTTTCTTTTTTTTGTTATATTTTATGGGTTAATACGAGTGTGTAGTTCAGTGGTAGAACGCTGTCCTGATAAGACAGAGGTCGATGGTCCGATTCCATCCACACTCACCATGGAAGAAAAGAAAGTACAGTCAAATATGTCCATATGGAAACCAGTGATGGTTTTTTATATTAAAACGACATCTTGGATTATATTGCCTGTACTTATAGTAGTTCTCTCTAATAAATTTTTATTCAAAATACAAGAAAGTAGTTTTGTATATTTAGGATTACTTGCTCTCGGTTTTGGTATTACTTGTTCTGGAATTTATAAAGAAATAAAAGAATATCAAAAAACTTTAAATAAATAATATGGAAAATACAAATCAAATACAAAATAATATTGTCATTCAACCTATCAGTCACGATGTGACTATTTATGCAGAACCTATTTTTTCTATTGGTAGTTTTCAGGTTACAAATTCTTTACTCACATCATGGCTGACTGTTTTAATAATCGTGTCATTTTTCTTGGTTTTAAAAAAGAAAATGAAAAAAGTCCCAGGTAAATTACAAAATCTTTTTGAAATAATAATGGAAGGCGCACTTTCACTTTGTGACCAAGTTACCAACGACAGAAAAATTTCAAATAAAATCTTTCCGTTAGTTTTTTCACTTTTCCTTTTTATATTAGTTTCAAACTGGCTTGGTCTTGTACCAGGGCTAGGATCTCTTGGTTTTAATGCTACTGAAGGGGGAATCACATCTTTTGTGCCTCTTTTCCGTTCAGGAACAGCAGATATAAATACTACTTTGGCGTTCGCTCTTATGGTCGTCATTGCTTCAAATATTTTTGGAATAATAGCTATTGGTTCATGGAAATTTTTCAATAAATATGTTAATCTAAAAGCGCTCGGTTCTATATTTACCAAGGTACGTAAAGATCCGACAGTACTTATCGTCGCTCCGATTACTTTCTTCGTAGGAATACTTGAACTCATCGGAGAAATGGCAAAAGTTGCTTCTCTTTCATTCCGATTATTCGGAAATGTTTTTGCTGGAGAAGTTCTTCTTGTTTCTATGTCTGCTATCTTCGCTTATATTGTACCTGCACCATTTCTATTTTTGGAAGTGTTCGTAGGTTTGATACAGGCACTCATATTTAGTCTTCTTGCCGCAGTTTATTTCACAATAGCTGCTCAAGATCATGGAGAACATGAGGAAGAGCATGGGCATAGCAAAGAGAAGTTAGTGCATGGGTAAAAATTCCCCCGACGCATTAGGTCGGGGAGCCGACTGAAAACGTCGGCCTTAAAAATAAGTCGAAAAATTATTAGTTTTAATTAAAAAAAATATATGGATACAAATAGTGTAGCAAATGCAGTAGTTAGTTTCGTACCAGTCGGTAAAGGTCTTGCAATTGGTCTTTCAGCAGTCGGTGCTGGTATTGGTATTGGTCTTATCGGTGGAAAGGCTATGGAAGCTATTGGACGCAATCCAGAAGCTACAGGTAAAGTGCTCGTTCCTATGCTTATCGCTTCTGCTTTCGCTGAAGCTGTGGCTATTTACGGTCTCGTTATCGCTTTCTCAATCAAATAATGATTGGAACCTCAATGCTTACGAAAGTGAGCGTTGTGTTTTGCTCAATATTAAAAAGCAAAAATTAAAAGAAATGTTATAAATTCTGCGATAGCAGAAAATCTAACAAATAAAAATAAAAAATTATGGATTCATTAATATCAACATTTCACATAGATTTCAAAATAATGATTGCACAGCTGTTCAACTTTGCTCTCGTTTTCATTGCGCTTTATTTTATTGCTGCAAAGCCACTCAAGAAATTGATGGGTGATCGTGAAGAAGAAATAAAACAAGGTCTCGATGATGCAAAAGCAAATAAAGAAATGCTTGAAAATACTGCAAAGGAATCCGAAGTCGCTATGCGCAAGGCTCGCAATGAAGCAAATGAAATCTTTGATAAAGCTAAAAAAGAAGTAGAGAAGAAAAAGACAGAAATGCTTGAAAGTGCAAAGGCAGAAGTTGCAGGAATGCTCGCACAAGGTAAAAAGACTTTAGATGCAGAGAAAGAAAAAATGATGACTGAGTTAAAGAATGAAGTAGCAGGTCTTGCAATGGCAGCAACAGAAAAGATTCTTGCAGAAAAAAATAAATAATAATTATGGCAAAAATTTCAGTACAAAACATAGCTCAAGCGATAGCCGGACATACGAAAGGAAAGTCTGGTGGTGACTTGGATGTTGCTGTCAAAGAAACACTGAATTTTTTAAATAAAAAGAAATTGTTAAATAGATCGGACGAAATACTGGATGCTGTCGGAAAAATAATAGATAAAGAAGACGGTGTGGTGAGAATAAAAGTTTTGTCTGCGAAAAAGATTGAAGAGAGTGAGAGAAAGAGAATTGAAGAAGATATAAAAAATAAATTTACTGAATATAGTGCAAAAGAGATAGTGAGTGAATATATAGAAGACAAAGAATTACTGGGCGGAATGAAAATAGTGATCGGAGATGAGATACTAGATACGACTTACAGAAATAAATTGAACCAATTATCAGCACACTTAATTTCAAAATAATTTTTAAAATAAAATGACAACAAAAAATCACAATCAAATAGTAGAAAATCTCCGAAAAGAAATCGAGAATTTCAAGGCGGAAGTGAAGTCAGAAAAGATCGGCCACGTAGTGGAAGTTTTCGACGGTATCGCGAAAGTCTCAGGCCTTTCCGATATCAAAGCTTCAGAAATTGTCACTTTTGCAAACGGTGTGGAAGGTGTGGCTCTTAACCTCGAAGATGATTCTGTGGGTGTTATCGTTCTCGGTGATTTCTCTAAGATTCGCGAAGGGGATGAAGTGAAAGCTACTGGTAAAATTCTCGAAGTTCCTGTTTCAGATCTCCAAATCGGCCGCGTACTCAATGCGCTCGGTATGCCTATCGACGGCAAAGGTGCTATCAAGACAGACAAGACAAACCCTGTGGAGCGTGTGGCTTCCGGAGTCATGAGTCGCCAATCAGTCGACCAACCAGTGCAGACAGGTATCAAGGCTATCGATGCGCTCATTCCTATCGGCCGTGGACAACGCGAGCTCATCATCGGTGACCGCCAGACCGGTAAGACCGCTATCGCTATCGATGCGATCCTAAACCAAAAAGGTCAAAACATGATCTGTGTCTACGTCTCGATCGGTCAAAAAGATTCCAAGCTCCGAAAAATAGAAACTCGTCTCGCCGAAGGTGGTGCGATGGATTACACCATCATCGTCTCAGCTGGTTCATCAGAACCTGCAGCTATGTCATACATCGCTCCTTATACTGGTGTCGCTATCGCTGAGCACTTTATGGATGCAGGAAAAGATGTTTTGATTATTTATGATGATCTTTCAAAGCACGCTGTCGCTTACCGTGAAATCTCACTCTTGCTCCGCCGTCCACCAGGCCGTGAAGCGTACCCTGGAGACGTTTTCTACTTGCACTCACGTTTACTCGAACGTGCTTGTCGAAAAAATAAAGATTACGGAGGTGGATCTATCACTGCTCTTCCTATAATCGAAACTCAAGCTGGAGATATTTCTGCGTACATTCCGACAAACGTGATCTCCATCACCGATGGACAAATCTTCCTCGAAACTGATCTCTTCTACAAAGGCGTGCGGCCTGCGGTAAACGTCGGATTCTCGGTCTCTCGTGTGGGAGGATCTGCACAAATCAAAGGTATGAAAAAAGTCGCTGGAACTTTGAAACTCGACCTCGCGCAATTCCGTGAACTCGAAGCCTTTTCACAATTCGGTTCCGACCTCGATGACGCTACCAAGCGCCAACTCGAAAGAGGAAAGAGAGCAGTGGAAATGCTCAAGCAGCCGCAATATTCTCCGGTCGTCGTCGAACATCAGATCATTACGCTCTATGCGCTCGTGAAAGGCATGATCGATGAAGTGCCAGTCGAAAAGATCAAAGAATTCGAAGCGGGCCTCGTCGCCTATGCAGAAAATAATGCAAAGACATTCCTCAAAGACATTCGCGAGACAAAGATGTGGACTGATGCCGGCGAAGCAGAATTAAAACAAGCAATCGGGGATTACAAAGCAGGATTTTTGAGTTAAAATTATGGAAAATCAAGAAATTAAAAAAATATATAAAGATAAGATTGCTAGTTTCATATTTTTACTTTGTGCGTGGATAATTTATTATGTTATAAGTTTATATTTCTTCGATTCCGCTAACGTTATATTGTATGTAATTGTCGGTCTAGTATTATCTTATTTCTCTTTAATTAAGTGTGTAGCAGATTTTAAAAAAATATCCTACTTTAAAAAGGAAATTGGGGGTTCTATATTAAAATATAAAATTCTTAATACTTTGGTAATTTTGATGCCCTTGTTATATTTTATTTTTAGATATTTTTTCCCGCACTGGATAGCATTTGAACCACTTATGTAATTAATTTTTATGGCATCAACAAAAGAAATCAAAAACCGAATAAAGAGTATCAAGAATACAAAAAAGATCACCAAGGCGATGGAGCTGGTGGCGGCTTCGAAGATGCGTCGTGCGGTGGCGACGACACTCGCTTCGCGTTCATATGCAGGATACTCTTGGGAACTTTTGACTTCTTTGTCGGGGAAATTGGATGAAGTGAAAAATGTATTTTTTGAATCTCCAAAAGAAGGCAAGACTTTGATCGTCCTCATCACTTCAAACGGCTCACTCTGCGGTGGCTACAATGCTCAAGCTATCAAAAAAGCGATGCAATTGATTAAATCTGTAGACGTCGGACGTCTACAAAATCAAACAGATATGTCAAAGGGCACCTTTGACATAATAAGTATCGGCAAAAAGGGCGACCATGCGATGCGAAAAATCGGACAGAATATCATCGTTGCCAGTAAATATTTCAATACAAAATGTAAACCCTATTTCAGCTCTGATTTTAAATGAATACAAAAAGGGAACATACAAAGAAGTCTTCGTCGTTTATACCGACTTCGTCTCGGCACTCACTCAGAAGCCGAATGTGAGAAATCTATTACCGATATCGAGACAAGAAATGAAAGATATGATTGATGGGCTAGTTCCTCCTCCTCTTAGCCAAGGGGAGGACCGAGGTGGGGTGAAGAATCAGCACCCCCTCCCAACCTCCCCCTTAGCGAAGGGGGAGGGGAACTCAATCCCATACCTCATCGAAGGCGATGCGAACAAATTGATAGAAATGTTAGCCGAGAAATTGATCAGGATGCAGATATATCAAATGCTCCTCGAATCCGGAGCTTCGGAACAGTCGGCCCGAATGGTAGCCATGAAGAATGCGAGCGAGGCGGCAGGAGAAATGATCGACAACCTCACCCTCGTATTCAACAAAGCCCGCCAAGCCGGCATCACCCAAGAAATTTCCGAGATCAGTGCAGGTATGGCAAGTGTAAGCTAAAAGTCCTGAGCTTGTCGAATGGATTAAATTAAAAATTATTATAAACATTATTAAAAAAATTATTATGAACAAAGGAACAATAAAAAGAATAATCGGACCGGTCGTGGATGTGGCTTTCGAAGGAGAAGTCCCAGAGATTTACAGCGCGCTTGAGGTCATGAATGGCGAGAAGAAAATCATCCTCGAAGTCGAGCAGAATATCGGCGGAGGAGTGGTGCGCACGGTCGCTATGGACACTACCGACGGCCTCGCTCGCGGGCAAGAAGTGGTAAACACTGGCAAGCCTATTTCCGTACCAGTCGGTAAGGAAACACTTGGAAGAATTTTCAATGTGCTCGGTGAAGTTATAGATGATTTACCCGCCGGAACTTTAGCGAAGGAGGGCGGTGCAGGGTTACGGTCACCAATTCACCGCAAAGCTCCAGACTACGTCTCTCAATCGACAAAGATTGAAATCCTCGAAACTGGTATCAAAGTCATCGACCTTATCTGTCCTGTACTCAAAGGAGGAAAAGTCGGTCTCTTCGGAGGTGCCGGTGTGGGCAAGACTGTCGTCATCCAAGAGCTCATCCACAACATCGCTTCAAATCACGGCGGATATTCTGTATTCGCAGGTGTGGGAGAGCGTACTCGTGAAGGTAATGACCTCTACCACGAAATGAAAGATTCCAAAGTGCTCGACAAAGTGGCGATGGTCTTCGGACAAATGAACGAACCGCCAGGTGCTCGTCTTCGTGTGGCTCTCTCAGGACTCACAATGGCGGAACACTTCCGCGACCAAGAAGGCAAGGACGTCCTCTTCTTCATCGACAACATCTTCCGCTTCACTCAAGCAGGCTCCGAAGTTTCTGCGCTCCTCGGCCGTATTCCTAGTGCCGTGGGTTACCAGCCGACTCTCGCGACAGAAATGGGAAATTTGCAAGAACGTATCACGAGTACCGACAAAGGCTCGGTGACATCTGTCCAAGCCGTCTACGTGCCAGCTGACGACCTCACAGACCCAGCTCCAGCTACTACTTTCTCTCACCTTGACTCTACTGTGGTGCTCAACCGTTCACTTTCTGAAATCGGTATTTATCCGGCTGTTGATCCGCTCGACTCATCATCTACGATCCTCGATCCGAACATCGTCGGGAAAGAGCACTACGAAGTCGCTCGTGAAGTGCAAAGAGTTCTCCAAAGATACAAAGACCTCCAAGACATCATCGCCATCCTCGGTATCGAAGAACTTTCCGATGCCGACCGTGAGCTCGTCGCTCGTGCTCGTAAGGTGCAGAAATTCCTTTCACAACCATTCTTCGTCGCTGAACAATTCACCGGAGCTCCAGGCCAATACGTCCCGCTCGCAGATACAATCCGTTCATTCCGTGAAATCCTTGATGGTAAGCATGATGAAAAAGCTGAACAGGATTTTTACATGAAAGGTTCTTTGTAGTATTATTAGTTTTATATGCCCGCCCGCTAACGCCTGAGCGTAGCGATGGCGGGCGGGAAGGGGGCGTTATAATTAAATTATGGAAAATCAAGAAATTAAAAAAATAAAAAAAGTTAAATTATGGATTAAGTTACTTTTGTCCTTTGCTTTAATTATTGTTTTAGTTATTTTATTCCTTACTTTTAAAGTAGTGCATTGCGTAAAAGATGGCAACGAACATGGTTATAATAGAAATGTAGCAAGTTGTGCATTTGCATATTATCTTACTTTAACTCAAGAAAAAGATATTAAAGGTTTTCTTTTAAAATAAATTATGTCAAAACAATTAAAACTAAAAATAGTCACCCCAGAAAAGCTCGTACTCGAAGAGCTTGTTGAGAGCGTGACAGTGCCCACACTGGAAGGGGAGATCACAGTCTTGCCCGAGCACGTGCCGATAATCGCAGGCCTCAAATCTGGCGATATCGTAGCCCTAGCAAATGGCGAGCATATTCCATATGCGGTTGTAGGCGGATTTCTCGAGGTTAAATCTGTGAAGGAAGGTCCTTCACAAACTTCTATAACCGAAGTCGCTATCCTTGCCGACTTTGCAGAACATATTTCTGAAATTACAGATGAAGCCATCGAGAAAGCAAAAGCTCGATCATTAGAACTTCAAAAACTCGCCGAGAACAAAGAAGTCGTAGACTTCGAACACTTCGCGACCGAGCTCGACCGCTCCCTCACTCGAGTCAAAATCGCAGATAAATGGAAGACTAGAAAGTACAGAAAATAAAAAAAGTCCCGATTCGTTCGGGACTTTTTTGTTAATTTTTTTCTAAGTAAATAGAGATTGTGGTTATCCATTGACCAGGACTTCCGAATATAATGCTACAATCGATTTTTACGTTTTTAAATCTTAAATCTTCTTTTTTGTATTTATAAAATACTTCCTGGAAGATTTCAAGATTTTCAAAACTTACCGGAATTACGACATCATCATGCGATTTTAATTTCTTAAAATTTTTATTTGCAATTTTTTGATAAGTCACATATTTCCCGTCCTTAAAATCTTGATCAGTATATGTAAACTTTCCTCGTTTATCATAGAGGACGTATACTATAACTGTATCATTGTAATACGGAAGAGTTACTTCCATATTTTGCGGATTATAATTTCCACAATGCATTGAATCTGTTTGCGCAGAAGTTATTTTTCCTAAAAACAACAAAATTACTGTCGCCACGATAGCGATACTTAAGAGTCTTTTTTTCATGTGTGTTTCTTTAAATTTGAAAGATTTTATATTCAATATATATATTAACATATTAGATGTAAAAGTCAATAATATAAAAAAAGCTTTTTTGCTATAATCAACAAATGAGTAATTTTTATGTAATAGCTACACCGATAGGAAATATGGAAGATATTACGCTTCGTGCTATTCGCATTCTCGGCGAAGTTGATTTGATATTGTGTGAAGATACTCGTATGACACAAAAGATTCTAAATAAGTATGAAATAAAAAAAGCTACGATGAGCTATCATGCACAGAGCAAGATTGGTAAGACAGATAAAATTTTTGAATTATTAGAAGAAGGAAAAAATATTGCACTCGTTTCAGATGCAGGTACACCAGGGATTTCAGATCCGGGTGCTTTGCTTGTATCTCAAATAAAAGAAAAGTTTGGTGATAATGTAAATGTTATTCCAATTCCTGGAGTTTCAGCAATTATCACTGCACTTTCTGCTTGTGGACTTCCAATACACGAATTCACATTCTTGGGATTTTTACCACATAAAAAGGGCAGGGAAACACTCTTTAAAGAAATAGCAGAGTCTGAGAGAACTATGGCTTTTTATGAATCTTCACATCGCATTTTAAAAACATTAGAAGCACTTGTAAAATTTACACCAAATAAAAAAGTCTGCGTGGCTCGCGAAATCACTAAAATATATGAAGAATTTAAAACAGGAACTCCAGCAGAATTACTAGAATATTACACAAAAAATACAGTAAAACAAAAAGGGGAATTTGTTGTAATAATAGCTTAAAAATAGCTTGACTTTATATCATATATATGATAATCTATTAGATGTAAGCTGTTTCTTGAAAATTTAAAAACAAGTTAAGTTCTGCCGGCGTAAGGGCTGCCGTTACCCTAAAATTTAATATTTTATATAAATGAAAAAAACATTTTTATCTATTTTTTTTAAACAGGGTATGTCATACCTGAGCTTGGCAGTTATTATTATTTTGTCAGCTGTTCTACTTGTCGTCATTGGTGTATTTATTACAGAATGGATATCAACTAAATCACCGAAACAAGCTCTTATAAAAACAGGAGAAGTATTCGGTAATGCATTTGCAATGCCTTGGGCATTCTTTTCACTTGTTGTTGCTGTTATTTTTGAAACAGTTAGAAGCATCAGAAATGTAATACCTTTCCGTAATTTTGGAGAATTTTTCCAATGGTTCGGTGGTGCTGACCTTTCGATTTTGAGAGATCAGCCCAATTCTGTAAGATTCAAAAAAAGTGTGTTTGGAATCTTGATGTTTATTACAATTACTTTTTCTTCAGCACTTGCGTACAGAATGTGGAGTGATATTTTTTTGTCAGTAAGTACAGGTATCATAGTAGCAGTATTATGGTATTTAATTATCTGGGCCCTTGATCGCGGTATTGTTGTCTTTATGGACCACGAAGCTGGAAAGAAAAGAGTTTGGGTTGCTGTTTCACGTTTAGTTATGATTATGGCAATAGCATTTGTTAATACTACTTTTATAAATATTTGGATCTTTAATACTGAAATTCATCAGGAGATTGCTCTGAAGAAAAAATTAAAAGTAGCACAAGTTAATGATAGTATTGCCAATTACGTTACAATAATAAATAATGAACGTGATCAACGAACAAACGAAGTTCAAATTGCTAATACTGCATATGGTTCTTGGTTAAAAACACAACAAGATTTGATTAACGAACAACGTGCATTAATTACTTCACGCAGAGATGCTTTAGTTGGAGAAATAGAAGGCAGAGTTGGAACTCATATTCCGGGTGATGGCGCTGCTGCAAAAGCAAAAAAAGAAGCGCTTCGAGCAGATTCAGTTGCATTAAAAGAGATGATTGCTCAATTTGATCAGTCAAAAAACACTTGTGCTGAATACCTGGCCTTAGTTTCTGCTGTTGAAAAACAACAAAAGCGAGAACCTGAATTATTAGAAAAGATCTCTACTGCAAAAAAGTTTTTTGAAGAGCGTAAAGAAGCAATTATGACAGAAAAGGCGGATGGTTATTCTGATCGATACACAGCAATGTGGGCGATTGCGAAGAAGACACCAATTTTGTTTTGGTCATTATTTATTTTCTTCTTTATATTAGAGTCATTGGTGGTTTTAATGAAACTAATGTCTGGAAAAGATACTTATGAAGAAGCTATTGCTCTTCAAAAAGAAAAATATTCAGTTGAAAATCAGCAAAATCAAAAGATTGATTTGCAGACAAAAACTAATAATTTCCAATTGATGATGAATGACTTGATGCAAACAAGTATTGCTCAAAGAGAAACTGCAGCTCAAAATCGAAAAATCCTTTTTGATAAGAAAAATACTTCAGATAACGATGTAATCAAAGATTTTTCAAATCATATGGATGCTATCGAGTCAGTGCTTGCTGGTTCAAAAATTGATACTGAAACTCAACAAAAATTGAGAAAATCAATGACCGAAAAGTTTACAACAGATTTCAACAAGAACTAATTATTTTTATTTCTTATTGAAAAATCCCCTCAAATTTGAGGGGATTTTTTATTGCATACTTTAGTACTTTTAAGGTATAATAGGGGAATGAAAAAAGCACGAATATTTTTAATTATTGGTATTTGGGTGGCGATATTGCCATATTTAGGTTTTCCATATAGTTGGAAGCAGACTCTTTTTACTTTGACAGGTCTTGGTATTATGTATTTTGCCTATCTTATTTATAAAAAGGAAAAGATTGATGTAGAAAACGTAAAATCAGCCAATTTTGATACTTCTTCTGAAGATGAAGATTTTACTCAAAATAATTCTAAGCCAAGAATTTAATAAATGATAAAAAAATTTTTTAATCAAAAACAGAATCCATACACAATCCTGATTATTTTTGGAGTTTTTTTCTTTGGTATTTTTATTGGTCATAGAAATTTACCAGAAGTAGATAAGGTAGATGTAAATAATAAAAATATCCAAGTAAATACAAAAGCAGATTTTGCACCTTTTTGGAAAGTCTGGAATACTATTAATGAAAAATATCCTGATGCAAATAAAGTTTCTGATCAAGATAAGGTCTATGGTGCGATAAAAGGATTGACTGATTCACTAGGTGATCCGTATAGTACTTTTTTTAATCCAACTGAGGCAAAGATATTTGAAGATGATATCGCTGGAACATTTTCTGGTGTTGGAATGGAAGTAGGAATAAAAAATAAAATATTGACTGTTATTGCACCACTCAAAGACACTCCAGCTTACAAAGCGGGAATCAAAGCTGGTGATAAGATCTTAAAAATAGATAAAAAAATAACTACTGACCTCACTATCGAACAAGCTATCAAGTTGATTCGTGGAGAAAAAGGTACTACTGTCAGTGTCACAATCTTTCGTGATGGTGAAAAAGAACCAAGAGAAATAAAAATAATACGTGATATTATCAATACTCCGACGATAGAGACAAATCTCCGTAAAGATGGAATATTTGTTATTACCTTATATAGTTTTTCGGCAAATTCTTCTAATCTTTTCCGTGATGCTTTGAAAAAATTCGCTGATTCAGGAAGTTATAAATTGGTTTTTGATTTACGAGGTAATCCTGGCGGATACTTGGATTCTGCGATAGATATGGCGAGTTTCTTTTTGCCATCTAGTGAAAAAGTTGTAACTGAAGACTATGGTGGAAGTAAAGAACCAAATATTTACATGAGTAAAGGTTTCAATGCTTTTAATGATAAATTGAGATTTGTGGTCTTGATCGATAGTGGCTCTGCTTCTGCTTCTGAAATTTTTGCAGGTGCAATGCAAGATAACAATAGAGCAAAATTGGTAGGGGAGCAGAGTTATGGAAAAGGTTCTGTGCAAGAAGTAGTAGATATTACACCCGATACAATTTTAAAGGTTACGATAGCTAAATGGCTGACACCAAAAGGAACTTCAATATCACTCAAAGGTCTTACCCCAGATTTTATTGTCCCGATGACCAGTAAAGATATTTTAGAAAAAAAAGATCCACAAATGAACAAAGCGGTTGATTTATTAAATAATTGGACACCTATACAGGTAGCAAATAAAGAATAATAAATATATGAAAGTAATTTTTTTAAAAGATGTACCAAGAGTCGGTCGCAGAAACGATGTCAAAGATGTAAATGATGGCTATGCTAGTAATTTTCTATTTCCAAAAAAATTGGCTGCCCCAGCTACACCTCAAGCCTTGGCTCAACTGGAAGCAAAGAAAAATGCTGTATTATTGGACAATAAAGTTCAAGAAGAATTGATATTAAAGAGTTTGGCTGAATTGAAAGACAAGGTTGTAAATATTTCTGGTAAAGCCAATGAAAAAGGACATCTATTTTCTTCAATTCATAAAAAAGAAATTATTGAAGCTTTAAAGACAAATCATAAAGCAGAAATTTTAGAAGATTTTATAATTCTCGAAAAACCAATAAAGGAGATAGGGGAGTTTGAAATTCCTGTAGAAATAAAACATCACAAGTCTAGTTTTAAAGTAGTAATTACAAAAGCATAAAACAAAAAGTCCCGAAATTAATCGGGACTTTTTTATTTGTGTTTTATTTAGATTACGTTCACTACTTTCTTGACTGCAGTTTTTCCGTTGAAAGAAGTTTTGCGTCGTGTACTGAATTTTACTGTACCATCTTTGAGTGCGAATAGGGTATGATCTTTTCCTGTAGAGACATTTGTACCAGCTAAGATTACTGTACCTCTCTGACGGATGATAATAGAACCAGCTTGAGCTTTTTCACCATCATAAAGCTTCGTACCTAAGTACTGTGGATTTGAGTCTTTTAAGTTGGAGGCTGTTCCGCCGGCTTTTCTATGTGCCATATATTTATATTACTTTATTTTTATTAAAAACCTTATATAATTAAGATATGTAGAGTATAAACCATCCTATGGAAAAAATCAAGTATTTTATTGAGGAGAAAATATTAAGTGAAAAGGGAAAAGACATCCTAATTATTTTAATTGTCATTTTAGTTGGCTTAGGCTCATTTATGCTAGGTAGACTATCAATACAAGGTCAAAATGGTCAATTTAAGGTCGAAAATAGCTCAAATCAGGCAAATGCTCTAAATGGTCTAGAAAGTGCTCAAAATAGCAAAAATGAGCTAAATATAGCTCAGAAAAGCACTTCAAATACAGATATAAATAATTCTAATAAATCTGGAAACTTTTTTGCATCTAGTAAAGGGAAGAAGTATTATCCAGTCGGTTGTTCTGCTGGTAAGACTATTAAGGAATCAAATAAAATATATTTTAGCACAGGGGAAGAGGCTCAAAGTGCTGGTTATGAGCTTTCTAGTAGCTGTCATTAATAATAGGACTACGTCGCACAATATATCTTTTGGGTATGGTTACTTAGAACCATACCCAAAAGATTCAGCTTATTTAGCAACATCAAGATATCGCTAAATAAGCTGTTTTAGTGCTAACGATTAAATGGAATGATTGGTGCAGCGAGTTGCCAGTCATTTGGTTGGCCATTATGCATGCGTTGCATATTGCTAACGAATGAGTGCCAAAAATATTTAACTGTAGAATTTCTTGAAAGAAATATAATAATTAAAATTAATACGATTATAGATACTATTTGGCTTATGTAGCCACCATTTGTCTGTTTCCTTTTCATGTTGTCTATAATAGAATATATTTTAGTATTTATCAAATATTTTTTATTTAACCCATTCGATTAGTTTACCAGTAGCTATTTCTATTTTGTCAGCCTTACGTAGTTTTTTAAATTTTTTAGGTAGGATATTGTAATGTTTTATTTTATCCAATTCCCTATCGATTATCCATAAATCATCTTCACTATTTTGCCAATTTATTTTTAATTTATTTAAATCTAAAACATCTGAATATTTACGGAGAGTTTTTGTACCGTCATCTAAAAAATATTCATGGAAATAGGACATTACAAGTTCACGAATGTTTTTATAAATTGGTTCACGATATCGTAAAATTCCATGATTTGTTTTTGATAAAGCACCCCAATAGCCATTTTCTTTGAATGGAGCTATAACATGATCACTGTCATAGTTTTTTGTATCTTTTGTAGACTGAAGATACAAAAGTAATGGTTTATGACCATGCAAAGACAATATATAAGCACCAAGTAATGCTCCTTCAAAACAATGAGCATTCCATTTATGTAAGGTTTCAAGTGGTGATTTGATAGTATCAATACCATTTTTTTCAAAATTAAAAGGAATCGAATTCAAAAAATCTTGTATTTTTTCTGGTGTATTTAATTTTTTAAATAGAATTAACTCTTTCTTTGTAAAAATCATTTTTAGTGTA
The DNA here is from genome assembly GCA_026395995.1 of Candidatus Nomurabacteria bacterium. Taxonomy (GTDB): domain Bacteria; phylum Patescibacteriota; class Minisyncoccia; order Phycocordibacterales; family UBA9973; genus UBA9973. The sequence goes on along the minus strand of JAPLXQ010000006.1, from coordinate 51,792 downwards.
ATGGTATTGTTAGATTTTGTCCTGCAGTGGTAAATACTGTGGGTTGACCATCATGGATACGTTGCATGTTATCTAAAAATGCATGCCAAAAATATGAAACTGGGTTTTGTAGATAGTGCTGCCAAAAACTTAATAGAGATGTTTGAATTTGATGATAAGTATTTATGACTTGATCATTTATAAAGATTGCCTGTAGGTCTATATTAAAATATTCTCTTAAAATAACAAAAATAAAAATAGCTAATATGATTGCACCGAGTATACTGACTGCACCATTTTGATATTTTTTTTTCATTAAATTATATATTTAGATAATACTATGAAACATAGTAGCAAACCAGTTGAAAATTCCTGTGAGAGTAAGACCAAAGTAATGCATCAAAAATACTATGACCACGATAAATATTATTAATTGAAGGAAACCACCTTGTTTATTTTTCATATATCTTTATTTTACCATATTTATTAAAAACAAGGCAAATTATTTCTTATAAGGAGGTAGATAATACATTGGATCTAAATAAGCATTGATGGCTGAGATTGGTTGAGTTAAAGATTTTCCAGGGCAAGATTTACTAGGTAAAGTTTTCATATTTACAGCATCTTTAGCGTAGACTGATAAATGCAAATGTGGACCTGTAGAATAGCCTGTATTGCCACTGTAGCCGACTATTTCACCTCGAGCGACTCTTTGACCAACATTAACTTTTATCAAAGAAAGGTGACCATAAGTACTAGCTAAACCATTATCATATTTTATGAGTATTAATTTCCCAAAAGAAACTCCTCGGCATTGCAAATCAGTATCATTAGTACCAGCGATTATACCATCAGCCATAGCTTTGACTGGTGTACCGACTGGTGCACGAAAATCTGTACCATTATGAGTACCATTTGCATACAATCGCTTCCCTGCTTCAGTTTTACCAAAAAGTTGTGTTACATAAATATAATCTAGTGGCCAAGAAAGAACTCCTTGTCCTGGAAGTTTATTTGGATCTAAAATAAACTTTAATTGTGATTCATAGTTACGTATCTCAGCTTCAAAAGCATCTTTTTTAGCTAACCTATCTTTCAAAAGTTTTTGATAATTTGCTTCATTGTTTTTGGTTTCAGATAATAATTTATTTTTTTCTTTTGTGTTTTGGTCAACTATTTTTTTCTGGTCAGCAAGTTTTGCTTTTAAGGCGACTAATTCATTGCGTGCATTAGTTGTGACTTTTTTTGTATCTTCTAAATCTCCTTTTATTTTTTTTAATTCAGATATCTTTGCTCTAATCTTTTGTTGAACTGAACTTATATTATCGATATCATTCCAAATTTTTGTAAAATCAGTCTCTGATAAAATTATTTCTAAATTTGAATTCAGTTCAAATTCATTTACTTTTTTTAATTCAAGCATTATTGATGCTACGTCATTTGAAATAGAGCTTTGTTTGTCATTTATTTGTGAACTTAAGTTACTTATTTTGTTATTTGTATTTTCAATTTTTTTACTAGTCAGAGAAATATTAGCTGTTAGTTCTTTTCTAGTTAAGTCTAATTGCTTTAAAGATGTATTTAAAGAACTCTTTTGTTGACCAAGGTCATTTAATTGAGAATTGTAAGAAGCAATTTCTTTTTCCAAATTAGCAATGTCATTATTCCTTTGATTTATTTGGTTTTGTAGACTTTCTACTGTTTGAGCATGTATTGAAGGAGGATAATTGAATAGAAAAAAACCTAAAATGACAAAGCTGAATATTAAATTATAAAGCTTTTTGTAATCTAGATATTGTTTCATTTTTTCCTAAAATTTCAGCAATAATAAAAGGATCTGGTGATTTATCCATTCCTGAAAGAGAAAAACGAACTGGGTGCAATAATTCTCCACGACTAGGTAATGAATCTGCTATCTTCATTAAGGATTCTTTCACATTTTCTTTTGTGAAATTACTTTCTAATATTTCTTGCAAAGCTGATATGGTCTTATTTATATTTTCGTTTTTTTGTTCTACTGTAGAGGTTTTATATAATAATTTTGTTTTATCATATTCTGGTTGTGAAAAGACGAAATTATACTCCCCTGTTTCAAAATTCTCTTTAATTTGCCCAAAATGAGTAATTCTTTCAATTAAAATATTTAACATATTTTCAATTTTTTCTTTTGAATAATTTGGAAGACTTTTTATGTTTTCTGGAATAAATTCAAAAATATATTCTAATTGTTTTTCTTTTGGTAATAATTTTAGATGTTCTTTGTTGAACCATTCTAATTTTTCAGGATTAAATATTGCACCTGGTTTCTGCATTCTTTCTAAAGAAAAAGCATTAATTAATTCTTTTAATGTATAGATTTCCTTTTCTCCTCCTGGGTTCCAGCCTAAAAAAGCCATAAAGTTCAGTAGTCCTTCTGGTAAATAGCCTTCATCTTTGTATTCAAGTGATGGACGAACTAATGGGTCACGTTTTGAAAGCTTAGCTCTTTCTTCGTTTAAAATAACGGAACCATGGGCGTAAATAGGTCGTGGAGCACCAATGGCTTCTTGAATAAGGATTTGTCTTGGTGTATTTGAGACATGCTCTTGCCCTCTAATAATATGGGTGATATTCATTTCGAAATCATCTACAACAACAGTGAAGTGATAAAGAGGGCTTTCAATATCACGAGCAATAATAAAGTCACCAAGCTCTGTGGTATTGAAAGATAGATCTCCTAAAACTTCATCGTGAAAAGTGACAATCTTATTTGGATTTCTAAAACGAATAACTTCGCTTCTTTGACCCTCTTCTTTTATTTCTTCTTTTGAAATATAAATTTTATCTTCTTCTAAGAGTTTATGTAAATATTTTTTGTAAATTTCTGTGCGTTCTGACTGACGAAAAAATTCATCATATTCTAAACCAAGCCATTTGAAGACATTTATAAAATAATCCTCGTATTCTTTTTTAGATCTAGCTGGATCAGTATCTTCGCAACGTAAAATAAATTTACCATTATGTTTTCTCGCATAAAGATAATTATAAAGAGCAGATCGAATACCTCCAACATGGAATTTACCAGTAGGACTCGGCGCAAATCTAGTTATAACTTTTTGTTCTGACATTTAGATAATATAACATTTTTTGTTATATTTTAAAAGTTTTTATTTTTCATGTTTCAAAGCAATATCAACAATAGCTTGAGCTATTTTACCAGCAGCATCTGTCTTGTTGAAAGTCCGAGCACTTTCTGCCATTCTCGCCCATGTAATTTTATCGCTAGTAATTCTTTCTATTTCAGCCATTAGAATATTTGCAGTCATATTCATCTCTTCTATTACACTACAGGCTCCAGCACGAGCATAATTGAAAGCATTTTTCTTTTGGTGATCCATATTTGTGTTTGTAATTGGAATCAAGATCGATGGAATGCCCCAAGTCGCTATTTCAAATAATCCTGAACCAGCACGTGTGACTATAATAGAAGCTACACCAGCAGATGTTTTCATTTGTAAATTATTTAAGAAAGCTACTTTTTGATATCGAGATTTATTTGGATTATTTGCTAGAATAACTTCTGATCGATCATCTACCATTTTGAAATTTCGTACCCCTGTCTGATGGATAACTTGAAAATTTTCTACGAGTCTAGGTAATGCATCCAAAATGACATTATTAATGAGTTCTGCTCCTTGTGAACCACCCAATATAACAAGTACAGGTATATTTGATTCAAGTTTCCAATACTGAAGAGCTTCATCTCTAGAGGTTGTCTGTTGTATTTCTTGGCGAATTGGTTGACCTGTCCAAGCTGTTTTTTCTTTTGGAAAATAAAGACCTGCTTCTTGAAAAGATATTGCTACTTTTTCTGCAAATTTTCCCGCCCAGAGATTTACTCGTCCTGGAGCAGAATCTGACTCATGAATAATCACAGGAATTCTTAAAATTCTCGCTGCGACGAGTGTAGGAAAAGAAGCGTAGCCACCTTTACCAAAAACTACATCTGGATAAATAGAATATATTTTATAAAGAGCAGAAAAAATTCCTAAAAATGTTTTAAACATATCAGAAAAATTTTTCATAGAAAAATAAGTCCTCATTTTTCCAGTCTTTACTTCTTCATAAATTAATCCATTTTCAAAAAGTGCCTCTTTGTCGTAAGGACTATCAGAAACATAATACAATTTTGCTTGTAATATTTTTTCTTTGTCTATTATTTTGTTAACACTTTGAGCAATAGCAATGATTGGATAAAAGTGTCCACCAGTACCTCCACCTGTAAAAACTATTTTCATATTTTTATTAATTAATTATTATTCTCACGTTGTAATTTGGAAACTTGAAGTACTATACCTATAGCTATCAAATCTATCATAAAAGAAGTTCCACCTTGACTCATGAAAACTAATGGCACACCTGTGAGTGGAAAAACACCTATAATAGAAGCTATGTTCATGAATGACTGTGCTGTGATAAGTATAACAATTCCCGAGACCAAAAGTCTACCAAAAAGATCTGGGCTACGATTGGCGATACGTAGTCCTCGAAAAGCAAAAAGTACATATAGAAATATAATACTGACACTGCCGACAAAACCAAGCTCTTCTCCAACAACAGCAAAAATAGAATCCCCTTGTGGTTCAGGTAAATAACTAAATTTTTGAATACTTTGACCATAACCTCTACCAAAGACTCCACCTGAGCCTATGGCTATCAAGCTTTGTTGAAGTTGATAAGAAGATCCTTGTGAATCTTGAGAAGGATGAATGAAAGTATTCACTCTGGCCCTCAAGTACGGAGTAAAAATAACGAGCCCTCCTAAGAGTAAAACGGAAGCTAGGCCTATTCCTATAATATATTTCCAAGGAACTCCAGAGATAAAAAGCATTGTGATACCTGTAATAGTAATTAAAATAAAGCTTTTTGTGTCTGGTTGTTTTAACAAAATACCAGCAATAATAGCCAGCATTACACCTAATGGTAAAATTCCAAATTTAAAATCTTGCACCTTATTTTTGGCCCATGAAAGCCATGCTGAAAAATAAATAACAAAAGAAAATTTTAAAATTTCACTTGGTTGAAAAGAAAAACCGAGTATAGATATCCATCTTCTTGCTCCACCGTGAACAAAACCTAAATGAGGGACAAAAACCATAGCTGTTAAAATAATTGATCCAAGGAAAATATAAAAAGCATTTTTTCTCCAGAATTTAATTGGAACTTTTAAGCAAAAAAATATACCGAGGCCACCGAGGCCAAGACCAAATACTAGCTGACTAATTAAAACAGAATAAAAAGTATGCTGATTTCTCATTAATAGACCCAAAGAAGCTGAAATAAACATCGCTATACCGACAAGAATTAAAGCGATTATTATTCCAAGAAAAAATCTATCTATTTTTTGTTTTTTCATATTTCTAACGGGATTCATTTATATTAACTTATGGTAGCTAAAATTATTCCAATAATTGCAAACATAATACTGAGTACCCAGTATCGCATTGTGATTTTATAAGTCGGCCAACCTAAGGCTTCAAAATGATGATGTAATGGTGCAACTAAAAAAACTTTTTTACCAAAATATTTTTTTGAAAACATTTGTATGCTAGAAGATAAAGAAGTGGCGACTAAGGCAAAAGCAATAATAGGTAAAATTAAAACTGTATCAGTCAGAAAGGCTATAGTGGCCAATGTAATAGTGAGCGGCATCATCCCCGTCTCCCCCATATAAAACCTCGCAGGTGGAATGTTGAACCATAAAAAGGCTAAAATAGCACCAGTGATAACTCCAGAAAAAGTAGCTAAATCTATTTGATTATGAGTAAAAGCAATAAAGGTATAAGAACCAAAAATTGCAGCCAGTACTCCACCTGAAAGGCCGTCGATACCATCGATGACTCCACCAGAAAAAGTTCCAAGCATGACTAAGACAACAAAAGGAATTATAAAGATGCCGAGTTGCCATGAACCGTCAAAAGGAATATGAATAGAAGACATTCCCAATTTAAAGAAAAACCAATATCCAGCAATCAACCCAAAAGCCACAATAATAGAAATTTTTAATTTGGTATACCAGTTTGAATCTCGGGTGATATTTGATTTACCATTAATTTCTAAAATATCGTCTATCAGCCCTAGTATTGATCCGAGGATAAATAAAGTTAATGGAATAAATGTCTGAGAGCGACTCAAGAAGTTTAATTTTGTAAATATATCATTCGGGAAAATAAGAGCCAAAATAAAAAATAACAATATAGTAAATAAAACAGAAACCCAGATAATAATACCTCCGACACATGGTGTAGATACTTCTGTCTGCTCTTTCTTTTCATGGATAGCTTTAAAAGCTAAAGAAATATCATCTTCAGTATTTCGAACTTTTTTCTTCCACATTTTATATTTATAAAAATAATGTGTCGCCAGTGGTGTAAATAAAATACCCACTATAAAAGCTATTGTTGTCGGTAAAAAAATTTTTACTAAGTTAGTTATCATAATTTTCTTCTTCTAATTTTTTAATTTCGGTCTCTATTTTTGGATTTATTTCAGAATAATTTGGTAATTCTTCGACTGATTTTATGCCCATAAAGGATAATACATCAAAGGTCGGTTTATAAATATATTTTCGATTATCTTTTGGATCAGTTAATTTTTCTATTAATCCACGTATAGAAAGCGCTCGAAGAATAAAGCTGGAATTAACCCCACGAATATAATCAATTTCAGAACGACTAATACCATTTTTGTATAAAATAATAGAAAGTGTCTCCAAGCTTGATTTTGAAAGGTCTTTATTGAGTTCTTCTTTTTGTAAATTTTCAATCATTTCAGACATTGTCGGGTTTGTGCCAAGATTTACTTCATCTTCTTTGACCAATAAAACTATTCCTCGATTTTCGAGACTTGTAGATAAGTTTATAATAGCTTCTTTTATTTCTTCTTTTGAAACTTTTAAAATACTAGCCAATGTATTGATAGATACTGGCTCACCTTTAAAAAAAAGTATTGATTCAATTTTTGTTTCTAATTCCATATTATATAATTTCTTCGTTAATTATTAATGTTTCTTTTTCAATTATTATATCTTGAAAATTATCATTTTGAATTACATTTACAATACCTTGTCTGACCATCTCAAGCATAGCAAGAAATCCCACAATTACAACTACCCTTTCTTCTTTGGTGAAAGCTCTTTTCTCTCCATTGTGACCGGTGAATTCTTTGAAATTTAATTGCATAGAATTTTGAATTCTTTGGGTGAGATCATCTATCATTTCTTCGATACTAATGACTTTTTTGACTTCTACTTCCTGAAGTTCTATTTTTTTAGGAATTTTTTCTAAAACTTCTGATACTAAGGCATGCATTGTTTGTGTATCTATATGTATATCAGGTACAAATATTTCTTTTTCCATTTTTCTTTCAAGTGGAGAAAAAATAATATTTTTCCCAAATTGTTCTTTTACATTGATTGCTAATTTAGAAAAAACTTCGTACAAGCGAAGTCTATCTTCTAAATTCACTATCTCACCTTCTTCTTCAGAAGTGAGATTCATATTTGGTAATAATGATTTTGATTTGATTAATATCAAAGTCGCCGCCACGACGACAAAGTTTGAAATTTCAACATGACTGAGATTGTCTAATTTATTTATATAGCTAATATAATCTTCGGTAACTTGAGATAAAGATATTTCGTTCACGAAAAGTTTTCTTGATTCAATCAAGTTTAAAAGCAAACTAAAAGGACCTTCAAAGCCTGTAGTTTTTACGATATAAGAATTTTCTGAGATTTCCTCTTCCATCCTTATATAATAGCATTTTTAAGGGGTATTTCTATACTTGACTTTTTATTATATATATGCTATACTTGATGTAGTTAAAGGTTATTTAAAAAAGAGATTTGATTGATTACCAGAGATCCTTTAGGGATTTGCGGAAATCAATTAAATCTATATATAAAAATGAAAAAAGTAACAATTATCGTAGGAATGATCATTATGAACTTAGTGATCTCTGTAGTAAAAATTAATGCACAAGAAATTGTAGCAGATACATTAAAAAGTATTCCAAATGCAGTTGGAATGAATGTAACAATGGCTGAAATTTCCTGGGATAAAATTACACCAGGATTTAATTCTATGAAAATTAATTCAAATGTATTTGACTCTACAATTAATGAACCGTTAATTTCTCAGGAGATTTTACATCACTCTAATGTAGCAGATACTACAAATAGAGTGGTCTACTGCATAATGACTACTCCAGGTCACTCTTATATTGCAGAGTTTAATATGATTTTGGAATATCCGGATGGTTCCATTCAGATATGTTTAAGCAATAAGTTTAACTTTACAGCACATACATTTTAAAAAATTTTAATGCATGTGAACTTAATAGGTATCAGATTTAATTCTGATACCTATTTTTTATTTTTTTAACTGTATACCGAGTTCTTTGAGTTGTTTATCAGATGCGAGAGAAGGAGCGCCCATCATTAAGTCTTTACCTTCACCAGTCTTTGGGAAAGCAATAACTTCACGAATATTTGGTTCATTTTGAAGTAACATAACAATACGATCGATACCTTGTGCACAGCCTCCGTGTGGTGGAGCACCGTATTCAAAAGCTTCGAGCATGTGACCGAAACGAGCTTCGATGAGTTCTTTTGAAAGGCCAAGTAATTCGAAAATTTTATTTTGTAATTCTCTTTGGTGAATACGGATACTTCCTCCACCGAGTTCATAACCGTTTAATACTATGTCATATGCATTTGCACGAGCAGAAAGCGGATCAGTCTCGAGTAGGTGCGCGTCTTCAGCCTTCGGTGAAGTAAATGGGTGGTGCACTGCTTGTACTCCACCTTCAGAATCTTTTTCAAACATTGGAAAATCAACTACCCAGCAAAATGCGAGTAAGTTTGGATCTTCTTTATTTTCTCTCAAGTCTGGTTTGTCATTTCCATATTTTTCCATTGATTCAGCATAAGTAAGACGTGGGAATGGAATTTGCTGAATTTTCTTTTCAGGGTAAACAGTTTGCACCATTTTAATAAACATTTCTTCTGTGTAAGCAATAATTTCTTCTTGAGTTATGAAAGACATTTCATAGTCGAGCTGAGTGAATTCTGGTTGACGATCACCACGAGTATCTTCATCACGCATACATTTTGCAATTTGGAAATATTTTTCTACGCCTCCCACCATACAAAGCTGTTTGAATTGTTGAGGTGATTGTGGAAGTACATAAAAATTTCCTGGTTCAAGGCGAGATGGCACGAGGTATTCACGTGAACCTTCAGGTGTACCTTTTGTCATTATTGGTGTTTCAACATCGAGGAAACCATTGTCGTGCATATATTGGCGGAAAAATGTCACGATCTTGTCACGCATACGAATATTTTTTTGCATTCTTTCTGTGCGCAAATCTAAATATTTGTATTTCATTCTTAAATCTTCATTGATTCCACTCGTATTTTCATTTACTTGGAATGGTGGAGTTTTTGCTTCGTTTAAAACTTCAATAGTTAATACTTCAAGTTCTACATCACCATTTACAACTCCAATTTTTATATTCTTTTCAGGGCGAGCATTTACTTTGGCATTAATTTTCAAAACCCATTCAGGGCGGATTTCTTTTGCTAGTATTATTGCTTCACTGTTTGGTAAAGTAACGCATTGGATTTTTCCAGTCATATCACGCATGTCAAAAAAGACCATTTTACCTTGGTCTCGACGAATGTCTACCCATCCAGCAATGATAACTTCCTCCCCTACTTTTGTATTTAAATCTTTAATATATGTTCTATTTTGCATGTTTAAACTTTATCATAAAAATTAGAAATTAAAAAGTCCCTCGTTTCCGAGAGACTTTTAGTTATTTTCCGTTACATTTGTTATCTTCTTTTTTATTGTTAAGTCCCTTTTTTATAGGACAAAGCAATGTGCTCCAAATTTCCATACTATGAAATTTATTATTTACAAAAATAATGTCACGCAGAGTGCCTTCGTGTTTAAAACCAAGTTTTTTTGGAATAGCTTGGCTTTTTTTATTTTCAACAATCATCCGTATTTCTACGCGATGCAACTTATACTTTTCTAAACCAATTTCAAGCAATTTTGTTACTACTTTTGTAACAATACCTTTCCCTTCATACTCTTTTGAAATTAGATATCCAATAGAAGCATGTTTGTTTGTTTTACAGATACTATGAAATCCAGCAGAGCCAATAAGTATATTGTCATAATAAATTCCAAAGTCACAACTAGTGCCTTTTTCAAACTCTTCGATTTTTCTAAGAATGAAATTTTCCGTATCAGATACTTCTTTTGTTTTTGGAACCCAATTCAAAAATTCTGAAAGATGTTTCCTATTTTTATTTATCAGATTAAACAGTATTGCTGAGTCTTCAATGTTTCTGATACGTAAAGTGATATTTTCATCAACTTTTACTTCAAATAATGATTTTTTATTCATATTTTATAATTTACAATTTTTCTTTAATTTAACATAATTTTAGTTGTATGTCAATTTATGTAAATTTTAAGTATAAAAATAAAAAAGCTCCGAGTCTTTTAACTTCGGAACTTTTGAGTTAGGCTATTACACCCAACTCAGAATCAATTTCTGCTTCTTCTTTTTCAGTTAGGCCTAAAACTTTGACCATACTAGCCATTTTTTCCTGCCAAGCCATGAACTTGTCATAGTCAATAGGGTCTAAAATTCCTAATTTTAATTCTATTGTTCCCTCTTTGGGTAAATTGAGTGTCTCAAACCATGTTAAATAATCTTTAACCTCTTGTTTGTAGACATCTAAAGCCTGTTCGATTGTTGCAAACATATTTATATTTTTTATACTATTTATTTCAAATAAACTATATCATATATTATAGAAATAGCAAACAACTATCTAGGACAGTCCTAGATAGTTGTTTTAAGATATTTTATACTCCGAAAAGCTGATATTTTAAGAGATTCTTATATTCTTTGCAAGATTTTGAAAGTTTTTCATGAGTTCCCTCTCCTACTATTTTTCCATCTGCTACGACGAATATTTTGTCAGCATCAGCGATGGTTGAAAGTCTGTGAGCAATAATAATAGTTGTTCTACCTTTTGAACCTTTGTTTATCGCATCATGAATTAATTTTTCATTGTGTGAATCGAGGGCACTTGTAGCTTCATCAAAAATAAGTATTTTAGGATCTTTGATGAGTGCACGAGCGATGCCTATACGCTGTCTTTCACCACCAGAAACTTTTATTCCTCCTTCACCGATCATTGTCTCGAGTCCATGATCTTTTAATTTTTCAATAAATTCTGTCAAAGAAGCATCTTTTACTGCTTTTTGTAATTTTTTATCTTCAACATTTTTCTGTCCTTCTGGTAATCCAAATAAAATATTATCCTTTATACTTCTATCAAATAAATCTATTTTTTGTTCGACGTTACCTATATGTGAACGAAGCCATTTTAGATTTATTTCTTTTAATGGAACTCCATCTATTAAAATTTCTCCATCAGTGGCTTCATAATATCTACGTATAAGGTTTACGATAGTGGTCTTTCCTGAACCAGACATACCTACAAAGCCGACCTTGGCTCCAGCTGGAATTATGAAATTAATATTTGAAACAGTATGGTCTTCTTTATTTTCACTCGTATCTTTTTCTTCTTCCTCTTCTTTTTCCGATTTACGATATGGATAAGCAAAATTTACATTTCTAAATTCTATTTGTCCTTTTAATTTTTCTATTATTACTCCTTTTGGATTTGGATCAATATCAGGAACGATATCTAATAAATCAAAATATTTTCGTATTTCAACAATTAAAAATAAAATTCTTCTTTGAGTGCTCATTATGTTGATTAAATTTCCAAAAACAGAATTTAACCATGAAAAAAGTGTTACTATCATACCAATAGAATGTTCACCTATTAATATAAGGTATAAACCAAGAGCTAAACAGGCATATTGACCAAACAAGATAAATAATTTTTGTGGATAGAATTTTTTTAAATAATTAATCCAAGTTTGATTTTCAAAATCTGTAAGATTATTCCAAAATTTAGTGAAATTTTTGATAGTTTCTTTTTCTTGAGCTTCAGAAATAACCAATGTTGAATTTCTATATAATTCTGATTCTGTCTTTCCTTGAGCCTGATGTTTTTTTCTTATTTCATCTACAATTGGAAAAACAATTATATTTCTTCTATATGAAACTATTATATAAATAGTAACAAAAACAAAAGCAATAATGGCTATCCTCCAGTCAAAAATAAATAATATTATTAATGTTACTAAAACTTGAAGTAAATTTGGAATTAAATTATAAAAGACTATTTCAATTAAATTACTTACTGAATTTTGTCCTTTATTTACAATAGTTTGTTTTACTCCTGAATGTTCATTAATATGTTGACCAATAGAAAATTGCAACATTTTAGTTAGAGAATAAATCGAAAAAGATTTTTGTATATGAGTATCTAATTTTTTAATTTCTACATATTCTTTCAACCACCACAAACCAATACTTTGAAAAATAGATATTATTAATGAAATAAATAAAAGCAAAAATGTTAAATGAACATTTCCTTTTGTAATAGCGTCAATACTTTTACCAAGTAAATATGGGGCAAGAGTACCAATTAATTGAATTATTATTAATATAAAAACAATAATAGAAATATATCTCCAGAATGGTTTAAACAAAACTAATATCTGAGCTATAAAGCTTTTTTTGTTTTTTTCTTTATTCATTTTTATTTTTTAGTTAACTTTTAAAAAAAATCTATTTTCATTGCACGGCGAACTTCATTTAATGTTTGAATTGCTTCTTCACGAGCTTTTTTTGTACCTTCTTCTAGAATATCCATAACCATTTTTGGATTCTCAGCTAATTTTTCTCTTTTCTCACGAATAGGAGCTATTATTTCAGACAAAACTTTTGCTAGACGTTTTTTTAGAATAACGTCACCGAGTCCACCCTTTTTATATTGTTCTTTTAGATCTGCAACTTCTTCTTTATTTGTATCAAAAATATCGAGATACATAAAAACAACGTTACCTTCGACATTGCCTGGGTCTTGTACATGAATATGGTTTGGGTCTGTATACATTTCCATGACTTTCTTTTCTATTGTTTCATCTGAATCAGAAAGATAAATTCCATTGTTTAATGATTTAGACATTTTTGAATTACCATCAGTGCCGACCAGACGTGGAGTTTCTCCGACTAAATGTGAGACTCTATTAAAAGTATCTCCATAAATGCGATTGAATGAATCTACTATTTCATTTGTTTGTTCGATCATTGGCTTTTGATCTTCACCGACTGGAATCAAGTTTGCTTTTGCAAATAAAATATCTGCTGCTTGAGAAACTGGGTAAACTAGAAATCCTGCTGGAACATCTTCACCGAAACCTTTTTGTTGCATTTCAGATTTTACTGTTGGGTTTCTTTTTAAACGAGCGAGTGTTACTAGATTCATAAAAAGGAGTGCTAATTCTGCAATTTCAGGAATTTGGGATTGTATGAACATTGTTGTCTTAGCTGGATCGAGTCCACAAGCGAGGTTGTCGAGTGCGACTTCGAGTGTATTGATACGAATTTTTTCTGGATTTTCAGCGTTATCAGTGAGAGCTTGCATATCAGCAACCATATAAAAAGATTTTTTAGCTTCATTTTGAAGTTTAAGTCTATTTTGAATAGAACCGACAAAATGCCCCAAGTGGAGTTTTCCTGTTGGTCTATCACCTGTCAAAACTATTATTTCTTTTGTTTCTGGTTTATTTTCCATTCCTATATATTATCATAAATTCTAATATTTTTCAGTATAAACCTTTTCCCCATTTTAATAACATAGTTATGCTATTTGTCTCTATTCACCTATCTATTGATTGTGCTAAAATGCACCTATGTCAAAATTTAAGAAAAATGAAATTCGCATTCCACCACAAAGCATTGATTCAGAAAAAGCTGTTCTTGGATCTATACTTTTACGTAAAGATGCTATTAATGATATCGAAGATGTCATTACTGGAGATTCTTTTTACGTAGAAAAAAATAAAATACTTTTTGATACAATGATGGATTTGGCTAGAGCCAATGAACCTATCGATATGCTTTCACTTTCGACAAAACTTTCTGAAAGAAAACTCCTCGAAGCTGTCGGTGGAAATCAATATCTCGCTGAAATAGTAAATATTGTTCCTTCTTCGACAAATGTCCGCCACTACGCTGACATTGTGCAAAAGAAATTTATTCTACGTTCACTCATCGACGCCGCAGATTATGTTTCAGAACTCGCTTTTGATGAAGGTGATGATCACATGGAGGAAATTCTCGATATGGCAGAAAAGAAAATGTTTGCTGTCGTTTCTTCACCAAAGAATCAAAAATTTGTGAGCATGAAAGACGCTTTACCTGAAGCCTTTGATCGACTATCCAGACTTCATGAAAATAAAGGTGAAATACGTGGAATTCCGACTGGTTTTCGAGATTTGGATACAATGCTTTCTGGTTTCCAAAAATCAGACTTGATAATTCTCGCTGCTCGTCCATCTGTAGGTAAGACGACTCTCGCCCTCGATATTGCCCGCTTGGCTGCAACCCAGCACGGTAAATCTGTCGGTATTTTTTCTCTGGAAATGTCTACTCAACAATTGATTGATAGAATGCTCTCAGCTGAATCAAAAGTGAATGCTTGGAATTTGCGTACAGGAAATTTATCTTCTGATAAAGAATTTTCTCAACTTCGTGACTCTCTAGATAAACTTTCAAAAGCAAAAATCTTTATCGATGATCAAGCTGGTAACTCGATAGCAAAAATGAAAGCTGCTTCACGACGTTTGAAAGCTGAAAAAGGTCTTGATCTTATTGTCGTCGACTACTTGCAGCTTATGACTACATCAAAGAGTTATGATTCTATGGTGAACCAAGTGACTGAAATCTCTCGTTCATTGAAAGGCTTAGCCAAAGAGCTCGATGTGCCTGTAATTGCACTTTCACAGCTTTCTCGTGCTGTGGAATCTCGTGGAGGTAAGCCTCGCCTTTCTGACCTTCGTGACTCTGGATCTATTGAACAAGATGCTGACGTCGTAATGTTTATTCACCGTGAAGATAAAGGTAAAGATGAATCTGAGCGTACAAATATCGCCGAAATCTTGATTGAAAAACATCGTAATGGACCTACAGGTAAAGTGGACCTTTATTTTGATGATAAGACTACATCTTTTTTGTCTATTGATAAAAATAATTTAAGTGAATTTTCTTCAAATAAAAAAGCTGATGCTTTAGATGAATTTTAAATATGGATGCAATTGAAAAACTAACAGAATACTTTAAAGAATTCCCCGGTATCGGAGAAAGACAAGCAAAACGTTTTGTGTATTTTCTAATGGCACGTAATCCAAATTATTCTGAAAATTTAGCAAAATTAATTTTAGATTTAAAGAAAGAAATTTCTCAATGTGCTGAATGTTTCCGATTCTTTAATCTACGCTATAGCGTAGATGAGAAAAAAATTTGTGATATTTGTTCTAACCCAAAGACTGACCAGAGCATATTAATGATTATTGAAAAAGATTCCGATTTAGAAAGTGTTAAAAAGAGTAAAAATTATAGTGGAAAATATTTTGTTCTAGGCGGACTTGTTCCAATAGTAGAAAAAAGTACTCCAGCTCGAATTCGCCTCAATGAATTGAAAGATAAAATAAATAACAATAAAAATAATTTGAAGGAAATAATCCTCGCCTTTTCCCTCTCACCTCAAGGTGATCATACTGATATGTATATAAAAAGCCAACTTCGAGAATTGGCTGAATCTTTGAATATTAAAATCTCTTCCCTTGGTCGTGGTTTATCTACTGGTACTGAACTCGAGTATTCTGATAATGAAACCATAAAGAACGCTTTACAAAATAGACATTAAAAAATCCCGAATATTCGGGATTTTTATTTTATTTCTTAGTTTTGTTCTTTTTTGTTTCTAACGCAAGTTGATTTCTAGCTTCTTTAATTACTTTTTCCACATCTATTTGACCCATTACCCATGTTATTTCTTTTGCATGTGTTTTTGCAAATTCTTCCATTCTTATTTCATCATTTAAGGCATTAGCGAAATCAAGTTCTTCCTTGAATACATTATCAGGAAGCATTTGAATTTCCTTAATCATAATCTTTTTTAATTTATCTATGTATTTTTCCATTTTGGACTTACGTCCATTTGATTTTTTAGTCTTCATTCTTTTGAATTTTTACAAGTTTTTCTTTATTATATATTAACAATTAAAAAAGTCAAGTAAATTCAGGCAAACAAAAAATCCCTCATTGCTGAAGGATTTTTTATGCTATTGATAAGATTTTTACTTTAAAGAATGGTTGGCGGTGTCCGTTTCTCTTGAGGTAACGAGACTTTTGTTTGTATTTGATAACCATAACCTTGCGGGCACGGCCGATTTCAACAATTTCAGCATTTACTTTGGCACCAGAAATGAAAGGCATACCGATAGCAGTATCTTTTCCGTTATCTACGAGCATAACAGTATCAAAAGAGACCTTATCTCCTTTTGCGTATTCACCCTTTATTTTCTCGATAGAAACAACATCGCCTACAGCGACTTTGTATTGTTTTCCACCTGTTTTTATAACTGCGAATTCCATAAGTTCTATATTATACGAAAACGCTTTAAAATGCAAGTCTTTATATTTCCCTCTCCTTTATAAGGAGAGGGTTAGAGTGAGGTGGGGGTCTTTCTAAATTTTCTTTAAAATATTATAATAGATGTATGATTTCAAAATACACATTTAATGGCATTACTTGGATTGATCTTCAATCCCCAACAGTCGAAGAAGTAGCTAGTTTGGTAGATGAATACTCAATAGCACCAATGGTCGCTGAAGAGTTTATCACAGAGACAGTGCGTTCAAAAGTGGAACTCTATAATAATTTGATTTACTTAGTTTTGCACTTCCCTATTGATCATATGAAAAAGGATGGTAAAACAGAGCAAGAGATAGATTTCGTCGTCGGTCAAAAATTCCTTATTACTATTCATTATGAATTAGTAAATCCCCTTCATGAATTTTTCAAGAAATTTGAAGTTCGTGCTTTATTGAATAAAGAAGGTAAAGATGCAAAAGAAGATCATGCTGGTTATTTGTTCTACCATATCATCCGAGAACTATATAGAAATGTCGCTAAAGATTTAGAAGCTCTTCATCCTGAACTAAAAAAGATAGAGCAAGATATTTTTGGAGGTCGTGAGAAAGATACTGTCAGAATAATCTCTGAAGCAAATAGAAAATTATTAAATTTCAAACAAGCAATGCGTTATCATTATGAAGCTTTGAAATCTTTTGAATCCGCTGGTAAGAAATTTTTTGAACCAGAATTTATTTTTCAATTAGAAGCTATTACAGGTGAATATAATAAAATAAAAAGTGCTATGGATTCTTACAAAGAAACGATTGTCGACTTACGTGAGACAAACGATTCATTGCTAGCAAATAAAACCAACGATACAATGAAGATACTGACAATTATTACTTTCCTTATTTCACCTGTTAGTGTTATATCTAGTATCTTTATGATGAATACAGACTTTGTGCTTATTCATGGAATGGGTCAATTTTATATAATATTAGGGTCAATGTTGGTAACTAGTATTGCAGTATTTGTCTTCTTCAAGGCTAAAAAATGGTTTTAAATAATAAAATGAATATCAAATTATATAATACTCTTACGAGAGCAAAGGAAGATTTTTCACCAATAGACCCAAAAGAAGTTCGTATGTATACTTGCGGGCCTACAGTTTATAATTACGCTCACATAGGTAATCTACGCTCGTATGTCTTTGCCGACACTCTTCGCCGAGCTCTAAAATATTTTGACTACAACGTAAAACAAGTCATAAATATTACAGATATTGGCCACCTTGCTAGTGATGCGGATTCTGGTGATGATAAAATGACAAAAGGTTTGCTTCGTGAAGGTAAAGAATTAAATTTACAAAACATGCGTTTGCTTGCTGAGTTCTACACAGACAGATTTAAAGAAGATTTACAAAAATTAAATATTCTCACACCGAGCGTTCTCGCTTTTGCTTCAGATTATATTAATGAAGATGTCGAACTTATTCAAAGATTAGAGAAAAATGGTTTTACTTATAAGATCACTGATGGAATCTATTTTGATACAGAAAAATTCCCTGAATATGGAGTATTAAGAAATGGAATTCAAAAAAATGAAGACGAGGAATCTAGAATAGGCCTAAATTCTGAAAAACATAATACTGCAGATTTTGCTTTGTGGAAATTTGATCCGAAAATCGGATATCCTTCACCTTGGGGCCAGGGTTTTCCTGGTTGGCATATAGAATGTTCTGCTATGGGAATAAAATTTTTAGGTGAACAATTCGACATTCATACTGGAGGTATCGACCATATACCAGTGCATCATACAAATGAAATTGCTCAATCTGAATGTGCTACAGGTAAAAGTCCTTTTGTAAAATATTGGCTTCATCATGAACACCTCGATATGGCTGGAGAAAAGATGGCAAAATCAGGTGATAATTTTTTACGTTTAAAACTTTTAGAAGAAAAAGACATCAATCCACTCGCCTATCGTTTTTGGCTTTTAATGGGTAATTATCGAACTAAAATGAATTTCAACTATGAGGCCCTCGAAGGTGCTCAAACAGCCTTAAAACGGCTTTTTAGGGCTTATATAGACCTTGGAAGTGACCTTGGAGTAGCAAATTCTGACTATCAAAACAAGTTTAAAGAATATATCGCAGATGATTTAGATACTCCAAAAGCTTTGACTTTAATATGGGATATATTGAAAGATGAAAAAGTCTCAAATGCTGATAAAAAAACTACCTTGTTAGATTTTGATAAAGTACTAGGTCTCGGTTTAGATAAATTAAAAGAAGATAATATATCAGATGAAGTGACAGCTTTCGCCGAAGAACGCGAACAAGCTCGCAAAAATAAAGATTTCCAAAAGTCAGACGACCTCCGCGAAAAAATAAATTCACTTGGTTATGAAATAAAAGACATTCCTGAAGGTTATAAAATTTTTAAAATTTAGTTTGTAGCCTCATCCAATTCCATCCAGAAGGTGGAACCTAGGTCTGTACCATCAGAATCGACACCTACAGCACCATGATGCCCTTCTTCAATGATTTTCTTTGCTAGATAGAGACCGAGACCAGAACCTCCAGCATTCATTTTTGCTCCTTCAGCACGAGAGAATTTTTGGAATAATTTTGCTTTTATCTCTGGAGTCATACCCATACCTGTATCGGTAATAGAAAGACGAATTTTTTTCTTATCTTCATCTTTTGATATAAGTACATGAATACTTCCCTTTTTCGTATATTTAATAGAGTTATCTATAAAATTCAAAATAACCTGACGGATTTTTTCCATATCACCTTTTACTGTATATGGAGATTTTTTATCTGTCTTGAAAGTGAGCTTCAAACCTTTTTTCTCAGCAGTGACGGATAAATCTTTGGCTAAATCTTGAGCAGCTTTTTCAAAATCAAAATCTGCCATCACGTATTGCATTCCACCTTGCTCGATCTTTGTCACGTTCAACAAATCTTCCACTGTAGTAGAGAGATGACGACTAGATTGATACACACGGTCAATAGCTTCCTTCTGCTTGTCATCCATTTTTCCAAATGATCCATCGAGTAGCATCGATGTATAGCCTGTAATAGCTGTCAAAGGACTACGAAGCTGGTGTGAAGCGAGTGAAAGGAACTCTGTCTTTAATTTATCGAGAGATTGAAGTTTGTCATTTGCACTTTCAAGCTTGATATTTGTATCCTCAAGTCGCATTTTTGAATCGTTTAATTCTATTGTTAGTTTTTCTAAATATTCTTTTTGTCTTACTTCTTTTTTAACAGATTCAATAAGGAAAATTCCAAAAATTACTACTCCGATAAATGTGACCCCATTTAATATAAAGTTTACTGTACTTGTAATAAACAAAAACTGAGAACCTATCAAAGTTATCAAGGCAAATATTAATGCTTGAGCTGAAATAAGTTTTACATTAAATGCCTTGAATTTTATAACAAGATAACCTAAGAATATAAGCAATATCGGCATTCCAAACAAACCATAAATTTCATAGTTATAGACATATCCAGATGAATCACTATTTGCTAATAAATTAACAGCTAATAATGCTGAAAAAAAGAAAATTAAAAATAATATTATACCGCTCCCAACTAGTAAAATCTTTTTTCTTTTTTCAAAATTTTCTTTATTTTTCATATACTGATATATAGAAAATACAGAAGAAATTATTATAAATAGACCTAAAATATAAAATAGGTAACCAGTAATTTTAGTATTTTCTATTGCTTGACAGTTATTTGAATCATAGTTAGGTAAATTTTTACCTAACAATGTCCAAACGGCCGTAGGTAGTATTAAAATAAATCCAACAAACCATTGCCAAATAGGAAAATCCTTTTCTGTAATAAAAGTATATAGAAAGTAATAAGAAAAGAAGAACATAATTAATGAAATTAAATCTAATAGTGACCATGCAAGCATGGTATTCCCAGATCCAATAAAAGAAAACCAAGAACTCAGATCAAAAAGACACCAAAGAGCAAAAGATATACAAATCATTAACAGAGCAAAACCTTGCTGGCTTCTATTTTTTAGAAAAATAAAAATACCAAAAAATAAAGCAAGTATAGCTGTAGGTATATGTGAGTATAACAAAAGACTTACAGGTGTCTGGTCAATAAGATATGTATAACAATATTGAATATTTATGAAATGAGATAGCATTTTTATTGATTAGTTATTATTTTATTTGTGCAACCTTCCCCATCGACTTTTGTTTCATCTGAACAGTAAGTAATTTCACATTTATCTTTACCTAGGCTAACAGGACAATAAAAGCTATCACAATTATGTTCTTCGAGACATTTAGGAGCATATTTATCTAAAACTCTTACTTTTTTATAAGGATTTTGACCAAAACTTAAATCTGAAGAATCAAAACAGTTTTCTATTTCAGAATTACAAATAGTATTAACTTCTAATATATAGTTTTTTTGAATTATATATTGATAATACCTATAACTAAATATTACTAAAAATAAAATCGGGATTATTACAATAATGGCTTTGGTATTTTTTTTCATTTTTAACTTATTATTATTTTAACATATTTAATATTTATAAAAAATAACTTACTATATTTTAAGACTGTTTAAAGCTTCAATTTCATATTTTGGTACTTTGTAATTACCACTTTCTATTTCTTTTAATAGTTTCTTCATGTAGTTTTGCAAAGCTCCAAATTTCTTGTAAGAATCTAATTGTTTTTTTGATACAGAATTTATATCTCCTAATATTTTACGACAATTTTTACTTTTACACAAACATTTCATTTTCCATTCTGTAGGTGCTATAGTTAATGAATAATCATAAGTAATTTCTTCTCCTTTTTTAATATCTCTTAAGGAAAACATTTCACCAACTTTTCTTATCCCACAATTAGGGTCACAACTATGATTAAATGTTCTAGATACTTCGTCTAAGTCAATATATGTTCTTTTGCCTATTTGAAATGGGTCATCAATATTTTCTTTGTTAGAATTAACTTTTTGAACTAATTCTTTTACATCCATTCTTTTCCCTGTAAACATATGGATTATAGTCCCCTTTTTTATGTCTTCATCAGCGTAAAAACCATTACCATATTTACCTGTACTTTTCTTTTTTAACTTTGGTGTTTTATTTTTCATTTTGAATTATAGTCTTAATATTTGGATGATATAGAACCCAGAAATTTTCATCTTCAATATCAATAGGAGAACCGGGTACAATTAGTGGTTTTACTCCTGTTAAATTTATAACATCTTCTAATGCTGGTAAAATTACATTTTTAATAAAAGAACTTTCTTCTTTGTTTAAAAGAAAATTTTCAAATAAAATTCCATGACAAACAAATAAAATAAGGAATTGTTTATAATATTCCTCTGGACTAGATCCGTGATTATTAATCCATTCCGAAGTGTCATAAAAATTACATTCTTTAGTATTTAAGTCACATATATTAAATAATTTTCTATGGAAATCAATGATTGATTCGTTCCAATGGGTAACAACTTCATTTAATTTTTTACCATTATGTTTATTAAAATCCATAATGGTAATTTTTTCAATCTGGTATTCATTTTTTTTATTTATAGGTCCTTGTATGTGTAATTGACCTAGGGAACGTTTAAAAAAATTATTAGAAGAAAATTTATCACTATGGTATTCCATGAGTGTTGGAGTTAAGCCGAAATTATTAGAAATCTTTAGAAAATACTTACATTCATTGTTGGGTGTTGCAATTTGTCTAAATTGAACTGCATATTTACCAATAGGTTTCAAAACTTCTGGAATATCACCATTAAGTAATTCTTCAATTTTTGCCATTAATACTGGATCTTTTTGTCTTTCTTCGAGAAGCCTAAGCGCTTCAGAAAGCGGTGTATACACTATCTGATTAAAGATATTTCTATCATTCATTATAGTATCATAATCCCCGATTGAAATTTTCTGATTTTCTTCTGACATAGTATTAATAATATCATAATCCCCTGTAAAAATCAGCAAATAAAAACACCCAGATGATATTTGGCTGGGTGTAAGTTGTTTTAATTAAACGGATGAGGAAATCTATTCAGCTCTTGATACGAGATAGTATTACTACGAAAACCTAACTGAACAGGCACTTCATAAATCCTAGACATACCTAATGGTTCTTTGTGATAACCAAAAGATAACGGTACAAGACCTGGAATAATAGCTCGAACAATATGACGATGTTCTGGTAGTAAAACATCAATCTCCCAATCTGTTGCATCAACAACATACAAATCAAAACCTTTGTCTAATATCGTTTTGATGATATTTTTTTCATCCTTATAAGCTATCATAAAGTTTTTAAAAGAAATTTCTTTACTTGATTCAAATATGAATGAAGTTTCTTTTTGATACATTATTTGCTGATGTAACTCTTCATGTTGAACAAGAGATTTCACTGTTTCTGGTTTCAATTTTTTTTGTACAATCTTTTTACTATTCAAAATATGAAGTAGACTAACCTCGACTTCTGATAATGCAGAGCTAAACATGGCCTCGAAGTCATACAATGAAGCTAATCCAGAAGTTACATAACAACCATCTATATCTTGCAAAGCAACCATAATAACTGGAGCAATCCCCATACTGATGTCATTAATAGTAAGACGGTATCCAAGATTTTGAATATTTTTTACTCGAAATATAATACTTTCTGGTAATGAATTTAAATTAATTCTAGGTCGATCTAACTTATTTAACCAGTAAATCATAAAAGCGTCTCTTTCGATTAATTCATGCACAGCATGATGAATAGCTTTATTTTTATTAACATGAGCTGAACAACCAGACGATGTATTAGCAACATATATTGGATTTTGCGTAAAAAGAATATGTTCAGAGAATATAAAAACCTTCTCGTTATTTATAAAATTTTTTGCACAAATCCAATTATAATTTGATAGTGGATTGAATATTTTATAAGGAAATAAAATATCACTATATTGAAAATCAGCATAATTAATAATATCACTAGGTGGTACTAGTATGTTTTTACTAGCAAGACTTTCAAATGACCCAAAAAGAGTACATTCTTTTTTTGGAAAATTCCATGCATTCCATTCAGCAATTTCAGAAATCATTTTATTTGTAGCAATATTAATATCTATATCTTTCCCTGAAGACCAAATATCAGAACCAGCTCTCCCGTAAATAACTTGATATGGTAGATTTAAAATATCAACTGTTTCTTGGTTTGGTAAAAGGGTCTCTATTTTTTTTAACTTACAACCCTTAACTAAAGGATTTACTTCTTTATTATTAACAATAATTTGCTTTTCAATGAAAAGATAAATCAATGTCACTATATCATCCTTGTCCCATTTAAGTGACAATTTACGGATCACTTCATCAAGATTGTTCTTACCTGAACATATTTTTTCTATTGAAGAAATAGCCTGTACATTCATTTCTTCAAGTGTTATGCTTTCTTTAAGAGCATATACTTGTATGCCTTGAGGATGTTTAATCCATTTGGCGATAAATCGAGGGAAATATTCATTATTTTTCATGGATTATATTTTTTAAGGTTCACTTTATTTATATGAACAATAACAATGAAAAAATAAAAAGTCAATATTTATCAAAATCTGTAAAAGTAGATTTTTTTTATATACAACCTCATTCTTCAGAATCAAAAACTTCTTCTTTAGAGGACATTTTTACACAAATAAAAAATACTCCGAATTTTAGTCTTGGTGAGTATTCAAACGAAGAGAAGTTAAAAAACGATCTCGGTCGTAAAATTTTTGGTGAATCAGAACAATCTTTTTACATAAACATATTTGAACATATTGAAACTATTTCAAAAATAGTTGAAGTTATTATTAAAAAATCTTTTAATGCAGTTTCTGTTACAAAAAATATTAACGTTTATATACTTCCGCTTTATAACAAAGAAGCAAGTGAAGACTTAGATGGGGTAAATGGTTTTATAGTTGAAGGAAATATTATGTATTTACTCATTGATACAACAAATGAGAAATGGCAAGTATCCTTAAGGGAAACTATACCTCACGAATATGCTCATCTTGCATATACATCGCAATATTCATGGAATTCCATTTTAGATGGAATGGTAAATGAAGGATTGGCTGAGCATTTTAGAGAATTTATTGTAGGTGGTAATCGTGCCCCATGGTCTACTACTTTAAACAAAGAAGATGCTATCAAAGAACTTAATATAATATCTGAAAAAGATTTAAATCTTTTTATTGATGATAGTAATATTGATTTCTATCTTTCGTATTTTTTTGGAACAAAAAATCTACAAAATTGGTATGGATATAGTCTTGGTTATTGGCTCATTGACGAAGTTATAAGTAGGTCAGGAAATACCCTTCTGGAACTTTTTAAAATAAATCCGAAACAAATATTTAGTTTTTTTAGAAAATAAAAAAAATACACCTAAATTTATAGGTGTATTTTACAATGCATTATGTGCAATCAGTGCTTGCATTTACATGAGTTTCCACCACAATTTCCTGATTTAGGAATTGCAATTTTTGGGGCAGATAACTTTACGGATTTAAAGATTTTCTTTTTCATCTTTTTTAGAGATTAAATGAACTTAATGAACTCTCACACTACATGAGTTTATTCATAATAATGATACTATATAAAAATAAACAGTGTCAATCTTGACTTTTAGATAAACAATGATAAACTATAAACAAAGTTTTAAAAATTAATATTATGAAAAAAGTGATCTTTACCTTATTTTCTTTAATTTGTATTAATTGTGAAGCACAGAAGACAGAACATAAATTACCAATTGAAGGGATTTGTGATGGAATTTGCGGAATGGCCGGACTTTTCCTAAAAAAAAGATTGGGATGTATACTTCTTTTTTGAGCAATCATTACAAAAAGAAGAAAAACAAAATCGATATTATTATGTTGGTATCGAAAATTGTACAGAAATCAGTGAACACTTGGAAGTAATTGTATTAATGGAATTCGGAGTAGATACCTATCTCCAAAAATCCATAAATTTAACAGTTCAATTCCATCCACAGTGGAGTTTAATTTTTGATTAAATAAAAATTGCTCAGCTAATTAGCTGAGCAATTTAGTTTTACTTATTCGAAGATTTTAAGTGCTCCGAATACCATCGGTGCCCAAATAAGATTTCCGATGATTGTACTAATCGTTAAGATTTTCCAATCACTTTTGGTCATTTTATCAAACTTGGTAGATTTCCGGAACCACAATACTGCAAAGAATGGATCATAGAATGACAATGCAATGAAAGTCATCACGTAACCCATACCCACTAATCGGGCGATAAAAGATTTACTTTCTTTTGTTGTTTTATCTTTTAATTCTTTTAGTTTTTCAAAACCAAAGATATCTCTCTGTGTTGAATTATACAGAAGGATGAAAAGATAATTTAAAACAAAAGATAGTAACAGCATGACTACAAATCCCCATTCTAGTCCAAGATAATGGATAGCTAATGGATAAAGTAAATAATCGAAACTATACGAACTCGCTTTGGTTGCAAAAATTCCACCAAAAAAAACACCAACTTTGTTTAAAAAAGATCTCTTTTTCATATTTCTGAATTTTTTAAATTTAATGAACTACATTACAAGTATAGCATAAAATACACCTATTTGTCAATAGAGTTAATACCTTGATATTTAAGAGTATTTTAGCTATTTCTACTTAAAATACTCAGGGGTATCGGTGGACATATAGTCCAAGAGTTCACGCATAACTGCTGTACCTCCCACTCCATTTGTCTTTGGTCCAGCTTCCATCATCACGATAAAAGCATAATGCGGATGATCATAAGGGAAAAATCCTGTCACCCAAGAGTTTACTTTGTTTTTCGCGACACCGAGCTGAGCCGTACCAGACTTTGCAGCGACTTGTACATAAGGTACGTTCAAGGCGACAGTCGTACCAGCGAGTACTCCTTGCCTCATTCCTTCGTGGACAACATTAAAATAATCTCGATTCAAATCTATTTTTGAAACTTGAGAATTTTTTAGACTATCATTTAATAAAAAATGTGGAGTCACAAGATTTCCATAATTCGCGACAGCACCTATCGCTCGAACCATTTGTATTGGTGTGACTTGGTATCCATACTGTCCAATGGCTGTGTGATAGGTATCTCCCACTCTCCAAGCTGCATCAGTCGGAAAATGAATTGCTTTCCATTCTGGACTAGGGATGACTCCGCTTTTTTCATCAGGCATATCTACTCCAGTTTTTTCACCAATACCAAACATTCTTGAATATTTTTCTATATTAGCAATACCGAGACCTTTTTGACTTTGGAAACCTCCTCCGATTTCATAAAAATAAACGTCGGAAGATACGGCAATAGCGTCTCGCATATTTACCCATCCTTGCGCACGCCAGTCTTTGAAGACCGTCTCTTTTGTTTTATCATATGGGTTTGGAATTGAAATAGATCCAGTGGAAAGAATCTTTGTTAATGGATCAATTACTTTTTCTTGCAAAGCACCCAAGGCGACGATCGGCTTGACGATAGATCCCGGTGTATAAAGACCAGAAAGAGTTCTATCCATAAAGACTTGTCTTTTATCATTTAAATATCCATTAATAACAGCGACATCTTTTCCACTGGCAAGAATTGCTGAATCATATTCAGGATAAGAAACACTCGCAATTATTTCTCCATTAGTCACATCAATAATCATCCCCGCTCCACCTTTGAAAGGAATTTGTTCAGACAAAGTTTTGATAGAAGAAAATAATTTTGTTTGAATTCGTGAATCAAGAGATAAATCTAAATCAGCTCCTCGGACTGGTGCATTTACGACATTTTCAGAATAGACTTTGCCATGAACATCGTTTTCCACGATTTTAACCCCGTTCACACCTTGGAGTCGTGCATCATATTGTTTTTCTATTCCGTCTTTACCGGTAAAACTTTCTCGCCAATAATTACCAGCCTTATCTTTGGCTGGATAAGACAAGTATCCGATAATGTGAGAAAATCCATTTTCTAGATACTTACGAGAGGCAAATTCTCCTACCGTCTCATCTTTTACATTCCAAGCCAATTGTTTTTTATTTCGATCAAATATAATACCTCTATCAGCAAATAGGATTTTTTTATCTAAGGTATTATTTTCACTTCTTTGAAAATAGGCTTCACCTTTTTGAATTTGCAAAAAACCAAGTCGACTTAAAAACAAAATTCCACAAATAATAAAGAAAGTTCCAAGAAAAAATACTGTTTTTTTAGAGACGGGTCGCTCGATACGTCCTTCAAATTGTTGAACATCAAAATTACCAATATTTTGAGAATCGAGAAAAATCTCATCTGGGTCTACATATGAGTTAGCATTTTTTGTTCTTTTGTTTTTTAAAATTCTTCTAATCATTTTTTATTTATAAAATTTCATTTTTTTCTTTAAAAATTCAATTAGGAATAAAAGGATAATAAAAATAATGAATGTAGTAAATATATTTTTACTGGACAGACCAAAAAATAAATCTGAAATTAACATTATAATAGCAACTTCGAAAAAAAAGAAAAATAAAAACATACCAATTAAGGCTAAAATTACAGACACCCAAAATGGTAGAAAAAGTATAGAAAACAAGAGTATTATTGATGAAAGAATTCTTAATTTCATACTATTTCCCAAAAATTTTCCTCCAAATAAATCTAAAAATAAAAAATAAAAGCAGAGCAGAAAGCCCATAGAATAATATTTTAAAATCTAAAATAGCAGACAATATGGCAGTAAAGAATAATTTTACATATTCAAATGGCTTACTCAATGCATTCTTACCAGAAGTTTTTGCATTAGCAGTAGTACCATTGACGCTATCTTTTATCTTTTGAATATCAGCTTTTATTTTATCTTTTGTATTTGAAATTTTATTATCTGTCGATTCACGGAATGATTCTATACCATTGGCTACATACAAAATTGGTTTGGCAATAAAATCTGGCGTTTTCTCTTTGATTGTATTAGCGATACTAGTGGCCTGTGTATCAGCTGATGTGGCTACAGACTGAGCAGTGTCTTTAGCATTAGAGATGCTGTCGTTTACTTGATTGAGTATTTTTTTATTGACTGTACGTTTACTTTTATCAGATTCATTTTCAGCCAAATAAACATCGACTGAGGAACCTGAAGAAGTTAAAAATTTAGTATTTTCTATTTTAGCAAAAATCACATGATCACCGAGTGTAGCTTTCCAAGATAGACCGACTTGGGCTACCTGGCTCGCTCCAGCGACAAAAGTCTTTTTACCTAGTAATACATCATTGTCAAAAAATAAAACTGAACCTGAAAGTTGCCTTGAATCAGGATTGAAAACCAGGGTATAAATTTTAACATTATCTCCTTCCTCAAAAGGATCTTTGGAATACCAAATATTACTAGGTATAAATCCTGCATTTGAAGAATTTTGCGCAAATGAAATTCTATCGCTAAAAGAAAAAGCTAATAGAAATATTAAGAAAAATATCCTCCCTTTTTTCATGTTTTGATTATAGCATTAAATCCCCTCTTTTTTAAGCTCCTCAAGCAGTTCACGAGCCTTTTTGGATATCTTGGTTGGTACTTTTATATAGACTTTAATATATAGATCTCCTGATTTTCCATCTTTTATGACTTCTCCCATACCTGTCATTTTTAACATTTGACCATCATGAATTCCTGATGGAATAGAAATTTTTATTTCTTTATGGCCGGTAATAATTATTTTTCTCTCAGCACCGAGAATTGCATCTATCATAGATATTTCTATTTCTGTCTGCATGTCTCTACCTTTTGGTGTACGTTTGTAGCCACGTGCACCTCCAAAAAAATCTGCGAAAATATCATTCAAGTCGAATTCTGCTCCACCACCACCTTGAAAACCAGAAAAGTCGAAACCTTCAAAACCGCCGCCGAAGCCACCTTGATATTGTTGTCCGCCACCACCTCCCATATTTTGATACCCAGAACCGAATCTGTCGTATTGAGCACGCTTTGTATCATCTGAAAGAGTTTGATAAGCTTCATTTATTTCTTTGAATTTCTTATCATCTCCTTTATTTTTATCTGGATGGTGCTGGTGCGCCAATTTACGAAAAGCTGTTTTCAGCTCGTCTTTTGAAGCACTTTTATTTACCCCTAGTATTTCATAGTAATTTTTGGACATAATGTATATTTTAGTTATTCTAAGATTTTTAGCAAGACGTCTTCAGGGACTTCTTTGACTGTCTCCCTCGCCTTTTCAGGAGAGAGTTGGGGTGAGGTTTTTATTTCTTCTTTTTGTTGAGGAGTGGTGGGTGGTGTTTGTGGTTGTGATACTTTTTCAGTAATAAAATCTTTAAATTTATTCATATCATCACTACTAGCTCCTTTATCTTTTGGAAAATTATTTGGTAAAGAATTTGTCTGACTCTTTAATGAATCCAAAGAAACAGGTGCTGGTGTGGGTTGAACTGTTGGAATAAATATTTTTGGTTGTACTGGTTGCTCGACTTTCTTTTCAGTCATAGCTTTAGCTAAAACATCTTTCAAGGCATTATTTTGAGGTATTGGTTTTTGGATAGTTTGTATTGGTTGTTGTAGAGCTGGTTTAAAAGGCTGGTTTTGAGTAGCTTGATATGCTGGTTTTGGTGCAATTGGTGCTGGTGTAGGACTTAATGGATCTTTATAAGCTGGTTTAAACGCTATTTGTGCTGGTATTGGCGGAGTGATTACAGGTATTTTTACTTCATTTATAGTTTTTTGAATAGGAGCTTCAATTTTCTTTTCTTCTACTATTTTGGGTGCTGTAAAAGGTAAAGGTTTCAAAGTACCTTCTTTCATTTTGGCAATACAATCTTTACAATAGACAGGTCGTCCTGGTTCTGGCTTGAATGGTACAAGAGTATCTTTGGCACAAATAGAACATTTCACTGGAAATTGTTCTATTTCTTTTCCACCTTTTGGTGCTGTAGCAGCGGAAAGATTTAAAAACATTCCACTCCATTCACTAATTTCACCTTCGACAATTTCTCTAGGTCGAGCATAAAGTTTTCTGGAAATATCTATTACTTCTTGTTCTGTTTGTAAATTTCTCTTTGTCACCATAGGTGGTAAAGTTTTAGCAGAAAATGGACGAGATGTGACTCCGTCAATCATAAGCTTCAAATAAATTCGATAGTTTGGTAAAGACACAATATCTTGTGCCATAAATTCTGGTTCGAATTCTTTTTCCAAAAAGTCTGCATCTTCAGCACCGACACGAAACACAATCATCGTTCCGACGTTACCGAAAACAGCATCACGTACAGCTGAACCATTTGCAGATACGAGCTGAGCAGTGTATTGGTGTGCGACAGTCAAATTTAAACGATATTTTCTAGCTTCAGAAAGAATGTTTGCAAAAGAGTCTGTCACGAAATTTTGGAATTCGTCGACATATAAATAAAAGTCTTTACGTTGATCTTCTAGAATACGAACACGCTCCATCGCAGCGAGCTGGATTTTTGTAATTAGCATACCTCCGAGCAAAGCAGAATTGTCTTCACCGATACGTCCCTTTGAAACGTTTACAAGGAAAATTTTTCTTTCATTCATTATTTCAAAAAGATTGATTGTACTTTTTGATTGACCGACGACATTACGAACAATAGAGCTAGAAAGAAATTGTCCGACCTTGTTTTGAATCGGAGTAATAGCTTCATTACGAAATTTATCTTGCCAAGTGTCATATTCATTTACCCAAAAACCTTTTACGATAGGATCTTTGATATTATCAACAATTGTTTTTCTATATGGTTTATCTACGAGCATTCTAGTGACACCAAGGAGTGTCGTGCCTGGAGTCTCAAGCAAAGCCAAAATTGCATTGTTCAAAATGTATTCCATACGAGCAGACCAAACATTTGCCCAAATTTTTGTGAAGATTCCCATCAGTCCTGATGCGACAAGATGCTTGTATTGAGGATCAATAAGTTCGAGTACATTTAGACCAATATGATAATCGGTATCAGCTGGATTAAAGTAGACGACATCTTTCATACGATGTGGAGGAATAGCCGCTACGATATCTTCAACCAATTCTCCGTGAGGATCGACAACACAAACACCATCTCCATTGATAATGTTTTGCATAACCATATTTGTAAGTAAGGCTGATTTACCTGTTCCAGATTTTCCGAGAACATAGACATGTTGGCGACGATCTTTTCTTTTAATACCAAAAAGTTGATTTTTGTTTCTAAAAGTAGTCTCACCTAAATATGTAATATCTTTATTTTCTGGGAATTGTGTTGGTTCCATAGATGGTTTAATTATAACATGTAAAAATAA
Organism: Candidatus Nomurabacteria bacterium; assembly: GCA_026395995.1. Lineage (GTDB taxonomy): Bacteria > Patescibacteriota > Minisyncoccia > Phycocordibacterales > UBA9973 > UBA9973. The sequence goes on along the minus strand of JAPLXQ010000006.1, from coordinate 19,871 downwards.
AACAAAAAGAGTTTTTCTCGGGTCCTCGGTTCTCGCCTCCTATCTTAGGACAGTCGGCGCCAGACCAGCTCGAAAAACTCTTTGTTGTTTATTTTTTTAATTACGCTTTTGGTTCTTCACCTTCTGGCTTTACTTCTTCACCTTTTACTTCTGTGGCTTGTTCTTCTGGAGCGCCTCCAGCTGGAGCTTCTGCACCTGCTTTACTCATAGCTTCACCGATCTTGGACATTTCTGTAGAAAGTTCTTCGAGAGCTTTTTGAATAGCTGGTAAATCTGTGCCATCTTTCAATCCGCGAAGTGCTGTGATTTTTGCATTCACTCCATCTTTTACATCTGCTGGAATTTTTGCTTCATTATCTTTGAGCGCTTTTTCTGCAGAGTAAATAGTCATTTCACAAGAATTTTTTATTTCAGCTAATTCTTTCTTTTGTTTATCTTCATCAGCATGGAGTTCAGCATCAGCTTGCATCTTCTTTATATCTTCATCTTTCAATCCTGAACTTGCTTCGATTTTAATTGTTTGAGTTTTTCCTGAAGCTTTATCTTTTGCTGTAACATTTAAGATTCCGTTTGCATCAACATCGAAAGAAACTTCAACTTGTGGCATACCGCGTGGTGCTGGTGGAATTCCGTCCAAAATAAATCGTCCTAAACTTTTATTATCTGAAGCCATTGGTCTCTCACCTTGAACGATATGGATTTCAACACTTGTCTGATTATCGGCTGCTGTAGAAAATGTTTGTGATTTACTTGATGGAATAGTTGTATTTCTTTCAACTAATTTTGTAGCCACACCTCCGAGTGTTTCAATACCGAGTGAAAGTGGAATAACATCGAGGAGCAAAACATCACGCACATCACCTTGGAGTACTCCCGCCTGCACTGCAGCACCGAGGGCGACGACTTCGTCGGGATTGATAGAAAGGTTTGGAGTTTTTCCGAAAACTTTTTTCACTTCTTCCACAATCTTTGGCATTCTTGTTTGTCCTCCGACCATTATTATTTCATTCATTTCTTCCATTTTGAAACCAGAAGCAGTCATAGCACGCTTTGTGATTTCGATAGAACGAGTGATATATTCATCGGCGATTGATTCGAGTTGAGCACGAGTCATTTTGAGCAATAAGTGCTGTGGACCTTCTGCAGTAGAAGTGATAAATGGAATGTTGATCTCAGATTCGATAGCTGTAGAAAGCTCGATTTTAGCTTTTTCAGCAGCTTCATCGAGGCGTTGTAATGCGAGCTTGTCATTGCGGACATCTACACCTGAAGTCTTCTTGTATTCTTCTGCGATCCAAGCAATAATCTTGTGATCGATATCACGACCTCCGAGGTGACTGTCGCCATCTGTTGATTTTACTTCGATAACATCGTCACCGATTTCGAGGACTGACACATCGAATGTTCCTCCTCCAAAGTCATACACCACGATCTTTTCATTTTTCTTTTTATTGAATCCATATGCGAGGGCTGCAGCTGTCGGTTCATTTATAATTCTTTTTACATCAAGCCCGGCAATCATACCTGCGTCCTTCGTCGCTTTTCTTTGTGCATCGTTGAAATATGCTGGAACAGTGATGACTGCTTCAGTGATTTTTTCTCCGATCTTTGCTTCAACATCTGCTTTAATTTTTCCTAAAATCATTGCAGAGATTTCTTCTGGGCGCATCCATTTGTCGCCAATCATGACTTCTACTCCGCCATCTTTCCCTTTTTGTAATTTAAATGAAGCATTCTTCAAATCCTTTTGTACTTCTGGATCTTCAAAATTATGACCCATAAAACGCTTGATACCATAGACAGTATTTTCTGGATTCGTAACTGCTTGTCTTTTTGCAAGTAAACCTACGAGTCTGTCTCCATTTTTTGCAACAGAAACAATAGAAGGCGTAGTTCTCGCACCCTCAATATTCTCAATAATCTTCGGCTGTCCTCCTTCGATAATTGCGACAGCACTATTTGTGGTACCCAAGTCTATTCCTATTATTTTTGACATATGTTTTTTGTTTAATTAATTTTTAATGGTTAATAATTTTATTTTTTAATATCTTCTTTATCTTTCTTTTTATCTAATAAATATTTCATATTATCTACATGAAGATGATATGATTCTTTATCAACAAGTTGTTCTTCTAAAATATTTATTCTATTACGTAAGTCTTCACTTTCACTATATATTTGACCAATAACAAATATAAAAGTTAAAAATGTTCCACTAAAAAGAATTAGCAGATTTAATTTATCTAGAAAGATTAATATAAACATTACGATAGCAATCCCTATAACAAAATAAAGCTGATAAATCTTTTTGTCATTTTTTTCTCTATCTTTCCAAAACTTTTTTACTTTTTCACTTTCAAAATTTGTATAATTAACCATATATTTTTATATTAACTAATAATCAATTAAATAAAATTTACATTTGAAAGTATTTTTTTATTTCTTGTTCTTTAAAATCATCGGGTTTTAATTTAAATTCGTTAAAAATTAATTCTGACTGTAGATTCATCCATTCTTGGATTTTTGTATTATTGTCACCAAAATTAAAATAGATATATTGATAAGTAGCAACTATTAAAATTGTTTTTATTTGCTTTCCTTCATCGTTTAAAATAAAACTTCTAACAAATCTATCTTGACTATTTACATCAATTAAAAATTTTTCTTGTTGCCTATATTTCATTATTTTTCTATTTTATTAACTTCTAATAAACCTATTATATACAAGCCCTAATAATTTTGCAAGTATTTCGTGGTCGCGGAATAGTTGCAAAAAAGAGTATATATGATAACCTATATGTAAGTCAACACTTGTGAAGGACCTTCCTTCACAAAATCATGATATAATACAAATATGCTTAGATCACATACATTTTCAATAGAAGAGTTCTACCACCTATATAATCGCGGGACAGAAAAGCGAGCGATATTTTTAGACATTAATGACTATCATCGATTTATAATTCTTCTCTATCTTTGTAACTCAAGCGAACCATTAGACATGCAAAAAGTTTTCCGTAATGCTGGTGAAGGACCTTCCTTCACAGAAATATTTAAACTTGAACGAAGTAATCCCCTAGTCTCTATCTGTGCTTGGACTTTGATGCCGAATCATTTTCATTTATTGATCAAAGAAAAAACTGAAGGTGGAATTACTCTTTTTATGCGAAAAGTTAATACTGGATACTCAATGTATTTTAATAAAAAATATGGACGAACCGGAAATTTATTTGCTGGAAAATTTAAATCAGAACATGTAAACAATGATAATTATTTAAAATATCTTTTTTCTTATATTCACTTAAATCCAATCAAACTAATCAAAGGTGAACAAAATTGGAAAGAAAGTGGAATTACTGATTTATCTAATGCAAAAGAATTTTTATCTAATTATGAATATTCTAGTTTACAAAGCTATCTAAAAGATAAAAATATTTATAACAAAATTATTTCGAAAGAATCATTTCCTGAATATTTTCCAAATACAAAAAATATCTGGAGTGAGTTGGTTGAATGGCTTACTTTTAAAAGTGTGAAGGAAGGTCCTTCACAAGAATAATAATATGAAAAAAGATAAACAAAATTACCAAAAGAAAATAATAGAGCTATTATCACAAAGAAATGCTGTTTCTGTGAATGAAATTAATAGCTCTGTGAAGGAAGGACCTTCACAGTACGCGCTCACCCGCTCCCTAAAAAACCTCCGCGAAGCGGGGCTGGTGGAGCATATTTCTAGCGGGCAAAATGATTACGCTCGCCTAACAAAAGAAGGAAAAAAGAAAATGCATAGTTTGAAGCTCGATAGCGACACGATGCTAGTGAATACTTCTTGGGACGGATTTTGGAGAATTATTTTGCTCGACCTTCCTGAAGCTCGCAAAAGTGAACGTGAGAGTTTGCGCTATTTATTAAAAAAAGCTGGCTTCGTGTGCCTGAAAAACTCTGCATGGATCTCCCCTTTCCCTTATGAATATCTTTTTGAAAATATTAAAAAAGATTTAGGCCTCACTACAGAGATGATCGTGATTGTAACAGATAAAATCGACGAAACTTCACGAGAAATATTTTTTGCAAACTTTAAGATGTAGACGACCCGCCCGCCATCGCTACGCTCAGGCGTTAGCGGGCGGGAGAAACCAAAAAAGTACTGTTTGAAACTTTTGGGAAATAAAAAATCTCCGTTACGGAGATTTTTTATTTTGTTTTTTCTAATTTTTCTACTCTCATTGTGAGATTTTCAATTCTTCGATCATTGTAAGAGTTATCTCTATCTAAACTAGAAATACTTTGTCTGAAGTTTTTATTATCTTCATGAATATTTCTTAATTCTTTAACTATTATATCTAAAACTCTATCTTGGTTTTCAAAAGATTTTGCAATAGACTGCATACTTTTTTCAAAGGTTTTTTCAGTTACATATTTTTCAGTTGTTTTCTTGACTACCTTTTTCATAAATATATTATACTACCAGACATTATTTTAATGCAAATAGCTTTTAAGCCTTAAACCCAAACACATTCACCCGAGCTGGGCGGAGAACTTTGTCTTTCGATTTGTAACCTTTTTGTAAAACTTGAGATATAGTGTCATCTTTTGATTCATCATCTGTCGGTACATGTTCGACTGATTGATGAAGTTCAGGATTAAATTTCTCGCCAACTTTGCCGATAGATTGCACGCCGTAGTCTTCGAAAACTCCATTCATTTGATTATAAATATATTCCACACCTGTGCGCCAATTCGCATCAACTTTCTCCCAAGCAGTTTTATTCGCAAAAGCCATATCAAAACTATCCATTACAGAAAGGAATTTATCCATCATTCTTTCTTGAATAATATTTTTAAAATTAGTATTTCTGTCTTCTTCTTCTTTTCTGTAATTCACAAAACCTGCTCGCTCTTTCTGCCAGCCAGTGAGATATTCTTCCTTTTCAGCTTTTGCTTGTTTCAAGTCAGCGCGAAGTTTCTTTAAAGTTTTCTTTAAATCTTCCTCCCCGTCTTCGTTGAATTCAAACTCGACGACTTCACTATCGTCTGTAACTTCATCAGGAAATTGTGCTGGGATTTCAGTATTTTGTTGTACTATTTCTTCATTTTCTTCACTCATAACTGCATTTTAGCATAAAATTAGCAAATAAAAAAGCAGTCTGAAAATCTCAGACTGCTTTTTCTATAAAAATTATTATTTTTATAGATTTTTTCTTATTATGTATGCAAATTGCAATACAAGTAAGTAAAAAGCAATAGAATACCATATAGAATGGTATTCATAATATAATATACCTGCTAAAATAGCGAGTGCATTATTTTCTCCGAATTTTTTATCAAATTTCATAATTTATAATTTAAATTTATATCTTTGTCAAGTATAGCATACTAATATATAAAAGTCAACAAACAAAAAAGTGGCCCGAATATCAGGCCACTTTTTATATTATCCGTTATAAGCTAAGTTAATCATCACGATGAATTCGTTAACTTTAGTTTCTTTTGTGATACAAATAGTATCATTTCTTGCATCCAAATTATTTATGTATAAATCGTGTGTAACTACTAAAATTTCTGAATCTTCAAAAGAAGCTGAATCATTTTTTTCAAAAAACTTTTCCAACTCTCCTTGTATATCCACATCCTCCCAGAAAACAGGGTGAAATCTTATTTCACCAACATTCTCCAAGTGAAGTAAACTTATCAGAAAGGTTAGAAACTTTTCTGCATCTTCCATCTTACGATAGATAAAAACTATTTTTTTCATTGTATTATTATTTTTAGAATTATTAATTTTATTATTTATTATTTTTGATGTTTATCACAAAAGCCAAAACTTAGCTCCTCTGACAAACACCAAAATAACTCCTAAAAACAATATTTTTCAACGAACCATATTACCCTTATATGATAGCATAGTTATAATTAAAAGTCAAGCAACGAAAAAGCCCCATATATGGGGCTTTTTCTAAGTACTTGAGTCTTAACGTTTTGACCATTGTGGAGCCTTACGAGCTTTCTTGAGTCCGAATTTACGGCGTTCTTTTGCTCTAGGATCACGCTTTAGGAAACCAAGTTTCTTTACGGCGATACGAAGTCCTTCTTCAGAAGCGACAAGTGCACGAGCTAGACCATGGCGGATAGCTTCAGCTTGAGAATGTGTTCCTCCTCCTGAAACTTTAACTGTAAAAGAAAATTTCTTTGATGGTTTACCTTTAACAATAGCATCCATGACGATTCCTTTTTCAATGTCTGTCTTGAAATAATCTTTTGGATCTTTATCGTTGATAGTAAAAGTAGGTTTTGCAGATTCAAAAATACGTACTCTTGCAGTAGATGTTTTTCTTCGCCCTATAGCTTCAATGTATTTTTCTTTTGTCATAATATTTTTATTAATCTGTTATCTCTAGTCCGACCATCATTTTTCTTCGTAATTTATTGTCTGGTAGCATTTGGTAAATTGCTAACTTTATCAATTCTTTCAATCCTTTCTTCTCAGCTGTTTCCTTTCCTTTTATTACACGTAATCCTCCTGGGTAGCCTGAATATCTAGTATGTTGAATTTCTGCTAATTTCTTGCCTGTAATTTTCAATGCTCCTGCATTAATTATTTTTACTGGAAGACCAGAAAAAACATTACGTTCAAATTTAGCTGAAGTCTTGCCCATCAAATGCATTGCTGCTTCTGTGGCTACACGACCTAAAACTTTACCTGATGCATCTATTACTTTTGGTTCTACTGTTGTATTTATTTGTGTTGTTTCTTTTTTCATATAATTATACAAATTCTATTTGCGCCATTTCTGTCGCATCAGATTTTCTGACTCCTAATTTTAAAATTCTTGTATATCCACCTTTTTTGTCAGCATATCTAGGGGCAATAACATCAAAAAGTTTTTTAACTTCCTTACTTCTGTTTGTAAGCTTAGAAATTACTGTACGGCGTGAAGCCAAATCTCCTTTCTTTGCTAATGTGACAAGCTTTTCAACAAAAGGACGTAATGCTTTTGCTTTTGGTAAAGTAGTCTTCATTTTTTCACGGACGATCAAATTTAATGCTAAAGAATGCATCAATGCATGACGTTGTGTTTTTTCTCTTCCGAATTTTTTTGTTGAATTTGAATGTCTCATATAATTTGCTGAATTTTATTTGTAATCTTTAATCTTTCAGATTTAAGCCGTATTTACTTAAAACTTTTTTGATTTCAGTAATACCTTTTTCACCCATACCTTCTATTTCTAATAAGTCTTCTTTTCTCTTGCGTGCAAGACCACCCAATGTGCGAACGTTTGCATTTGTAAGAGCATTCAAAGTACGAGTAGAAAGGTCTAGGCTATCTGTACGTGTCTTCAAGACATCTGTCATATCTTTTTCATCTTCTGTATTTTCAACTTTTTCTTCTATAGCTTTTGAAGATTTCTTTTCTACCTTTTCTACTATTTCTTCTTCTGGATCTTTGAAATCTACAATAGCTTTTAATTGCTCAATCATTATTTCGATTGAACGAGTAAGAGCTTCACGAGGAGTCAATGTTCCATTTGTCTCAATAGCAATACGTAGACGGTTGTGGTTTGTCTTGTCTCCGACACGCATATTTTCTACATCGTATGAAATACGACGAATAGGTGTAAAAATAGCATCGACAGCAATAGTGCCGATTTCAACTTTATCTTTTTGAATAACTTCTTTAGCGACAAAACCTAAACCTTTTTCAATATGGAGTTCAATATTTAAATTAATTTTACCTGTAACTTCACAGATAAATTGTTCTGGGTTTAAAATTTCTACTTGTCCAGTAGTAGTGACATCAGCTCCTGTGACTGATTTTGGTCCTTTGATAGAAAGAGTGACAGTTTGAGCTTCATCAGAGTTTAACTTAAAACGAAGTTTCTTTAAGTTTAAAATCATAACAATGACATCTTCTTTGACTCCTTCTAATGTAGAAAATTCATGACTAACACCATCAATTTTTATAGATGTTACAGCTGCACCAGGAAGAGATGAAAGAATTATTCTTCGTAGAGAATTACCAAGGGTATGTCCATAACCAGGATAAAAGCCATCTATTTCATAGATTCCTTTGTTGTTTTCTTCTGAAACAACTCTTGGTTTGGAAGGTAAAATTATATTATAGTCAATCATATTTTTTATATCTTGATCCCGTTTATCGGGATAAAATTATTATTATTATTTTTAAAATGTTAAACCTATCTTTAAAACTAAATTAAACGATTATTGATTAACGACTGTAAAATTCGAGAACGGCATTAAGGTCAAGGAAAGTCTCAATATTTTTTGGTTTATCCTTGATCGACCCTTCACCTTTTTCTACGTTAAATCCGAGCCAGACTGGAGCATTGTATTCTTTTAATTTTTCCGCTAAATTACTGAAAAGTGCACTACCACGACTACCTTCACGGATTGTGATAACATCACCTGCTTTGATTTCAAAAGATGGAACTGTAGTTCGAGTACCGTTTACGACAAAGTGACCGTGAGATACCATTTGGCGAGCCAAACGACGAGTGTGAGCAAGACCCATTCTGTAGACGATATTATCAAGACGAGTTTCTAATCTTTCAAAAAGTTTATCTGCAGCACCAGCACCTTTAGCTTTCATTGCATCTCCAACATAATTAGAAAGCTGTCTTTCTGTAATACCATAAGAAAAACGAACTTTTTGTTTTTCTACTAGAGCTTTTCCATATTCAGATAATGCTTTTGGACGAGCGCCTTTTTTTAACTTACCAGAGTTAGCTGAAAATTTTGGAGTTTGACATTTGTCATATACTCCTGGGCCTAGTCTTCTACAAATTTTGAATTTTGGTTTTGATATCATAATATTTTAAAAATTAACTTTATACTCTTCGTGGCTTCTTTGCTTTTGGACCATTGTGTGGAACTGGTGTTGAATCTTTGATTGATGTTATTTCAATACCATGTGCCATAAATGCACGAATAGCTGGTTCACGTCCAGATCCTACACCTTTAACAACAACATCAGCTTCTTTGATACCAAGTGTTTGTGCTTTATCTCCGACAACATCTCCAGCTTTTGAAGCAGCGAATGGTGTACCCTTTTTTGCACCTTTGAAACCTAAAGCTCCAGTAGATGACCAAAAGATTACGTTTCCATTTTTATCTGTAAAGGCTACTTTAGTATTGTTAAAAGTAGCTTCAACACATAAAATACCAGAAGTTAATTTCTTCTTTGGTACCCTAGAAGAAGCAACTTTTACTTCGGCTGTTTTTTCTACTTTTTCTTCTGTTGTTTTTGTTGTTTTAGGCATTATATATTTTTATGTTTTACTTTCTTTTCTTCTTCCTGAGGCCATTGTCTTTCTGACATTACCTCGAACTGTTCTAGAATTTGTCTTTGTTCTTTGTCCACGTACTGGAAGTCTTTTTGTGTGACGACTTCCTCGGTAACTTTTAATATCTTTCAATCTTTTTATATTTGCAGAAACTTCTCTTTTTAGGTTACCTTCGATTGTCATCGCTTCGATGATTGCACGGATTTTGTTTTCATCTTCTGGAGACAAGTCTTTAGCTTTTGTACCAGCATCGATTTTGACTTGTTTCAAAATTCTGCGAGCCATTGGAATACCAATACCATAAAGGCATGTTAAACCTATTTCTAATCTTTTTTCGTTTGGAACTGTTATACCGAGTATTCTCATATAATTATTGTTTTTGTTTATGTTTAGGGTTAGTACAAATAACTCGTAGATGTCTTTGACGTCTTACGATTTTACAATTATCACAAATTTTTTGAACTGCTGATTTTATTTTCATATATTTTAAAAAAGACAAAAATAAAGATAAATTAAAGCAAAAAAGCTTTATTTATTAGTCTTTATCTGTAATCTTTAGTTGTAAGATTTAGTATACACTATTAAAAAAAAATTACAACCTTTTTACTATTCTGCCTTTTCCTCCATAGGGATCCAAGACAACTTCGACAGAATCTCCTATCAAAACCTTGATTCTGTTCATCCTCATTTTTCCTCCAAGGTAAGCTAGAATTTCTTTACCGTCTTCCATTATAACTCTAAAAAGAGTACTAGGTAAGGCCTCGGTTACTTGGCCTCTGGCTGTTAAAATTTTATCATTTTTGGAATCACTCATTGGATATATAAGAATTCTAACAAAATTAAATAATAAAGTCAAAACACTTTATGTTAATAACCTTATTTTTAAAGTTTATTCTTGAGGATAGTTTACTATTATTTTTATATTTTTAGTTTTATCAGGAAAAGAAGACTTCCAAGCTGGACGAAGTACAAGGTCAGCCGAGGTAATATTAGAATATCCTGAAAGGACATTGTTGAAATCTTTTTTATTTACGTTAATTAAATCAGCGATTAATTTATCTGTATCTACCTTCCAAACAATCTTTGGTTTACCATTCAAATTAAAGGTAATACTTTTTGTATCTGCAAAAGAGCTAGAATCTTTTGTCGACAAAGAAAAAACCATATCTTTTATGTTTGGAATAAAAACATCACTACCATCAAATTGAGGAATTAAATTATTGACCAAAGATTTAGTCAAATTTTTCTCATTAAAAATGAAACCGTAGAGAGTCCCTTTTAAAGAAAAAATAGCTTGACTGTCTTTAATAGTGGGTAAAGATAATTCTGATGGCACTTCTAAAAAGACTGCATCTTTATATAAAATAAACCCTTCTGGGATTTGATCTGACGCTTTTTTAAGAAGTTTTTCTTGAAGTGAAGTTTGTAAATCCTTTAAGGCTGTAGTCTTATCTTCTTCGTTGATTATTGGTACCTGACCCTTAAAACCGCCAGAAATAGCATTCTTAGACAAACCGAAAATTTTATTATATTTATCACTACCTTTAAACCCTAGAACTTTAAAATCTAGCTGATTATTGTTGTAATCTTCACCAGCATCAATAGCAGTAATACCTACCTCTATAAAACCAGGTTTTCCATCCTTTAAAATACCAGGTACGCTAACCTTATTGTTTACAAGATATATTTTTCCATTTGAACCTTCTAAACGAGAATTTATGGCTAAAATTTGTGGTTTTGAGCTAAAAGAATTGAAAAGAGTAATAGTACCCGTAGCTTTTACTAAACTATCTTTCTCTCCAGTAGTCGGTATACTTTTATTTTCTTCTCCTGATAAGACTACTAAATCATAATTTAAACCATCAGCGGAGACTTCCTTGTTTGCGGTAAAAGATGAATCTAGGGTAAAATCTTTTTGTTTAGGATTTACTGTCACACTAGCACTTGAAAATAGAATAGATATTGAAAAAATCAAAAAAACTACTGCAATAATAGCTACGAACCATAGCGTATGTTTTGGTTTTTCTTGATATGAATCATCTGGTATTTTTCTTGAATTTGAAAATCTTTCAAGGTCAATATTTTCTTTTTTATTTATTAAAATTTTATTATTAGAATTTTTAGGTTTTACAATATCTTGGAATGAATTTTTTGCCATATTTATTTTTTTATTAGAGAAATCTATTAATATATATTGATTCTAAAATTATGAATCTGTCTCTGGAAACATTTTCATTAAAAGTAGCAATACCATGCAATGTTTGTTTGTTTAGAATTACTAATTTAAATTTAGATTCGGTCAAAGTGTATTGGTTGAATTGCTCGGTTTTAATAGTCTCTACGAACCAATCTGTGACATCATCATCGGCTGTTATAAAAATGACTGAGGGTATTGAAATATCATTTGAAAGATTAGTCAAAGACTCTTGAAAATTTTTCAACCAGTCAAATTTTATCTTTACTAAAGCTTGATCTATTTTATTTACCAGAGTTGCATCGGCATGCCCTTCTTTATATAAAGCAAATAAAGATTTGGTTTGATCTAGGGTCTTATTTAGAGATACTGCTAAATTCCTGTATAGGAAGTTTTTACCCATTGGAAAAGAAATTGATTCACATAAAATATCTTTTTTAATCATAGAAATATCGGTAATTTCACCCCCAACATCGATAATCAAAAAACTCTCTCTTAGGACAAACATATCTCTAGCTACAGCAAAAGAAGCGATTGCTAAAGACGAAAATTTAATTCCCTTAGAATGCAAATGTCTACCGATAGATTCTTCTATTTTTTGTAAAATATATTCAGAACTCATCGACATAAACAACACCATTTCAACCTTTTTTGCCTTTTTACCAATCGGACTCAATGTGACATAGCCATTGAGTGAAGTTTTCATATTTTTAAACTCAATAATCCGTGCTTTTTTGTCGGTATTTGAATATTTTGTAATATTTTCTTCTTCAAATAAAGCTATTTCTTTTTTAATAAGCTCATCTGCCATTTTTTCAGTAAAAATAAAAGTATTATTTTTTTCTAAATTTATTATGCGTGTCTGTGAAGAATACCAAGGAGACGAAAGTATACAGTAAGTATTCGTAGGTGCACCTAGACCAGAAAGACTAATTTTCTTAGAAGCTTCTTCTAAGGCTTTCAAGGTCAATTCTAAAAATCTATCAAAGTCTAATTTTTCAGTAATGGAAATATATTCACGAACAGAAAAAATAATCTCTGGACTACCAGAAACATTTTTATAAAAAAGAGCAGCCCCGACACCAGAAGATCCAATATCAAAAACTGCAACTAATTCCTTTTTTTCTTTTTTAGAAAATAGACCCATATGATAATTGTATCATACAAAAAATAAAATATGAAAAGGTTTATTCTAGTACAGCTTTTATACGGCGAATACCTTGGGCAACGGCTTCTTCTTTTTGAATTTTAAAGTGACTGAGTTCAGATGTATTTGAAACGTGAGGTCCACCGCAGAATTCTTTTGAAAACAGACTGCCTTTTTCATCTTCAATAAAGTATACAGAAACAATTTCAGGATACTTTGCTCCGAATTCCATTTGAGCTCCAATTTTTTCTGCTTCAGCAAGTGGCATTTCGCGACGGACGACATTTAAATGTTCTTTTATTTTTTCATTCACTAAATCTTCTACTTTTTTCTTTTCTTCATCTGTAAGTTTGTGATCGCAGACGAAATCGATACGTAAACGCTCTTCGGTAATATTACTTCCGCGTTGTTTGATATCTGGACTTACTACTTTTTGTAATGCTGCGAGCAATAAATGGTGAGCAGTATGAAGTCTGACAGTTTTTTCATTATGATTCGCGAGTCCGCCCTTGAACATCCCAGCAGATGCAGTCCTAGAAAGCTCTTGATGTTCTTTCATTTTTTTATGAAAATCTTCCAAATCTACTTTTATATTTTTTTCATCAGCCAATTCTAGTGTTAATTCTATAGGGAAACCATATGTAGTAGCTTTCATGTATTGTTTTAGAAAATTTATTTTCTTCTTCTTTCCAAATATTTTTTATAAATTCACTATTTAAATTTTCATAAGTTGATACATATTTATCTACAAAAATATCAATAATCCTTTCAGCTAAATGTGAATCAATTTCTAAAACACTCATTTTGAATACTGCTCGGCGTATAAGACGACGAAGCACATAACCCTGATCTTTGTTACCAGGAGTTACTCCATCGGCTATTAAAAAGCTAGAAGTACGAATATGATCTGTTACTACACGTGCTAATTTTTCAGAATAATTCTTAGCATTATCTTTTATTAAATTCATTACATCTGAAAGTATATCCGTATCATATGCAGTCTTTTTACCTTGCATAACAGCAGTGATACGCTCTAGTCCTGCGCCCGTGTCTACATTTTTTTGTTTCAATTTACCAATAACTTTTCCATTCGCTTTTTCATATTCCATAAAAACATCATTCCAGATTTCAATGACTGTTTCTTTTTTATTTGCTTCAGCAAAACCTTCAGGAGTTAAATCACCCACATCTCCACTCATATCATAAAACATTTCACTACAAGGACCACAAGGGCCATTGTCGCCAGGACTCCACCAGTTATCTTCTGCTGGTAATGCATAAATTCTATTTTCTGGAATTCCTAGGCTCATCCAAATATCTTTTGATTCTTGATCGTATGGTGCATTTTCATCACCTTCGAAAATAGTCACATATAATCGTGACACATCGAGGCCGAGACCCTCTTCTTTATTAGTGAGAAATTCATAGCTCCATGAGATAGCTTCTGTTTTAAAATAGTCACCCAAAGACCAATTGCCCATCATTTCAAAAAAAGAAAAATGGCGATTGTCTCCTATATCATCGAGGTCTCCGGTACGGACGCATTTTTGTACGTCAGCGATTCTTTTACCCATTGGGTGTTCTTGGCCGAGGAGATATGGTACTAGAGGTTGCATTCCAGCAGTATTAAAGAGCACAGAAGGGTCATTTTCTGGCACAAGTGAAGCAGAAGGGATTATTTTGTGTCCCCTAGCCTCAAAAAACTTTAAAAATCGTGTTCTTATTTCACTTGATTGCATCCCTATATATTAGCAGAAAAGACTAAAAAATTAAAGTATTTTTATTTAGGATCAGTATCAAAATGAGTAATTCTTTTGATAGGTTTTTCAAAAATATTCATAAAGATAAATACAAGCAACACTAGAACAGTAGCGATAATAGCAATATCAAAAAAACCCATTCCTGAAGCCATACCAATACCAGCAGCAACCCATAATCCTGAAGCAGTAGTGAGGCCTATAAGGCGTTCTTCTTTTTCACGAAAAATTATCACACCAGCACCGAGAAAACCAATACCGACGATAATTTGAGATGCCATCATTGTAGGATTGAAACCAGGAAAATTTGCATACTTCACAGCCATTTGATCAGAAATCAAGACAAACATTGCTGCGCCTAGGGCCACAAGAGCATGAGTTTTCATTCCAGCTTCTTTGTGAACGATAACTCTTTCAACTCCAATAATAGTTCCTAGTAATAGTGCTACAACGAGCTTAATAATGATATCGCTATTTTGTGTAAAAAATTGTGTCATGCTACTATTATAGTATATGGAAAATAAAACACAAAGCTTTATCGGTTTCGGTTTGATATTAGGTCTCTCTATTATAATAAGTTTTGGTTTGGGATCTTATACATTTTATAAACTACGCACAGGCAACACTATCTCTGTCACTGGTTCTGCAAAAAAAGAAGTAACATCAGACAAAGTAAAATGGACTTCAACTATTACTAGACAAGCAAAAGCTAGTACTATAAAAGATGGCTACACAAAAATAGCTTTAGACTTAGTAGAAGTAAAAAGTTTTCTTTCTACAAATGGTTTAGAGGAAAAAGATATAGTCATCTCTCCTGTCTTTATGAATGAAATTTATGATCAAAATTCTCAAGCTGAAAAGAATTACAATCTTGTGCAAAATATTGAAGTTCAATCAAGTGATATACCAAAAATTACTGAACTCGCAAAAAATACAACACTCGTAGCCTCTAAAGGAATATTATTTGCTACAAACTCTCTAGAATATTATTATTCAAAACTCGCTGATATGCGTGTATCTCTTCTACCTGATGCTATCGCTGACGCCAAGGCTCGCGCAGCAAGTATTGCAACAGCTGGAGGAAATCAAATCGGTGCAATCAAATCTGCATCTTCCGGTGTCGTCCAAGTCCTCTCTGCGAACTCTGTAGAAGTTTCTGACTATGGTTCATACGATACTTCTAAAATACAAAAAGAAATCATGGTGACAGTCAAAGCCAGCTTTGCGATAAATTAAAACACCAACAAAAAAATCCCGTATCATGCGGGATTTTTTAATTCTTATGAAATTCGTAAGACAAATCATTGTATTCTTTTGTATTATAAAGCTTTATTCCATCATCATGCCATAAAGCAAAATATTTTATTCCATTATCGAGAGCGAGACGACTGCATACAGTACAATAAGGTTCACCTGATTTTAAAATATTCCCCTCTTCATCAACTCTCGTAAAATACAAAGTACTACCTGTTATATCTTTCATATTTTTAATAGCGTCAATAATAGCTCTCCATTCAGCATGCAAACAACAAGTCCTATCAGATTTTGGTTTTTTAGAATTAATTAAATTAAGATGACATTTTCTTTGAGTAATATCATCATTTACAGGCGCACCAAAACCTCGTCCTATTATCTTGTCACCTAAGACTATAATTGCACCACATTTATCTCTCAAGCATAAAGATTTTTCTGCTTCTATTCCCGCTTCTTTAAAATAATCTTCGTGATTCATAATTATGAAATAGCTTCTGTTAGAAGTTCTGGAAATTCTAATCCGATGTCACTGTAAGAAAAATGTCCCTTTTTTTCGAACTCAACAACTTTTATGCCTTTTATTTTTTCTTTTAAAGTTTTAATACTATCTTGTACTTCTTGCATATCATCCGTAGAAGAAAAAATAGTTACACCTTTTGTTTTAGAAACGATATTTTCATCAATATTAAAATCAAACATTCCTGTCTTTAAAAATTTATCAGGATCAATCCATGGAGCGACGAGTACTACCTTTCCAACTTTTACATTATTCTCACTTAAATAACGAACGATAAATCCCCCACCGCAAGAATGCCCTATTAGAATAGTTTCTTCGTCTAAAGGAAATCTCTCAAGCATTTCTTTCCATGCATTGTATTCTGGATTATATGCCACAGGCATCTCTGGAGTTTGAGCGAGAATATCTTTCAATAGAAGCTGTTTTTGAATCCACGGTAGCCAGTGACAGTTTGAAGACGCTGGCCTAGTGAGACTGTAAAATTCTTCTTTTTCTGGTAATCCATGAATTATAACTGCTGTTTTCATATCTATATAATACCAAAAATAAACCTAAATCTAAAGCTCTTCTTGTGAAGGTAAAATGCGTTCTGCTTTCCAGAATTTTGTTTTGAGAGTTTGAATTAATTCTTTTAATTCTTCGTTTTTAAGTAAATAAAGAACAAAACCTCCGACGATAATACCGACGAAACCTGAAAGGAATCCTTGCAAGAAAACTCCGATAAATGTCGTGGTTCCAAAAATCGGTGACAAAATATAAAGTGTAATATATGCACTACCTCCGATAAAAAACGAAGCTCCGAGACTTTGAAAAAAAGATTTAAAAATAAATGTTTCCCCTTCCATAAAATCTTTCCTTACTGAAACCCAATGTAAAACAAAATTTAAGATTGTACCGAGAGAATATGCCAGTGGTAGCATTAATATCGCTGTTCCTGGAATATCTGTAACCTTAAACATTGATTCTATAAAATATCTAAAGAAAGGAAAATTATTAAAAATATGAATCAAAACATATGATAATAAAATAATAAAACCAGAACAAGCGACATTTATTATCAAAGGACGTTTCGTCTCACCTGTCGCATAATAAGCACGAGAAAGAAGTGAAATCATACTTTGTGCAAGAATTGATAAAGAAAAAAGTGCCAGTGATGCCGCTACGAGACGAGTACTTTCCCAAGAGAAAGATCCTGTACCGAGGACGACACGCACTATCTGAGCACGAAGAACTATAAATAAAACAGTAATAGGTAATGTCCAAAAAATAATTGCTCGAGCTGATGTTCGTAAATGCTTTTTAAAATCACTTTTATTTTCACTTGCATAAGCCCGAGCCAAAAGTGGAAAAGCTGCCACCGCATACGAAATACCAATCAAGCCTTGTGGAATTGTTTGTAAATTATTTGCAAATGTAAAAATTGAAATAGATCCAGCTGTCAAAAATGAAGCGAAAGAAACTATTATTATCAAAGCCATAGAATTCGCAGAAAGTCCGAGTGTTCTAGGTAATGATGTTTTTAAAACTTTTTTAATATTTGAAAAATCTATTTTTGAAGTTAGTCGTGGACTAAAACCAAGCATCCGAGATGCAATAGCTTGAATAAGAAAATGAAATACTGCACCGAGGACGACCCCGATTGCCACTCCTTTTATCCCCCACATTGGGTAAAAGAAAATTACTCCAGCAATAATACCAAAGTTATAAAAAATAGGACTAAGTGAATAAACAAAGAAACGATGAAAAAGCTGAGTAATAGTGCCAAAAAGATTTGAAAGGCCGAGAAGTATCGGTGAAAGAAGCATTATACGAGAAAGCAATACTACTTGGTGTTGCATCTCTGGATTAAATCCTCCAGCAGTGAAATGAACAATATATGGAAGTAAAATAAAGATAATTATAGATATAGCAACAATAGTGACTAAAAATACTGTAAAAATTTGTGAAATAAAATCTGTTGCTTCTTTGCTAACCTTATTATCTCCTTCACTATTTTTCATTCTTTCTAAAACAAAAGGAATAATAACAGTAATAGATACAAGAGAAGAAATAGTGACAAAAATAAAATCTGGAATTCTAAATGCACTATAATATGCGTCGAGTTCTATTCCCGGACCAATAAAGTGTGCTATTGATCTATCACGAAAAAGTCCTAGAACTTGAGACAAGAGATTAAATAGGCCAAGCATAAGTGCTGCCTGACCTAAATTTCCAAACTCTTTATTTATAATTCGTAAAATTTTGTTCATTAATAATTTCTATTATACAACAAAATTAATTAATCTACCTTTTACATAAATTTTCTTTTTTATGTCACTCATATTTGGAATCCATTTTTTTACATTTTCATTTTCAAATGCAATTTCGAAAACTTTTTCTTCACTCGCATCGGCTGGTATATCTATCTCGGCGCGAACTTTTCCATTTATTTGCACGACGACTTTCAAAGTATCTTCGACTAGAAGTTTTGGATTGTATTTTGGCCAAGGCACAAGGTGAACAGATTCTGTGAAGGACCTTCCTTCACAAGCTTGTGAAGGAAGGTCCTTCACAATTTTTAAACTTCGCCAGATTTCTTCAGTAATATGTGGAGCAAATGGTGCAAGTATTTGTAAGAATAATTTAAAATCTGCACTAGAAATATTTTCAGTTTTATCCATTTCATTCACTAAAACCATCATCGCTGAAATAGCAGTATTGAATGAAAAGTTTTCTATATCTTCACTAACTTTTTTAATTGTTTTGTGCAACAACTTTTGCAAAGCTAGATAATGCTTGGAGGAGTCTTCGCTATCGCTCTCCTCAAGGACCGTCCTTAAAGAAGCCCCAAAGGACGGTCCTTTTCCCGAGCGAGAAACTTTTTCAGCAATACGCCAAACCTTTTCAATAAATCTACGAGAACCGATAATACTATCAGTATTCCATGGCTGGCTCGCTTCAAAAGGACCCATAAACATTTCATATACGCGAAGTGTATCTGCTCCATATATTTTTACAATATCATCAGGATTGACGACATTCCCCCATCTCTTACTCATTTTTCTTCCATCACTAGCCAAAATCATTCCTTGATTTTTTAAAGTCTTAAATGGTTCAGCAGTAGGAACATAACCCATATCAAAAAGGAATTTATGCCAGAAACGAGAATACAATAAATGCCCTGTCGCATGTTCCTGACCACCGACATACATATCGACATCTTTCCAATACTTCAACATTTTTTTATCAGCAAAAGCTTTTTTGTTTTTCGGATCCATATAGCGCAAGAAATACCAAGAACTTCCCGCCCATCCCGGCATTGTATTCGTCTCGTATCCTGCTTTCGCCCAAGCTTTCACTCCAGCCAAAGGACTTTCTCCTGTACCTGTCGGCTCATATGAAGTCACACTTGGTAAAACTAGTGGAAGTTTTTTATCTGCAACTTGTTTTATGGTTCCATCTGCATTATGTATAAGTGGAATCGGCTCACCCCAATATCTCTGTCGCGCAAATACCGCATCACGAATTTTGTATTTCTTTACCAATTTTCCTCCGACAAATTCTGTAATTTTTTTTCTAGCTTCTTCGGAAGTTAATTCATTAAACTTATCAGAATTCATCAGTAAACCTTGTTCTGTATTTGCTTTAACATTTATAGTATCTCTAAATATTTCATCATTCTTAAAAATTACGCGTTTCATAGGCAAATTATATTTCTTT
>JAPLXQ010000009.1 GCA_026395995.1 Candidatus Nomurabacteria bacterium | reverse complement strand
CTTGCTACTTTTCGAGTCGACCAACCTCTCCTTACAAGGTCACTAGCATCCCTTCTAATTCTTGGCATGTTTTTGTTTGTTGTGTATGACATATTTTTAATATTAAACCCTTAGGTGATTCCAAGCTATTGAACCATTACGTTTTTATTGACTTTTTTTATAAAAAGTGATACTTTAAGAGTAAATAAATTATTTAAAAATATGAAAAATGAGGACACCAGAAGTGATAAGTAGTAAATTGAGACCTCTTGTTAAATCAAAATATATTGTAAGTTATGAAGTTTTTCCAACCCATACTTTTAACCTAGTTAAATGTAAAATATTTTTTCCTTATCAAAAACTTTCAGGATTGACTGAGTTGGAAGTTTCTTTTTTTTGGAATATTAATGAAAAAAAAGCTGAAGATGAAATAGATTATAGTACTTATTATAATTGTATGGATTTCCAGAGTTTTTTAAAGAAACATATAGAAGATAGAAAAAGAGGTGAATATACTGAATTGCGAGTTTATAGATTAGTAAAACAAATTCATGATATAACTCCATATTTAAGAGTCTTGAAAGTGCTTAAAGGTAGTGAATATGCTGACAATAAGCTGAAGGTGGATTTATGGATATCTGTATCTTATGATTTTAAAGGAAAATTTGATTCTATAAATGGAACTTTTTGTTCTATGGTAGGTATTCAAATAAAAAATTCAAAAAAGGGACAAGATAATCATAAAAGTAAAAATCCATTTATTCCATCAATTATCGCTGCAGAATATATGCAAGATGAGTTTATTATTGATAAGCTAAAACTTCTAATTTTAAATTCTTCAAAATTTAAGACTCGCCAGTTGAGTGTTAATTTCTTAGAAGACTTAAATAAAGAATCTGATAAAAAATCAATTGAATATATTCGTAATTCAATTATATATGCAATACAACATTTGCATGTATAACAAAAAATCCCCTTAATATAGGGGATTTTTATTTTGTTAAAAAGTATAAAATTGTTGTATCAGGATGCTATCCTTGACATTTTATGGTAAAAGTATATAATATAAATATATTTCAGAAATTCAGTATTAACTAAACGGACCATATAGTCCTTCACAATTAAATAAAATATGAAAAAATCTCTATTAATGATAGCAACAGCGATAGTAGTTGTTATAAGTGGATGTATTAAAAGCCATCCAAAAGCACAAACAAATTATACAGATAGTACTATAGTAATTCAACCACCGGTCTCTCAAAAAGTTTTATTAGAAAATAAAGCACAAGAGGTTATTACAAGAGCTATTTGGTTTTGTGGTTATATTCCAGATAGTAATTCAAGAAAGGTTATTATTTCTGGATTATCTAGATTAAAAGTTGTCACTGCTGATAAATCTGGTAGTACTCAATTGGACAGTAGTCATTTCTTTTTACTGATTGATGACGCCATGAATTTAGATTCTGGTAGAGCACTTTTTAAATTTAATTCAGATGAATTTGTAAAAAATGGCCGTATTATTATTGTGATGAATGATAATATTATGAATATTTCTAATGATCTTGATGCAGAAGCAACTGTTCTTATACATGAATTTGTTCATACAGTACAAATGAATGATCGAGTTATTTTTGGTAAAAATACAACCTTAACTTCTGCAGAGTTTTATGAAGATGAAGATAATGCTTGGTCAAGTCAAGTATACCTTTATAGTCAAGTTCATCAAGAAATTAATATTATCAGCTGTAATTGTGACCAGTTAACAATCAATCTTTCACCTGAACAAATTGATCGAATGGATATTCTTGTAAAAAATTCCATTCTTTATGGGCATTGTGGAGAGAAATTTCTAAAAACTTTTTATAAAAAGTAAACTGTCACCAGTCAGATACTATAAGTCCTCGCTAATATAATTGTGAGGATTTTTTATTGCTTTTTGTTAAAAAAATGCTATGATAACTCAGTAAGTATTTGGCCCTATCGTCTAACGGTTAGGACATCGCCTTTTCAAGGCGGTAATCAGAGTTCGATTCTCTGTAGGGTCACAAAATACAAAAAAAGCCCAGCAGTGGGCTTTTTTTGTATTTTGTGACGACCGTAGTGATGTTTTGTCAGTAGACAAAACCACGAGGGGCGGGCTGCGAAAATTTCGAGCGACGGCGAGAAATTATTTGTAGCCACAAAAGAATAAATTCTATTAAATTGTGGCTCACAGACTTTTTATTAATTATGTTGTATTGCGGAGGTGGTGAGATTTAAACTCACGGTGCGGTTGCCCGCACGCTTGTTTTCGAAACAAGTACCTTAAATCACTCAGTCACACCTCCATATGTTTTATATACTATTTAAAAGATTATTTCAAATATTGTTTAAAAATATCTTCTAATTGTGTTTTAGTAGAATTTGGCATAGTATTTTTTTTATAAAACTTGAGAATCATTTTTAAAGCCACTAAATTAATATTGGCAGTCAATCGATCTATGATTTTATTGTCGAGAGCTACCCATTTTGCAGTTTTTGCGTCATCACTTCCAATCGGAATAACATTCTCACTATTTTTTTCATCAAGATGAAGGTGTCCAGCGACACCTTCTATCCAGGCATTATCAGTATTTCTAAAGTCATCAATATAACCACTAAAAAATTCATCAGCATTTGATAAATCCATTTTTAATTTACACTCTTCCTCTAGTTCTCTTTCTCTAGATTCTTTTGTTAGTTCATTTCCATCTACCATTCCTCCTGGAAAAGCTGGTTCACCATTATCACTTCTTTCTATTAAAATAACTTCAAGTAACCCAGAATCTTTATTTATTCTAGTTATTACAGCATCGACAGCTAGATTGGGACCCCATTTACCTAGTAAACCTCTGCCTTTAATACCGGTTCGTCCCTTAGGATTAATTGGCTGATTTAATTCATTGAATTTTATTTCACCTTCAAGACTTTTTAGTTTATGATTAATTTTGGTTATGTCTTCTGGATCAGCCCATCCATTTTCACATATAGTTATATCATTATTTATTACATCATCATGTAAAAAATAAGAAGGATTGTATTCTGGATAGGGAGTACTCCAAGAGATCTGCTCATCGGACACAGAGAATCTGTCAGGATAGCTTACATGCTTTTCATGTCTACATTTTTTGTGTGGTTCTTTAAATTTATTTTCTAAATATATTTCAAAATCTTTTATTAATTCTATATTTAAATTATCTTTATTTTCTATTTTTTCCATATTTTTTATATTAACATTTATTAAAATAATTTGTTATCTTCTATATATTTGATAACTTCATCTGGTAATAATCTATCTATCGGTTGTTTACCTTCGAGTAATTCTCGGACTTGGGTCGAAGATAGGATTACTCGACTATTAAATAATTTTAAATCCATAATCGCTTCTTGTAATTCTGGAAGTATTGTCTCCTCATCTCTGACTAATCCAATAATAGGGAATTCACATATTTCTTCATAGCTTTCCCATTTTGGAAGATTGTTTATAACGTCACTGCCAAAAATAAGAACGAATTTATTTTCAGGATATTCTTTTTTTAATTTCTCTAAAGTTTTAATAGTAAAAGAGGGTCTTGGTAAATTGAATTCTATATTAGAAGCATTTAATTTTTTGTGAGGTCTTACTGCGAGTTCAACCATTTTAAAACGATGGTCTTCGTGAAGCATTTTATTGTTTAGCTTGTCTGGGTTTTGAGGGGAGACGACAAACCAAATTTCATCAATTTCAGGATAAGTATCAGCCACATCTAGTGCCATCGTCAAATGACCATTGTGAATAGGGTTGAAAGAACCAAATAATAAACCAATTGTTTTTTGAGCCATATAAATATTTTACCTTTATTTTAAAGCCTATAATAGTCTTGACATTGATAATTCATTGTGATAAAATACAAACAAAGAAACCAATTACTGTTACCTATATAGTGTACTAATATACACTATATCAAGTATACATTAATTAAAAAAATTGTAAACATGAATAAAATTAAATTATTAATTGCATTAATTCTTGTCGACTTACAGAATGATTTTTTTTCTGGTGGTGCGCTTGGTGTTCCAGATGGAGATAAAATTATTGAAAATGTAAACAAGCTAATTGCTTTGGCTGTAAAAAATGGCTGGGTAATTGTAATGTCACGTGATTGGCATGAGAAAATAACAAAACATTTTAAAGAGTATGGAGGAGATTGGATTGAGCATTGTGTAAAAAATACTCATGGGGCTGAATTTCATCCACAGCTAAACATTAAAGATTTAAAAAATATCATTATTGTTTCTAAAGGAATGGATCCCGAAGACCTAGCTGGATATTCGGCTTTTGAGCCAAAGGCACAGTGTGCTGATGGACGTCCACTCAAAGTAGTACTCAATGAACTTGGGGTGACTAACACGGTTGTATGTGGTTTAGCTACTGATTATTGTGTAAGAGCGACAGCGTTAGATGCAGTTAAAAATGGTTTTAATGTTTCTGTTGTTATGGATGCTTGTGAAGGAGTAGAATTCGATTCTTCTTTACAAGCAAAATTTGAAATGATGAGCTCAAAGGTTGGTATTTTGAATACATCAGACCTTACGAGACATTTATCGTAACAAAAAAAATAAAACAAAACAGTATCGTCAAATTGGTGATACTGTTTTTTATTTGCCTGTTTATTATTTTGACGTATACTTAATATATAATGAAGAAAATAAATAAAATCGCTATATATCACAGAGGAGATAATCCAAAAGCTATTATTTGGGAAGTAAAGATAAAAAAATGGCTTAAGATTAAATATCCTGAAATACAGATAGATCAAAAAAATCCGAATATTGTTATCGTTCTCGGTGGAGATGGTACTATTCTAGATGCGACTCATATTTATAAAAAAAGTAATCCGATTTTTTTTGGACTTAATTTGGGGCATGTAGGATTTTTAGCTTCTGTTCGTTCACCAAAAGATTTTTTAGCAGGACTCGATAGATTAATTGTCGGAGATTATCATCTAACAAAAAGAATGATGTTGAAAGCTGGTATCATTCGTGATGGTATAAAAATTATAGAAAAAAATGCATTAAACGAAGTCGTTGTACAAAATGTACTTAGTGTTTCTAGACTTGAAGTTTGGATTGATGGGCATTTAACTCAGGAAGTGAAAGGAGGAGGTGTTTTGGTTTCTACTGGTACAGGTTCTACGGCTTTTAATCTATCTCTTCATGGGCCTATTGTTATGCCAGATATTCGTTGTTTTGTTGTCACAGAAATGCTTGATCATAACACTCCGACACCTAGCATTGTGGTGAAGCGAACAAAGAGTGTACGAATTGTTATAAAGAGTTTTCGTAAACGTGGAGAACTTTTAATGGCAGGAACTCTAGAACCTGTAGACATGGTGATGACTGCCGACGGAGCTGTGATTTGTCCGCTTGAAGTTAAAGATGAAATTATTATTTCAGAAGGAAGGTCTGTTCGTATTGCTGAAATAGATAAAGATTACTTTTTCAAAAGTGTAAAAAGTAAATTCTCTTTTCACTAAAATTTATTTAGTATGAATATAGAGGTAAATATCTTCTAGTGCTTTGACACCATCACCAGCAGCGATGTTGTTTTGATGATAGAGGATGTTTGTGCAGTCTCCAGCCGCCCAGATGCCAGCTACAGATGTCCTATTGGTCCAAGGATCGATTTTAACTCTATTTACATCATCTAAATCTACTAGTCCTTTTACGAGGTCTGTATTAGGAATTTGTCCGATTTCTACGAAAATACCAGTCACAGCCAATTCATTCATTTCTTTTGTTGTTCGGTCTTGATAAATTAAACCTTCGACAAATTTTTCACCTTTAATTTCTAAAATATCAGCATTTTTTATTACTTTCATTTTTGGATTAGATAAAACTTTTTCTACTGTGACTTCATCGGCACGAAAAGCCTCACTTCTATTTATCAAAGTTACAGAATTACAGTAGGCTAGTAGCTGGGCTGCTGATTCAAAACCAGCATTACCTCCACCGATAACAGCTACATCCATTCCAGAAAAAAGTGGTCCATCACAAGAGGCACAATAAGTAATACCTTTGTGTTCTAAAGTGTCAGCATTTTTTGCTTCAAGTTTACGGTGACCACTACCAGTAGAGATTAAAATTGTTTTAGCTTCAAATGTTTCATTTGTGTCGGTAGTGACAGAAAATCCTGAGGCCTTGCCTCCAGAGGGAGGCAAGGCCTCTACTCGAATAGCTTTTTGACCTTCTTTGGCTTCGAGATTTTCATCGACATGTGCCAAGACATGATTCTTGAAATTGTTTGCTAATTCAAGACCTGAAATCTCAGGAGTACCAATCCAGTTGTAAATTTTTTCAGAGACGGCAGATTGGCCACCAAATTCAGAAGTAATAAAAAGTGTTTTTAGTTTTTTTCGAGAAGCATAAATAGCTGCTGATGTACCAGCGGGGCCACCACCTAAAATTATAAGATCATAAATCATTATTATTTATTTTTATTTCTTCTAAAGAAAGCAGGGACAGCACTCCAGTCATCTGTCTCATCATCAATAATTATTTCTTCTATTACAGTAGCTTTTGCTGTTGTATTAGCATTTATATTATTTGTAGTATTTGTATTTGGTGTTGTCATTGTGGCTGGAGTAGGTGAAGCTGAAACTACTGGTGGAACTTCTTTTTTTTCTACTGGTCGGAAGAAATCATTTTTAGGTTGTGATGGTAAGACTGAAGATACTGCATTATGAATTTCTTTTTTTGCAGTGTGATTCTTATCATCTTTTCCAGAAATATTTATTACTGGATTTGAGACTGAACTACCAAAAAGACTTTTTGGACGAGGCATATCGGCGGGGAAAGATGTAGCAATGACTGTGACTTTCACTTCTCCCTTTTTTAATTTCTCATCATGGATAGTACCAAAGATAACCTTAGCATCCTTATCTATTGATTCAGTGATGACTTTGGCCGCTTCTTGAATTTCGTGGATTGTAAGATCATCACCACCAGAGATAGCAAAAAGGACTCCTTTGGCTCCATTAATAGAAACTTCTAGAAGAGGGGAATTAATAGCTATGAGGGCGGCTTTTTCTGCACGCTTTTCTCCTGAAGCAGAACCGATACCCATAAGAGCAGAACCTGCATCAGACATGATAGCCTTGATATCAGCAAAGTCGACATTGATTATTCCTGGAGTTGTAATGAGATCAGAAATTCCTTCGACGGCTTGTCGAAGAACTTCGTTACAGACAGCAAATCCATCTTTAACATTTGTATTTTTATCAGAGAGTTGTAACAATTTGTCATTTGGAATGACAATAATAGCATCTACTTCTTTTGCCAATTCTTCAATCCCTTTTTCAGCAATTTTCATACGAGTAGCTCCTTCGAAGAAAAATGGTTTTGTGACGACGGCGACAGTGAGGATGCCTTGTTCTTTTGCAGATCTTGCTACGATTGGTGCAGCACCAGTACCAGTACCTCCACCCATTCCGCAAGCAATAAAGACCATGTCAGCACCTTTGATAGTGTCTTGGATTTCTGCTTTTGTTTCTTCAGCTGCTCTTTTTCCGACATCAGGATTCATACCAGCCCCGAGACCCTTTGTGAGGTTTTTACCAATGTGAATTTTCTTTTCAGCGAGAGAGTTGTGTAAGTCTTGAGTATCAGTATTCATTGAGATGAATTCTACTCCTTTGACCTTGGAATTAATCATGTGATTTAAGGCTCCTTTTCCGGATCCTCCTACTCCGATTACTTTAATTCTAGCGAATGTTTCTATTACTGGATTTACTTTTGGCATAATTTTTACTGGTTATTTTAATAAAATGTTTTTATCTCTCTATCATAACAGAAAATAAAAAAAAGCAAAATTTTACTTTTTGTGACACGCTTTTTTGTTTTGTAAAGTTTACGGCAAAAGTTGTTTGAAGATTGATTTTATTCCACCTTTTATGTCTTTCATCATTTCTCCAAAATTACCAGTAGAAGCATTGTAGGCAGTATCTTTGCTGACCATACATAGGCCGAGGGCGACAAACCATGAAGAATCTCTTACACGAGTCTTTGTATTACCGAGTAATTCTGATCCACCGATACGTGATGGAAGTTTGAGTGTTTCTTTTGAAAGTTTCTCGAGCATTGGAGAAGCAGATCCTCCTCCAGTAAAAATAATTCCAGCAGGAAGTAAACCATTTCTTTTTATTTTCTTTAAATGATTTTCAATTAATTCAAAAATATCTGTGAGTCTAGCTTCGATAATCTCATCGAGTTTTTTCTTGGAATAAGTTTTTATATCAGAACTTGTTTTTAATAATTCAGCCTCTTCGAGAGGAATCTTTAAACCAAGGGCAATGTCATTGGTAATATCGGATGAGCCAATTGAAAAGATGTGTAGTGATATCGGTGATCCATTTTCAAAGACAGCAATCGAGACAGTCTCAGCTCCGATATTTACAAGAGCACAACCAACCATTTTTTGCCTATCAGAAAGTGCTACTTCAGAAGCAGCAATAGGAGAAGCGATAGCATCGATAGGTTCTACTCCAGCTTCGACGACGACAGCCAATAAGTCTTCATAGTGTTGAGCTAGGCTCGTAATAAATAGAGCTTTAATTTCTAGCTTTACTCCATGTAAACCCTCAGGGCGACCATGGACTTCTTTTTCATCCAGTTTAAATGAGACAGGGAAGACATTCATTATTTTTTTATTTCCGAGCACTAGTTCAGCTTCACATTCTTTGATAGCTTTGTTTACATCTAGAGCTGTGACTTCGTTATCAGCTTTTGAAATAATAGCAGAGCCACTGTGAACCTCAGAAGATAATGTAATACCACCAATAGAAACAAAAGCTCTTTTTATTTTTATACCAGAATTATTCTCAGCTTCAGTCAGAGCCTTTTTTAGACTTTTTACAGCCTCATCAGATTTGACGACATATCCATGGCGAATACCTTTGGATTCAGACAAACCAGTCCCTATTATTTTTGGAGTAGTTTCACCTTTAAAAAATTCAGCCACGACCACACGAGTGGTCACTGTTCCAATATCTATTCCGACTGAAATGTTTCTGATCATTTTTTATTTTATAAAATAGTAATTAAAATTTTTAGAAAAAAGTTTATTTAGCATCCAAATTTTTTGGAAAATAAAACCTCCTTTCTTTCCATTGTACTACTATGTTCCATTCCTTTCAAATGTAGCATTCCGTGGATAACTAAAAAGCCGATAAATTGCTCCCAAGTACGGTCAAAATCCTTAGCCTGTTTTTTTGCTGTGGCTATGCAAATAAAAATTTCTCCAGTTTTTTTATCATAAGGAAAAGAAAGAATATTGGCTGGTTTATTTTTTTGTCGATAAGTTTTATTTAATTCTTGAGATTTTTTTTCAGAAATAAAGACTAAAGAAAGGGAATAACTTTTCCCTAAAACGTATTCTTTCATCATAGCAAAAGGCAAGCTTGGAAGCTTACCTTTTGTGAGATTTAATAAAGAAAATTTCTCTTCTATATCTTTTATCATAATTTATCTTCCGCGAGTCTTTACTACGAGTTTACCAAGCTTTCGGAGTTTTTCATTTGTCTTTCTTTTATTTATTCTTTTTAGAGCAGCGGCTTTGGTTTTGACTTTAGATTCTTCTCTTTCATTATAACGATTATTTTTAACTTTATAAATAATGCCAGATTCTTGAATCTTGCGAGTAAAACGACGTAGAACACTTGCATTGTTCTCGTTCGGGTTCTTTTTAACTTCTATAATTGGTTTAGCCATATAGTGTATAGCTTAACATATTTTTTATTTATAGCAAGTGGTTTTATGTGCCTTATATAATTATGACGAATATTGGTTGACAGAACTTCTTTAAAGTTATAATCTTTTAAAAAACCTTAAAAATTATATACATATGTCACAATTCACTTTATTTTCCGATAGAATGGTTTCTAACTTGCTTGAAAATATTAAAAATAGTAAAGAATCATTGATTAAAATTCTTTCTTGGGAAGAATTCAAAGAACCAAAGAAAAATTTTTCTGATGAACAATTTGGATTAATTCACAATGAATTGTCTAGGTGCGTGGTAAAAGAATATGATAATCTATCAGAGACAGATAAATTAATTTTATTTACTTCTGAAATTATCATAATTAATCCAAGTACTTTTGATTTGTTTATGAGCGAATTTCGTTATCAAAAAGGTCTCGAAAAAAGTCCGGAAGTACTTATTTCCGATGAATACCTCTTTGTTCTTAGAGTTTTCTTTAAATCAGTTGAAAAAGGAACTTACGAGGTTTTCTATCAACATATTTTTGAAAGATTTTGTGAGTTTTTGTTAAATGCAAATAATAGATTAACTTTTGAATTTCTGGGAAGTTTTATAACTTTTATAAGAGAAGGAAAAATTTCCAGTGAAAATCAGAAAAAAGTAAAACAATCTTTCCTCTACCTTGTAGAAATGTGTAATAAAGAATTCGATAATAGAAATACAAAAAATGATGAAGAATTATGGGGACTTTGCCAAAAAAGCGGTTGGTACCCATCGGTAATGACTAAGTATATCGAAAATAAAATTCACTTCGATAATTTAAAAAAATCGGATATATCTCAGGTGCTTGATTCGATTACTACATTCATTGAACAAAATCCAGACTTTACTTTTCATTCAAATGGGAATTTAGAGAATCATTTAATGATCATCATGAAGTCACTTTCTCTTTCTATTGATTCAATGCATGGAGAAGCTAAGGATATGTTTGACATACTTTCTGAATTAAAAGAAAAGAGCATTTCTTTGGCTAAAAAATTCTGGCATGTTAAAAACATGTATTGGCAACACCATACACATGAAAGTGGTCCTTCAGAGATAGATATTTTTTACTTCTGCCGTGGTTATCTATTTTGTAAAGATGACTCAGACAAAAAAAGAAAAGATATTGAAAAATTTTTAGGGAAGGAAAATGAAAATCCTCAATTTTTGATTGAACTATTTGAAATTGCAGGTTATGGTTTTGATGAGCCACTTAAAAAATGGGCAGCAAAAGATGAGGTAGATTTTCAAAAACTTTTTGAAGTTTCTCAAATGTTGAACGAAAAACAATATGAATTGCGGGAAATGCTTATGGATATCGGTATTAGAAAGGAATCTTGGGAGAATAAAACTCCAGAATACAAAAAGACGAAAGCGATAAATAGTCGTTCTCCAAAATTGTACGAATCGTATTTAAATTCTTTTTCTAATTACGATTGTCCTATAGATATTTGGATAGCTATCCAAATATCAAATCATAATAATAAATTGCCGTTCTGAAAATAGAACAACACCGTACCTAATAACAAGTACGGTGTTTTATTTTTATAACAAATCTTCTGGGTCATACCCCACAGGATTATCCTGTGGGGTATTTGTTTAATGTTAACCAATCAAATAATTCATTTTTATGATCTTCAATTTTATCAAAATATTTAGGAAAAACTTCTATATTAATAATTTTTCTTTTTACCTCTAAAACAGACTTATCATATTCTAGTAAACTTGAATACTTATAATCAAAAACAAATTCTAATAGTTCAGAAACTTTTTTTGTACGTTTCTCCTTCCAACCCTTATCAATTAATTTTGCTGGATTAAGATGTATATAAGTGTATAAATACTTTAAATAACGATCATTACTGACATGTGAAGATTTGAAAGTATTTTCAAAAAGTCTTCCTGTTCGTTTATATTTAAGATTAAAATACATTACATATGCTGTTAATAATTTACGCATAAATAATGAAATACCATTTTCTACCTTTTCTTTTACTAAAATATGAAAGTGGTTTGGCATTAAACAATATGATCCAATATTAACAATAGTTTCTTCTCTATCAAAAAAATCTCCTAAATCTCTAGTTTTTATACTTCGAGTAGAATTACAAACATACATTAAATACAAAAAATGTTCATAATCTTTTTTATCTAAAAAGATACGACGTTTTTCTGTACCACGGTTATATAAGTGGTAATATTCATGAATTTCAAAATCTTGTTTTCTATATCCCATAAATTGAGTATATCACAATGATATACAAACTACATAGGATAATCCTGTGGGGTAATAATCCTGTGGGGTAAATATAATAAATGCAAATAAAAAATCCCCGATTGGTTCGGGGATTGTACTATTGTGGTTGTGGTACATTCACGTATAAATTTGAAAGCTCTACTAAGGAGTCATAAAGTTCTTTCCATGTACTAACTTTTGAACCTTTTGACCATTCTTCGTATAGCGTAGATGGCTCTCCTGCATAATCCCAATTAGGATGGTCTATTTTACCTCCAATATTTAAGCAATACCAGTCAGCGGATTCTTTGTCAGGGAAGTTTATTTTTATTTCGATGGTAACAAGTCTGTCAGTACTTTCCATATCATATAAAGTTACAGAGTTAACTGCTGGAAGTTTTCTGAATTTCTCCATCCATAAATTCAGTGTTTCATCAAATTTAGCAAGTTTTTCTGTAAGCTTTTGCTCGTCTTCTTCACTAAGTAAATCTTTTTCATTTACTTCAGGAATAATATTACTGACATATACCCCTGTCACTCTTTGAGCAATTTCTTTGTATGCTCTTCCAAAGTTAATGATTTTAAGTGCTATTTTTTCGTCTCCAATAACGGTTCCATTTTTTAAGAAATAAAATTTTGCAGTTGCATTTTCTATTTTACTCTTAAAGTCATTGAGATGAAAAAAAGATACAGGAAATAAGACAATAAATGCAATTTTATTTTCATTTGTTCCTACTTTTTCAGAAAGATTTTTAAACAACTCCCGGTCTTTTTCATTATTACTGATTACAGTGATAATTTTTTGTTTTTCATAATAACTTTGCCAAGCTGATATTCTGGCAGATTTTTGTTTTGAAGCTTCTTTGATTTTATCAAAGTCCTCAATGTTTAACACATTAGTTTCCATTTGTCTTTATTTTGTTTTTTAGTAACGCTTTATTTCTGACTATAAAATACTATATATAAGTTTAAAAGTCAAGTATATTATAACAAATCTTCTGGGTCTACATTTATAGAGAAATCTGGCGGTAGGGAAGAGAGTTTTTTATGGAGATGTTCGTCTATTTGTGAATTAGAGTTTATTTGAGGTAGTGACCATTTTTGTAAATCGAGTTTGAGTAATGCATTAGTGACGTATTGACCTTTGACTTTTGAGACAAAGGCGCTGAAGATTTTTACATCATAATCGGCAAAAAGTTCTGCTAAGTATTTTTTAGTAACAATGGTGTCTTCTTTGTTTCCTAAATGAGTAATTTTTATAAAGCGTTTAAATGGTGGATATTCTAGATTTTTTCTGTCTTGTAATTCTTCTCGGACAAAGTTTAAAAGGTTGTCATTTTTGATAGCAGTGAGAGCGGAATCTTTTTCATTTTTTGTTTGGATTAAGATAGTATTTTTAGTAATAGAAATGAGTGAAAAAATTATGTGAATAATTTTTTCACTCATTTTGAAGTTCGGTATACTCCAAAGTGAATCAAAAGAAGCGACAATAGAAAGATCTACTTTTTCTTTTATATAGAAAAAGGCCATTTCGGTACCTATCAGAATGGCACCTTTTTCATTTTCAAAATCGGTAATTATTTTTTCTGCACCTTTTTCTGTTTTTGCAGATTCTTTATCTAATTTAAATATTTTAACTTTTGGTAATTGTTTTTTTAATTCTTCTTCGACTGTGTCGGTACCGATACCTAAGGGGGTCAAATTCCAGCTATCACAATGTGGGCACTTCATGAGTGGGTCTTTTTGTATACCGCAACGATTACAGACAAACATTCTTTTCTTACCATCAGCAGATAGATACAAGACGACTGGAGAAGAACACTCATCACACATGATAGTCGTAGTACAATCTCGACAGACGGTCATCGTAGCTAAACCTTTACGTAAAGAAAAAACAAAGACATTTTTTTTATTCTCTATAGTTTTTCTTATTTCTTCTAAATTTTCTTTTGAAAAAAGTTTGAATCCACTTTTTTCTCCCCCTGCCAAGGGGGAGTGCTTATCAGGCGAGGGGGTGGGGTTTGGATTTTTTATTTCTATATTACCTTCAAAATTAAAACGAAATGAAAGGGGACGAACTTCAGCCAATTTTTCTTTTCTATTGATTGTTTCAAAACGAAGCAAGATATCAGCAAGGATTAATTTTGCTCCAATTTTCTCAGCAAATAGTTCTACAAAAACCCTAAGATCTAAAAATGGCCTGTTGAACATTTTATAAGAATTGGAACTTTCGTGTTCTATTACTATAGTGCCTATATCATTTCGTGGTATAGATAAAAACTGCGTTGTACTAAAGATTAATATAGGATGATCTGTCGTAGTAATTTTTTTAAATTGATCCACTTGTCTTTTTGCTGTCATACCTCCATGAATACTAAAGGTAAAATTTTCTATACCATGACCTAGTGTCGTCTTAAAATCATCTATATCACTTTCAGTCGGTAGTACAATAAAGACAGATTTTTTTTCTGCAAAGCTTCCTCGAATCAGTGTTTTATAAAATATCATTCGGTCTTCTAATGGAGATTGAAAAAGTAATTTTTCGGGTTTGAGTTTTTTCTCCCTCTCCTTTATAAGGAGAGGGTCGGAGTGAGGTTCTTTTTTGTATTTTACAATCTCATCATAATTTTCTCGAAAAGAAGCTGGCAATAAGCTTGTAAGAGTTCTGCCTTTTTGTGATCCAAAATATTTACTAATCTCAATACCAGTAAATAAAAATTCATTTGAAAAAATAGAATGTTCTTTTACTTCAGTAATTTTTCTAATATTGAAAGACATATTTTTTATGTCTGATTTTGTGTGGCTAACATCTTCTGAAGATACAGCAATACCAAGAATTGTCTTATTTCGGACCGGGATAGAGACAACACTACCATCAGGTACTGGCTTGGCTGTAAAGTAAGTCAAATCTTCCTTAAAGATCCCTTTTGTTAATGGAATTACGGTAACTATTTTCATATTGTTAGTTTAACATATACTGTGCTATATTTTATCCATGGGAATATTTTCAAAAAAATTAGGAATTGATTTGGGTACAGCCAATACTTTGGTATTTGTGCCTGGTAAAGGGATTGTTTTAAACGAGCCTTCTGTCGTAGCTGTTTCTGAACAAGACAATAAAATTCTAGCTATTGGTTTTGATGCTAAAGATATGATCGGTAAAACTCCAGATTCTATTATTGCTTATCGTCCAATGAAAGATGGTGTCATCGCAGACTATAGAGTGACTGAAGCTATGCTTCGATATTTCATAAATAAAGCAATGGGGAAATTTAATTTATTTAAACCAGATGTGATGGTCTCTGTCCCTGCTGGAGTCACTAGTACCGAACGTCGTGCTGTCGTCGAAGCTGCTATCAAAGCTGGAGCAAAAAATGCCTACGTGGTGAAAGAGCCGATTCTTGCTGCTATCGGTGCCGGAATTCCAATTTATGAATCAAAAGGTCATATGGTTGTAGATATCGGAGGAGGTACGACAGATGTCGCAGTGATTTCTCTTGGAGGAATTGTGGCTTCGACTTCTGTAAAATGTGCTGGAAATAAAATCGACCAAGCTATCGCCGACTATATAAAGAAAACTTTTAATCTTGCTATTGGAGATAGAACAGCCGAAGAAGTAAAAATAAAAATCGGAGCAGCAATAAATCTCGAAGAAGAACTGCGTGTCACTATTAAAGGACGAGACTTTATCCAAGGATTACCACGCTCTGCTCAAGTCGGTACAAACGAAATCGTCAAAGCTATCGATGGAGAATTGAAACAAATTATCAAAGCCATCAAAGATGTCTTACAGGAAACTCCACCAGAGTTGGCCTCAGATATTATTGACCACGGTATTATTATGACTGGAGGTTCTTCTATGCTTCGCAATTTACCTGATTTGGTGTATAGAAAGACAGGGGTAAAAGCGACTCTCGCTGAAGATGCGCTATATTGTGTCGCAAAAGGTACAGGTATTGCCCTTGATCACCTCGATGTCTACAAGAAAACAGTGTTGAGCAAGAAATAAACGCTAGGCAAGACCTAACGATAATCGTTAGGTCTTGCCTAGCTCAGAACTATGTTAAAAAAGTATTTAAATAAAGAAAACTTACATCATGCGTATTTAATAGAAGGGAATAAGAATGATATCTTACCTCTACTTTTTTCTTTTTTAGAAGAGATAAATGTAGGGACTATTGCTAATCCTGATTTTTATAATATATCTGTCGATACTTTTAAAATGGAAGATGCTGAGAATTTTAAATCTTCAGCTAATCAAAAAAGTTTTTCCAATGATTTAAATACAAAAAGAATTTTCATTGTTTCTGCAAATAATTTTTTACATAATGCACAAAATACTTTACTCAAGATTTTTGAAGAACCAAAAATAAATACACATTTCTTTTTAATAACTCCAGATAAAGAAGTTTTTTTACCGACTATTCTTTCTAGAACTTATTTTATTTCTCTGAAATCTGAAACAGGGGATGAAATAAAAGAAGCAGACAAATTCATCAAGATGAATTTGTCTGCCCGTCTCGAATATATTAAAGAATTAGTGAAAGGGAAGGATGAAGAGGAAGAACCTCACCCCGACCCTCTCCTGAAAGGAGAGGGAGTAAACACTGACTCACCACGAGCCAAAGCTTTGAAATTCCTTTCAGCTTTAGAAGTAATAATTTCAAATACAAAAGAACCTCACCCCGACCCTCTCCTTAGTAAGGAGAGGGAGAAAGTAATAGAGCAAATTTTCAGTGTTCGTGAATACCTCCGTCAACCAGGTTCAAGCACCAAAATGCTTATGGAATCTATAGCAATTTTGCTTTAAATAGAACGAAGATATATAATACATTTATATGCAATACAATTTTTCAAATTTTAAGAATGACTTGAAAAAAGTCGAAGAATTCCTTTCAAAGGAATACACACAGTTAAACACCGGACGTGCTTCACCGCTCGTACTCGACGGTGTGGCTGTCGAAGTTTATGGTGCATATCAGCCGATTAAGAACGTTGCATCTGTGAGTATTGAAGATGTGAAAACTCTTCGCGTAGCTCCTTGGGATAAAGGACAAATCAAAGCAATTGAAAAAGCAATCACAACTGCAAATCTCGGACTTTCTGTCGCATCTGATGATATGGGTCTTCGAGTTATTTTCCCTCAGCTCACTACCGAGACTCGTCAAAATTTAGTAAAAGTTTTAAAAGAAAGATTAGAAAATTCTCGCATCACTGTTCGTAAAGAACGCGAAAGAATTTGGGATGAAATACAGGCTTTAGAAAAAGACGGCAAGATGACAGAAGATGAGAGGTTTCGTGCAAAGGATGATTTACAAAAAATAATTGATGAAGCAAATAATTCTCTCGAGGCGACTTTTGAAAAGAAACAAAAAGAAGTTCTGGGGTAGTTTTTCCTGCCCTTGCGAAGGGGAGGTGTTCTGATTTTAATCAGAACGGAGGGGTGAAAATATGAACATACTTATCTTTATAATAATTTTACTTGTTTTAGTTCTCGCTCATGAATGGGGGCATTTTTTCTCTGCGAAAAAGTTTGGAATTCGTGTAGATGAATTCGGTTTCGGCTTTCCACCAAAGATCACGAGTTTTAAAAAAGGGGAAACAGTCTATAGCTTCAATGCTTTACCTATCGGTGGTTTCGTAAAAATCTATGGAGAAAATCCAGACGAGGAGAATACGAATGGCGTAGATGCAAATAGAAGCATGGTAAACAAGCCACGTTGGCAGCAAGCTATTGTGCTCTTTGCTGGAATATTTATGAATTTTGTTTTAGCTTGGGTTCTTTTTTCTGTCGGTTTTATGTCCGGACTTCCTACTTCGACTAGTGGTATTTCTTCAGAACAAAAATTGACCGATGTTCATTTGATGATCGTCGGTATCTCACCAAAATCTCCAGCCGAAATTGCTGGATTGAAATCGGGTGATAAAATAGTTTCTCTTGCTAGTGGTACAGATGAACTTTCAGCTGTAAATCCAGACAGTGTACGAACTTTTATACAAACACATCCGACAAATGAAATTGAAGTCGACTATCTTCGTGGAAAAAATAATACTTTTAGTTCTATAAAAGTAACTCCGACAATAAGTAAAGGAAATACAAATGCTACTATCGGTATAGCAATGGATACTATCGGCATTTTGAAATTGCCTTTCTTCTCTGCTATTTGGGAAGGTTTGAAATTTGATTGTACGGTCACAAAAGATACTGTCGTAGGATTACTCAGTCTTATAAAAAATAGCGTCGTCGGTAAGGCGAATTTCTCTGATGTCTCTGGTCCTGTCGGGCTCGTCGGCGCAGTAGGGGATGCATACAAAGGTTTTGGTTTCGCATATCTTATCTCTTTCGCTGCAATGATCTCTGTGAATCTTGCCGTCATCAATCTCTTTCCATTTCCAGCTCTCGATGGTGGAAGACTTCTTTTCCTTCTCGTAGAAAAAATCAAAGGTTCACGTATCAATCCAAAGTTTGCAAATTATGCCAACCTCATCGGCTTCGGCCTCCTAATGCTCCTCATGCTCGTGGTGACCTATCATGATATTGTAAAGCTTTTCTAGTTTTTACCTTTATTTTATAAGGTTTTATATCTATTGACAAATAGGTATATAGTATGCTATACTGTACACAAGTCAGATTAGCCTTGTTCTTGGTTAAAAAGTCCCGAAATTTACTTTAATTTTTAACTTAAAATTTAATATTATGCAAAAATATTCTAGAACTGAAGAAAATGAGAATAAAAATAATCTTATTCTTGAACATGAAGATGATTATTTTAATGACTTCATCTATTGTGAGGAAGAAAATTACTTTAATTATATGTTTGGTATTCATATTGAAGAGCAGCGTTTGTCTCCTTTTTTTATTGAAGATCCGTACGATAATTATTTATCTTTTGTATCTTTGTTTGAGGAAAATCGTGTTTCAGAAAATGATACTAGAATTATGTGTACACAAACACAAAGTATAAAAGATATTATTGGAAAAGAAAAAAGTGAGATAATCAAAGAACAAATAATAAATCATTTGTTTGAAAAGCAGGTAGCATAGTTAAATCTTCTTCAGAAGTCAAAATAAAAGAGTAGCCAAATGGTTACTCTTTTTTCTTTGCATTTAAAATGTTTGTGTGTTATTATTATGACATTAGCCCGTCGGCTTTTTTTGTTTATACAATTATTATTTATTAGTTAATTTTAAATCAATTATGGAAATACGAAACATCGCAATCATCGCACACGTCGACCACGGAAAGACAACTCTGACCGATGCTTTGATGAAGCAAAATGGTGGATTACAAACAGAAGGAATATCAATGGACTCAAACGATATTGAAAAAGAGCGTGGTATTACTATCTACTCAAAAAATACTTCTATCTATTACAAAAATACAAAGATCAACATTGTGGACACACCAGGCCACGCTGACTTCGGATCCGAAGTCGAGCGTGTTCTTCGTGCTATCGACTCTGTTTTACTCCTTGTAGATGCTGTCGAAGGACCTATGCCACAAACTCGTTTCGTATTGAAAAAGTCTTTAGAGCTTGGTTTAAAACCAATAGTAGTAATAAATAAAATCGACAAGCCAGCAGCCGACGCTCACCGTGTGCATGAAGAAGTTCTTGAGCTTTTCTTTGAGCTTGGTGCGACAGATGAACAGGCAGATTTCAAGACTATTTATGCAGTTGGGCGTGAAGGTTGGGCGACTATGGATTTAGGAAGTCGTGCTGCTGATCTTTCACCACTTTTAGATTTAATTTTAGCAAGTGTCCCACAAGCTTCCGGTCATGATGCTGAACCAGCATTGGCTCAAGTATTCAATTTGGGCTATGACAATTTCTTAGGACGTATGGCTATCGCTCGTGTCTATGGAGGAAAAATAACTTCAGGAGGTACTGTCACTGTCAAAGGTGTACACGGTACTCGTACAGGAAAAATTACAAAACTTTTTTCTTTTGAAGGTATTGCTCGAAAAGAAATTCAAGAAGCCAATTCTGGCGATATTGTCATGCTTTCAGGTATTCCAGATATTTATATTGGAGAGACTATTTGTCTTGATGCAAATACTCAAGAACTTCCGACAATTGCAATCGATGAACCTACAATCTCTTTGAACTTTTTAGTAAATGATTCTCCATTTGCAGGTAAAGAAGGAAAATTTGTTACATCTCGTCAAATCAAAGAACGTCTTGAAAAAGAACTCGAAATCAACGTCGGACTCAAGGTAGATTTTTCTCCAGACCAAGGTACTACAAATTCTGGCCCATCTTTCTTTAAAGTTTATGGACGTGGAGAATTACATGTAGCTGTTTTGTTAGAAAATATGCGCCGTGAAGGTTTTGAATTACAGGTTTCTCAACCAGAAGTAATTATTAAAGAAGAAAATGGTCAAAAGACAGAACCATATGAAGAATTGGTTATTGATGTGCCAGAAGAATTTTCTGGAAGTGTTATCGAGAAAATTGGTAAGCGCCGTGGAGTCATGAAAGATATGACTTCCAAGGGACGTATTCAAAGAATTGCTTTTGAAATACCTACTCGTGGACTTTTGGGTTACCGTGGAGAATTTATTATCGATACAAAAGGTGAGGGAATAATGTCTTCATTGGTTATTGGTTTTAAATCATATGCTGGAGAAGTAAAGAAAAGAGAATATGGTTCTATGACATCTATGGTCGCTGGAAAGGCTGTAGCTTTCTCACTTGCAAATTTACAAGAACGTGGTATTATGTATATAGATCACGGTACAGAGGTGTATGAAGGTATGGTAGTCGGTAATGTTCTCAAAGGTGAGGATATGGCTGTAAACCCTACAAAAGGAAAACAACTTACAAACATGCGTGCATCAGGAACTGATGAAGCAATCGTTGTTCGTCCTCCATTTACCCTTAGTATTGAACGTGGATTGGAAATAATGAGTGGTGATGAATATTTAGAAATCACTCCAAAAAGTGTTCGTTTACGTAAGAAGTTTTTGACTGAAATGGATAGAATTAAAGCTGTTCGTAAAGCTTAGTCTATGTTTTGTGTAATACCTTTGACTTTGAGTCAAAGGTGTGTATAATAAGTATATAAACAATTTATTATTAATTTTTAAAAAATAATTTTTTCTCTAAATAATGAGAAAAGAAAAAAATATGGCAACAATATCATTTAAACCAAAACAAGTTACAAAAAAAATAACATCACATCTTCAAGACAGAGCTAGCGATGTCATCATGAATCGTTTTGGTTTGACTACTGATGCTGAGAAAAAAACTCTTGAAGAAATCGGAAAAAAATATGGCATAACTCGTGAAAGAGTTCGTCAGATAGAAGATGCAGCCATTATGTCTATTAAAAAAGGAGAAGGTTTTAAATCTGAACAAGGAGTTTTTGATGAATTAAAACAAATAATGAGTTCTTTTGGTTCTATTGTTGCTGAACATGATTTGCTTCCTAGTATCTCAAAAGACAAATCAACTCAAAATCATATACATTTTTATTTAGTACTTGGTGATGCTTTCAAAAAGCACCGTGAAGATGATCATTTTCATGTTCGCTGGAGTATTGATGATGAAGTAGTAGACAAAGTTCATGATTCTTTGAAAAAACTTTTTTCTGGTATGAATGATCAAGACCTCATTCCTGAAACTGAAATGATAAAAATGTTTTTAGATAATCTAAAAGATGTTTCAGAAAAATACAGAAATGAAGAGGTTGCCCGTCGTTGGCTTTCAATGTCAAAGAAAGTCGGAAAGAATCCTCTAGGTGAATGGGGACGTGCTTCATCTCCAAATGTACGTACTCGTGGAGTAAAAGATTATGCTTTTCTAGTAATGCGTAAAAATGGTGAACCAATGCATTTCAAAGAAGTAGCCGATGCTATCACTACTACTTTTGGAAAAAAGACTCATTATGCTACTTGTCACAATGAACTTATTAAAGACTCAAGATTTGTACTAGTTGGACGTGGAATGTACGCTTTGGCTGAATGGGGATACAAGACAGGTATCGCACGTGAAGTCATCAAAGATATTTTGAAAAAAGATGGACCTTTATCCAAAGAAGACGTAGTAGAAAAAGTAATGAAAGAAAGATATTTCAAAAAAAATACTATCTTAGTCAACTTACAAAATCCAAAATTCTTTAAAAAGAATAAAAATGGTCTTTATACAACAGTCTAAATCTATGAAAAATAATTATAATAAGGGTATGATACATGTTCTTATGATTATTATCGGATTACTCATCGTAGCAGTCCTAATAGGCTTATTTACTCAAAATCATTAGATCACTATAGTTAAATATAAAAAAACCAAAAACCTTTCG
This sequence comes from Candidatus Nomurabacteria bacterium, assembly GCA_026395995.1. GTDB lineage: Bacteria > Patescibacteriota > Minisyncoccia > Phycocordibacterales > UBA9973 > UBA9973. The sequence continues at coordinate 13,298 of JAPLXQ010000009.1, read as the reverse complement.
TTTTTGGTTTTTTTATATTACAATAAGATTAATGACAAATATATTAGGGAACTTTTTTTATAATATTTTTCTATTTATTTTACCAATTGGGGTGACTATGCTTTTGGGCTATATTGCTTGGACTGTCTGGAAACATTATGTCAAAACAGAATGGATTTCTGGAATTAAGTGGATTGTTCTTGAGGTAATACCTCCGAGAGATGTTTTGAGGTCTCCAAAAGCGATGGAGCTTTTTTTGACTAATTCTTTGTATCAAATAGCTGGTAAAGACAGAAGGTCACAATATTGGAAAGGCGCTGTGCGTCTATGGTTTTCTTTGGAAATTGTCTCTATTGATGGACAGGTTCATTTTTATGTTCGTATTCCTTCACGTTTAAAAAGTTTAGTCGAAACTCAAATGTATGCACAGTATCCTCAGGCTCAGATAAAAGAAGTCGATGATTATACTTTGGCTGTACCGTCTGTAGGAGGAGATAGTGGATGGGATTTTTGGGGTTGTGAATGGAAATTGACGAAGCCCGATGTCTATCCTATTAAAACCTATGTAGATTTTGGTCTTGATAAAGATCCAAAAGAAGAATTTAAAGTCGACCCACTTTCACCAATCATAGAGCTTTTTGGTTCAATCCAAAAAGGTGAGCAGATGTGGTTACAAATAGTGATTAGGGCAAGTGATAAAAAATACCACACTATTGGTACATATTTTGATGAGCATAATTTAATGAAAGAAGCTGAAAATGAAATTTCAAAAATGACTAAGGATTTTACTAATGTAAATGAAAATAAGATAAAAAATATAACTCCTAGTCCATGGCAAAAAGATATTATTCCAGCCATTACTCAAAAAGTCACAAAGCTTACTTTTGAGACAGGTATTCGTCTTTGTTATGTTGCTAAAAAAGAAGTCAGTGATGGTAATAATAAAAAAAGCTTACGTCTAATTTTTCGTCAATATGATGCACCGCATTTAAATAGTTTTGCTCGTACCAATGGTTCAGGCTTGGCTACTTTTTTCCAAATATTTCAAGGTAATAGATTGTTTATTAGTGACAAGACTAGAAGAGATTTCACGAACGCTTTTTTAGAAGCTTATAGAGAAAGAGCTTTCTTTTATATGCCACTTCGTCAAAAGAAATTACCATTTCCTTTTTCAATGTTTGTAAAAAAATACAATCAACCAAATACTTTTGTATTAAATACAGAAGAGTTGGCAACAATATGGCATTTCCCAGGACAAATCCTCAAAGTTCCAGGTTTGGAGCGTGTCGAGTCAAAGCAAGCTTCTCCACCATCAAACTTACCTATATAATCTATGGAACCTATTATTGTGGAAGAAAAAACAAAAATACACTATTCTTCTTATTATGTTTTTTCTGTTATCTTAATAGTATTTTTAGGTTATCATTTTTTAATATCTCCAACTTCAAATTTTCCAATTGGTAAAATAATTACAGTAGAGCAAGGTGCAAGTCTTCGAAGCTTGTCTCGAGAATTAAAAAATCAAAATGTTATCAGATCTCGTACTGTTTTTGAATCCTTGGCTATTTTAGACGGCGGAGAAAAAAGAATTTTACCAGGAGACTATATTTTTAATGAAAAAATATCTGTTTTTGAAGTTGCTCGTAGAATTGTAAAAGTGGATAGGGGAATACAAGAAGTAAAAATAACAATTCCAGAAGGTTTTAATATTAATGATATTATCAATACTATTTCTCCAAAGTTGGTTAATTTTGATAAAAATATTTTTATTACTTTAACTAAAGACAAAGAAGGTTATCTTTTTCCAGACACTTATTTTTTCTTTCCTAGTGCCAAAGCTGAATATGTTTATAAAATGATGCATGACAATTTTTTAAAGAAAATAAATCCATTATTATCAGAAATAAATTCTTCAGGAAAAACTTTGAATCAAATTATCACCATGGCGTCTATTGTAGAAGGTGAAGCAAAAGGAGATAGTGATCGTAGTGTCATTGCGGGGATTTTATGGAATCGAATCAATAAAAGTATACCTCTTCAAGTAGATGCAGATATGTGGACTTATAAAAATAAAGGCTTACCAGATCATCCGATTTCAAATCCTGGAATAGAAACTATAAAATCTGCAATTCATCCCACTCCTTCTGTGTATTTATTTTATTTACATGATAAAAATGGAAATATTCATTATGCAAAAACTTTTGCTGAGCATAGAGCAAATATAAAAAAATATTTAACTCAGTAATTTATTTGTATTATATGCGAAAACATAATTTAGCTTTTATTGATATAGAAACTACAGGACTTGATGTTATGCGTCATGAAATTATTCAGATTGGTTGTGTAATTGTCGCTCCAAATATGGAGATAATAGAAGAATTTGAATTGAAAATAAAACCAGAGCATATAGAAAATGCTGATAAGATAGCACTAAAAGTAAATAAATATAATGAAGAAGATTGGGCTTTCGCTTATACATTACCTGAAGCCTTAAAAATACTTTCTGAAAAGGTAAAAAATTGTATTATGGTAGGACAAAATGTCTCTTTCGATTCTGCTTTTTTGGAATATAATTTTTTGAAAACAAAAGTAGAAAATACTTTTCATTATCACAAGCTCGATACTATATCTATGGCTTGGGAGAAATTTCATGGTGATGAAACTTTTGAGCATTTTTCTCTTCGTGAAATGTGTAAATATTTTGGAATAATAAATGAAAATGTTCACACTGGATTATCAGATGCTCGTGCAACTTTTGAGCTTTACAAAAAACTACTTAGTTTGTAATATATAATCGTGGTTAAAAAAACTAATAAAAATAAGAATAAAACAGCTCGCGGTGAGAAACGCCGAACCGTATTTGTAGGTATGTCTGGAGGGGTAGATAGCTCTGTCACAGCGGCATTACTAAAGGATCAAGGTTATGACGTGGTAGGAGTCTTTATAAAGACTTGGCACCCGGATTTTTTAGTGTGTACAGAGGAAGATGAGCGCCGCGACGCTATGCGCGTCGCGGCGCATTTAGACATCCCATTCCTAACTTTTGATTTTGAAAAAGAATACAAAGAAGGTGTAGCAGACTATATGATTTCTGAATATAAAAAAGGACGAACTCCAAATCCAGATGTGATGTGTAATCGTGAAGTTAAATTCGGAGCCTTTCTAAAAAAAGCACTTTCTATGGGCGCAGACTTTGTTGCAACAGGACATTATGCGCAAAATAAAAATAATTCTTTATTGAAAGGTAATGATCCGATGAAAGATCAAAGTTATTTTCTTTGGACTTTAACTCCTGAACAGATTAAACATGTTATGTTTCCTGTGGGCCATTTACCGAAACCAGAGGTTCGAAAATTAGCAAAGAAATTCAAGCTTCCAGTAGCAGAGAAGAAAGATAGTCAGGGAATTTGTTTTCTCGGTGCTGTAGATATAAAAGTATTTTTGAAACATTATATAAAGTCAGAACAAGGTAAGGTATTAAATGAAAAAGGAGAAGAGATTGGTTACCATGACGGAGCTGTTTTTTACACACTCGGTGAAAGACATGGTTTTACAATTACTAAAAAGGGGAATAATGACAGTGCTTATTATGTTGTCGAAAAAGATATAAAAAATAATATTTTAATAGTATCGGAAAAGAAAAGTGTTGCCTCAAAAAGCACAAATATTTCCTTGCTAGGAAATTTCTCTGCTCGCGCCAGTCGCGCTGCGCAAGGCTTTTCTCAACAACACTTTTCCTTTCCTTTGATTTCTGTGAATTGGATTTCACAAATACCAGAAGAAGGTAAAATTTACCAAGCTCAAGTCCGCTATCATGGGGAGTTTTTGAATTGTAAATTATCTAATATTAAAAACAGTATAGCTATAGTTTCTTTTGAAAAAGAAATCCTAGTCGCCCCAGGACAATCCATAGTATTTTACGATGGAGATGTCTGTCTGGGCGGAGGTATTAAAGAATAGTTTTACCTTATAAAATAAGGTATTTTATACCTTGACTTTTTACGTTAAAGGGTGTATACTATTAAATAGGTAAAGAAACCGATTCCTTATATCGGCTCCTGTCACAAGGACAGATTTTCTTTGTAAAAATTAAATACAAAATAACTGATGACAAAAATTATCGGCGTAAACCCAGAAAGAGTTTCTGGCTTACAAAAAGACTACAGTGCGAAAGCTCATAGTGCTGTACAGAAAAAAGACGAGCAATTTTTTGATGCAATGGAAGCTTTCTTGAAAGCCGACTATTCACAAAAAGCGAAATTTATCGAAGAAGTGTTGGGTAAAAAAACTGGAGAAAGTTTTGTAGTTGGACAAGTGTTCCAACACAGAAACAAAGATTTAGTACCTCAGTATTTTGGAGATAATTTCAAAAATTGGATGTGGGCTCCGGCTCAATCGAGAACAATAGTAGTTGATGTTTTCAGAGGTGTAACTCCAAAAGAGTATATACTTCCAAAAAATATGAATGATACTGCTATACAAAATGCGAATACTTCCGTGCCAATGGAAGAAGATACATTTTGGGCGATGCATTACTTGTTGATTATCAATCCGAAACTCGGAAAGAAAATCTTGAAGTATGAATTACGTAAAGACAGATACTATATTTGTCACGTAAAACTTGCTTCTGGTAAGGTTGTTGCTGTGAACGTGTACTGGGACGATGACGGGTGGTACTGCTATGCGAACGTCTTCGATTACTATACGTGGAACGAAGGCTATGTGTTTCTCTCACTCGCTACTTTGTAGCTTTATGATTTTATTAAAATTTGGACCCTTTGATTCTTTTGAATCTTGGGTCCTTTTTGTTTTTAATTTTGATATACTGTAGATGAGTTCAAGTAAATCTAAAAAATGGTTTTCAATTCTAGCTCCAGTAGTATATCTACCAATTCTCGGCATATGAGGAATGATTTGATTACACCAAATAGCAAAGCTTTCCTTGGTTCTCAGAATGACGCTCGCTTTTTCGATAGAAAATGCGAGGGAGGGGGGGGTGATAAAATTTTTCATAATTTTAATAATATCATATCGGTGGAAAATTTATTTGTATCATGGCGAGAATTTTTGAATGGAAAAAGAAAAAGACAAGATGTGATTTTGTTTGGAGTGAATTTGATGGATAATATTTATTCTTTACATAATGATTTAAAAAATAAAACATATAAACACAGTAATTATGAAGCCTTTAAAATAAATGACCCAAAACCGAGAGATATACATAAAGCTATAGTACGAGATAGACTTTTACATCATGCGATATATAGAATACTGTATCCGTATTTTGATAAGAAATTTATTCACGACTCGTATTCTTGTCGGATAGGTAAGGGAACTCATAAAGCAATATATAGGTTTGAAAGTTTTATTAGAAAAGTCAGTAATGTAGAAGATAAAGACACACTAAAATTACTGAGTGAAATAATAGATAGTTTTGAAACAAATATCTCACTTTCTGCTATCGCTAAGACTGAGATAAAAGGACTTCCACTTGGGAAATTTAACTAGCCAGCTTCTGGTAAATATTTATATGAACGAATTTGATCAATATATGAAACATGTATTGAAAGTAAAATATTATATACGATATGCTGATGATTTTGTGATATTAAATGAAGATAAAGAGTGTTTGGAAGATATACTTAAAGAAGTCGCAAATTTTCTTTCAGAAAATTTGCGACTGGAACTACATCCAGACAAAGTCTTTATTAAAACTATCTATTCAGGTGTAGATTTCCTCGAATGGGGGCATTTTCCTACACATTGAGTATTAAGAAATGCTACTAAAAAACGAATGGTTAGAAATTTAAAGAATAATAGTAATGAGAATACTCGAGCTTCTTATTTGGGGATGTTAAACCATGGAAATACCTTTAAATTAAAAGAAAACCTTGATTTTTTGGTAAAAAAAAGGTAGTATTACTTTATGCAAAAAGGAGATTATATAACAGAAGAAAAAAGAAAAGAACTTGAAATCGAGGTAGAAGCCCTAAAAGGCCCTAAAAGAAAGGAGATTATCGATGCATTAGAGTTTGCAAAGTCACTAGGTGATCTGTCAGAAAATGCGGAATATCATCAGGCTCGTGAAGATCAAGGTAAGCTCGAAGAGCGTATCGTAAAAATTGAAGCTATTTTAAAAAATTCTACAGTTGTTACAAATACTGGTGGAGATACTATTAGTGTTGGTTCTACTGTGACTGTTCAAAAAGAAAATTCAGGAGAAAATAAGACTTATACTATTGTCGGTGCAGAAGAAGCAGATATGGCAAAAGGAAAAATGTCTAATCATTCACCACTCGGTGAAGCATTGTTCGGTAAGAAAAAAGGTGAGACTATTACTTTCAAAACTCCAGCAGGAATGGTAAACTATAAAATAGTAGAAGTTAAATAAGGAACTTCCTCCCCTTGATAAGGGGAGGAATGAGGAGGGGTGCTTCGATTAAATTTAATTATATGTCTTCATTAGAAGAAATTCGCGATACAAGAATAAAAAAATTAGAACTCTTAAAAGAAAAGGGTATTAATCCTTTCGTTTCAGAATCTAAAAGAGAATTATCTCTAGCACAAGTACTCGAGTCTTTTGATGATTTAGAAAAATCAGGAGAACAAAAATGGATTTCAGGTAGAATAATGTCTATTCGTGGCCAAGGTGCGATAGTTTTCGCTACTTTATACGATGGCTCAACATCTTTTCAAGCTTTGATTAAAAAAGATTCTCTCGATGAAGAAAAATTTAATCTTTTTGGTGAAGTCGTAGACATCGGAGATTTTATAGAAGTCCAAGGAATATTTTTTATAACAAAAAGAGGTGAGAAAAGTATCGAAGTAAAAGATTGGCAAATGATGACAAAATCTTTGCTTCCACTTCCTGAAAAATGGGCAGGACTACAAGATACAGAAGAAAGATTTAGAAAAAGATATTTAGAAATTTTAACTGATAAAGAAGTATCAGACCGTTTTATTTTGCGTTCAAAAGTTATCAAAGAAATTAGAAAGTTTTTTGATGATTTAGGATTTTTAGAAATTGAAACACCAATATTGAAAAACAAAGCAGGGGGTGCAATGGCAGAACCTTTTGTAACTCATCACAATGATTTAGATATTGATATGAAACTTCGTATATCACTCGAAATAGAACACAAAATGCTTATGGTAGGTGGTTATCCTGCAGTTTATGAAATAGGTAAAAACTTTAGAAATGAAGGCTCTGATCCGACTCATATCCAAGAATTCACAATGATGGAATGGTATTCTGCTTATCACACACTTGAAGAAAATATTACTTGGACTGAAACCTTACTTAAATCTTTAGCAAAAGACGTCATCGGTAAAAGTATTTTTACTGTTTATGATAAAGATGGTAATGGAGTTGAAGTAAATTTTGATACTGTTTGGCCTAGAGCAAAATTTGCAGATTTACTTACACAATATGCTGGTATTGATATGCAAAATATCTCTTTAGAAGATTTACAAAAAGATGATTATCCTGGAGATTTAAAACCATTAGCAAATCAAAATACTGATGGTACAGCAAAAGTCGCACAGCTAATTATCGGTGGTGCAGAAATTACAAATCAATATTCTGAATTAGTTGATCCATTAAAACAAAGAGAACTTCTAGAAGCTCAAGCAAAAATGAAAAGTGCGGGGGATAGTGAAGCGATGGATCTCGATGAAGATTTTATTACTGCTATGGAATACGGTATGCCACAAATGACTGGATTCGGTATGGGTATCGATAGATTGATGGCAATATTTACTGAACAAAAAAATCTCCGTGAAGTTATTTTCTTCCCGATAATGCGTCCTAAAGAATAAAAAGAAAAAATTAAAACCCCGCTTTTGCGGGGCTTTTTTAGATTTCAAATAAAACTACTATTTTTTCTTTGGCGTTAAAACAAAAAGCGATTTTTTCTGAGGATATTTTTGTTTCCTCATCCTCATTTAAGTTTTCTGTAATTAAATAAATTAATTCATTTAATGTAAAAACATTCGTTGTTAGTCTTATTACTTTAAGAGCAGGTGGGTTGTTGCCGACATAAACTCTCTGACCACCTTCTAAGTAATTAATATCAAGTACAGTTTCCTTGTCAAAGAATTGGCTTGTATTTTTGACATAAAACAAATTACCTTCTGGTTCTGGATTTTTCCAGGTCATAATTACCTTTTTGTCGATCGATTGGCCTAACATTTCGGTTAGGTAAAAGCTTAAATTAAGGAATGGTGTTTTTATACCCCCATCTGGTTTTAGGCTTAAAATCTTTATTTTTGATGCTTCCATTTTTAAATTTTTTTTTACAATTTTCTATTTAATTACAGTATACAATAAAAGCTTAAAAAAGCAAATAATTTTTTAGTCCGACGAAAACTGTCGGACTCCGACCTTATTTTATAAGTGTCGGAGTTATCCACAGATATAGACAATATACCTTGTAGCATTGTGGGAAGAAGTGGTTTATAATGTATATGAAGTGGGAAGAAGTGGGAAATTAAATAATTATAAAATATATGCTTATCGGAGAATACATACATACAATAGATGAAAAAAATAGAGTTTCACTTCCAGCAAAATTCCGAAAAGAAATGGGTAAGCATGTTGTAATTGCACCTGCTCCTGATAATTGTTTGTTCGTTTTCACAATGAAAGAATGGTCAAAAGTTTCAAGTCGTTTGACAGATAATGACAACGAACTTTCTTTTTTGAAAGCTGATAAAAGAAATTTCAATCGTTTTATGCTCGGACGTGCTAGTGATGTAGAAGTAGATTCAATTGGAAGAATTTTAGTTCCTGATTTTTTGAAAGAAAGAATTGGATTAAAGGGTAAGGTTGCATTAGTCGGAGTCGGAGACAGAGTCGAAATCTGGAACGATGCTACTTGGGCAAATTACAAGCAAGATGGAGAAAAAATGGCCGGAGCTTTAGCAGAAAAATTAGGAAGTGAAAAATAGAATGAATAGCGTTCACAAGACAGTTCTTTTAAATGAAACAGTTGATAATTTGAATCTTTCAAAAGATTCTATTGTTGTCGATGGTACTTTTGGTGGTGGAGGGCACAGTGCCCTAGTTTGCCAAAAATTCCCAAAAGCTACAATTATAGCAATAGATCAAGATAAAGGAGCTTTTAAAAAAGCTGAAAGTAAATTTGAAGGATTAAAAGCAAATATCAGTTTTCATAATACTAATTTTAGAGAAATAAGCTCTGTGTTAGAAAAAGAAGGTATAGAAAAAGTTGACGGAATAATTTTAGACTTAGGTCTAAGTTCTGATCAATTAGAGAATTCCGGACGAGGATTTTCTTTTATGAAAGATGAGCCACTGCTCATGACTATGAAAGAAAATCCTTCTCCAGAAGATGTCACAGCGGAAGATGTCGTAAATACTTGGGGTGAGGAAAATCTCGCAAACATTATTTACGGTTATGGTGAAGAACAATTCTCAAGGCGCATAGCCAAAGGAATAGTAGAGGCTAGGGGAGTAGCCCCTATAAAAACTACTTTTGAGTTAGTGGAAGTGATAAAGAAATCAGTCCCTAATTTATATAAAAAAGGCAGAATACATTGTGCTACAAAGACTTTCCAAGCCCTCAGAATAGCCGTAAATGACGAATTAGGAGCTTTAACCGAAGGATTGACCAAAGGAGTAGATGTCTTGAAAGGTGGAGGTAGAATGAGCGTAATATCCTTCCATAGCTTAGAAGATCGAATCGTTAAAAGATTTTTTAAAGAAAAAGAACAAGAAGGAATAGTAAAAATAATTACAAAAAAACCAATCACAGGAACTGATTTAGAAATAAAAGAAAATCCTAGATCAAGAAGTGCAAAATTAAGAGTAATAGAAAAAATATAAAAATATGACAACACAAAGTTTAAAACTTAATACAAATATAATAAATAATAATAATATTGAAAATAGAACTTTTAAAGCTTTTATTTACATAATTATTTTCTTATCTTTGTGTTATGTTTTAGTGTTGGGAAATATGGTTTGGAACATTGTGGCTCGTAAAAATATTGATGCCCAAGCTAGAACTCTCGGTAATGAAGTAAATAATTTAGAATTACAATATTTATCTTTATCTGGAAAAGTAGATATGAAAATGGCTTATAGTATGGGTTTTAAAGAAATAAATAAAACATTTGCAAAACGTGAAAATTCATTAGGTAGTCTTAGTGTAATGCAAAATGAATTATAGTTTTTTAGGTAGAATAAAAGTACTTTCTTTTTGTATATTGTTATTTGCTGGAGCTTTAATATTAAAGCTTTTTTTTGTTCAAATAATTCACCAGTCTTCATATTCACAGAGAGCAGATAGACAATATTCTACGCCATCTTCAGATATTTTTGAAAGGGGTACAATATCTTTTACTCGTAAAGATAATATTTTAGTTTCTGGTTCTGTACAAGTTTCGGGTTTTAAATTAGCAATAACCAATAAAGATATTGTAGACATAGAAAATACTTATAAAAATATCGCATCTGTCATTACCGTTGATCATGATACTTTTTTTAATAAGGCTAGTAAAAAAAATGATCCTTATGAAGAAATAGCTACTCATCTTACAAAAGAACAAGCCGATAAGATCAGTAGTTTTAATATGAAAGGTGTAAATATCTATAAAGAAAAATGGCGTTTTTACCCTGGGGGAGATATGGCTGCACATAGCTTGGGTTTGGTAGGTTTCAAGGGTGATGAGCTGGCTGGACGTTATGGTTTGGAAAGACAATACAATGATGTTTTATCTAGAAATAAAGATAATCCTTATATAAACTTTTTTGCTGAAGTTTTCTCTAATTTAAAAGAAACACTTTTTACTGGTAGCAAAGAACGAGCTGGTGATCTGGTTACGACCATTGAGCCATCAGTCCAAGCATTTTTGAGTAATAAACTTTTGGAAGTAAAAGAAAAATATAATATTGATTCTATCGGTGGGATAATTATGAATCCAGCTGATGGTTCTATTTATGCTCTCGATGTAAAGCCAAGTTTTGACCCAAATGATTTTTCTAAAATAAAAAATGTTAAAACTTTTTCAAACCCCTTGGTTGAAAATGTATATGAGTTTGGCTCTGTTATAAAACCTTTAGTGATGTCTGCTGGGCTTGATTTGGGTGTGGTGACTGCAAATACAAAATATGATGATAAGGGTTTTGTGATTATTGAGAAAAAACAGATAAATAATTTCGACAAAAAGGGACGTGGACCAGGCACAAGTATGCAAGATGTTTTAAATCAATCCCTCAATACAGGTATGGTTTATGTGTATCAACATTTAGGAAGAGAGAATTTGAGAAATTATATGCTCTCCTATGGTCTAAAAGATAAAACAGGAATTGATTTACCAAATGAGACAAGTGGTCTGGTAAATAATTTAAATAGTCCTCGTGAATTAGAATATGCCAATGCTGCCTTTGGTCAAGGTATAGCTATGACTCCTATTGAAATGGTAAGAGCTCTAGCGTCTCTCGGAAATGGTGGAAATTTAGTCACACCACATTTGGTCAGTAAAATAAAATATAATGATGGTAGTGAAAAAGAAATGGTTTATCCTACGCAGCGTGTAAAATTCTCAGAAAAAACTTCAAGAGAAATTACCCGTATGCTCGTGACAGTGATGGATAAATCACTCAAGAGTGGTGCAGCAAAATTTGAACATTATACTGTTGCGGTAAAGACAGGTACTGCCCAAGTGGCTAAAGAAAATGGGGGTGGTTATTATGAAGATAGACATACACATTCATTTTTTGGATATTTCCCAGCTTACAATCCAAAATTTATTATATTTTTATATGCCGTTAACCCAAAGGGTGTGGCTTATGCATCTCAGACTTGGGCTGATCCATTTTTAGAAATTACAAAATTTCTGCTAAATTATTACGAAGTGGCACCGGATAGATAAATAAAAAAAATGCACCATATTAAATATACGGTGCATTTACTAAATAATGATATTTATTTTGTAATTTTTTTCTGTGAATGAAATCTAGAATCAATACTAAGTTTAACTGTTTCCGGCATTGGAATCCTTCCAGTAATTTCTCCATTTTCAATTTCAGGTCTAACGATAGAAGTTGTACTACCAATAAAGTATTCAACAGCTAAAGGTGTTACTCTCCATGTCTGAGTTGAAATAATAGAGAACAAATTTTCACTGTGCCCTTCTTTACTGCTAAGTGGTATCCAATTATTTTTTTCTTTTACAAGAATATAATTTTCTGTAAAATATTCATTTTCAAACTTAACATTATCACCAATCAAATTTCCTTCATTATCAATTTCATTTGGTAAATAATTATTTGAATTTAATCGGTAAAGTTCAAAATATTTTGGTGTTGTACTAAATCCTGAACCAATAGCCACCACAATATAATTACTAAAAATATTTCTAAAGACAGCACACTTACTATTAGGATATTTTTCTTGATAATCTTTTGCATTTGGAATTTCAAGATATTTTCCACCTTCTTTTATTGAAGGTAAAAAGTACAAAGATAATGGATTCATTGCCTTTTCTTTTAACAAAATAAGGCATGGTATACCACCCTTCAAGTAATGAAGTCTAGCTTTATCAAAATGAGTAACAGGGTAAGATATTCCTAAGTCACTATAGGGAACTGATATCCAGTGTTTATTACTAAAAACATAAACACGATTTTCAACACCAGCACTTTGACAACCTAAATGGATATAGTCATGCTTTATCTCAATTATTTGAGTAAAATTGATTGCATTTTTAATATCTTTTTCCCTGCTTAGTACAGGGAAGCTATCAAGTGCTTCTTTAATTTCAGGATTAATTAGCCACTCACGTTCTTTTCGTAAGAAAATGCGATATTTTTCTTTAGATGTTGCTATTTCTTCTGAAGAATTTTTTGACCATTGTGGAAGCCTACAAATAATCACTTGTGAATATACACTAATACTTAAAAAAGCAGATTTTTCATCAGGGCAAGTCATTATTTGGTCTTGAAATTCAAGCCTGAAATACATTAAGTTTGTCTCTTTGTTTTCAAAGATAACAATATCTTCAATTCTTTTCACTTCATTTAGAAGTACTGAAATATTTGTTGTCATTTTTTTTAGTTGTTAAATTTACAAATTTATATTCAGAATACTATAAGTAATAGTTTAAGTCAAATAAAAATATTTGCTAAATATTTTTATATATCATGGATAGATAAATCGTATTCTAACCAATAGCTTGGAATCACTTTGATATAATTTGATTAGGCGTTTTTAAATTTAAACTTAAATGTAATCGTTCGTAGTTGTAGTATTGCAAATATTTCTTCAATGCACAATTGATACTTCTGACATTGG